>NZ_AOJH01000071.1 GCF_000337355.1 Halorubrum kocurii JCM 14978 | reverse complement strand
CGCCATCAGAGATGTGTATAAGAGACAGCGTCCGCGCTGTTCGGCGAGCTCTCGGAGATCCACGTCCTCCACGGCCCCGGCGAGGCGTTCGCGCACCTCGATCACCTCGCGGACGCCGGCGTCGTCGAGCCCGAGGGGACCGCCTACCGACTGATCGACCCGGAGCCGGACGTCGACGCGCTGTTCCCGACTACCCCCCTCGACGACGCGGTCGACGGGTCGGAGGGGTAGTTCGGGGCCGCGGCGTCTCCCCGTCCCTGTTTCCCGCCGTCTCCCAGCCCCCGTTTTCCGCCGTTCCCCGGCCCCCTTTCTCGCCGAAAGCTATTCCTCCGGGACGGCGTATCCACGGACGTGAAGCGGGACACCCTCCTCGCGGTCGTCCTCGCCCTCCTCGCGGTCGTCGCGCTCGGCGTCGCCGCTGCGACGCTCGACTCGGCCGTCAGCCTCGGCGGCGGCGGGTTCGGCGGCGGCGAGGGCGACGCGCCCAGCGCCGGCGACGAGTCGGGCGACCCCGGCCTCTCGCCGTCGCCCGGCGGCGAGCTCTCGCTCGCGACGCAGCCGGTGTGCTACGAGTTCCTCCGCGAGCCCCCGGCGCTGATACTGCTCTTCGGGGTTCTGCTCGGGATCGCGGCGATTGCCTACCGGGACACGCGCTCGCCGCTCGCCGCCTTCGCGGCCGCCGGCGCGGTCGGCCTCCCGGTCGGGCTGCTGTGGGCGGCGCTGGCCACCTGCGGAACGGGGTCGACCGAGGCCGAGTTCGATATCGGCGTCGCCGGTCCCGACGAGGGGATCCTCCCGGAAGGCGCCGCCGGCGGCGGGGGAGCCGGCGGGGGCGAGGGGGCGGCCTCGGCGCCGGAGCTCCTGTTCGCGCTCGTCGTCGTCGTCGCCCTCGTCGCGAGCGTCGGAGTGCTCCTCCTCGCGGGCGGCGACGACGAGGCGAACGGGGGGTCGACGGCCGCCGCCGGGGACGACCCCGGAGAGCCGGAGCCCGACCTCGCCGCGGTCGGGCGGACCGCCGGCCGGGCCGCCGACCGGATCGAGGCGTCGGACGCCGACAACGAGGTGTACCGCGCCTGGCGCGACATGACGAGGGTCCTCGACGTGGACCGGCCCGCCTCCTCGACGCCGGCGGAGTTCGCGGCCGCGGCGGTCGACGCCGGCGTCGACGAGGAGCCGGTCGAGGACCTCACCGGCGCCTTCGAGCGGGTTCGGTACGGCGGCGAGGACGCGACCGACGACCGCGAGCGGCGGGCGGTCGAGGCGCTGCGGCGGATCGAGGAGCGACACGGCGGCTCGGCGGCTCCCGGAGGTGATCAGTAGTGCGCCCGCTCGCGCTCGTCGGCGTCGCCGCGGTCGCGGTCGGGTTCGTCGCCGTCGCGAACCGGTCGATCGCGGCCGCGATCGACCCCTCGACCGTCGTCGTCACCCTCATCGGCGCGCTCGCCGTCGCGCAGGGGGCCCGGTACGCGAACGAGCGCCGCGGCCGCGACCGGCGGACCGCCGACCCCGGCGAACCGGAGCGGCGGGCGCCCGCGACCGTGCCCGGGGCCGAGCTCGACGAGCGGATCGATCGGATGACGGCCGCGTCCCTCGGGGGGTACGCCTCGCGCCGCGAACTCCGAGAGCGGGTCCGGGGGGTCGCGGTCGCGGCGGTCGCCCGAGAGCGGAACTGCTCGACCGGAGCGGCCGACCGCGCCGTCGAGCTGGGAACCTGGACCGACGACCCGACCGCCGCCGCGTTCTTCGCTGGCGACGCGTCGTATCCGGTCGGCGTCCGGGTCCGCGCCGCGCTCCGCGGCCGGTCGCGGTACGGGTACGGGCTCCGCGCCGCTATCGACGCGGTCGAGCGGCTCGACCCCGACGGTTCTGACAGCCCCGACGGTTCGGCGGGGGCGGCCCGATGAGCGCCGGAGTCGACGCCGCGGGCGATGAGGCCGCGACCAGTGACGCCGCGGGCGGTGACGGCGGAGACGACGGCGATCCGATGACGGCGGACCCGACGACTGCGGACCCGATGACCGAGCGCACCCCCCTCAGGCGGTCCGAGACGGCGAGGTGGGACGGGATCGCCGGGGTCGCCCTCGCGCTCGTCGGAATCGGCGTCGTCGCCCGGCAGCCCGGGCTCGTGTTGACCGGCGCGGTCGGCGTGGGATACGCCGTCTACGCCCGGATCGGCGAGGCGCGCGAGGCGACGGTCGAGATCGAGCGGACCGTGAGCGACGACGGGCCGGAGCCGGGCGACGAGGTGGTCGTCACGGTCCGGGCGCGCAACGTCGGCGACGCCCCGCTCCCGGACCTCCGGCTCGTCGACGGGGTGCCGCCCGGGCTGGCGGTCGTCGACGGCCCGGCGCGGATCGCGACCGCACTTCGACCGGGCGCGACGGCGGCCTTCGAGTACACCGTCCGGGCGAGCCGGGGGGAGCACGAGTGGGAGCCGACCCGGGCGATCACGCGGGACGCGGCCGGCTCCCGAGAGCGCACGACCGCGCTCGCGACCCCCACGCGGATCGTCTGCACGCCGGAGCTGTCGGCGGGCGGCGACCTCCCCCTGCGGGGGCTGACGACGATCTACCACGGCCGCGTGCCGACCGACGTCGGCGGCGCCGGCGTCGAGTTCCACGCCACCCGCGAGTACCGCCGCGGCGATCCGGTCAAGCGGATCGACTGGAACCGGCGGGCGCGGACCGGGGAGCTGGCGACGCTCGAGCTCCGCGAGGAGCGGGCCGCGACCGTCGTCCTCCTGATCGACGCCCGCGAGTCGGCGTACGCCGCGAGCCGGCCCGACGCCGACACCGCCGTCGAGGCGAGCGTCGAAGCCGCCGGGCAGGCGTTCACCGCGCTGCTCGACGGCGGGGACCGGGTCGGGATCGCGGCGCTGGGCCCGCGCGACTGCTGGCTCGCGCCGGGAGCGGGCACGGCGCACGCGGCCCGCGGTCGCGAGACGCTGGCGACCGACCCGGCGCTGGCGCCGACCCCGAGCGAGGGGCAGTTCTACCAGTCGCTGTGGCTCCGGCGGTTCCGACGGAGACTCCCGGCCGACGCGCAGGTGCTCTTTTTCACCCCGCTGCTCGACGACTACGCGGCGTCGCTCGCGCGGCGGATCGACGCCCACGGCCACCTCGTCACCGTCCTCTCGCCGGACGCGACCGCCGGCGGCACGCCCGGAACCAGACTGGTCGCGTTCGAGCGCCGCGAGCGACTCCGGGAGCTGCGCGCGGCGGGGATCCGCGCCGTCGAGTGGAGCGACCGATCGTTCCCCGTCGCGGTCGCGCGGGCCACCGGGAGGTGGTCGCGGTGAGCCGGGGGGCGACGACCGGCGATCGGGAGCCGCCCGACGCGCCCGAGGACCGCGAGCGCGACGCACGCCCGCCGACGAGCGCGGTCGTCGCCAGCCTCGTCGCCGGCGCGGTCGCGGCGCTGTCCGCGTTCCTCGCCGCGCCGACCGGCGGGGCGCTGGTGGGCCTCGCCGCGGCCGGCCTCCTCGCCGGATCGCTCCGGCGGTCCCCTCGGGTCCTCTCGTGGGCGGCCGGGGTCGGCGTGGCCGGAATCGCGCTCGCGGGGTACCTCCGCGGCGCGGTCGAGCCCCTGCTCGCGGCCGGGGTCGCGCTCGCGCTCGCGTGGGACCTCGCGGACCACGGGATCGCGCTCGGCGAGCAGGTGGGGCGGGAGGCCCGGACCCGCCGGAACGTCGCCGTCCACGCCGGGACGAACCTGCTCGCGGGCGGGCTCTCGGTCGCGGTCGTCTACGGGGTCTACCTGGCGGCCGCCGGGAGCCAGCCGGTCGCCGCGCTCGCGCTGCTGCTGTTCGGGGCGGTCGCGTTGGCGTCCGCGCTGCGGTGACCGCCGCCGATCGCGGGTCCTTTTGTACTCCCTCGCCGACGCTGCGGTATGCACACCGCAGCGACCGCAGCGACCGCGGCGACCGCGGCGACCGCGACGGCCGCGCCGACGAGGTGGTCGGCGTGACGGACCTGGTGACGTTCGGCGAGACGATGCTCCGGCTCTCGCCGCCGCGCGGCGAGCGGCTGGAGACCACCGAGACCCTCGGCGTGCAGGCGGGCGGCGCCGAGAGTAACGTCGCGGTCGGCGCCGCGCGGCTCGGGGCCGACGCCGTCTGGCTCTCGAAGCTCCCGGAGTCGCCGCTCGGCCGCCGGATCGTCGGCGAGCTCCGGAGCCACGGCGTGCGGACCGGCGTGTCGTGGGCCGACCCGGAGACGAGCCGACTCGGGACGTACTACCTCGAACACGGCGGCGAGCCGCGCGGGACGACCGTGATCTACGACCGCGCGGACGCCGCGATCACGACGGTCACGCCCGCGGAGCTACCGACCGGGGCGCTGGAGGCGGCCGAGCGCTTCCACACGACCGGGATCACGCCCGCGCTCTCGGAGCGGGCCGCGGAGACGACGACGGCCCTGCTCCGCGCCGCGGGCGAGGCCGGGACGACGCGGTCGTTCGACCTCAACTACCGGTCGAAGCTCTGGGACCCCGAGACCGCCCGCGCGGCCTACGAGGACCTCTTCGAGCACGTCGACACGTTGTTCGTCCCCCGGCGGGACGCCCGCGAGGTGCTGGACCGGGAGGGCGACGCGGTCGAGATCGCCCACGGGCTCGCCTCGGAGTTCGGCTTTAAGACGGTGGTCGTCACCCGCGGCACGGATGGCGCGGTCGCGCTCCGGAACGGCGCGATCCACAAGCAGGGCGTCTTCGAGGCCGACACCTACGACGCGATCGGCACCGGCGACGCGTTCGTCGCCGGCTACCTCGCGAAGCGCGTCGACGGGGGCAGCGTGGCCGACGCGCTGGAGTGGGCCGCCGCGGCCGCCGCGCTGAAGCGCACCGTCGACGGCGACCTCGCGGTGATCACGCCCGGCGACGTCGAGACCGTCGTCGACGGCGCGGGCGGGATCGACCGGTAGTGTTACTTATAAACAACTCTGCGGTGGCGCGTGCCGCCGAGCGCCCGCAGGGCGCGAGGTGCACGCGCGAGGGAGTCAGCCGGCCGGAGCGAAGCGAAGGCCGGCTGACGAGGCTGGGGAGGTGTGAGGCTGCGGTGGCGGTGCGGGGTGGGACTCAAAGGGGCAGCCGGTGAGGCGGGCGCAGGGGACGCAAGGACCACAGGGAGTGAGCGAAGCGACCGACTGAGGACCGCAGCGAGCGTGCGCCCGCCTCACCGGCTGGGGCTTTGGGGCGTTCACCGTCGATCCGCGATCAGACATTTATAAACGAGCGGCTGGGGCTTTGGAGGTGTTCCCCGTCGATCCGTCGAGAGCAACGATCATTTATAAGCGAGCGCAAATCTCCTATAACCGCTCGCCGTCGTAGTACTGCTCCTCCACGCGCCGATCGAACAGCCGCGAGATCAACGCGGTTAGCGGCCCCTCGACGCCCTCGCCGTCGCCGTCGACGCGCAGCCCGTCCACCGTCTCGACGGGCCGGAGCTCCCACGTCGAGTTGGTGAGGAAGACCTCGTCGGCCTCGCGCACGGCGTCCGGCGCGTACGTCCCCTCCTCGACCGGTATCCCCTCCGCCTCGGCGATCTCGATCACGGTGCGGCGCGTCACGCCGGGGAGGATCGGCCCGTCGAGCGAGGGCGTCTTGAGCGCGGTGCCGTCGGCGAAGAAGAGGTTCGAGGTCGCCCCCTCGGCGACGTTCCCGTCGGGGTCGAGCATGAGCGCCTCGTCGGCGCCGGTCACGCGCAGCTCCAGCCGCGCGAGGATTCCGTTGAGGTAGTTGTGCGTCTTCGCGTCGGCCGGGAGCGCCCGCGAGGCGGGCTTGCGGGTCTTCGTCGTCTGGAGCGCGGCGGGGCCGTCGTGGACCGGCTCCGAGTCGACCCCGCCGCGGGGGAGCGGCTTCGCGATCACGACGACGGTGGGGTCGACCTCGGGCTGCGGGTCGAGCGTGCCGGGCTGGACCCCGCGAGTCACGGAGAGCTTCACGTACGCGTCCGCGAGGTCGTTCGCGGCGAGCGTCTCGTCGACCCGGGCCCGCAGGTCCGAGTCCGCGATGCCGTGGTCGAGGCCGAGCGTCTCGCAGGTGTCCGCGAGCCGCGCCGCGTGGTCGTCCCACCGAAATATCTCGCCGCCGTACGCGCGCAGCGTCTCGAAGGCGGCGTCGCCGTAGGCGAACCCGCGGTCTTCGACCGAGACGGTCGCCGCCGAGGCGGGGACGACCTCGCCGTCGACGTGGTAGCGGAGTTCTTCACTCATGCGTCTCGCACACCTCCACGAAGTTCCGCACCAATGCTTTCCCGCGCGGCGTCAGGATGCTCTCGGGGTGGAACTGCACGCCGATATGGGGTTTCTCGCGGTGACGGACGCCCATCACGACCTCGCGCTCCTCGTCCGTGCGCGCGGTCTCGACCAGCTCGTCGGGGAGGTCCTCGCGCTCGACGCACAGCGAGTGGTACCGGCCGACGCGGAGCCGGTCGGGGAGCCCCGCGAACACGCCCGCGCCGTCGTGGGTGATCGTCGAGGGTTTCCCGTGGACGACCTCGGGCGCGTGACTCACCCGGCTCCCCCGGCTCGCACACAGCGCCTGGTGACCGAGACAGACGCCGAACACCGGGCGGTCGAGCTCGAACGCGTCGATCGAGACGCCGGCCTCCGCCGGGGTGCCCGGCCCCGGAGAGACGACGACGCCGTCGGGGTCGAGCGCGCGGATCCCATCGACGTCGACCGCGTCGTTGCGCCGCACCGCGACCGCGCCGGCGACCTCGCCGACGTACTGGACGAGGTTGTACGCGAACGAGTCGTAGTTGTCGACGACGAGAACCCGCGCGTCCGAATCGCCCGCGCCGGGTCGCCAGCCGGCCCCCGCCGACCGATCGGCGTCGTCAGTCATCCGCGTTCCCCTCCTCGACCGCCATCCCGCCGGCCGCGAGCGCCTCGTCGACCGCGGTCACGAGCGCCCGGGCCTTCGCGAGCGTCTCCTCGTACTCCGCGTCGGGCTCGGAGTCGTGGACGATCCCGGCGCCGACCCGCAGGTGGTACTCCGCGGCGCGTCGGACCAGCGTGCGGATGACGATGTTGAGCGTCGCCCGCCCGTCGAAGCCCGCGGCGAGCATCGAACCGGTGTAGGGGCCCCGACGCGTCTCCTCCAACTCGTCGATGATCTCCATCGTCCGCGGCTTTGGCGCGCCCGTGATCGTCCCGCCGGGGAAACACGCCGCGATCGCGTCGGCGAGCCCCACGTCCGACCGCGCCTCCCCCTCGATCAGGCTCACGAGGTGCATCACCTCGCTGTACCGGTCCACGCGGCGGTACTCCGCCACGTCGACCGTGCCGAACCGCGAGACCTTCCCGAGGTCGTTGCGCTCCAAGTCAACGAGCATGGCGTGTTCCGCGCGCTCCTTCGCGTCGCCGGTCAGCTCCGCCTCCATGTCGGCGTCCGCTCCCGCCGTTTCGCCTCGGGGACGGGTGCCGGCGATGGGCTCCGTGACGAGACGGGTACCGGAGTCGCCGCACTCGGCCGGAATCCGCTCCAACAGCAGCTCCGGGCTCGCGCTCACGAGGTCAACGCCGGACGGGCCGTCGTCTCTCTCGTCCGCGCCACCCTCGCTCGCGCCCTGCTCCCGCGAGAACTCGATCAGCCCGGAGTACGGCGCGGGGTTCACCCGCCGGAGGGCGTCGTACGCCTCGACGGGGTGGACCGCGGCCGGCGCGCGCAGTCGCTGGGAGACGTTCGCCTGAAAGGTGTCGCCGTCGCGGATATACGCCTTCACCCGACTGACCGCCTCGGCGTATCCCTCCCGGCCGACGTCGCTCTCGAAGGTCGCCGTCGACGCATCCGGATCGGGTGCCGACCCGACCGCGGGGTCACCCGACTCGATCCGGTCGATCAGGTCGCCGGCGCGCGACGCGCCCTCGTCGAACAGGGCGTCGAGCGCGTCGCGGTCGCCGTCGGGGTCGTCGAGCCCCTCGAGAACAGGCGGGCAGGCGGTCACGCGGAGGGTGACGGCCTCGGCGGCGTCGGACGCGGGACACTCCCACGCCGCCACGCGGTCGAACACGCCAACTTCCAGCCGGGGGAGTCCCCGGTCGTCGACCGCCCCGGGACCCGCCGGCGCCGACTCCGCGAACGACTCCAGCTCGCGGGCGGCGTCGTACGAGAGCCACCCGAACGCGCCGCAGGGATAGGGGACGTCGCAGTCGCCGCGCGCGAGGGCCTCACCGTCGATGACCCCCTCCAGCGCCGCGAGCGTGGGGCTCGGCCGTCGGTAGTCGCCGGTGGACCCACCACTCCCGCCCTCGGACGCGATCACCGCGTCGCCGGAGACTGTGAGCCGCTCGACCGGGTCGACGCCGAAGTACCCCCAGCCGGACTGGCCGCCGGTGGTCTCGTAACAGAAGCCCCCGGGGCCGTCGCGAGCGCGCCGGTAGGCCGCGAAGGGGTCGTCGACGGCGACCCGGCGCTCGACCGGGACCCGGGCTCCCGCGGGCGCCGCGGCGGCGACCTCGCGGAACCGGTCCCGGTCGGTGTGTACCGATCGCTGCATGTCTCTCGGTACGGCGGGGCCGACGAAACAGTTGCGGTCGGTCGCCTCGGAAACGGTTGCGGTCGGTCGCCTCGGAAACGGTCGCAGTCGGTGGCCTCAAAACTCCTTCGCGCGGTCGATCCACGTCGCGGCCCGCTTCTCGCCGACGCTCGTCCCCTCGGCGACCGCCTCGGTGTCGGCAGCCGCGAGGTCGGCGACGGTCTCGATCCCGATCTCGGCGAGCCGCTCGGCGTAGGCCGGCCCGATGCCCTTGAGTTCCTCGACGTCCGCGCCCGCTTCGTCGTCGACCGCACCCGCTTCGTCGTCGACCGCACCCGCCTCGTCCTCGACCGCACCCGCCTCGTCCTCGACCGCACCCGCCTCGTCCTCGACCGCACCCGACTCGTCGGCGTCGACCGCGACCTCCTCGTCGGCGATCCCCGCGGCCTCCGCCGGTTCGGCCGCCTCGGACGGGTCCTCGGCGGCCCCCTCCTCGTCGACCAGCGAGTCGGTCGAGGCGGCCGCCTCCGTGTCGGTGGCGACGGGCTCGTCGCCGTCCGACTCGTCGTCCGATCCCTCGTCCGCAGCGGCGTCCTCGGACGCGGCCGACGGCTCGGGCTCGGCTTCCGGCTCGGACGCCGGCTCTGCCTCCGGTTCCGGCTCCGGCTCCGGCTCGGACGCCGACTCTGCATCCGGCTCGGGCTCCGGCTCAGACTCGGCCTTCGACTCCGACTCCGGATCGCGCTCGACGGTCACTTCGGGGTCCGATTCCTCGCGTTCGGGGGGACCGCTCCCGAACCCGAGCTTCTCTTTGAGCTTCTGCAGTAGGGCCATCGACGGCAAATACGAACGTCGGATATTTAAAAGCCCTCGCCGCGGGGACGTATCGCGGGTCTCTGTTGCCCGGGACGTACGCGAGATTCCCCGACACCTCCGATCGCTCTCCTACCCGTTCGATCGCTCCAACACCTCGCGTACCGGCTCCGTCCACCGTCGACCGCGTCCCGCTTATTTATAAGGATCGCCGGCACGCACGGGAAGTATGAACGCTCTCAACCCGGTCATGTGGTCGGTCCACGTCGGCTTCGCGGTGCTGTGGACCGGCGGCGTGTTGTTCGTCGCGCTGGCGGTGCTACCGCCCGCGCTGCGCGGCGAAATCGACGGCGGCGCGCTCGGTTCGATCGTCGGCCGCCTCCGGTGGATCACGCGGATCGCCGCGCTCGCGTTCGTCGCGACCGGCGGCCACATGGCGGGCACGCTCTACAGCGTCGAGTCGCTCACCAGTAGCACGCGCGGTCACCTCGTGTTGACGATGATCGCCTTGTGGTTCCTGATCACCGGTCTCGTCGAGGCCGGCAGCGGAAAGCTGACCGACGGGCTCGACGCCGGGAAGCTCCGCGAGCCCGCCCGCGACGCGAAACCGTTCTTCTACGGCGCCGCGGGGCTCTCGGTGGCGCTCGTCGTCACGGCCGGCCTCCTCGCGAGCCCGAACCTGTTCTGACGGGCGCCGCGCGAGCCGCCCGGAGGTCGCCCAGGGGGTTCCGACCCGTCGCCGCTCACTCCAACTCCGCCCGCAGCGCCGCGTTCATCGCGTCCACCGGCGCGTCGGCGCCGGTCCAGATCTCGAACGCCTCGACTCCCTGGAACAGCAGCATCCACGCGCCGTCGATCGTCGTCGCGCCCGCGGCAGCCGCCTCCCGCAGGAGGCGAGTGTCGATCGGCGCGTACACCGCGTCGAGCACGGCGAGGTCGCCGTGGAGGTGGTCGGCGGGCACCGGCGTCGCCTCGGGCTCGTCCATCCCGACGCTGGTCGCGTTGACCAGCACGTCGGCGCCGGCGACGCGGCCCTCGAGGTCGTCGAGCCCGCCGCCGGTCGCGCCGGGGACCGCCTCGGCCAGCTCGACCGCTCGCTCCGCGGTGCGGTTCGCAACGTGGACCGCGGCGCCCGCGTCGGCCAGCGCGAACGCGGCCGCCCGCCCCGCGCCGCCGGCGCCGACGACGACCGCGTCCCGCCCGTCCAGTCCGACGCCGTGATGAGAAAACGCCCGTTTCACGCCCGTGGCGTCGGTGTTGTGACCGCGCGGGCGGTCGGCGTCGCCGTCGCGGACTGGGGCGAAGTCGACCGTGTTGACCGCGCCGATCCGCTCCGCGAGGGGCGCCGGGTCGACCGCGTCGAGCGCGTCCTGCTTGAACGGGACCGTGACGTTGAGGCCGGCGACCCCGAGCGCGCCGGCCCCCTCGATCGCCGCGACGGCGTCGTCGGGGGCCGGTTCGAACGTCACGTAGCGCGCGTCGATCCCGAGCGACCCGTAGCCGGCCTCGTGCATGGGCGGCGACAGCGAGTGGCCGACCGGGTTCCCGATCAGTCCGTACACGTCCATGCCCGCTCACGCGGCCGCAACTGACAAAAGAGGCGCGGTCGACCCGAGGAGACCGCGGGAATCGGGCGCGGTCGACCCGAGGAGACCGCGGGAATCGGGCGCGGTCGACCCGGGCGACGGCGAACGCACCGACGAGACGACGCCTCACTCCCCGTCCGTCTCCCGGTCCGCGTCGATCACGTCTTCCAGCGTCTCCGTGCCCACGTCGCTCGCGAGCTTGACGCCCACGAGCGAGACCACGATACCCCCGACGATGAACGCCGCGAGCTGCTGGACCGGAGTGACGGCGACGCCCCCCATCTCGAACGGGTCGTGGATCGCCTCCTGGGCGAGGAAGTAGCCGGCGAACCCGCGGACGACTAAGGAGACGGCGGCGATGACGAACGGGAGGTTGAGGTACGGCGTCCGAATCCCCTCGTCGCGGATCAGCTCGTCGAGCAGTCGCCCGACCGCCGCGGTGACGCCCGCGACCGCGAACCACGGGACCGCGGCGTACGTGAACTCCACCGCCTCCACCAGGGCCGGGGCGTCGCCCAGCTCCGACGCGGAGAGCACGCCGAAGAACCCCCCGACCAGCGCGAGCCCCCCCGCGACGACGTACGTCACGACCGACACCTGCCCGGCGTACAGCGCCTCGCGGACCCGCTCGGGCATCCCGGCGACGAACCGGTCGATCGCGAGGCCCTTGTACAGGAGCGCGGCGCCGAGCAGCCCCGCAACGCCCGCGATCGCCTCGCCGGCGGAGAACCAGTAGAACAGCGCGGGCACCAGCAGCAGCGCGACGCCGAACGGCACGAGGATCGTCGACCGGAGCTGCTCGTCGGCGAGGAACTGCTTGAGCAGGTAGTAGGTCGACTCGATGTCGCGGGCCTGCCGGACCACCACGCGGTCGACGGAGTCCACCGGGATCCGCGACTCGACGATCGGGAGCACCTGCTCGTCCTCGGCGGAGTCGACGACGGCGATCGCGGCCCGGGGGTCGTACCGGTCCACGAGGTCGTCGAGCTGGGCGGCGATCGAGCGGTCGGCGCCGACCGCGGTGTCGCTCTCGGCCGACACGACCGCGACGACCGCCTCCTCGCGCTCGTCGCGGAGGTCGCGGGCGACCCGCAACGATTCGAGCAAGCAGTTGACGCTGGCGTCCTCCGGGTCGCTCAGCCCGGCGTCCGTGACGAGCGAGCGGACCGCCTCCCAGCCGGCGACCGGCATCGGGACGTTCGTGGCCCGTCCGATCGCCCCGGATCGGTCGATACAGATGACCAGCGTCGTCACGTTCCGACTGTCGATCCGCCCGGATAAAAAGCTCCCCGTCGCCGGGGGATCGGCGCGGACCGTTCGCCCGCTGGCCACACCCCGCTTACCGCAGTTCGACGTCCACGTCGCCGCCCTCGTTCGCGAACACGCTCGCGACGCCGTTCCCGGCGGCGAACGCGACGCGCTCGGCCCCGATTCCGAGCCGCTCCGCGATCCCCCGCTCGGGCGTGAACTCGCGGACCTCGGGCTCCGCGTCGATCAGCTCCGCGAGGCGGTCCTCCACGTCGTCCTCGGTCCCGAGCTCGTCGACGAGCCCGATCTCGGCGGCGTCGCTGCCGAGGTAGACGCGCGCCTCCGTCTCTCGGATCGCCTCCGGATCCATGTCTCGGCCCTCGCTCACCGTCTCGACGAACTGCTCGTAGTAGCCGTCGATGATCCCCTGCAGGTACTCGCGCTCGTCCTCCTCGATCTCCCGCAACGGGACGCCGGCGTCCTTGTACTCGCCGGCGGTGAACTGCTCGTAGGAGATGCCGAGCTTGTCGGCCAGCCCGGCCGCGTTCGGGCGGGAGCCGACGACGCCGATAGAGCCGACGAGGCTCGCGTCGCGCGCCCACAGCTCGTCGCAGCCGCTCGCGATCCAGTAGCCGCCGGACGCGCAGGTGTCGGTGGCGTACGCGAGCGTGGGGCCGTCGAACGCGGCCGCCGCGCGCCGGATGTCGTCGCTCGGGAGCACCTCGCCGCCCGGAGTGTTGAGCTCGACGACGAGCGCCTCGACCTCCTCATCCTCGTCGGCCGCCTCGATCTGCTCGACCACGTCGTCCGCGGTCGCCCCGCCCGGGCCCGAGAGCGGTGACGGGCGGCCGGTGTCGCGGGTGATCGGGCCCGAGACCGTCACCTTCGCCGCGTTGTACTCCTCGGTCTCGCCGAACCGACCGCGGGTGAGTCGGGCGAGGAGTCGTTTGCCCGCCACCGTCGCCGTCGCTCCGATCACGGCGGCCGCGAGGAGGTTCCGTCCGGTCGAACGCGCATCGCTTGCCATGCACCCGATTAGACGTGCGGCCGTTTATATATGCTGTCGGCCGTCGCCGACGGTCTGTGACCCCCGCAGGTCGCCGGGAACGGCGTCGCGGGTCCGACTCCGGTTCGGAACGCTGCGGCCGAACTCCAGCGCTTGACACGCTCCAAAGACCGAGTTTTTGTACCCTTACGCTGATTGACGCCACAGGGATGGCAGGGAACGAGGACGAGGACGCGTTCGTTCAGTACGGCATCGACGACAAACCCCCGCTGGGGAAGTCGCTCCTTCTGGGTGCCCAACACTACCTCACGATGGTGGGCGCGAACATCGCCGTGCCGCTTCTCCTCGCCGGCGCGATGGGGATGCCCGACGCGGTCATTCCGCGTTTCGTCGGCACGTTCTTCGTCGTGTCGGGGATCGCGACGCTCGCGCAGACGACGCTCGGCAACCGCTACCCGATCGTGCAGGGGGCGCCGTTCTCGATGCTCGCGCCCGCGCTCGCGGTCATCGGCGTCGTGACGGCGAACCCGCCGGAGGGTATCGTCGCCTGGCGGGCGGCGCTGCTCCAACTCCAAGGCGCGATCATCGTCGCCGCGCTCGCCGAGGTCGCGATCGGCTATCTCGGACTCGTCGGCCGATTGCGAAAGCACCTCTCTCCGGTCGTCATCGTGCCGGTCATCGTCCTCATCGGCCTGTCACTGTTCAACGCGCCCGAGATCACCACGACCGATCAGAACTGGTGGCTCGTCGGTCTGACGCTGGCCACCATCGTTCTGTTTTCGCAGTACCTCGGGGAGCGGTCTCAGATATTCCAGCTGTTCCCGGTCCTCCTCGGGATGGTGGTCGCGTGGATACTCGCCGCGGCCTTGTCGGTCTTCGGCGTCGTCGGGGCGGATGCGCCCGGTTACGTCGATCTGGCGAGCGTCGCCGCGGCCGACCCGGTCCACCTCATCTACCCGCTTCAGTGGGGCGTCCCGAGCGTAACGCCCGCGTTCGTCATCGGGATGCTCGCCGGTGTCGCCGCCTCGATCGTCGAGTCGATCGGCGATTACCACGCGGTCGCCCGCCTCTCCGGCATGGGCGCTCCCAGCAGCGAACGGATGACACACGGCATCGGGATGGAGGGACTCATGAACGTCTTTTCCGGGGTGATGGGTACCGGCGGATCGACATCGTACTCCGAGAACATCGGTGCCATCGGTCTGACCGGCGTGGCCTCGCGGTACGTCGTCCAGATCGGTGCCGCGCTCATGATCGTCGTCGGGTTCGTCGGCTACTTCGGACAGCTCGTCGCCACCATTCCGAGCCCGATCATCGGCGGCCTCTACATCGCCATGTTCGCACAGATCGTCGGCGTCGGGCTCTCGAACCTCAAGTACGTCGACCTCGACTCGTCGCGCAACATCTTCATCATCGGAATCGCGCTCTTCTCCGGGCTGGCCGTCCCGGAGTACCTGCGGAGCGTCGGGAGCGCGGACGCCTTCCAACAGGGACTGGCCGACAGCGTCCTGCTCGGTCCCCTCCTCGGCGTCGACGTCGTCGCGAACACGATCTACGTCATCGGGTCGACGGGCATGGCCGTCGGGGGCATCGTCGCGTTTTTCCTCGATAACTCGGTCGCGGGGACCGCCGCGGAACGCGGGCTCACCGCGTGGGAGGAGGCGACCGAATCGGACGCGGAGTTCACGTCCGCGTACGATCGCTACGTCTCCGACGAGGAACCGACCCGCGCGGACCGACCGTGACCGCGCGCTGAGCCGGCGCTCTGCACGTCGCGAAAGAGCCGCAGAAACGTCTCTGTGACCGGGCTTACAGCAGGCCGGTCTTCTGGAGCTTCATCAGGTCCTCGGTGTCGAGCGTCTCGCCCTCCTTGAACTTCTGGTAGATCTCCTCGGCCTCTTCCTTCTCTTCCTCGCGCTTCTCGGCGCGCTCGTCCTTGCGCTCCTTCTCCTCCTCCTTGTCGAGCTCGCGCAGGCGCTTCTGGACGCGAACGAAGTCCTCGTGGTGCTGGTCGGCGGCCTCCTGGGCCTCGACGAACAGCTCGTGCATCTCGTCGGCCTCGTCGCGGATGTCGTCGGCCTCGCGGTAGGCCTCGATCATCTGGTTGTGGTGCTCCTGGGCCTTGTCGGCGAGCTCCGTCACCTTCTGGTGGTGCTGGGATGCTTCGGAGCGAACCTCCTCCGCCTCCTCGACGAGGTCGTCGAGCTCGCTGGTGTCGTCGACCTTCTCCTTCTTCTCGGCGAGCTTCTCGCGCTTCTCGTCGATCTTCTCGATGAGCTCGCGCTCGTCCTCGGCGTCGAGGACCTCCGTCTGCTGACGGAACTCGAGGTCCTCGATCTCCGATTCGAGCTCCTCGATGGACTTGCCGGAGCCGAGCTCCATGTCCTGTTTGAGCTCCTCGACCTCGTCGAACAGTTCGTTGGCTTCGGCGTTGAGCTCGTTGCGCTTGTCCTTGTGCTCCTGGACCTGCTCGTTGAGCTCGTCGCGCTTCTCGCGGTGTTCCTGGGCCTCGTCGACCTTCTCGCGCGTCTTCGCGTTGAGGTCGTCGCGCTTGGAGGCGCGCTCGGAGGCCATCTGGTTCAGCTCGTTTCGTCGGTCGCGCAGCTGCCCCGCGCGTTTGATGAGCTGACCCTTCGACCCGTTGTCAAGGTCGTCCTCAGAAAGGTCCACGTTGTCCGCCTCGTCCATCGCCTCGATATCGTACTGTTCGATGACTTCTTCTTTCGTTACCATTTTTTATCTCTCCATCACCGCTCCGGGGATGGCGAGCGCTCGCCGTCGTGCGTCGAGCCGTACATAAGAGCTCCCGTTCATTTCAGCGTGCGATCCCACCAGCGCCGGAGGCGTTCTGGTACCAGATACTACCGTGGGCCGATATATAAATACTTCGGTGATTCGGGTGTACACCGGTAGCACGGACCGTGTACTCCCGGATCCGTGATTACCGATCACATACCAACCGATATGTATCAGTCGCCTGCAACCTCGTACGAGAGCACGATCCCGTCGTCGAGCCGCTCGGTGCCGACCAGGTCGAGCCGCGGGAACGACTCGGTGAACCCCTCCCCGTCGGCGAGCGTCGGGGCGTCGCGGCCGCCGATCACCAGCGACCCCACGTACACGTGGAGCTCGTCGACGAGCCCGGCGGCGAAACACGAGGCGATGACCTCGCCGCCGCCCTCGACCATCAGCCGGCCGACGCCCCGCGCCGCCAGCGCGTTGATTCCCGACGCGAGGTCGACGTGGCCATCGTCACCGCTCTCGTGGTCCTCGCTCTCGTCGCCCCCGCTCTCGTCGGCTCCGACCACGAGGATCTCGGCACCGGCCTCTTCGAGGGCCTCCCGGCGCTCGACGGGCGTCGCGGGCGAGACGAGCAGGTAGGTCGTCGCCGCGTCGTCCAGGATCCGGGCGTCGGTCGGCGTCCGTCCGGTCGAGTCGGCGACGACGCGAGCTGGGTTGCCGGGGCGGCCGTTCCGGAGGCGCTCGACGCGCCGGTCCTCCTCGTCGAGCGTGAGGTGCGGATCGTCCGCGAGGACGGTCCCGACCCCGACCAGCACCGCGTCCGCGGCCGCCCTGACGCGGTCGACGCGGTCGAAGTCCTCAGCCCCCGAGATCCGGAGCTGCTCTCGGCGGCGCGTCGCGAGCTTCCCGTCGACGCTCTGTGCCGCGTTGACGACGACGTGCATACGCGAGCGTCGCTCGCGCGGGGAATGGTCGTTTCGGTCGGGGACGGGGCCCGACTCAGCCCTACTCGGTCGCCCACAGTCCCGCCGCCACGACGGCCGCGAGCGCGAGCGCCCCGGCGAGCAGCCCGAACGCGGGCCGGAAACCGGACGCGTCGGCGACGGCGCCGACGGTCGCGGGGGCCAGCGCGCCGGCGCCCATCAGCAGGGTCCGGACGGCGCCGAGCCCGCCGCCGGCCAGCCGGTCGGGGAGCGCCTCGATCAGGTACGCCCCGCGGACGGGACGGAAGCCGTGCGACCCGAGGCCGAACGCGACGACGAGGACGCCGAGGGCGACCGGTCCCGCCCCCGTTTCGTCTCCCGCTCCGGCGACGGCGACGGCACCGACGAGGGCCGCCGCCGCCAGCGCGAGCGCCGCGACCATCACGGGGAAGCGGCCGAGGCGGTCGGAGAGGTCGCCGGAGACGAGCTGGACGAAGGTGACCGCGAACAGCGCGGAGTACAGCAGGTTCGCTGTCGCGCCCGACAGCCCGGCCGCCTCCGAGAGGTACAGCGGGAGGAAGGCGACGGCCCCGTTGTACGCGAACGAGAAGGCGATCGTCACGAGCACGAACGCCGTGATCCGGGGGTCCTCGAACAGCGCGAGGTAGCCTCGCGCCCCCGGCTCCGGGCCCTCCCGCTCCGGACCGCGGTCGGCGTCGGCCGGGAGCCGGCCCGGAACGCGGAGGGAGAAGGCCGCCGCCAGCGCGAGCGCGACGACGCCCGTGACGACGAACAGGCCGCGCCAGTCCGCGCCCGGGAACCGCGAGAGGAGCGCGGCGAGCGCGGGCGGCGCGGCGACGAAGAGCGTGACCGCCGCGGGCGCGGCCACCCCGCCGAGCGCGCCGAAGGTGTCGTGGGCGCCGAGCGCGCGGCCGGTCCGGACCGGGTACACCCGCGAGAGCAGCCGTATCGCGACCGTCTTGTGCGCGCCCGTCCCCGCGCCGATCACGAGCATCGCCCCTGCCAGCACCGCGAAGGGGGTGTCGAAGAGGAGCGAGAGGGCGCCGACGCCCGCCACCGCCGCCCCCGCCGCGATCACCCGGACCGCGCCGACGCGGTCGGCGATCGCTCCGCTCGGGAACTGCAGGAGGGCGTAGACGGCCATGAAGCCCGAGAACGCCGCGCCGACGGCGGCGTTGCTCACTCCGTAGCTCGTCTGCAGGGGCCCGAACAGCGGCGGGAACGCGTACCGCACGAACTTCCCGAGAA
Source organism: Halorubrum kocurii JCM 14978 (assembly GCF_000337355.1). Lineage (GTDB taxonomy): Archaea > Halobacteriota > Halobacteria > Halobacteriales > Haloferacaceae > Halorubrum > Halorubrum kocurii. Next base: position 29,737 of record NZ_AOJH01000071.1, on the reverse strand, counting down.
ACCAGATCAGCGAGGTGAGCACGAGCACGTCGTACTCCCTGATCCGGCCGAGGTTCATCGCCCGGGAATACCTCGGTGAGGCTTATAAGCGACCGGAAGCGCCCGGATGCTGCCGGTCGTCGATCGACGGGGCTCCGGCGACACGACTATTTATAAACGAATACCGCGGCGGCGACTGATGCGGGCGACCGAAGGGAGCCTCGCACGAGCCGCGAGGCTGTGGCTTTGGAGGTGTTCGCCGCAAAGTCATCATCAGCCACTATTCAATCTCTCACGTAGAGCGGTCGACACCGTTTTCTCGCCGACCGCCGATCCACGGACCGTGTCCGATCCAACCGCTCACCACGTCGGAATCACCGTCTCCGACCTCGATCGCGCCGTCGACTTCTACACCGAGACGTTCGGCCTCGACCTCCTCTCGGAGTTCGCTGTCGGCGGCGACGCCTTCGCCGAGGCCGTCGCCGTCGAGGACGCGTCGGCCGCGTTCGCCCACCTCGACGCCGACGGCGCAGTCATCGAACTCGTCGCGTACGACCCCGCCGGCGACTCGACCGCGGACCCCGAACTGAACCGCCCGGGCGCGGTACACCTCGGCCTGTCCGTCGACGACGTGGAAGCCTTCTACGCCGACCTCGCCGACGACGTGGAGACGCTGAGCCCGCCGCGGACGACCGAGAGCGGGACGACGATCCTGTTCGTCAGGGACCCGGAGGGGAACCTGATCGAAGTGCTCGACGCCTGACCGGTGCGGGATCGTCGCCCGCGCCGCCGCCTCACTTCACCTTCGTGCCCGGTCCGGCGTCCTCGTAGGTCGTGAGGAGGTCGGCCTCCTCGCCGGCCGCGAGCACCATGCCGTTCGACTCGACGCCGAACAGCTCCGCCTTCTCCATGTTCGCGAGCACGACGACCTTCGTTCCGGGCAGGTCGTCGACGTCGTGAAGCTGTTTGAGCCCCGCGACGATCGTCCGGGTCTCCGCGCCGAGGTCGACGCGGAGCCTCAGGAGGTCGTCGGCTCCCTCGATCCCCTCCGCCTCCTCGATCCGGCCGATACGGATGTCCAGTTCCTGGAAGTCGTCGAAGCTGATCCGGTCGTCGCTGAGGGGTTCGATGTCGGTCATGTCGGGTTCGTCAGTGGTGTCGTCGCTCGTGTCGCTCTCGCCGTCGTCGCCGCTTTCGCTGTCGCCCTCTGCCTCGCCGTCGGCGCTCTCGTCGTCCTCCGCCTCGGCGACGCGCGCCTCCAGCTTCTCGTTCAGCGCCTCGACGCGCTCGTCCTCGATCTGCGCGAACAGCTCCGTCGGCTCGGCGAGGTCGCCGGCGGGGCCCTCGCGGGCCGCCTCGACGGTGACCTCGTGAACGGAGCCGTCCTCGCCGAGCTGGGCCCAGAGCCGCTCCGCCTTCTCGGGGGCGATCGGCTCGAACAGGACCGCGATCGCCTTCGCGATCGCGACGCAGTCGTGGATGACCTGCGCCGCTTCCGCGGGCTCGTCGTCGACGAGCTTCCACGGCTCGCTGCGCTGGATGTACTCGTTGCCGTACCGCGCGAGGTCCGTGACGGCGTCGCCGACCGCGCGCACGGAGTAGTCGTTGACGGCGGCCTCGAAGTCGGCGATCGCCTCGTCGATCCGCGCAGCCACCTCGTCGCTCGTCGCGTCCGCGATGGGCGCGTCGTCGTAGTTACGGTGGGCGAACAGCAGCGAGCGGTAGAGGAAGTTGCCGACCGTCCCCACCAGCTCGGTGTTGACGCGGTCGCGGAACTTCTCCCACGAGAAGTCCACGTCCTGCTGGAACCCGCCGTTGGTCGCGAGGTAGTAGCGCAGCGGGTCGGGGTGGAACCCCTCGTCGAGGTACTCGTCGGCCCAGACCGCTCGGTCCCGACTCGTGGAAAACCCCTTGCCGCCGAGGGTGACGAACCCGCTCGCCATCACCGCGCGCGGCTCGGTGTGGGCCGTCGCCTCCAGCATCGCGGGCCAGAAGATCGTGTGGTGCTGGATGATGTCGCGGCCGATCACGTGGACGATCTCGCCGCCCTCGGGGTGCGCGTCGCTCGCGCCCTCCTTCCAGGCAGCCTCCCAGTCGAACGCGTCGGCGCCGACGCGATCGGTGTACTGCTTCGTCGAGGAGATGTACTCGATCGGGGCGTCGACCCAGACGTATAAGACGAGGTCGTGGTCGGCGGTTTCACCGCCTCCCCGAGGCGACTCCGTCGCCTCGCCACCGGGGTAGTCGATCCCCCAGTCCATGTCCCGCGTGATACACCAGTCCTGGAGCCCCTGCTCGATCCACTCGCGGGGCTGGTTCCGGGCGTTCGAGGTGCCCTCCAGCCGGTCGAGGAAGCCGGAGAGGTAGTCGGCGAACGCGGAGACCTCGAAGAACTTGTGGGTGCGCTCGCGGTACTCGGCGGGGTTGCCCGTGATCGTCGATTCGGGGTCTTCGATCTCGCCGGGTTCGAGGTGGCGCTGGCACCCCTCGTCGCACTCGTCGCCGCGAGCGTGCGCGCCGCAGTACGGGCAGGTCCCCTCGACGTACCGGTCCGGGAGGAACTGGTCGTCGACGGGGTCGTACGCGACCATGATCTCCTTCTCGTAGAGGTGGCCACCCTCGTCGAGGTCGCGGACGAGCTGCTGGGTCACCGCCGTGTTCGTCTCGTCGTGGGTGTGGCCGTAGTTGTCGAACTCGACGTTGAACTTCGGAAACGTCGCGGCGTACCGCTCGTGCCAGTCGAGCGCGAACCGCTCGGGCGAGACCCCTTCCTGCTCGGCGTTGACCGCGACGGGGGTGCCGTGCATGTCCGAGCCGGAGACGAACGCGGTCTCCTGCCCGAGCCGTTCGAGCGCGCGGCTGTACACGTCGCCGCCGACGTAGGTGCGCAGGTGGCCGATGTGGAGGTCGCCGTTGGCGTACGGCAGCCCACAGGTCACCACCGCCGGGTCGTCGGTGGGGAAGTCCTCGTGGCTCATGTGGTGTGTGTATCGAGTTGTCGTGGATACGGGCCTAAAGCCCGCTGGTTTCCGGGTGGGAGCGAGTCGGATCGATCGCGCCGCCGGGAAGCCGCGCCGCCGGGAAGCCGCGCCGACGGGTCGAACGGCGTCGCACGCCCCCTCTCGGCACCGGTCCCGAGGGGAGGCGACTCAGGGCTCCATCGGCCGCTCGACGCGGCCGGTGAGCCGGTCCGGATCGAGCCGGTAAAACTGGAACTCCACCTGACTCGTCGGCTCGCCGAAGATGTCGACTATCGGTATCTGCTTCGTGCGTTCGAGCCCGGCGAGCGACTCCGTGGAGAGCGACTCGTCGGTCGTTGACACCAACCGGCCGCTTGCCACCACGCTCCGCCACCGCCCGTCGCGTTCGCCGTAGGTGACGAACGTGGTTCCGCGATCGGTGGGGTTCGCCTTTCCGCTCTCCTCGTCGACGGCGAGACGGAAATAGAACACCTCGTCGACCGGATCGTACCCGTACGAAACCGGGACCGAGTGCGGGGGATCGTCGCCGGGCGTCGACAGGGAGAGCACTCCCGTCCCCGACCGACCGAGGAACTCGTCGCGCTCGTCGTCCGCCATCCGAACCGCGTCTGGACGAGTCATACGTGACGTTGGTCGGGCATGCTAATGAATGCCGGCCACGGACCGGGGAGAGAGCAGAATCCGTCGGCCCGTCCGCCTCGCCGACACGATCTCGCCGACACGATCTCGCCTACACGATCTCGCGGACGATCGCGGCCGCCTCCGACGCGGTCGGCGCGAGGAGGTACGCGATCGGCTCGACGCCGACGGCGCCGGTCTGGTAGAGGACGAGCGTGTCGGCGCCCTCGAGACGGTCGGGGGCGCCGACAGCCTCGGCGACCGCCTCGCGGGTCGGGCGCTCGGCGTCGAACTCCACGGCGGGACGGTCGGCGGCGAGCGCCTCGACGATGGCGGGATCGTACCGGACGTTCACCGCGCCGCGGGCGGTCACCCCCGCCTCGCGCGCGGCGAGGAGGACCGTCGCGACGTGTTCGCTCACGCCGAACTCGGGCTCGCCGGGGACCATCGCCTGCCCCTTCACGTCGACGAGGCGCCCGGGGACGGCCGCCACGTCGTCGATCGTCCGCGCGTCGTCGAGGCACTCCGCGACGTTGGCGCCGACGTTCGGGATGAGCCGCGCGAAGCCGGAGGCGTTCGTCAGCGTGCGGAGCCCGCGACGGACCGAGGAGAGGACGCGCTCGCGCTCGCGGAGCCCGCTGTCCGGGTCGTGGACCGAGAACTCCACGTCGGCGTCGGCGAGCGCGGGCATCGCCTCCTCGTGGAGGTCGGCGAGGAGGTCCCCCTCCTCGAGCCGGCGGATCAGCACCTCGATCTCGACGAGCGCCGCGACTGGGGTCACGTCGCCCGCGGCGAGCCCCTCGCCCACGCGCTCGACGAGTTCGCGGACGCGCTCGTCGGCGACCACCCGATCGTGGCGCGCCACGTCGCCGTGGGCGTACTTCGAGACCGCCGACTGGGAGATGCCGAGCGCGTCGGCGACCTCGCGCTGGGTGAACCCCCGCTCGCGGAGGTCCTCGGCCAGCATCGAGCGCACCGTCGGGAGGAACTCGTCGACGACGACCTCCTCGATGAACTTCATGCGTCGTCCCCCGCGGGGTCGGTGTTGTCCTCGCCGTCCGCGCCCCCTTCGTCGCCGTCCGCGCCCCCTTCGTCACCGCCCGACTCGTCCCCGTCGCGGTGGAACTCCGGGTCGGAGCCGATCCGGGAGGCCTGCGGGCCGTCCTGGTCCTGGTACTTCGAACCGCGCTCGACGCCGTACGGGCGGTTCGCGGGCGATTTGAGCTCGGTGAAGATGAGCTGCGAGACGCGCATTCCGGGCGTGAGCGCGACGGGCGCGGTGCCGAGGTTCGACAGCTCGAGCGTGATCTGCCCCTTGTACCCAGGGTCGACGATCCCCGCGGTGGCGTGGATGACGATCGCGAGGCGCCCGAGCGACGACCGGCCCTGCACGGTCGCGAGCAGGTCCGGGGGGATCTCGACGCGCTCCGTGGTGGTCCCGAGCACGAAGTCGCCCGGGTGGAGGATGAACTCCTCGCCCTCGGGGACGCGCGTCTCCGTGACGTACTCGCCGACCTCGTCGGCCTCGGTTGGGTGGATGCAGGGGATGTTCGTGCGCTGGAACTCCAGGAAGCGCTCGCCGAGCCGCAGGTCGACGCTCGCGGGCTGGACCTGTTGGTCGACGTCGTCGAGCGGCTCGACCACCAGGTCCCCGTCCGCGAGGCGGTCGAGGATGTCCGCGTCCGACAGGATCATGTCGGGAGAGGGTCGCCGACCGGGTTAAAAACTCCCGAAACGGCGGACGCCCGCGAACCCCGCGTCCCGTCGGTCCTCACACCGCCGCCAGCAGGAGCCCGAGCAGCGCGAGGACGCCCGCGACGGTCCCGGCGACCCCCCGGTCCAGGTCGTGGTACGCCTCCAGTCCGCCGACGACCACGACCCACTGGACCGCGATCACGACCGCGGAGGCGATCAGGAGCGGCCCCCGCATCGCCGACATGGCCGCGACGATCTCGTTCGCGATCGCCTCGATCGTGGTCCCGTCGACCGTCGCCGTCGCGAGCGCGTACCAGACCGCGGCGAGGCCGACGGCCAGCCGAGCCACTTCCGCGGCGATCGCCCACGCCGCGACCACGAACGAGTCGCCGACCGAGCCGGCGCCGCCCGCGAGGCGCGCCCCGCCGTGGAGGACGAGCGCGAAGACCGCCCACCAGATCGGCACCCCGACCACCGCGTAGCCGAGGTAGCCGTTCGCCGCGCTCCGCAGTTCCTCGCCCACGTCCACGTCGACCCGCTCGGGTCGGTCGCACCGCTCGGCGAAGACCGAGTCGTCGTCCTCGCCGAACGTCTCGCAGGTCGAGTCCGACGGACGGTCGGGGTTGTCGACCGTCACCTCGCGGTCGATCGTCGCGTCGAAGGCGGCCCCGAGGGCGAGGATCCCGAGGGTGGACGCGAGGGCGACGAGGAGGACGACTCCGATCGCGAGGCCTCGACCGCCCGGCTCGAGTCGGCGGAAGCCGGCGCGAGAGCGGTCGAGGAGGCCGCTGACGAGTCCGGAGAGGGCGGCGAGCGGGGAGGGCATGCGTGAGCGATATGTGAGATCGGACAAATGTCTTGTCCATCGATCGCTCCGAGACCGGACGACTAGTTATAAATCGATCTGCGGTGGCGTCGCCCGCGGCTGGGGCTTTGGAGGCGTTCGTCATCTATCTTTCTTCGAGGAGAGAATCCCGCCGTTTACGGCGGGAGTGAAGCCGACAAGTCCTCTACAGACCACGTTCTGACGCTGATGCGGATATTTATGTAGCGTCACGCCGGAGCATGACGTACACCGAGGCGGTTTCACCGCCACCTAAATGCACAATATCGTGACTCCGAGAATCACAACGTTCGAGACACCCTCTCGAACCGCTGTGGTGTCTCGGTCAAGATAACTCTGAGTCCCCCCTGCCGGGGGATAGGAGTAACGGCGGTGTGGCCCCGTCCTCAGAAATCTTCGATTTCTGATGGGCTGCACGAGAACAGCGTTCTCGTGAACGCCATCGGCTCGTCATGCCGACGAGTCGTCAACCAGCAAATATCCCAACCCAGCGGTGCGGTACCGTGGGAAGCCCCGTCGTTTACGACGGGAAGGAGGTCACCTCCCGCCAATCGTCAATATACGCCCAAGTGGCCCTGTTGAATTCCTATTTTTCAGATATATTGTCGTCAGAAACATCCGGTCGCTAAAGAGTGCTTGTTGATCGGAGGAGATTCGACAGGGGGTATCGCTGATCCGCTATTTCCCTTTGATGTGACAATTGTCTGTCGCCGCCTTGCAGCGATTCTCTAGAGCCACTGCCATCCAAGACCGTGTATCACGATAACAGCCAGTACCCCAAAAGCCCCCAGACCCGCCATGTAGAGAATCATTATAACTCCCATTTGTTTTGTTGTCATCTCACCTTCAAGCATATCTGAAATTCCCATGCGACTACATACCAATCTAACTTGATAAATCCACACAGATTCATCTCCTGCTGAATAGTATATGTTTCATAGCAACTCCTCTGGAAACGTACGCAGCTCCCTCGGGGCGAGGTGCAGTGTATTTGTCCGGTAGTCTGTCGGTTCGCGGTCTGTACTGAGCGACTAAGGGTGAAACTATCGCCCGCGGAGGATTTCAACAGCGCCGTCCAGCTGGTTCGCCCCGATCGCTCTCACTTATTAGTACCGTCCGACCGAACACTCACGTAATGAGCCGCAACGACGAGGTCGCCGCCCTCTTAGAGGAGTTCGCCGACCGGCTCGAAGCGACCGGGGTCGAGTACAAGCCGACCGCCTACCGCCGCGCCGCGGAGAACGTCCGCGAGCACACCGCGCCGATCGAGAACCTCGCGGGGGAGGGCGAGGACGCGGTCGCCGAGATCGACCGCGTCGGCGACGCGATCGCCTCGAAGATCGTCGAGTACTTCGAGACCGGCGGGATCGAGGAGCTGGAGGAGCTCCGCTCGGAGCTCCCCGCCGACATCGAGGCGCTGACCGCGGTCGAGGGCGTCGGCCCGAAAACCGTCGGGAGCCTCTACGAGGCACTCGGGATCGTGACGCTCGACGAGCTGGAGGAAGCGGCCGAGGCGGGCGAGATCCGGGAGGTCTCCGGCTTCGGCGCGAAGACCGAGGAGAACATCCTCGACAACATCCCGTTCGCGCGCGAGGCCCGGAAGCGTACCCGGCTCGGCGACGCCCGCCCGGTCGCGGACGACGCGCTGTCGTACCTCGACGACGTCGACGCGGTCGCGTCGGTCGAGGTCTGTGGCTCGATCCGGCGGTGGAAGGACACCATCGGCGACATCGACCTGCTCGTCGCCAGTAACGCGCGCGAGCCGATCGTCGAGGCGCTGACGGAGTGGCCCGAGGCGGACGCGACGATCGAGGCGGGCACCGGGAAGGCGAGCGTCCGCGCGAGCGGCACCCGGGTGGACCTCCGGATCGTCGACCCCGACGAGTTCGGCGCTGCGCTGCAGTACTTCACCGGCTCGCGGGCGCACAACGTCGCGGTGCGCAACCGCGCGATCGACCGCGGCCTGAAGCTCAACGAGTACGGCCTGTTCGACGTCTCCGACATCGACGGGGCGGACGCCGCGGGCGGCGACGGAGCGGACACCGACGACCGGCGAGTCGGCGAACGCGTCGCGGGCGCGACCGAGGACGGCGTCTACGAAGCGCTCGACATGGAGCCCGTCCCGCCCGAGCTCCGCGAGGACAACGGCGAGGTCGCGGCGGCGGCCGTGGGCGAGCTCCCCGACCTCGTCGAGACCGAGGCGCTCCGCGGCGACCTCCACACCCACACCGACTGGTCGGACGGCGGGTTCTCGATCGCGGAAATGATCGAGGCGGCCGCGGAGCGCGGGTACGACGTGCACGCGGTCACCGACCACGCCGCTGGGCCCGGGATCTTCGGCAACACCGGCCTCGACGAGAGCGAGATCGCGGCGCAGGCGGAGGCCGTCGCGGAGGCGATCGACTCGGTCGACGGGGCCGTCCCGGTCGGCGAGGGCGGCGGCGCCGACGCCGATATCGAGGTCCTCCACGGCGTCGAGGCCAACATCGACGCCGAGGGGGCGATCACCACCGACGACGAGACGCTCGCCGACCTCGATATCGTCGTCGCCTCGCCGCACTCCGCGCTGGGGCAGGACCCCGACGCCGCCACGGAGCGGCTGGTCCGGGCGGTCGAACACCCGCACGTCGACGTGCTCGGCCACCCGACCGGACGGATCATCAACAGCCGCCCGGGGATCGCGCCCGACGTGGCCGCCGTGGTCGAGGCGGCCGCCGCCGCCGGCACGGCCATCGAGGTGAACGCGAACCCGGCCCGGCTCGACGCCGACGGCGACACCGTCCGCGCCGCGGTCGACGCGGGCGCGACCATTGCCGTCAACACCGACGCGCACTCGCCTCGCGAACTCGACAACGCCCGGTACGGGGTCCACACCGCCCGACGCGGGTGGGCCGAGACGGCGGACGTGCTCAACGGGCGCGATCCCGACGGGCTCCGGGCGTTCCTCGACGACTGATGCCTCCCGGCGACGGTGGCGCGGCCGCCGGTGGTGAGCCCCCTCGCGTCCTCCTCGACGCCATGTGCGGAAAGCTCGCCACCTACCTCCGGATGTGCGGCTACGACGCCGCCTACGCGCTCGACCGCGGAGCCGAGGCGGACGACCGAATCCTGTCGCTCGCGGCCGCCGAGGACCGGACCCTGATCACCCGCGACCGCCAGCTGGCCGCCCGCGCCGACGGCGCCATCCTCCTGACCGAGCGCGACGTGCTCGATCAGCTCCGGGAGGTCGCCGAGGCGGGGCTCCCCGTCGAACTCGCCGCGGAGCCGACGCGCTGCGGGGCCTGCAACGGCCCGGTCGAACGGGTCGGTCCGGCCGGAGCCGCCGTCGGTCCCGACGAGCGCCCCGAGTACGTGCCCGACGACGTTGGCTCGTCGCCGGCGTGCGACGCGTCGGGCGACGATCACGACGCCGACTCCCGCCCCGCGTGGCGCTGTCGCGACTGCGGGCGCTGGTTCTGGAAGGGGAGCCACTGGGCGTCGGTCGCCGAGCGGCTCGACGCGGTGTGACCTCCGACTCCCGAGCGAAACGGGTTTGCCCGTGACCCGCTTACGGTCCCCTAATGGACCGCGATCAGGCCGTCGCCCGGCTGGAGGCGCTCGTCGACCGCGTCGAGCGCGAGACGATGCCGGTCCCCGTCCGCGAGGTGTGGGCCTTCGGCGACGTGGCGCTCGGACTCGACCCGGTCGATCGGCTCGACGTCTACCTCACCAAGGACGTGATCATGGGCGGCGACACCGAGGCGGCTGCCGACTTCGCGGCCGAATACGGCGTCAAGGGCGTCGGCACCTCCGTCCGCGCCGAGTGGGCCGCGGCGCACCCGGACCGCGTCCGCACGAGCGACAACGGGTACGCCGCGCCCGAGAAGTGCCTCGCGGCCGAGCTCGTCGACGATGACGAGCCGATCCACCTCGAGGTGTGTAACGCGGGCTTCGAGGACAACGTGCGCCAGCGCCTCAAGGGGGCGCTCGCCCGCGACGCCTACGAGGAGGTGCTCGACCCGCGCGGCGTCTGCCTGTGGGTCGACGGCACCCGCGACGAGGAGGCGTTCGACCGGCTGCGCGACGCCTCCCTCGCGATGCCGACGCTGCCCGCCGCGCTCGGCATGCTCGGCGCCGACGAGGACGTGGCACGCGAGGCCGCGGACGTGCTCAAACGGCAACGTGCCGAACAGGAGGGCGCGTCGGTGCGCGGCGACATGATCTGAGTCGGGTCGAGCGATCCGACCGGGTCGAGCCGGTCGAGCGAGCCGACCGGGTCGACCGGGCCGAGTGAGTTTATAAGTAGTCGCCCAGCAGCGGCTCGACGCGCTCGCGGGTGTCCTCCGGGATCGCCTCGGTCGGCGTGTTGACGGTGCCGTCGAGCGAGGTGTGCGCGTCGCACTCCAGGTCGTCGGGGAGCGTCCGGACCGCCTCCTCGACGGCGGCCTTGATCGCCTGCTGGTTCTGCTCGGCGTTCTCGAGAACCTCCTCGAGGGTCACCTCGCTGTCTTCCTTCCAGACGTCGTAGTCGGTGACCCCCGCGATCGTCGCGTACGCGATCTCGGCCTCGCGGGCGAGCTTCGCCTCCGGGATCGCGGTCATGCCGACGAGGTCCCAGCCCTGGCTCTTGTAGAACTCCGACTCCGCGCGCGTCGAGTACTGCGGGCCCTCGATGCAGACGTAGGTGCCGCCCTTCACGACGTTCGTGTCCCCGGCCGAGCCCTCGCCGTCGTCGCTCTCGCCGTCGCCGCCCACGGCCGACTCGGCCGCGCCGGTGAGGTGGTCGACCAGCTCGGGGCTGTACGGGTCCGCGAACGGCTGGTGGACGACGACGCCGTCGCCGTAGAAAGAGAGGTCGCGGCCCTTCGTCCGGTCGTAGATCTGGTCGGGGACGACGAGCGTGCCGGGCTCCAGCTCCTCTTTTAAGCTCCCCACCGCGTTCGACGCGAAGATGTGGGTGACGCCGGCCTGCTTCAGCGCGTACATGTTGGCGCGGTACGGGAGGTCCGTGGGCGAGACGCCGTGGTTCGAGCCGTGGCGCGGGAGGAACGCGACCTCCGTCCCGGTGTCCGCGAACTCGCCGATCGTGATCGCGTCGCTGGGCTCGCCGTAGGGCGTGTCGTACTCGACCTCGCGCACGTCGTTCAGCGGGAGCGCCTCGTAGATGCCGCTGCCGCCGATGAAGCCGATGGTGCTCATACCCGGAGTGCGCCCGCCCGGTACTTATACGGAGTGAACGCGGTCGGCGACACGCGATCGGCGGGCCTCACAGCAGCCACCGCACCGCCGCGAGCGCCAGGGTGCTCACGGCGAGCAGGTGGACGAGGACGGCGCCGACGGCGGCCCCGCCGACCTCGCGCATCTCGCGGAGCCGGATCGAGAGCCCGAGACCGACGAACGCCAGCGTGAACAGCGCGTCCGAGACGCGCCCGATCGACTCCAGCGCGGCCGGCGAGAGGAGCCCGCTGTTCGCGACCGCGGCGACCGCGAGGAAGCCGAGGAGGAACTTCGGGAACTCCGCCCACAGCCGGCGCACGCCCGGGTCGGTCGCCGACCGCGCCGTGTACGCCAGCGAGTAGGCGACGGCGACGCCGCCCAGCAGGGAGTTGCGCGCGAGCTTCGTCACGGTCGCCCACTGGCCCGCCTCGGGCGAGTGGGCGAACCCCGCGGCCGCGACGGGGCCGGTCGAGAACATGCTCACGCCGGCCCAGACGCCGAACTGCCGGCCGGTGAGCCCGAGCCACTCGCCGGCGATCGGGAACGCGACGAGCGTGACGGCGTCGAACAGGAGGACGGTCGCCGCCGCGAACGTGATCGCCGAGCCGCGCGCGTCGAGCACGCGCCCGATCGCGACGACCGCGGAGACGCCGCAGATGCTCGCGCCCGCGGCCAAAAGCGAGGGCGTCGTCCCGTCGAGCCGGAACAGGAGCCGGGCGATCGCTTCCGCGAGCAGCAGCCCGCCGCCGACCGCGACGACCACGAGTCCGAGCACCGTCGGTCCCGCAGCGAGGAACTCCTCGACGACGACCGCCGCGCCGAGCAGGACGATCCCGGTCTCCAAGAAGAGCTTGTCGACGCCGACGCCGGGCTTCGCGGCGTCGGGCGTTCCCGCGGTGTTGCCGAGGAGCGCGCCGAGCGCGACGGCGACCACGAGCGGCTGGAGCCCGTCGACCGCGCCGGCGACGAGGTGCGAGAGGACCGCGCCGGCGGCCAAGAGCCCGAGTCCGGGGAGGTACGGGCGAGCGGCGTCGACGACGCCCATCAGAAGAGGCCCGCGGCCTGGCCCGCGGCGTGAGCGCCCACGACGGCGAGGCCGAGGGCGAGCGCCTGCCAGCCGCGGTCGAGCGCGAGCCAGCGGTCGACGATCGGCGAGTCGGTCCCGACGGCGTCCGCCCGATCGTCCGGAGCGGCGGCGTCCGATTCCATGCGTGGGGATCGCCGGGCTCGATATTTATAAGGACTGACTCGCCCGTTTCGGGCGTGAGACGCGGCGGACGACGGACCGAAAGAAGCAGGGCGCGGGGCGGTCTCGTGTCCACAATCGATGCCCACCACGCAGATCAAAGACCCCGTCCACGGCTACGTCGAGCTGCCGGACGCGCTCGTCGAGGGCGTCGTCGACACCCGGCCCTTCCAGCGGCTGCGGTACGTCCGCCAGCTCTCGGCGACCCACCTCGTCTACCCCGGCGCGAACCACACCCGGTTCGAGCACTCGCTCGGCGTCTACCACCTGGGCCGGACCGTCTTCGAGAACCTCCGCCGACAGTCGTACTTCGCTCGCGGCGCGACCGCGGACGAGCTGGAGGAGATCCAGCGCACCCTGGAGTGCGCCTGCCTGCTCCACGACGTGGGACACCCGCCCTTTTCGCACCTCTCGGAGGGGTTCCTCGACGAGGGGATCCTCCGGGAGCGCGTCGCGGAGACCGGGCTGGTCGACGCCTTCGACGCGGCCGGCGTCGGCGGCGCCCCGCTCCGCTCGGCGAACCCGCACGAGCTGCTCGGCTGCGTGATCATCGTCGAGGAGTACGGCGACGCCCTCCGCGCGTTCGACGTGGACCCCTTCGAGGTGTGCGCGTACGTGCTCGGCTACAGCCTCGCGTACGAGCGCGGCGAGCCGTGGCAGTACGGGGTCGGCGCCCAGCTGCTCCACTCCCCCATCGACGTGGACCGGCTCGACTACATCACCCGCGACAACTACATGACCGGCGCGGGCGTGTTGAGCTTCGACGTCGAGCGCATGGTCGACGCCTACACCGCCCACCCCGAGGAGGGGCTGGCGCTCTCGGAGAAGGCGCTGTCGACCATCGGCAACTACCTCGAGGGGCGGATCGCGCTGTACATGTGGGTCACCCAGCACCACAAGTCGGTGTACGCGAACCGGCTCCTGCAGGCGATGCTCGGCGAGTACGAGGCCGAGACGGGCGAGAGCCCGGTCACGGTCGACGGTATCTTAGACCGGGAGCTCGACGACAACGGGGTGCTCGAGCGCCTCCGGGTCGCCGCACGCGAGAACCCCGACTCGACGCTGGCGTCGATGTACGACCGCTTCCGCGGGCGGCGCTTCCCGGCCACCTGCTGGAAACACCGGATCGCGCTGGCGGACCGGATCGGCAGCGATCTCGACGGCGGAGAGGGAGAGGACGGCGGAGAGGGCGAGGACGGCGGAGAGGGCGAGGACGGCGAGGACGACGGAGAGGGTGAGGACGCCGGAGGCGGACGCGCCCCCGACCTCGACGAGTTCACGGCGTGGCTCACCGAGGGCGACGACCGGTTGGAGTCTCTCCTCGCGGACGCCCTCGACGTGCCGGCACACGAGGTGTGGATCGACCGCTCGTACGTCCCCGCGTACGACCCCGACGAGCTGGAGGACATCCCCATCGCGTACGGCGGAACGACGCGCTCGGTGGGCGACTGGGGACTGTACGGCGACCGCGCGTTCGACGTGCCGATCCCCTTCGTGTTCGTCCCCGACGGGACGAAGCGGCGGGCGATCCGCGTGCTCAGGGAGGCGTTCGAGCGGGAGGTCGGCGAAGAGGCGCCGGCCTGAGCCGAGGCTGACGGGCCGCCGGCTGTTCGGTATTTAAATAATCGCGCGAGAACGAGCGGTGAGCGGCGTCGGCGAAGGGTCGACCGTCGTCAGTGAGGGGTCGACCGTCCCGGTCGCGAGGCGACCGTTATCGGCCCGGGGCATTCCCCGCGGCGCCTGCCGCCTCGCCCGCGCCCTCGGCCGCGTCGCTCGCGCCCGCGGCGACGTCGCTCCCGCCGGGCGTCATGCCGCTGATCGTCTCGCCGAGCCCGCCGGCGGCGTCGCCGGCCGAGGAGCCGACCTCGGCGAGGATGTCTTGCACGAACGCGGGGGCCTGCGCGGCGGCGTCCGCGGGCGGGCCGACCTGCAGGACCGTCTGGGCCGCGTCGGTTGCGAGCGTTGCCATCGTGACCGGATCTGCTTCGAACATTGCAACTCGTCGTAGCGGGTGATTGGATAAAAGGGAGGGCGGCCCTGCAGCCGACTTTGGCGCGATTGTACCCGGATTAAACCGGTCACAGCCGGCTCAAACCGGATAGCGACGCCGCGCCGCGCAGTGAGCGGTATCGAGCGGCGATCCGGCCGGGTTCGCGCGGTGCGCGCGCCGACCCAACCGGATCAGTCGCGCGCCGACCCAACCGGATCAGTCGTCGGCTTCGGCGGGGACGCGGCCGTCGCCTTCGCCGGCCTCGGCGTCGGGGCCCTCGTCGTCGACCCGCGGGAAGTTCTCGATCGTCGCCTCGCGGAAGGCCGCCTCGTCGAACTCGTGGTCGCCGTCGAAGAAGTCGAGGACGGTCTGCACGTCGGTCATCGCGTTTTTCAGCGCCGTCGAGGCGCCCGGGGAGGGCGTGATGTTGAACAGGATCCCGTCGCCGGTGATCTTCGCCTCGCCCATGTCGAGCTCCTTGTTCTCCGTGTCGACGATCTGCGGGCGCACGCCGCCGTACCCCTTGGCGCGCTCGATGTCGTCGACGTCGACGGTCGGGACGACCTTCTGGACGTTGGGGAGGAACGCGCGCTTGCCGACCTTGGGGAGGTCATACACGAGGTTCCGGACCACGTACGGGAACAGGATGCGGTCGGAGAGGATGTTGACGTAGCTGAGGACCGACGCCGGCGAGAAGCCGAACACGTCGGCGAAGTCGCTCACGGTGGAGAGCTCGCCGCGTTCGAGCGCCGGGACGAGCTTCGCGGTGGGACCGAACCGCGTGACGCCGTCGTCGTGGACGTCGGCGTCGCCGTGGACCGCCGCGAACGGGAGCTTCTTCATCTGCAGCGTGTACACCTTCCCGTTCAGCAGGTCGTCCGCGAGGAAGAAGCTCCCCGCGACCGGCAGCAGCGACATGTGCTCGCCGTACCCCATCTCCTTGGCGAACTGGAGGCTGTGCGAGCCGGCCGCGACGACGACCGCGTCGGCCTCGAAGTCGCCGTCGTCGGTCTCCACGGTGAACCCGTCGCGTCCCTCGTCGACGTTCTCGACCGCGGTGCCGAGGTGGACGCCGACGCCCTCCTCCTCGCGGGCGGCGTCGACGAACGACTTCGCGACCGCGCCGTAGTCGACGACGTAGCCGTCGGGCGTCTGGAGCGCCTTGAGCTCCGTGCCCGGGTCGCGGCCCTCGACGACCTTCGGCTCCAGCGCCGCGATCTCGTCGCGACCGATCTCGCGCAGCTTCGGGAAGAGGTCGCCGAACCCGTTCTCGCGGTAGCGCTCCTCCAGCTTGGCGACCTCCTCGTCGCCGACGCCGAGCACCATCTTGCTGCGCTTGCTGTGCATCTCCCGGTCCGGGTCGGTCCCCTCGAGGTAGCCCGCGAGCAGCTCGGCGCCCTCCTTGACCTCCTCGGCCTTCTCGAGGGTGTAGTTCGTCTCGATGTCGCCGAAGTGCAGCGTCTGGGAGTTGTTCGTCCGGTGGGAGTTGATCGCCGCGATCTCCCGCTCCTTCTCGATCAGCGTCACGTCGTCGATGTCGGTGAACTTCGCCACTGTGTATAAAAGCGACGCCCCGCTTATCCCCCCGCCGACGATGATCAGGTCAGTGTTCTCGGACATGCGTGGTGAAAGCTCTCACTCGCCGGAACGAACTCGGCCGTTAACGTTCTTGCTATCTCTCGGCGCTAATCGGCCGCGAGAGGACCTACAGTCGTCGGTTTTGATGTTCGACGAACGTCGAACCGGTCGGCAGTCACGAAAGGACGCGTCGCCGAGGCGCCAGCCGGCGGCTAGTCCTGTGCGATCGGCTCGGGCGGCGGCTAGTCCTGTGCGATCGGCTCGGGCGGCGGCTAGTCCTGTGCGATCGGCTCGGGCGGCGACTCGGGTGCGGGGGCGGGCGGCTCGTGGGTCCCGAACTCGGGATGCGTCTCCTCCATCCAGACGTACACGACCGCGCCANGCTCGGGCGGCGGCTAGTCCTGTGCGATCGGCTCGGGCGGCGACTCGGGTGCGGGGGCGGGCGGCTCGTGGGTCCCGAACTCGGGATGCGTCTCCTCCATCCAGACGTACACGACCGCGCCCGAGAGGAACATCAGGACGGCGGTCAGGTAGAACGCGGCCTCGGCGTTGACGAACTCCATCGAGAGGCCGATCAGGACCGCGCCGACGGCGTAGCCCGAGTCGCGCCACATCCGGTAGACCCCCATCCCGGCCGATCGCCAGGTCGGGTGGGCCGCGTCGCTCGGCACCGTCATCAGGTTCGGGTACAGCAGCGCCATCCCCAGCCCGGAGACGCCGGCCAGAACGGCCCACGGGAGGTACCCCTCGACGAGGACCATCCCGAGCACGCCCGCGCCGGCCAGGAACATCCCGGCGATGACCGGCGGCCGTCGCCCGATCCGGTCCGCGAGGCCGCCGGTCCCGATCTGGAGGAAGTACATCGCGCTGTGGACGCCGACCACGGCCCCGACCGCGGCGATGTCGAGCCCCTGTCCGAGCAGGTACAGCGGGACGGCGATCCAGAACAGCGTGTCGACGAAGTTCTCGACGTGACCGGCCTGCGCCGCCGCGAACAGCGTCCGGTCGCCGTAGGTCGCCCGCTTTACCACCTCCTTGAACGGGAGGTTCGCGTCGCGGGCGTCGTCGTCGCCCTCGGCCTGCGCGTACTGGACGGTCTCTTTGATCAGGAAGACCGAGATGAGGAACGCCAGCACCACGACGACCGCGAGGAAGTAGAACGGCTCCGGCCGGAGGCTCCACTGGCTGGCGATGACGCCCGTGACCCAGGCGCCGACGGCCACGCCGGTGTAGCCGAACGACTCGTCGATACCGACCGCGAGACCGCGCTGTTCGGGGCTCGCGAGGTCGATCTTGGCGTTGATCGCCATGCTCCACGTCAGCGCCTGGTTGATCCCCAGCAGGACGTTCCCGACGGTGATCCAGCCCCAGCTCGGGGCGAAGATGAGGATGACCGGCAGCGGGAGCGCCGTGACCCACCCGGCGACGAGCACGGGCTTGCGGCCGTACTCCTCGCCCCACTTGCCGGCGTAGAGGTTGAGGATCGACTTCACGACCCCGAAGGAGACGACGAACGAGCCGATCACGAGGAACGACTCGACGCCGAGGACCTCCTCCCCGAGCGCGGGGACGACGGTCCGCTCGGACCCGATGGTCAGCCCGGTGGCGAAGACGAGCAGAACGTGCAGCGAGAACTGCCAGCGGTGTTCGCGGATCCCCTGTTTGACGTCAGTTACCGTACTCATCGGTCACTCGGCCGCGCAGTTGTTCGGCCCCAGCTCCAGTTCGGCCAGTTCGTCCGCCGGAACCGACTCCCGTCCCACGTTCGTGCGCTTGACGCGCTCGAAGTTCGGCGGGTGGTCCGGAACGTCCGACGCGAGCTCCTCGACGAACGCCTCGCGGTCGAGAGCGAGGTCCGCGTTCCGGCTCCGGACCTCGCCGAGCGTCACCGCGTCGTAGCCCAGCTCGCGGAGGACGTCCGTCGCGGTCTGCGAGACGACGCCCTCGGCGCAGACGGTGACGATCCGCGACTCACGGGGGAGCGCGGAGAGCGCCGGCTTGGCGCGGTCGGGGTCGCCGGTCAGCTCGTCGTACACGTCGACGTTGACGCTGCCCGGGATGTGCCACTTCTCGAACTCCGCTTCGTGGCGGATGTCGAGGACGAGCGGTCCCTCGTCGTCGTTTCGCAGCTGTTCGCTGAGCACGTCCGGCGATAGCGTCTGCATCGGTGTTCCGGAATAGCGGGTGTGCGGGCATACCGTCACTGCCGGACATGACCGGCACTGTTAATCAGCGGCAGTTCCAAACTCCCACGTATGAGTCTGTACGAGGCCTCCATCCGAGTCAAACACGAGTGCCCGTACCGAGAGATCTCGGAGCGGCACCCGGACCTCACGATACGCGAGTGGCCCCTGAGCGACTGTCAGGTGCTCGAGATCACGACGGAGACGACGCCGACGGACGAGCTGCTCGAGGACATCGAGCGGATCGGGACCGTCCTCCACGAGTCGGAGGGCGACGGCGGGTACCACGTCGTCACGCAGTCCTGTCTCTGTTCGCTCGAACAGTCCGTCGTCGACCGGTTCGAGCGACACAACTGCCTGTATCAGGCGCCGACGATCTACCAGCAGGGCTGGGAGCACTACACGGTGGTCGCGTTCGACGCCGACGACGTGCACGCGCTGCTCGGGAACCTGCGGTCCGACAGGGAGATCGAGCTGCTCTCGAAGACCTCGATCTCGGAGGCGCAGGTCCCGCACAGCATGCTGGCGCCGGCGAACCAGCTGTTCGAGGACATCACCGACCGACAGCTGGCGGCGCTCCAGTTGGCGCTCGAGCGCGGCTACTACACCCAGCCGCGGAAGACCTCGCTGCGGGATCTCGCGGACCTGACGGCCGTCGCTCGCTCCACGTACGAGGAACACCTCCGGAAGGCGGAGAACAAGCTGCTCACGAATGCGGGGCAGTACCTGCGGCTGGTCACCGCGACGTCGACGGACGACCCGCTGGAGGTGGAGGAGACGGCACGGGCCGCGCCGTGAGCGACGTCGAGAGCTTCGTCCGGTTCTGCGACAGCGAGTTCGGGACCGCCGTCATGGACCGCGAGGCGGCGTACGTGCGGCGGCACGTCACCGCGGGCGACCGAGCGCGGCCGGCGGTCTGCTTCGCGCACGTGACCAACCAGATGGGACAGACCGAGGAGGACTTCGAGAAGGGAGAGGCGGACGGCAGCCGAGACGCGTTAGAGGTGATCGACGCCGCCGCGGCCGCCTGGCGCGCGTCCGACTGAGTTCACGCCCCATCGCGAGCGGCCCGGTACAGCTCTTGGAGCCGGGCGAACAGCGCCCGACCCGTCTCGGTCCGGAGTCGGGGTTCGGTCGTCGCGAAGAACTCGTCGAGGTCGTCGTACTCGCGGAACGCGCCCGGGTCGCCGTCGGCGGGGTCGTACCGGTCGCCGCGCTCGTAGAGCACCGCCTGGAGGCAGACGTCGAGCAGGTCGCACTCCTTGACGAGCACCGCCTCCGGCGACTCGCGCGCCTCGTACGCCTCCCACGCCTCCCGGACCCGGTCGGGGAGCGGTCCGGCGAGGTCGCGCATCGCCTCGCGCTCGGCGGCCGCCTTGGCATCGGGGTCGACCGTGTCAGCCGTCGAGTCGGCGCGGGTCGCGACGTCGCCGGTCTCGGCCTCCGCGACGTCGTGGACCACCGCGAGCCGGAGCGCGCGGTCGAGGTCGAGTCCGGGGAGGTCCGTCCGGAAGCGGTCGCCGAGCGCTAACACGAGGTACGCGACGCCCCACGTATGCGCGGCGACCGACTCGGGGGCGTCGACGCCGCGGAGCTGCCAGCCCGTGCGCCGCTCGTCTTTGAGGGCGTAGGCGTCGAGGAGGGCGTCGAGGGCGAGTTCGTCGGGGGAGTCGGGAGCCTCGGCGTCCGGATCCGGTTCGTCTCCGGCCATCGCGGGCGGTTACTCGGCGAGCGTCCAGGCGTCCTCGCCGGCGCGGTCGGCCACGTCGCGGCGGACCATCTCGTCGAGCACCTCGTCGAGGCGGCCGGCCTGGGCGACCTCCATCTCGATGCGGCCGATGCTGTGGTACTCCTCGAGGTAGTGGCGGACGTCCTCTCGGTCGAACACGTCCTGGTCGGCGCGCTCCATGGCGCCCTCGGTGAGGTCGATCATGTCTTCGAGGAAGTTCCACGGGTAGACGACCCACGTCCACTGCTCGAGCCGCTCCCCGACGAAGTCGGGCTGGAACTCGGAGGTGCCGAGCAGCTGGAGGGTGGCGGTCCGGACCTCGCCGGCGTTCCGGTCGTCGACGTACTCCTCGGCGCGGCGGATCGAGCCGCCGGTGTCCGCGATGTCGTCGATGATCAGGACGTCCTTCCCCTCGACGCTCCCCTCCGGCATGGGGTAGCGGATCCGGGGCTCGTCGCTCTTCTCGGCGGCGCCCACGTAGTGCTCCATCTTCAGGCTCGTGAGGTCGTTGAGGCCGAGGAAATCGCAGATGCACCGCCCCGCGAACCAGCCGCCCCGGGCCAGCGCGACGACCACGTCCGGCTCGAAGTCGGCGCGTTTCACCTCGTTCGACACGTTGCGGCAGAGCCCGTAGATGTACTCCCAGTTTGTGAGGGTGCAGTCGAAGTCGTCCGGGAGATCGCTCATACGGCCGTTCCTCCCACCCGCGCGCTCATAAGGGTTTAGCAACGCCTCCGGAAGGGGGCGACCGCGGCGAGCGACGCGGCGCAACTCACGTAGAATTACTGCGGTGGCGCGTGCCGACGAGCGGCCGGCAGGCCGCGAGTCGCACGCGCGAGGGANGGCGCTTATAAGCGCCGGCCGACGAGGCTGGGGAGGCGCGAGGCTGCGGTACCGTGCGGGCGGTGGGACTCAAAGGGGCAGCCGCGAGGGCGGCGCAGACGACGCAAGCACCGCAACGAGGGAGCGCCAGCGACCGAGTGAGGCGCGCAGCGAGTGTACGCCGCCCTCGCGGCTGGGGCTTTGGAGGTGTTCGCTGTCGATCCGTGCTCAATTATTTATAAACGAGCGGCTGGGCCTTTGGAGACGTTCGCAGCGTCACCGACGGTGACGACGAGAAGCGGAGAAGCACAGAGAGGGATTCTCGAATCCGCGCCAGTTCGGCACAAATCCGCATCGTATCGGTCCCGACACGATTTAGGTGACCCGCCCGCAACGGGTCGGTAATGAGCACTCAGGCCGCGACGGAGGAGCGGACGGTCGTGATCGGGCTGGAGGTCCACGTCCAGCTCGAGACCGACACGAAGATCTTCTGCGGCTGCTCGACGGAGCCCGGAGACGACGAGGAACCGAACACGCGCACGTGCCCGACCTGCCTCGGGCTCCCGGGCGCGCTGCCGGTCCTCAACGAGGCCGCCGTCGAGGCCGCCGTGAAGGTGGGGAAGGCGATCGACGCCGACATCCCCGAGACGACGACGTTCCACCGGAAGAACTACTACTACCCCGACCTGCCGAAGAACTTCCAGCTCACCCAGTACGACGCCCCGATCTGCCAGTCCGGGGAGCTGGAGGTCCGCGTCGACAGCGAGCCCCGGACCATCGGGATCACCCGCGCGCACCTCGAGGAGGACCCCGGGAGCCTCCAGCACGCCGGCGGCTCCATCGAGTCGGCGACGCACACCCTCGTGAACTACAACCGCGCCGGGACGCCGCTGATGGAGATCGTCACCGAACCGGACTTCCGCTCGCCGGCGGAGACGCGCGCCTTCCTGGCGAAACTCGAAGAAGTCCTCGAGTACCTCGGCGTCTTCGACCCGACCCGCGACGGGAGCCTGCGCGTCGACGCCAACGTCTCGCTGGTCCCCGAGCGCGAGGTCGCCGAGGACGGCACGATCACGGACGACGCCCTCGCCGACGTGAACCGCGCCGAGGTGAAGAACATCTCCAGCCACAAGGGCGCCGAGCAGGCGCTCGCGTACGAGGTCACCAGACAGGAGAACGTGCTCCGTCGCGGCCGCGAGATCGAACAGGAGACCCGCCACTGGGACGAGGCGCGCGGCGTCACCGTCTCGATGCGCTCGAAGGAGGCCGAGAAGGACTACCGCTACTTCCGGGAGGCCGACCTCCCGGCGCTGGAGGTGTCGGACTGGAAAGAACGGATTCCGATCCCGGAGCTGCCCGACGCCCGCCGGGAGCGCTTCCGCGAGGAGTACGGGCTCGACCGCGAGTCCGCCTCGAAGCTCACCTCGACGAAGGCGGTCGCCGACTTCTTCGAGGACGTGGCCGAGCAGTTCGACCCCGAGCTCGCCGCGACGTGGGTGGCCGACAACCTGCTCGGCGAGCTCAACTACCGCGAGATGTCGATTACGGACGTGGAAGAGCGCCTCGACGAGTTCACGCGCCTGATCGAGCTGGTCGCCGCCGAGGAGCTCACCGTGAAGAACGCAGAGGAGGTCGTGCTCCGCGAGATGCTCGACGAGGGCGACGACCCCGAGACCGTCATCGAGCGCGAGGGNNNCCCCCTCGCGCCATCAGAGATGTGTATAAGAGACAGCCACGACGGCGACGAGGGCGCGATCAACTTCCTCGTCGGGCAGGTGATGCAGGCGACGGGCGGCAGCGCCGACCCGGGCGAGGTGAACGGGCTGCTCCGCGAGGAGCTGGACGGGTAGCGCCCGTGAGCGCCCTCGTCGAGACCCCGGACCGATGAACGTCTCCGTCGAAGTCGTCGGCGAGGGGACGACCGAGTACGACCTCCCCGACGACGCCACCTACGCCGACCTCATCCGCGAGGCCGGCTACCACCCGCAGGAGGCGTCCGCGCTGGTCGACGGCTCGCCGGTCCCCGGGGACCGCGTCGTCGACGCCGACGAGGTGCGGCTGCTGAGACTTATAAAGGGCGGCTCGGCGGAGGGCGGTCCGACGAACGGCGATCCGGCGGAGGGCGGTCCGGCGGAGGGCGGTCCGGCGAACGACGCGTGAGCGGGGGATCCCCACCGGCGGAGCCGCCTGACGATATCGCGATCGAGACGGCCTCGGCGAACGACCGACTCGATGTCCTCCGCGTGCTCGATGCCGCCATGCTGGAGACCGACCCCGGAGTCGTCGACGCGGCGATCGACGCCGGCGACGCCCTCGTCGCGCGATTTGACAGAACGAACGCGGTCGCCGGCGCGCTGATCGCGACGCGGCCCGAGCCGGACCGCGTCCACGTCGACGCCGTGGCCGTCCGGCGGGCGCGTCGCGGGCGGGGGATCGGCTCCGCGCTCGTCGCCGCGGCGGTGCGACGCGCCGAGCGTGACGCCGCGGTTTCGGTCGTCACCGCGGCGTTCGACGCCGACCTGCGGGCGTTCTACGCGGACCTCGGCTTCGCGGTCCGGCCGGACGGGGACGCGGACCGCCTGTGGGGGCGAGCGGCCGTGGGCGGAGGGAGCGAAGAAACGTCGTCGTGAATCGGCCGCAAGCGGCGCGTCCGACTCGCGGCTGACTGAGCTTTTTCCGTGTGGTATTCGTACACATAGATCCCCCAAGGATGTCCTCTACATTCGGTCCCCGCGAGACGCTCGGTGGTAACGACGTCGAGGCGGTCGACTCGATCGACTGCCCCTGGCTCCGGTCGACCGCGTCCGCGGAAACCCGGGCGGGGAGGAACCGGCTCCCCGGCTACCACCACCGGGTCCGCGTCGCCGTGCTCGCGGCCGAGGTGGAGGCGCTCGAAGCGGAGGTGGAGGCGCTCGAACAGATCGTCGAGTCGAAGGAACAGGAGCGCCAGCAGATGATCGACAACTACGAGGCGATCGTCGCGGCCCGGTCGGAGGCCGAGCCGGACCCAGACGCGGAATCCCCCGCGGCCGATGAGACCGCGGGATGGCGACCGCTGGGCGCGGTCGCGTCCGCCCTGGAACGGGTGGCGGCGCGGTTGCGACGCCCGAACGAGTAGCCGCGCGTCTCGTCCTCGACGGAGGCCTCGCATCCGATGTCCATTTCCGGGTCGGTCCCGTCGTTCCGGGTATGAGCGCTAGTTCGCCCTCGATTTCGGCGGTCCCGTGCCGAACCGTGGTGAGAGAGAGATGAGCGGTAAAGACGAATACTACAACCGGTCGAAACAGCAGGGGTACCGGAGCCGCGCCTCCTACAAGCTGAAACAGATCGACGAGGAGTCGGCCCTGTTCGAGCGCGGCGACACCGTCGTCGACCTCGGCGCCGCGCCGGGCGGGTGGCTCCAAGTCGCCGCCGAGGAGGTGGGGGAGTCGGGCACCGTCGTCGGCGTCGACCTCCAGCGCATCGACGACTTCGAGGAGCACGACGTGGAGACGATCCGCGGCGACATGACCGAGGAGCGCACCCGACACTACCTGCGCGAGGCGGTCGGCGAGCGCGGCGCGGACGCGGTGATCTCCGACATGGCGCCGAACATGACCGGCGAGTACGCCCTCGACCACGCCCGGTCGGTCCACCTCGCGCGGCAGGCGTTCGACGTGGCCGAGGAGCTGCTCGCGCCCGGCGGCGACTTCGTCGTGAAGGTGTTCCAGGGCGAGGACCTCGACGCCTTCCGCGAGGACGTCCGCGCGGAGTTCGAGTACCTCCGGACCGTCTCGCCGCCGGCCTCCCGCGACTCCTCCTCGGAGGTGTACCTCGTCGCTAAGGGGCTGAACACCGCCCCCGTCGCGGCGGGCGATCGGATCGAGGTGACGGTCGAGGAGCGCGGCGACGAGGGCGACGGGATCGCGTACGTCGAGGGGTACTCGCTGTTCGTCGACGACGCCGACGTGGGCGAGACCGTGACCGTCGAGGTCGACGACGCCAAGCCGCGGTTCGGGTTCGCGACGCGGGTCGACGGGGACGGGAGCCAGCACACCGACCAGTAGACGTCGGTCACGAGAGCCAGCACACCGACCGGTAGACGCCGGTCACGAGAGCGAGCACACCGACCGGTAGACGCCGATTGCACCGAGCGTACCGGCGAGTGACCGCCGGCCTCGAGTTCGTTATTAAGGTAGATAATTCGCGTCGAGCGATTATATACCCCCGCGCGAAACCAGCGGCAAATGGATCGCAACGGCACGGGGGAACGGTCGAGCGAGGCGGAGACCGACGGCGAGCTCAGAGTGGGCTCGAACGGCCATCGCTCGGGGGAAGAGCCGTCACAGCCCACGGACGCGGAGGCGACGCGGACGGCGAAAACGACGCGGGCGACGCGGACCGGGAGCGGCGGCGCGCCGATCGAGGCGTTCCGCGAAGTCGCGGCGCGGCTCGCCGACGGCGACCTCGGGGCGCGCTTCCCGGAGGCGGAGGCGAGCGGGGACGCCGCCGCGCTCGCGAGCGACCTCAACGCGTTCGTGGAAGGGGTCGCCGAGACGCTGTCCGCGGCGGAGGGGTTCGGCGACGAGGTCGCGGGGGCCTCGGAACACGTGCGGTCGAACGTGGCGCGGGCGAAGGAGCACAGCGACGACGTGTACGAGGCGGTCGACGGGATCGAGGCGGCGGCGACCCGCCAGCGCGACGACATCGCGGAGGCGACCCGAGAGTTACAGAGCGTCTCGGCGGCGACCGAAGAGGTCGCGGCGTCGGCGGAGGAGGTCGCGACGACGGCCGGAAACGTCGCCGAGCGCGCCGACGAGGGCAACGACGCCGCAGCCGCGGCGATCGAGGAGCTCCGGGTGGTCGACGAGCGCACCGAGACGGCGCTCGACCGCGTCGAGGAGCTTGAGGCGGAGGTCGCGGCGATCGAAGACGTCACGGACCTCATCCGAGACATCGCCGACGAGACGAACATCCTCGCGCTGAACGCCTCCATCGAGGCCGCTCGGGCGGGCGAGGCCGGCGCCGGGTTCGAAGTCGTCGCCGAGGAGGTCAAGAGCCTCGCCGAGGAGTCCCGCGACGCGACCGCCGAGATCGAGTCGTCGATCGGCTCGGTGCACGACGAGACCGACGCCACCGTCGCGGAGATCACGGACATGCGCGACCGGGTCGGCGAGGGCATCGACACCGCCGAGAGCGCCCTCGAAGCGTTCACGGACCTGACCGACGACATCGAGGAGACCACGAGCGGCGTCGAGGAGATCAGCGACGCGACCGACGACCAGGCGGCCGCGATCGAGGAGGCCGTCGACATGGTCGAATCGGTCGGCGGCCTCGCGGACGACACCGCCGAAGACGCCGCCGAGGTGACGACGATCGCCCACACGCAGAAGACGTCGCTCACGGAGGTTGCGGCCGGCGCGTCGACGCTGAACGACCGGACGGGAGCGCTCGACGACCGGCTCGACGCCTACGATCTCGCCGGGAGCGCGGCGGGCGACGACGACACGGTCGTCGAGTTCTGGCACGCGCTCAGGGGGCGCAAGGCGCGGCTGCTCGACGAGTTCGTCGACGAGTTCGAGGCGGTGACCGACGGCGTCTCGGTCCGCCCCTCCTCGAAGGGGAGCTACCGGGGCGTGTTCGACGCCACCCTCGCGGCGGCCGAGCGAGGCGAGCCCCCGGCGATCGCGCACCTCTACGAGATCGGTACCAAGCGCGCGCTCGACAGCGGGGCGTTCGCCCCGGTCGAGGACCTGCTCGCGGAGAGTCGGCTCGACCCCGACGACCTCCTCGACCCCGTCGCGAACTACTACCGGACCGACGGCCGGCTCCACTCGATCCCGTTCAACGCCTCGACGCCCGTGCTCTACTACGATCGGGCGGCGTTCGAGCGCGCCGGGCTGAATCCGGACGACCCGCCGTCGACGTTCGCCGAGGTGCGACACTGCGCCGAGCGACTGGTCGAACGCGGCGTCACCGAGACCGGGATCACGTTCGCGAACTACTCGTGGTTCGTCGAGCAGTGGTTCGCCGAGGCCGGCCAGCCGCTCGTCGACGCCGAGAACGGACGGGCGGGAACGCCGACCGAGGCGTCCTTCGACAGCGAGGCGGGCGAGCGCGTGTACGAGTGGATCGCCGACATGGCGGCCGACGGCCTCTACCACGACCCCGGAATCGAGGCGCGGGGGCGGGCGCGGGAGGCGTTCCACGAGGGGCGCGCCGGGATGCTGATCGGGTCGACCTCGGCGATGGTCGGCGTTCGCGAGGGCGCGTCGTTCCCGGTCGGGACGGGGTACTTCCCGGTGGCCGACGAGCGCCACGGGGTCGTCGTGGGCGGCGGCTCGCTGTGGGTCGCCGATCGGGCGTCGACCGCGCAGCAGCGGGCGGCCGCCGCGTTCCTCGGGTGGCTCGCCGCGCCGGAACAGCAGGCGCGGTGGCACCGGGAGACGGGGTACTTCCCGGTCCACGAGGGCGCCGTCGACCGGCTGGCGCGGGACGGCTGGTTCGACGAGAACCCCGGCTACCGAACGGCGATGGACCAGCTGCTGGACACCGAGGAGTCGCCGGCCACGACCGGCGCGCGGATCGGCCCGTTCGACACCGTCCGGACGCTGGTCGCCGAGGCGTCCGTCGAGGCTCGGGAGTACGGCGTCGGGGAGGCGCTCGACAGGCTCACCGAGAGCGCGGAGCTACAGCTCCGGTCGTACGCGGAGAGCGCGGGAACGGACGCCCGATAGACCGGGCGGTCAGGCGGAGTCGTCGCGCCGGGCCCACTCGCGGAGCGTGAACCGGTCGAACGCGGACTCGGCGGCGACGGTCCACTCGTCCGGGTCCCACGCCGGGTAGAACGTGTCGCCCTCGTAGCTCTCCGCGACGTGGCTGAGCACCATCCGGTCGAGGTGCGGTTGAAACAGCTCGTAGATCGCACCGCCGCCGAGGACGTAGACGGGGTCGTCGCCGCCCGCGATCTCCGCCGCGCGTTCGATCGCCGCGTCGACGCCGTCGGCGACGACCGCGGTCGGCACGTCGACCGAGTTGACGCTCCGGCTCACGACGATCTGGCGGGACCCGGGGAGGTCGTCGCGCATCGAGTCGAAAGTGCGGCGGCCAAGAATCACCGGCGAGCCCGCGACGCGCTCTCTGTACTGTCGGACGTCGGCCTCGATGTGCGGCCACGGTACCTCGCCGTCCCGGCCGATCGCACGGTTCTCCGCGAGCGCCGCGACGCTAACGAGTTGCACGACTCCCGTAGGAGCGCGGGCGACAAAAAGCGGTCGGGCGGGAGCAACGGGGGCGGGACGCGGAGAGGCGAGAACGGCCTGCGCTACTCCGCGAGCCCGAGGAGGTCGAACGGGTAGCCGTTGCCGTCGGCGTCGGCCTGCTCGTAGACGACGCGGGCGGCCGCCACGTCCTGGATCGCGAGGCCGGTGGAGTCGAAGACGGTGACGCCGTCGACCCCGGCGTTCCGCGTCCCGCCGGCGGCAGCGTCGCTCCCGGACCCGGCACCGGCTCGACCCGGGCGGTTGCCGACGACGATCTCGCCGATCTCGCCGTAGATGTCGTCGTCGGTCAGGTTCCCCGCGGCGTAGGGGACGTTGATCTCGCCGGAGTGGGTGCACTGCTCGTGGTCGTCGATGACAATCGTCGCGTCCGAGAGGAGCCCGTCGGCGAGTTCGTGTTTGCCCGCCGCGTCCGCACCCATCGCGTTGACGTGGGTGTGATCGCCCACGTCGCCGGGTCCGACGATCGGCTCCTCGACGGGGGTCACCGTCGAGAGCACGTCGCAGTGGCCGGCCTCCGAGACCGAGCCCGCGCGCACGTCGAACCGGTCGTCGAAGGCGTCGATGAAGTCGGCGACGCGCTCCTCGTCGAGGTCGCTCACGACGACCTCCTCGATGTCGCGGACCGCGGCGATCGCCTCCAGCTGGGTGTACGACTGGACGCCGGCGCCGACGATCCCCAGCGAGGTCGCGTCCGGGACCGCCAGCTCGTCCGTGGCGACCGCGGCCGCCGCACCCGTGCGTTTCATCGTGAGCGTCGTGCCGTCGAGGATCGCGAGCGGGAACGCCGTCTCGGGGTCGGAGTAGATCATCGTCCCCATCACGGTCGGGAGGTCGTGGTCGGCGGGGTTGTCGGTGTGGACGTTGACCCACTTGATCCCGGCGGCGTCCCAGCCGTCGTCCTCCGCGGTGTCCTCGGTTCGCACGTCGAGGTAGGCGGGCATCGACCGGAAGTCGCCGTTGTACTCCGGGAGGTCGATGTACGACTTTGCCGGCATCTTGGCGTTCCCGCGCTCGTAGGCCGTGAAGGCGCCGCGGACCGCGTCGATGACGCGGTCCATGCGGGCGTTCTCGTCGACGTCGTCGGCGTTCAAAAGCAACGTCTGCATATCGCAATCTTTGCCGGACGGGTACTTAGGTTTTCAAACACGCGGCGAGCGACGTCGACACTCGTCGAGAGGCGCGCCGTCGCGACGAGACAGACGGTCTAAGTGAGAATTAATCACAGTGTCGAGCGCATTACAATACGCTCCCGTTCCGTCCGTATCCGTATGTACGGCCGCGAGCTCGCCGTCGCGTGGCTCTGTGTGGCGATCCTCCTGTCGACGCTCGCTCTCGCCGGGGGCGTCGTCGGAGGAGCCTCAGCCGCCGGAGCCGACGGTGAGGTCCACGTGACGAACGTCGAGTTTGCAGACACTGACGGCGACGAGGAAGACGATTCAGACGAAGAAGGCGATGATGACGATTCTGACGAAGAAGACGACGGTGACGAGGAGGAGAATTCCGACGATGGATCTGAGGAAGACGATTCAGACGATGAAGGCGATTCCGACGAAGAAGGCGATGATGACGATTCCGACGAAGAAGGCGATGATGACGATTCCGACGAAGAAGGCG
>NZ_AOJH01000070.1 GCF_000337355.1 Halorubrum kocurii JCM 14978 | reverse complement strand
TTCCGACGAAGAAGGCGATGATGACGATTCCGACGAAGAAGGCGATGATGACGATTCCGACGAAGAAGGCGATGATGACGATTCCGACGAGGAGGATGATTCCGACGATGGATCCGAGGAAGACGATTCAGACGAGGAAGATGATGGCGATTCAGACGAGGAAGATGATGGCGATTCAGACGAGGAAGACGACGATGACGATGGTGATGGTGACGGTTCTGACGAAGAAGATGATGGCGATTCAGACGAGGAAGACGATTCAGACGGGGAAGACGATTCAGACGGGGAAGACGATGATGACGATGGTGATGGTGACGATTCTGACGAAGAAGACGACGGTGACGAGGAAGACGATAGCGATGGTGACGACGACGAAGACAATTCCGATGATGGATCCGAAGACGATACTGACGATTCCGACGAGGAAAATGAAAATAACGGTGATGATTCCGATGATGGATCCGAAGAAGACGACAATAACGGCGATTCCGAAGATCCAGATGAGGGTAACGAAGGCGACGAGCCGGACGATGGCAACGACTCAGGTGAGGACGAAGGTGGCGAGACCGACAATTCCGACGGTTCCGACGATCAAGAGGACGACGAAGGAGGCGATTCAGAAGATCCCGACGATGGCGGTGATGGCGACGACCCAGACGAGCCAGCCAATCGAGACGACCCAGACGAAGGTGAGTCCGGGGAAGCGGAACAAGACGATGACGACGACCCAAGCGATTCGGAATCGCCGGAATCGTCCGGCTCATCCGGGTCGTCCGATTCGTCCACGAGGGACGCCGACGCGCCGGCCGTCGTCCGGTCGGAGTCGAGCGACGCCGTCACGGTCGAGATCGACGGGATGGTCGAGCAGCGCTACACGGCCGAGATCGCGCTCGCCGGACCCTCCGAGGCGCGGCCCGCGGTGTCGCTGTCCGCGCTCACGATCGACACGGCCGGAGACAACGGGGCGTTCGGGTTGACCGTCGAGCGGCCAACGGCCGACCCCGGGGAGCGCCGCGCCGCCCCGCGCGGGAGCGCGCTGGGGTATATCGAGATCGGCTCGACGCTCACCGCGACCAACACGAGCGCGGCGACGCTCCGGTTCGATGTCGACCGCGACGCACTCCCCGACGGACTGGGTCCGGAAGACGTGGCGGTGATGCGGTACGCCGACGGAGAGTGGACGACGGAAGAGGTCACGCACACCGTCGACGGGGACGCCCACAGCGCAACGATGCCGAACGCCGCGCCCGTCGCCGTCGTCGCCCTGGAGCCCGGGAGCGTCGACGTCGTCGAGAGCGAGGTTCCGGCAGATCGGGTCCGTGCGGGCTACGAGACGACGCTCCGCGCGACGGTCGAGAACCCCGGCGACCGGCCGGCGAATCGGACGCTCACCGTCACCATGGCCGGCGAGCGGGTCGCCGAACGCGACGTGTCACTCCGTCCCGGCGAGAGCGCTACCCTTCGGATCGCGTTCGAGCCGGTCGAGGGCGGAACGGTGTCACTCGACGGGACCGAGACCGGGTCGGTCAACCTCTTCGGCGACGCCGAGGAGACGACCGACACGGAGGAGACGCCCGATACAGCGACCGAGTCGAACGCGCCCGGCTTCGGCCTGACCGCCGCGGCGCTCGCAGTCATTGCGGCCGCGCTGGCCGTCCGCGTCGGTCGGCGGTGAGCGGCAGGCGAAGTCCCGTCCGTCGGCGACCGCGCGAGCGCGGCGTCGCGCGCAGTCGGGAACACGATTATACCGGTTCACCGCCCACATCGACGCATGAGTCTCTCGCTCGACGCCGACCAGCTCGACCGGTACTCCAGACACGTGATCATGGACGAGGTCGGCCCGGAGGGCCAGAAAGCCCTGCTCGACGGTCGTGCCCTCGTGGTCGGGGCGGGCGGGCTCGGCGCCCCCGTCATCCAGTACCTCGCGGCCGCGGGCGTCGGGACGCTCGGGGTCGTCGACGACGACGTCGTCGAGCGCTCGAACCTCCAGCGACAGGTGATCCACGGCGACGCCGACGTGGGCGAGCCGAAGGTCGAGTCTGCGGCGCGGTACGTCGACCGACTCAACCCCGACATCGACGTGGAGACGTACGAGACGCGGCTCGACGAGGGGAACGTCCGCGACCTGCTCGCCGGCTACGACCTCGTCGTCGACTGCGCGGACAACTTCCGGACACGGTACGTCGTCAACGACGCGGCCCGGATCGAGGGGCTCCCCGTCGCCCACGGCGCCATCTACAAGTTCGAGGGACAGGCGACGACGCTCGTCCCCGACGGCCCCTGCTACCGCTGTCTGTTCCCGGAGGCTCCGGAACCGGGGACGGTCCCCGACTGCGCGGCGACCGGCGTGCTCGGCGTGCTTCCCGGGACGGTCGGGTGCATCCAGGCGACCGAGGCGATCAAGCTCCTGCTCGGCGCGGGCGAGACGCTCGACGGGCGCGTGCTCTTCTACGACGCGATGGACATGACCTTCGAGTCCGTGCCGTACCAGCGCAACCCGGACTGCCCGGTGTGTGGCGACGACGGCATCGAGACGATCGAGGGGATCGACTACTCCGGCGGCTGTCGCGTCGACGCCGACTGACTCACAGCGACCGGTTCGGCATCGCCGCGCCCGCGGTCCCGCCCGCCCCCTCATCGACGAACCCGGAGCGGACGCACCAGCGACAGTACCGGTAGCCCGGCCGGTTCTCCGCACCGCAGTGGCGGCAGACGACCGTCTCGCCGGGGGCGTCGAGCGGCGGGGGGTCGCCCGCCGGTCCCGACTCGCCGGACGCCATCGCGAAGCCCGTCGCGCCGTCGTGCGACGGCTCCGGACCGGGATCGGTCCCGGGATCGGACCCGCGGTCGCGGTCCCGATTCGCGTCTGCCGTCGCGTCCTCGGGCGGGTCCCGTACCGACCCGAAGAAATCGGCCGGATCGCCGTCCCCCCGCGTAAACAGCCACGCGAACGCGAGGTTGATCAGGGCCACCGCGCCGAGGATCGCGACGAGCGGGGCGATTTCTGTCCCCATTATGTGCCGTGTGTTAGCACGCGAAGGTTATAGGCGCAACGGTGGTCGGGTGGCGCGACGCGACGGGGAGAGCCGCGTTCCCCGGTCACTTTAGTGGTGCCCGTCGAAGGCGGACGCGTATGAAAGAGACAGTTCACACCGACGCGGCCCCCGCGGCGGTCGGCGCGTACAGTCAGGCGACGACGAACGGCGACCTCGTGTTCACCGCCGGGCAGATCCCGCTGACGCCGGACGGCGACCTCCTCGACGACGCGTCGATCGCCGACCAGACGGAGCAGGCACTCGACAACCTCGTGGCCGTGCTCGACGAGGCGGGCGCCGAGCCCGCGGACGTGCTCAAAACGACCGTCTTCCTCGCTGACATCGACGACTTCGACGAGATGAACGAGACGTACGCGGGCTACTTTGAGGAGTCGCCGCCCGCTCGGTCGGCCGTGCAGGCCGGCGCGCTCCCGAAGGGCGCCGGCGTGGAGATCGAGGCCGTCGCCGTCGTAGAGTAGATGGCCGACGACTCCGTCGAGGGGACCACGCCGCCGCCCGGCGTCCCGGCCACCCCTCGGGCGAGAGCGCGGTCGGCCGCGCTGTGGGGGGTCGGCGGCGGGTTCGCGTTCCTCGTGCTCGCGCAGGGGTACCTGCTCCTCGACGGCGACCTCCCCGTCGGGTACGCCGGGCTGTTCGCGATCGCGGGGGCGATCGCCGTCGCGTCCGGCGGGATCGCGTACGCGATCGAGCACCGACTCCACGCGAAAAGAAGGACTTAACAGTCCCACCGGGCTATCTCAAACTGAGCCAGGATGGCCGAGTGGTAAGGCGCACGCCTGGAAAGCGTGTTCCCTTCCGGGATCGGGGGTTCAAATCCCTCTCCTGGCGTCTTTCGCTGTCGCAACAACGAGCGAGGAGCGACAGCGACGGACGAGTACTGCAGCAGCGACGGGCGAGTACTGCGGCAGCGAAGCGCCGACGGATTTGAGCCAGGGAGTGAAGCGAGCGGAGCGAGCGGAATGACTGGGGTTCAAATCCCTCTTCTGGCATTCCTTGTCGACGGTTTCACGCTCGTAGCGCCGGGTAGCGACGCCGTTCGGTCGCCTCGCGGACGTTCCCGCACACCGACAAAAGACTCATAAGTATGGGTATTGTTGACACGGATGACGATGCCAGACACGAAATCAGGTCGCGAGCGGAAAGGGAGGAACAAGCGCCGGCAGTTAGAGAGCCACCTCAACCGACGCGAGCTCGACGCCGCCGAGGAACCGCCGGAACCGACGCTCGACGAGGTCGACTCGGAGTACCTCACCGAGACCGACGAGCTCGATCGGTGACCGCTCGCGGCCGTCCCCGCTTCTCCGTCCTCGGTCGGTAGTTCTCTCGGACGTCCCGACAGCCACACACCCGGAGCGACCGCTCCGCCAGCGACCGCCGCGCACCGAACTGTCACCACCGGCGACTGTCGCTAACACGTATATAAACGCCCGAGATGGTGGCATTCGATCCCGATCCAGTCGCGTGCTAACTATCCACATAAATGCCGATCGAGGGGCGCGGAGTCATGCGGTTTTTGCGGGAGAGTCGCGGGCGACGGACGGCGCGTCCGAACGGCACTCAACGACACGTTTATATAGAATCACAATCAATCAAACGCTGTATGAGCCAGCGAATGCAGCAGGGTCAGCCGATGATCATCATGGGCGACGACGCCCAGCGCGTCAAGGACAAGGACGCACAGGAGTACAACATCTCCGCGGCGCGCGGCGTCGCCGAGTCCGTACGCTCGACGCTCGGGCCGAAAGGGATGGACAAGATGCTCGTCGACTCGATGGGCGACGTCACCATCACGAACGACGGCGTCACCATCCTGCAGACGATGGACATCGACAACCCGACCGCCGAGATGATCGTCGAAGTCGCCGAGACGCAGGAGGACGAGGCCGGCGACGGCACGACGAGCGCGGTCGCGATCGCGGGCGAGCTTCTCAAGAACGCCGAGGACCTCCTCGAGCAGGACATCCACCCGACGGCCGTCATCAAGGGCTTCAACCTCGCGAGCGAGTACGCCCGCGAGCAGGTCGACGAGGTCGCCACACAGGTCGACCCCGACGACACCGAGACCCTGAAGAACGTCGCCGAGACGTCGATGACCGGCAAGGGCGCGGAGCTCGACAAGGAAGTGCTCGCCGACCTCGTCGTCCGCGCGATCCAGGGCGTCACCGTCGAGGCCGACGACGGCTCGCACGTCGTTGACCTCCAGAATCTCAACATCGAGACGCGCACCGGGCGCGCGGCCGGAGAGTCCGAGCTCCTCTCGGGCGCCGTCATCGACAAGGACCCGGTCCACGACGACATGCCGACCGACTTCGAGGACGCGAACGTGCTCCTCCTCAACGACCCGATCGAGGTCGAGGAGGCCGACGTCGACACCGCCGTCAACGTCGACTCCCCCGACCAGCTCCAGCGCTTCCTCGACCAGGAGGAAAAGCAGCTCCGCGACAAGGTCGACGCGATCGTCGAGTCGGGCGCCGATGTGGTCTTCTGTCAGAAGGGGATCGACGACCTCGCCCAGCACTACCTCGCGAAGGAAGGCATCCTCGCGGTCCGCCGGACGAAGAAGTCCGACCTGACCTTCCTCAAGAACGTGCTCGGCGCGCCGATCGTCAGCGACCTCGACTCGCTCACGGCCGACGACCTCGCGGTCGGCACGGTCACCCGCGACGCCGAGGAGGGGCTGTTCTACGTCGAGGGCGAGGACGCCCACGGCGTCACCCTCCTGCTGTACGGCACCACCGAGCACGTCGTCGACGAGCTCGAACGCGGCATCGAGGACGCCATCGACGTGGTCTCGACGACCGTCTCCGACGGGCGCACGCTGCCCGGCGGCGGCGCCATCGAGGTCGAGCTCGCCCGCCGGCTGCGCGACTACGCCGACTCCGTCGAGGGGCGCGAGCAGCTCGCCGTGGAGGCGTTCGCCGACTCGCTCGAACTGATCCCGCGCGTGCTCGCCGAGAACGCCGGGCTGGACGCCATCGACCTGCTCGTCGACCTCCGCGCGGCCCACGAGGCCGGCGACACCGACGCCGGGCTCAACGTCTTCTCCGGCGAGGTCGAGAACACGACCGAGGCCGGCGTCGTCGAGACGGCCCACGCGAAGGAGCAGGCGATCGCCTCCGCCGCCGAGGCCGCGAACCTCGTCTTGAAAATCGACGACATCATCTCCGCCGGCGACCTCTCGACCGGCGGCGACGACGACGAGGGCGGCGCCCCCGCCGGCGGTATGGGCGGCATGGGCGGCATGGGCGGTGCGATGTGAGCTTCGGATAGGTCACAATTCACTCCCCAGAGGCCCGCGTACCGCACCTCGAACACGTACGCTCGCGTTCCTCCGGTTTCGTTTTTTGGCGCTGTTGAAACCTGGAGCAGCGGGGACAATTGCTCCGTCGACAACAATACGATATATAGGAACTCGTGAGCGAC
>NZ_AOJH01000069.1 GCF_000337355.1 Halorubrum kocurii JCM 14978 | reverse complement strand
GACGAGGCTGGGGAGGCGTGAGGTGCGGGGCGGTTGCGGGTGGGTAGGACTCAAAGGGGCGGTCGCCGGCGGCAACGCCGCCGGCGACCAGAGGCGCGAAGCGCCTCGCTGCCGTGAGGACGAAGCCCGACGACGCAAGCACTGGAAGAAGCGAGCGCAGCGAGCGACTGAAGCGCGCAGCGAGTCGCGCAAGTCGTCGCGGCTGGGGATTTGAAGGTGTTCACCGTCGAGCCACCGTCAGCAACCAGTTATAAGTGAACGAATAGGGCGTTAGAGGGATCCACCGGGGAGGTGTCGATCACGATTGCAAGGTGCTCTTCGCCGGCATCGCCACTACACGACTGATAAACGAAGAGAAGTCGGTCGGGGTCGGAACCGCGGCGGCTTACTTGCCCTGACGGTCGTTGCCGGTGACGCTCGGGCGGGTCTTCTCCGTGCCCTTCCCGCGCGTGCGCTGGCCGCGACCCTTGGTGCCGGCGGAGGTGAGCCCGCGGAAGGCGCGCCCCTTGTGGTCGTCCGAGGCGATCCAGCCGAGGTCGCCGTCGTTCTCGATCGCGGGGTGGTTCGGGTCCACCAGGATCACTTCGTGCCACTTCTGGGAGCCGTCCTCGCCGACCCAGTAGGAGTTGAGCACGCGGAGGTTCCGGTACTTGCGCGAGGCGCGCTCCTCCGAGATGCGCTGGATCGACTTGCGGCGCGAGAGCCGGTTGACGCCCTGCCGCTTCGAGCGGCGGCCGGCCTTGTGTCGCTGCTTGCGCGAGCCGCCCTTGCGGACGCTCACGCGGGCGACGACGACGCCCTGCTTCGCCTTGTAGCCCAGCTCGCGGGCCTTGTCCAGGCGAGTGGGGCGCTCGATGCGCTCGATGGCGCCCTCGTCGCGCCACTCCTGTTTGCGCTGCCACTGCAGCTCTGCCAGTTTCCCCTCCTTGGGGGACCGCCACGCCTCCTTGATGTGCGAGTAGAAGCTTCGTGCCATATGTTGTCCGCGGACGGTTGCGATTCAGCCGCGAAGCGGCCACATGTCGTCTCGTCCCGGGGCGCGACGTCGACGGCCATCGCGGCGTCGAACCCGGCCCCGGCGGCGAGTGCCCGCTGTGTCCGCACCAGCGAGTTGTCCGTAGTTCCCGCGGTTCGCCCTTAACCGCTTCGCTACGGCGTTCGCGTGGGGGTCGGTGGCACTCAGCTCGTACTGCGGCCGGGCCGCCGGTGTATCGACCACGACGCGCCGAGAGCCGGGACGTCAGCGATCGTCGGGAGCCCTCGAGTCCGGCTCGCGGTTCAGTTGAGCGTGTCCGTCCGTGCGGCCGCTCGGTCGAGAGCGTGGCCACCGCTGTCAGCGAGACTAGGTGAAGGTCGGCAACGCTCGCACGCGGTGGGGGCGGGAGGCCAACTGTGCGTCGGCGCCGCCCATCCGCCGGGTATTTAGGGCTCTCGGCGACGTAGGCTGTCACGGGGCGCGGTCGGGCGCAGCGCGAGAGCGAACCTCTCGTCGGCAGTCGGCGGCGGTTTCCGCCGCCGACGCCACCGCCCCGGGTAGGGGATTGCGTCCGGCCGCGCCGCACGCTCCCTCTCGACGCCGGAGCGCCGCAGATTCGCGGCGGTTCGCGCGTCGACGGCGACTCGCGCGTTCGCTCGCCCGCGATCGACACCCGAGACCCGCAGAGGCACACACCGCGAACGCGGCCCGCGTGTCGGGGCAGGTGCGATCGAGGCCGACGACCGCGAGCCGCTCGGAGCGCGACCGACGGCGATCACCGGCGACGGCGACGCTCGCGAGGCCGCGAGACGACGCGTTATCGCAGTGAGCCGACCGACCGACTCTTGCACAGATATTCTAGAGAGAATCCTCGAATAAGAACGCTCTTATAAATCCGGCGTAGACGACGCGGTATGCCCAAGATAAGCGTCGAGATCCCGGGCGAGCTGCTCGAGGACCTCGACGACCACGTCGGCGACGACGGGAAGTTCGTGAACCGCAGCGATGCCGTCCGCGCGTCGATCCGCAAGACCCTCGACGTGCTCGACGAGATCGACGCCCGCCACGACCGGCTCGACGACGAGTCCGGCGAGCGCGCGTCGGGGCCCGATCATGAGTGAGGGGACGGCGCGGGCCGGCGGGGGAGGCCCCTTCGCGGTCGACCCGCTGGACCGCGCCGCGGTGGCGGCCGTCGGGCTGATCACGCTGTTCGTCGTCGCCCTGGCGACCGCCCAGCTCACCGCCGCGAAGGTGATCGCTCTGCCGATCCCGGTCGCGCTGCCGGTGGTCGGCCCCGAGATCACGCTGCCGGGCGCCGCCCTCGCGTACGCGCTGACGTTCCTCGCGTCCGACTGCTACGCCGAGCTGTACGGCCGCCGCGCCACGCAGGTGGTCGTCAACGTCGCGTTCGTCGCGAACTTCCTCGTCCTCGCGTTGGTCTGGTCGACCCTCGCCGCGCCCGGGATCGACCCCGAGGTCGCCGCCGCCTTCGACACCGCCCTCGGCCCCGCGGCCAACGTCGTCGCCGGGAGCCTGCTCGCGTACGTCGTGAGCCAGAACTGGGACGTGTTCGTCTTCCACGCGATCCGCGACCGCACCGGCCGTCGCATGCTGTGGCTGCGCAACCTCGCGTCGACCGCCAGCAGTCAGGCCATCGACACCGCGATCTTCGTCGGCGTCGCGTTCTACGCCGCCCCGACCCTGCTCGGCGTCGGGAACCCCCTCCCGGGGAGCGTCCTCCTCGCGCTCGGTCTCGGCCAGTACCTCCTCAAGCTCGCGATCGCCGTCCTCGACACCCCGATCGTCTACCTGGTCGTCGGCGCAGTCCGGGAGTAACGCCGGAGCCGACGGCGCCGCCCTCTCCCTTACCTCACCGCGAGCGCCCGCGCGAGGGACGCCGGCAGGTCCGCGGGGACCCGTTCGAACGATTCCCCGGCGTCTCGAGTCCGGTAGAGCCCCTCGTTGTGTACCGCCCAGAGCGTCCCGCCGGTCCGCCCGCTCGCGAGGACCGCCCGGTACGTTCCCTCGCCGGTCGGGATCCCCCGGTCGTCGAGTCGTTCGAAGCCCGGAGTCGACCGCGAGGCCTCACCGCCTCGGTCGTCCCCGGCGGCGGGCGACCCCGGCGTCCGCCGGTAGAGGGACGCCCCGTCGCGACGGTGCGCCGCCGCCGCGCCCGCCGCCGCGCTCACGAGCGCCGTCTCCGGGTCGCCCGGGTCGACCGCGAGCCCCCAGACGTACCGGTGATCGAGCCCGCGGTCGACGACTCGCCACGAGTCGCCGCGGTCGTCGCTCTCCGCGAACCCGTCGCCCGCGGCCGCGTACACCCGGTCCGGGGCGTCCGGGTGGGTCGCGAGCGCGTGGGTGTCTCGACGCGAGCCCTCGGGGCGATCGGTCCACGACTCGCCGCCGTCGGGGGTGACGACCAGCGCCCCGGCCTCGATCCCGACGAACCACCGCTCGGGATCGGCCGGGCACGGCTCGATCCACCGAACGTGGTGGGTGTCGGGCCGCGGGGGGAACGACCACTCGGACGCGGAGGGCACGTCGGTCAGCCCCTCGAGTCGCTCGGCGGTCACCCCGCCGTCCGTCGACCGGTACGCCCGGGAGGGCTCCGTGCCGACCCAGACGACGGCGGGGTCGTGCGGGCTCGTCGCGACCGCGGTGACGGCCTCCGGGCCGGACCCGCCGGGACCGAGGGTCGCGGCGGCGACGCGCTCGAAGGAGTCGCCGCCGTCCACGGACCGGAACAGCCCCGCGCCGGACGTCCCGACGAGCACCCGGGCGTCGACGGGGCTTCCGGAGGCGGGACCCTCGCCGTCGCCTGACCCCGCGCCGGCGGACCCAGCGTCCGGAACGACCGAGAGGCACTCGACCGCGCGGTCCGCCAGCCGGAGCGAGACCGCCCCCGTCTCGGGGTCGACGACCCGGATCCCGTCGTCGTAGCCCGCGTAGACGCGCGTGTCCATGGGTCGGCGTTCGCGGCGCGGCGGCAAAAGGCTTCGACGGGCGCAAGAGACTTACCCGCCCCACCCGTGTGAACTGTAGGCATGGATCTCCGCGTGCAGGGGGATGTCCCCCCCGACCCGTTTCTCGGCGCCGCCGACCTGTTCGAGACTGAGTGCTCCCTCGACGACCCCGTCCACGTGAAGGTGCGCGAGGACCCGGACGAGCGGACCTGGGCCGGCCACTACGACGGCTACCACGTCCTGAACGTCTCGAAACGCGCCGCCACCAGCGCGATGGCCCGCGAGCTGGCCGTCCACGAGCTCTCGCACATGGCCCGCTACGAGGAGGGGCACGCCTCCCACCTCCAGTCGACCGAAGAGGCGCTGTACCTCGGCCTCGCCGGCGAGACGGTGGAACGACGCAAGCTCGCGCACTGCTACCAGATCGCGAATCACATGAAGGACATCTACGCGGACGACATCACGCTCTCGGTCGCGCCTGCGGACAAGCTCCTCGGGTTCCTCGAGTCGACCCTCGCCGCCGCCGTCGCCGACCGCCCCCAGGTCTCGCGGGACGGCACCCAGCCGGTCACGGCCGGCGCCGACCCGGAGATCACCGCGGTCAACGCCGCGTTC
The DNA here is from genome assembly GCF_000337355.1 of Halorubrum kocurii JCM 14978. Classification (GTDB taxonomy): domain Archaea; phylum Halobacteriota; class Halobacteria; order Halobacteriales; family Haloferacaceae; genus Halorubrum; species Halorubrum kocurii. The sequence continues at coordinate 254 of NZ_AOJH01000069.1, read as the reverse complement.
GCGCTCGCCCTGGTCGAGCGCCACGACATCGCCGGCCCGGACCACCGCATCTACGACCTCTCGCGCGCGGCCGGCAGCGACACCGACGCCGTCGACGTCGACGCGTTCAAGAAGCGCTTCCTCGCGCTCGGCCCCGACCCCTCGGAGAGTGACTACCGGAAGGCGCTCGTCGCGGCCGCCCGAGCGTACGCTGTTTAAAAAAAGAAAGGCGGAAACCGCGCGGAGAGCCGGGTTTCGGATCGGAGCCGACCAGT
>NZ_AOJH01000068.1 GCF_000337355.1 Halorubrum kocurii JCM 14978 | reverse complement strand
CGAGCGACGAGGCTGGGGAGGCGTGAGGTGCGGAGCGGTGCTGTGCGGGGTGGGATAAAAGGGCAGCCGCGAGGCTGGGGCTTTGGCGGTGTTGGTCGTCGATCCGGCGTCGGAAACTGTTTATAAACGAGCGGCTGGGCTTCGGCGGCTACCACCGCTGATCCGCAGTTACCGATCACTCACAGCTTGCCGACAGAACCGCGAAAACCGCACTCCCTCAACCAACCGTTCGCGTCCGACGACTACTCCGCGTCGTTGGGGGTCGCCTCGGGCTCGTCGCCCGACGCCGCCGCCCCGCCCTCGCCGACCGGCTCGACCGACTCGTCCGCGCCGTCGAGCACGGTCACGCGAGCCGACATGATCCGGGTGTTGTCCACGCGCTCGATGCGGATCCGGACGCCGTCGAACTCGATCTCCTCGCCCTCCTCGACGAGCCGGCCGGCGCGGTTGAAGACGAAGCCGGCGAGCGTCTCGAACTCCTCGCCCTCAGGGAGGTCGATCCCGAGGATCTCGTTGACCTCGTCGATGTTCACCTCCCCCTGGACGACGGCGACGTTCTCCTCGACGAACTCGACCGGCGCCTCCTCGTCGCCCTCCAGGATCTCGCCGACGATCTCCTCGACCATATCCTCTAAGGTGATGATCCCCTCGGTGGTCCCGAACTCGTCGATGACGGTGACCATCTGGAGGCGGTTGTCCTGCATCTCGGCGAGCAGCTCGTCCGCGTTCTTCGACTCGGGGACGTGCAGGGTCGGCTTGACGACCCGCGCCAGCGAGGGCTCGCCCTCGGAGTAGCGGAGCTCGCGGACCAGATCGCGAACGGTCACCACGCCGATGATGTTGTCGAGGTTCCCCTCGTAGACGGGGACGCGCTCGTGGTCGGCCTGGATGCACGTCTCGATCGCCTCCTCGACCGACGACTCCTTCGCGACCGCGGTGACGTCGAGGCGCGGCGTCATCACCTCCTTGGCGATGGTGTTGTTGAACCGGAAGATGCGGTCGAGCATCTCCCGCTCCTCCTCCTCGATGACCCCCTCGCGCTCGCCCGTCTCGATGATGTCCTGGATCTCGTCGCGGGTGACGTACGTCGACTCGATCGCCGCCGAGCCGCCGATGACCTGGTTGACCCCCTTCACGATGTAGTCGAACAGGACCACGAGCGGGTACAGCGCGTATTCGGAGGCCTTCAGCGGACGGGCGATCCGGAGCGCCCACGACTCGGTGTTCTCGACGGCGTAGGACTTGGGCGCGCTCTCGCCGAAGATCAACACCAGCGTCGTGATCCCGAACGTCGTCGCCAGCACGGACTGACCGCTGGAGAGGAAGAAGCCGAACAGCGCGGTCGCGATGGACGTCATCGCGACGTTGACGATGTTGTTGCCGACGAGGATCGTCACCAGCAGGCGGTGCGGGTTCTCCTTCATCTCCTGGATCGTCTTCGCGCCCGTGACGCCCTCGTCGACGAGGCTGTCGACGCGGTGCTGCGGCAACGAGAACATCGCGATCTCCGAGGAGGAGAAGAACGCGGACAGACCGATCAACACCGCGATTGCGAGGACACCGAGGGCGATCACCACGTTGTCCCCCGGCATCGGCAGCTGTAGCAGATCGGCCGTCAGCGTGCTTGACGACAAGCCCATGTTCATTCGTCTTCCGTCGGCTGATGGTTAAAGGATTACCTTCGATCGTCCGCGTCGCTGGACGATCCGACGATGCGCCCGCGACGCCTGACGATCCCGCGCCGTCGACGCGTCGCTGGACGATCCCGCGCCGTCGACGCGTCGCTGGCCGCGACGCGCTCCGTGCCGGGGTCGACACGATTACACGTCCCGCGGCCGAATCCCCGCACATGAGCGAACCGTCGATCACCCTGTACCGCCTGCAGGCGTGTCCCTTCTGCGAGCGCGTCGTCCGCGTGTTGAACGAGCTCGGGCTGGAGTACCGGTCGCGGTACGTCGAGCCGATGCACTCCGAGCGCAACGTCGTCAAGCGTGTCTCCGGCGCGCGCAGCGTCCCCGCCATCGTCGACCGCGAGACGGGCGTGACGATGTCCGAGAGCGCGAACATCGTCGAGTACCTGCAGGGAACCTACGGCGAGGGGGGTGCCTGAGATGGTCGACTTCGACGTCGTCTCCCTGCCCGAAACGGATCACGTCGCCGAGGGCGACACGGCACCCGACTTCACCCGGCCCCTCGTCGACGACGAGTACTGGGAGGACCGCGCGCTCGGCGACGTCGTCGACGGACCGACGCTCCTGCTGTTCCACCCGATGGACGGCGCCTTCCAGGGGACGTACCTCTACAACACGGTCGACGACCACGGCTGGGCCGACGACCTCGACGTGATCGGCCTCTCCGTCTCCACGCCGTACGCCCACAAGCGCCTCCTCGCCGAGCGCGCAGACGGCGTCCGGATCTTCTCCGACCCCGGCGCGGGCGTGATCGAGGAGTACGGCCTCGCCCACGACATCGACGGCATGACAGGGATCACCGAGTCGCGGCCGGCCGTCTTCCTCCTCGACGCCGACCGAACCGTCGAGTTCGCGTGGGTCGCGAGCGAGCACCCCGAGTTCCCGGACGCGGAGGCGATCGACGACGCGGTCGACCGGCTCGTCGACTGAGTCGGAACGAGGCGGCCGGCCGTTCCGCGTTGCCCTACTCGTCACCCTTTTTCACGACCGACGCGAACGGGAAGCCGTGACGAACGACAGCGATACCCTTCGACGAGCCGCCGAGGCCGTCGCCGAGGGCGGCCTCGTGGTTTATCCGACGGAGACGGTGTACGGGCTCGGGGGCGACGCGCTCGACCCCGCCGCCGTCGAACGGGTGTTCGAGCTGAAGGGCCGAGAGCGCTCGAACCCGCTCTCGCTCGGGGTGCCGAGCGTCGACGCCGCGCTTCGCTACACCGAGCCCACCGAGTTCGCGGTCGCGTTCGCCCGGGCGTTCTTGCCCGGCCCCGTGACCGTGGTCGTCGACCGCGGCGACATGGTCCCGGACGCGCTCACCGGCGGGCGCGACCGAGTCGGGATCCGCGTGCCGGACCACCCGATCGCCCGCGACCTGCTCCGAGAGACCGGGCCGCTCACCGCGACCAGCGCAAACGTCTCCGGGTGCGGGAGCGTCACGCACCCCGACGACCTCGACGACCGGATCCGCGAGGGGGTCGCCGCCGTGATCGACGACGGCGAGACGCCCGGCACCGAAAGCACGGTCGTCGACCCCGAGGCGAGGACGGTCCACCGCCGGGGCGCGATGGCCGGCGCTATCGAGGCGTGGCTGGACGATCCGCCGGTGGACGGGTAGAAGAGTCGACGCTCGCTAGACCGACAGCTCGCCCTTCGCTTTGATGACGTCGAGCTCCTCGGCGTCGATCGTGTCGACGTCGAGCCAGTGGGGGACGTACTCGCGTTTGTCGTAGGCCTCGCGCTCGTCCTCGGTGCCGACGGTACACCAGAGCTGGGGCTCGTCCGGGCCGTGCCAACCGCCTTGGACGTTGATCCCGAAACACACCAGCTCCTCGCCCTCGTACTCGATCACCGCGTCCCGCCGGATCCCGGGGTCGCCGCGAATGATGAGGTGTTGCATACCCCGTCGTTTGCGGGTTCCGTGCTTAATCGCTTCGATACGGCGGATCGGTGGGGTCGAAAAGCGGACGCGGACGGCGGAGCGATACGGCGGGGGGAACGGTCGGACGGCTCACGTGGAGTAGTAGTACTCGCCGTCGCGCTTCTGCGAGCTGTCGAGCTGCGAGCCCGGCTTGTTGATCCGGGGGCGACCCGTCCGCTCGTCGCGGCGGAAGGTGATGTCGAGGTCGGCGAGGAACTCGTTCATCCCGTCGCGCATCTCCTGCGGCGGGGTCGCGTGCCCGCGCTCGGCCGGCTCGCCGTCGAACACCATCAGGCGGTCCGCGAGGAGATCGATCATGTAGATGTCGTGGTCGATCACCATCACGGTCGCGTCGTGGTTCTCCGCGTAGCGGCGAATGGCAGTCGTCGCGCGCACCCGCTGTTCCACGTCGAGGTGCGCGGAGGGCTCGTCGAGGAGGTACAGGTCGGCGTCCTCGGAGAGACACGCCGCGATGGCGACGCGCTGTCGCTCCCCGCCCGAGAGGTCCGAGAGGTTCTGCTCCATCACGCGGTCGAGCTGGAGCGGCTGGGCGACCTCCGTGTTCCAGTAGGAGCTGCCGAACTCGTCGGTGATGGAAGAGAGGAACGCGTCGACGCGCATCGGCTGGTCGATCTCGATGTACTGCGGCTTGTACGCGATGTCGAGCTCGAAGTCGAGTTCGCCCTCGTCCGGCTCCAGCGAGCCGGCGAACAGCTTCGCGAGCGTCGACTTCCCGATCCCGTTCGGCCCGACGATGCCGAGCACCTCGGAGCGGTTGATCGCGCCGCCCTCGACGTGCAGTTCGAACTCGCCGTCGCCGTACGACTTCGAGAGGTCGGGGTACTCGATCAGCGTCTCGCCGCGCGAGGACACCCGCGGGGCGTGCTCCTCGAAGGTGATCGCGGACGGCCGGATCCGCATGTTCTCGTTGTCGAGGTACCCCTTCAGGTACTCGTTGATCCCGTTGCGGACCGACTTGGGGTCCGTGACGACCCCGTACGCGCCGGGCTCCCCGTACGCGACGTGCAGGGTGTCGGCGAGGAGGTCAAGAATGGCGAGGTCGTGCTCGACGACGAGCATCGAGCGGTCGGCGGCGTCGTCGTCCGCGAGCTCGCGGATGAGCCGGGCGACGATCATGCGCTGGCCGATGTCGAGGTAGGGCGTGATCTCGTCGAGGAAGTAGAAGTCGGCGTCGCGCGCGAGACACGCCGCGATGGCGACGCGCTGGAGCTCGCCGCCGGAGATGGAGTCGATGTCTTGGTCCATCACCGGGCGGATGTTGAGCCGGTCGATCAGCTCGTCGAGCGCGCCGCGCTCGTCGGTTCGCTCCAGCAGCTCACGGGTGTTGCCGTCGAACTGGTTCGGGATCTGGTCGACGTACTGCGGCTTGCGGGCCACGGTGACGTCGCCCTCCTTCAGCGATTTGAGGTAGTTCTGCAGCCCGGTGCCGCGGAACCGGTCGAGCACGCGGTCCCAGTCGCCGTCGGTCTCGTAGTCACCGAGATTCGGGACCATCTCGCCGGCGAGCGCGTGGACCGCCGTCGACTTCCCGATCCCGTTCGGACCGAGGATGCCAGTGACGTTGCCCGGTTCGGGGGTCGGGAGCCCGTACAGCGAGAAGGCGTTGTCGCCGTAGCGGTGGACGGGCGCCTCGTCAAGCTCGGAGGGGAGGTTGATGATCTCGATCGCATCGAACGGGCATTTCTCGACGCAGATACCGCAGGTCTCGCCGAGACAGATCTCCTCGGAGATATGGATCTGGTCCGGGTCGCCCTCTGCGGCGTCTTCTCCGCGCTCGGTGATACACTCCTTCCCCGTCCGGTTGGGCGGGCAGTAGTTCGCACACTCGTAGTTACACCGGTCGGGCTGACACCGATCGAGGTCGACCACGGCGATGCTGTCGTCCGCCATCTCAGACACCCAGTTCGACGCCGGCCGTCGCAAGCACGGTGTAGCTGATGAACCACAGCGTGAACGTCAGAAACGCCACGTAGAGGTTGTCCTTGACTCCGAAGTCGCCGACGCCGATCAGCTTGTACAGCGGGTACTGGGCGAGCACGAACGCGCCCATCACCAGCACGACGGTGGTGCTGGCGGCGTCGACCGGGTCCGTCCCGACGTACACGGCCGAGATGACGCCGGCAGCGATCCCCGCGAGACTGCAGATCGTCGTGACGACCACGCTTCGGGTATGGCCCGATATCCCCGAGTCGTCGCTCATACCAGTCGATCCGCGAGCGCACGTGAAAAGCCGTTCGTTCCGTCCGGCGGGCCGTCTCGGAGCGCCACCGGTCGAACCGGTCCCGTCGACTGGCGCCGCGCGGTCGGGACTCCGTCCGCGGCTGGCGGGGCCGGAGACGACCCCCGGACGAACACCACAGACGGTCGCCGGGAGAGCGCGCGCGAGCGCCGTCGCTGACTGACTAGTCAGTCTAGCGCAGATATACCGGAATATATTGCTGCTTATGGCGGCGACAATCGGCAATAAATTCTGGTATATGCGGCGAAACGGCCGGTTACGAGGGGTGACGCATCAACATTTATGATGGTGTGCGGTTTCGATTCGTAACGATGGAAGGAACCCAAACGGAGGGGCTCGACGACCTCCCGCCGAGCGCTAAGCTCGTCTTCAAAGTGCTCGAGTACAACGGGCCGTTGACCCAGAAGGGGATCGTCCAAGAGTCGATGTTGTCGGCTCGAACCGTCCGCTACGCGCTCGAACGCTTGGAGGGAATCGACGTCGTCGACGAGGACGTGTACTTCGCGGACGCCAGACAGAACCTCTACAAGCTCACGGAGCCGGCCCAGGAGTTCACTGGCGACGAGCGCGACGCCTCCTGTACCGCCGACTGACTTCGCGTCTCCCTACCGGCCGCTCTCTGCGGATACGTCTCGCGCTCCGCGCGCGGCCTCGGCGACGGTGAGCGCGACCGCGACGAGGAGCGCGAACGTCGCTGCCAGCACGAACGCCAGCAGCAGGAACCAGACGTCCGGACCGAACAGGGGGTAGTCTCGGGCGTCGATCACCGGCCCGAGCAGCTCCAGCGTCCGGACCGCGTACAGCAGGACGGCGAGGGTCGCACCGGAAACGAGCCCGACGCGGACGTTCCGGTAGAACGCCAGCGACTCCAGGAGCACGAGCATCGGTGGTTTACTCGATCCGTCGGATCGACTGTCTTCGCTCACGAGCGCCCTAGCGAGCGCGCGCGCAAAGAGCCATCGAATTTCGGAGCACAACTCGACGGGCGCAACTCGGAGCGCAACCCGATCGATGGCTGAGAGACGGATTGTCACGATCGAATATCGGTGTCTCAGGACCTGAAAACGCGAGAAAGCCGTCAAGTAGGAAGAGATCATACGGGCGGACATGGCCAGAGTCGTGCTGTCGGCGTTCCCGATGATCGACCCGGAGATGTACCGCGACGTCCTCAGTCAGGCGGTCGACGAGCCCGTCGACATCGACGTCGCCGAGCTCGGATCGACCGAGAACCTGAGCGAAGCCGCGGCCGGCGCCGACGCGGTCGTGACCGACATCAACACGCCGGTCACGGCCGAGGCGCTCGACGCGCTGGACCTCCGGGTGGTCGTCCGGTCCGCGGTCGGCGTGGACAACATCGACGTCGAGGCCGCCGCCGCGAACGGCGTCACCGTCACCCGCGTCCCCGACTACTGCACCGACGAGGTGGCGACGCACTCCGTCTCGCTGCTCTTCGCCTGCCTCCGCTCGCTGAAGGGATACGACGACCGGGTCGCTGCCGGCGGCTGGAGCTGGGAGGCCGGGCGGCCGATCCGCCGCGTGAGCGCCTCGACCATCGGGTTCGTCTCGTTCGGACCGATCGCGCAGCGCGCGGCCGAGCAGCTCTCGGGGTTCGACGCCGACCTCGTCGCCTACGACCCGTTCGTCGAAGCGGCTGAGATGGCCGAGTACGGCGTCGAGAAGGCCTCGTTCGACGAGCTGTTCGACCGAGCCGACCACGTCGGCGTCTACGCGCCCCTGACGGACGCGACCCGCGGGATGGTCGACGCCGACGCGCTCGGTCGCCTCGACGAGGACTCGGTGGTCGTCAACGTGAGTCGCGGCCCGGTCGTCGACGCCGACGCGCTGCTCGACGCGCTCGAGGCGGGGTCGATCAAGGGCGCCGGCCTCGACGTGCTCGCAGAGGAACCGCCCGAGGACGATCCGCTCGTCGGCCGCGACGACACGCTCGTCACGCCGCACGCCGCGTGGTACAGCGAGGAGGCGCGCGACGATCTGAACCGGAGCGGCGCCGCCGACGTGGCCGCCGTGCTCAACGGCGAGACGCCCGACGGTCGAGTCGATCCGGACGCCGACTGGCTCTAAGCCGGGGGGCGCGGGACTTACAGCCGATCGAGCGCGTCGAAGCCGTCCTCTCCGCTCTCCCCGTCCTCTCCGCTCTCCCCGTCCTCTCCGCTCTCCCCGTCCTCTCCGCTCTCTCCGTTCTCACCCTTGCCGCTCGCGCCCGATCCGGCCTTCGCCGCGTCGAGCGCGCCGTCGTCGAGGCCCGCCGCGAGCCCGGGCCCGAGGTCGTAGGTGTCGCGCACCGTCTGGGCCAGCACGCCCTCGCGGTCGAAGACGACGTAGACGGCGACGAAGTCGTGTGCGGCGGGCCGGAGGACGAACACCTCGCGGGGGGCGTCGTCCTCCCGCGACTCGTTGACGCGCGCGACCAGCGGCTCGATCGGGAGCCGGCCCGCCCGGAGGTCGGCGAACGCGTCGCTTCCCGGCGCGTCCGCGAACAGGTACAGCGCGCCGTTCGGTTCGCCGTCGTTCGACCGGGTCGTGATCGAGCCGACCGCCTCGCCGGCCGACCGGATCTGGTCCCACGCGTCGACGGCCGCCTCGAACATCCCCTCCACGTCGTCCGCGAAGCGGAATCGGCTCTCGCGGACGACCTCAACGCCGGCGAACCGGGCCGAGCCGTCGGTCCACGCCAGCGTCGCGTCGACGACGAACCCCGGCTCCAGCGACGCAACGCGGTCGGCGAGGTCGGCGTCGTACCCCTCCGCGGCGGCGTACAGCGGGTCGAACCGGTCTTCGGCGTCGGGAGCGGTCGGGTCGATCGGCCCCTCCGGATGCTCGACGAGGACGAACTCCTCGGGCGGGTCGGACGGACCGGTCCCATCGATGTCGGGGCGCGGGCGACGGTCGTGGACGCGGAAGCGGCCGCTCGTCGTCGGTTCCATACCCGACGGTCGGGCGGCGAGCGGAAAAGCCGGTCGGAACGGGAGCGCGCGTCGCGGATACGGCGTGTATGGCCGCCCGGGATCCGTGTCGTTATGGGGCGGGCGACCCAAAGAAACGGTAAATGGGGATCCTCGAGGACAAGTCGAACGCCCGGGTGTTCTACAAGTATCTCTCGAAGGTGTACGACAAGATCAACTGGTTCAACTGGAACGAGGAGATGCGCGCCGAGGCGCTCTCGTGGCTGGAGTTCGGCGACGACCCGAAAGTGCTCGACGTGGGCTGTGGCACCGGGTTCGGCACCGAGGGGCTGCTCGAGCACGCCGACGACGTCCACGGGCTCGACCAGAGCGTCCACCAGATGGAGAAGGCGTTCGAGAAGTTCGGGAAACGCGACCGCGTGAACTTCTACCGCGGCGACGCCGAGCGCCTCCCGTTCCGCGACGACACCTTCGACGTCGTCTGGTCCTCGGGGTCGATCGAGTACTGGCCGAACCCGATCGAGGGACTCCGAGAGCTCCGTCGCGTCGCGAAGCCCGGCGGTCAGGTGCTCGTCGTCGGTCCCGACTACCCGCACAACCGCGTCTTCCAGCGGGTCGCCGACGCGATCATGCTCTTCTACGACGAGGACGAGGCGGACCGGATGTTCGAGGCGGCCGGCTACGAGACGTACGAACACCACATCCAACAGTCGACACCGCGGAGCCCGCGAGCGATCACGACGGTCGCTCGGGTTCCCGAGGAGTAGCGGGCGGCAGTCGGTCTGAACGCTCGCCTCCCGTCGCTTATCGTGAGTCGACGACCGTCTCCAGCGTCGCGACGGGCAGCCCGTCGACTGAGACTTCGACCGTCACCGTCCGGCCGGGTTCGAGGGTCGGGCCGTTCGTGTCCGCGACCTGGAACGACGCCGACGCCCCGACGCGCCAGTCGCCGTCGGTCGCAGCGTTGAACGCGCCGGTTGGGCCGGGACGAAACCCCGCCGCCGAGAAGAACGGGACCGGCGGCTGCCGGGCGAGCGGCTCTCCGTCGACCCGCACCCGAACGTCCAGTTCGCTCACGTCGAGCGCGTCGCCGCCGCGGTGCGTGACCGTGACCCGGTCGTCGGTCGCCGACAGCGACAGCGAGGCCGTCGGCGCCGGCTCGGGTGGTGCGTCGATCGTCGCGGTCACGACGCCGCCCGCGAGCACGACCGTGATGGCGAGGAGCAGGACGCCGGCGATCGGTGTGAGCGCGCGCTCGGAGCGGTCGAACCGGTCGGCGGTCGGTCGCGACGCGAGGGACTCGGTCGGGGAGTCGGGGCCAGCAGCCGGGTCACGCGCCGGACCAGTCGCAGTGTCGATTAGCACGGAGGGGCTGCCGCGGGATCCGGGAAAAACCTCGGGACCGGCTGCGGGCCCTACTCCCGCTCGCCGTCGTCGACCGGACGCGGCGTCGCGATGGGGTCGAGGCCGTCGACGAAGACGGCGCGGGGCTCGTCGACGACGGTGACGCGGTAGGACTCCGCGGGCGAGAGCGTCCTGACAGCGCCGTTCGCGTCGGTAGTGCCGATCGCTCGACTGTCGTCGCCCCCGACGCTCTTCGTGACGGTGACGTCGGGAACGGGTTCCCCCGTCTCCTCGTCGCGAACGGTCACGGTCACCGGGCCGCCGGCGTAGCTGCGGTCGACGGTGACGTTGAAGCCGTCGCCGCGCTCGGAGACGGACTCGGTGTCGGGGAACGCGTCGAGCGCGATCCGCTGGTGCTCCACGAACACCTGTCTCGTGCCGCCGCTGACGAAGGTGCGGAGGAGCCCGAACTCGTGTGGGACGGTGATCCGCTGGACCGAGCCGGCCCCGAAGGCGTCCGGCTCGCGGAGCGACACCGTCTCCGGATATGCGGCCGACGTGATCTCGATCGCCTCGTCGTTACCGATCGCGCCGCCCCCGCGGTCCCACCGGTCGAGCCGGAAGGACTCGCGGACGTACTCCCCGTCGACGATCGTCGCCAGGACGACCGACCGGTCGCTCGACTCGACGTACACCTCGCTGGCCGACACCTCACCGCGCGCGGCCGAGAGGGCGTGTTCGCGGACGGGCCCCTCGTAGACCTGCAGCGCGACCTGGAGCTCGTCGAGTCGGGTCGGGGAGCTGAATCCGTCTGTCTCCGCGGCGAGCGCGTCGAGCTCGTCGAGCCGCTGGTCGTACTCGCGGGCGGTCGCGGCGATGCGAACGAGCTCGTCGAGGAGCTCTCGGTCGGAGAGGTTACCGGACGCGTGGGCCCTGAACACCTCGGTCTGTCTGCTGCTGAGCGTCACCTCGTCGCGCTCGACGCGGTTGATCGCCGCGAGTATCCGACGCTGCCGTTCCGTGTTCGTCTCGGCGGCCTCGATCCGCTCGACGGCCGCCGCGGTCTGCATGGCGGCGTCGGTCTCGTCGACGGCGAACCCGATCGACGACCCGAGGTTCGCGCCCCGGTCACCGGACCCGAAGCGTGTGTCGACGTCGCTCGGCGTGGAGAGCGTCCGGAAGGTGAGGTTCGCCGGATCGACCTGCGGGCTGTCGGGGGCCCCGTCGGGACCGTCGAGCCCGACGGCGGTCCCCTCGGAAGCCGGTTCGGCCACCGCCCCCGCGACGGCCGCCGGCGACACCGCGCCGGCGACCGGTGCGAGTAGAAGCAGCAGTGCGAGGGTGATCGGGAGGGCTCTCATACCAGTTCGGTTCGCGTCGGGATATAAAAAATCCACCTCAACGGACCGGCGCCACCCGTCGCAGTCCGGGTCCGATCGGGTCGTCGCCCCCGTCGGCGGGCAAAATGGGCGATGGAAAGCGTTTTGGCTGGCGCCTGAGTGCGCTGATCTGTATGCGGAACGCCCCGTCTCGCGCTCTCCTTGTCGGGTTGGTGGCCGTCGCGCTCGTCGCGAGCGTCGCCGCCCCCGTCTCGGGGGGCGCGCCCTCGCCCTCGACTACGTCCTCCCTCGACGCCCTCGACCCGTCGGTCGGCGAACAGATCGACGAACCGATCGACCCGACCACGGCGACGCGGATCCGCATCGAACCGACGCCGGACCGCGACGCTCGGTGGACCGTCTCCGTCAGGTACGCGCTCAGCGACGACGTCGACCGGGCGGCGTTCGACGCGACCGGCGACAGGTTCCGCGACGGCGAGATCGGGCCCGACGCAGCGCTGTTCGAGGGGTTCGCGCGGGAGGCCAGCCGGAACGTCGACCGGACGATGCGGATCGAAGACGTCGACCGCGAGGTCGTCGTCCACGACGATTCCTCGTCGTTCGAGGTGGCGGGCGACGAGACGACGGCGGTCGGCGAGCTCCGGCTGACGTTCGTCTGGACCGCGTTCCTCGAGGCAGACGGCGAGAATCTGCTTCTGGGCGACGCGCTGACGACCCCCGACGGCGGCACGTGGCTGCTCTCGCTGGAGGAGGGACAGACGATCGAAGTGGCGACGCCGGACGGGTACACCGTCACCGGTACCTCGGGCGCCACGGACCGGCTGAGCGACAACGCCGTGATCATCGAGGGGCCGCGCACCTTCGAGGAGGACGAGCGGGTCACGGTCGTCTACGCGCCGGCGGGTACCGCGCCCCCGTGGACGATGATCACCGCCGCGATCGTCGTCGCAGCGGTGCTCATCGCCGGGAGCGTCGTGGGCTATCGGCGGAGAGACGGCGGCCCCGCAGCGGGCGAGAGCGCCAACGGCGGCGGCGACGGAGGAGAACACGCCATCCCCGGGCACGGCGACGCGGCGGCCGGCCGGTCCGGTGACCCGGCCCCCGCGAGCGGCGGGCCGGAGGCCGGCGGCGACGCGGCGGGCGAAGAGGAGGAAGACCTCTCCCTGCTGTCCGACGAGGAGCGAGTCGAACGCCTCCTGGAGGACAACGGCGGCCGGATGCGACAGGCCGACATCGTCGCCGAGACCGGGTGGTCGGACGCGAAGGTGTCACAGCTGCTTTCCGCGATGGCCGAGTCGGGCCGCGTGGAGAAGCTTCGCCTCGGGCGCGAGAACCTGATCTCGATCCCCGACGAGGAGGGCGAGAGCGGTGAAGACGGCGGTTCTGAGAGCGACGACGAGACGGCGCGCTGAGGCCGACGACGAGAGATTGCGCGCTGAGGCCGACAGCGAGAGATTGCGCACTGAGACCGGCGGCGAGAGATCGGGCCGGGAGGGAACGCGGAAACCGCGAGCCCGCGGTGAGGCGTTCCGAAAGCTCTTACAGGTCGAACGACGGAGTATCGATCATGAAAGTTCTGGTGACAGTCAAGGAGGTCGCGGAACCGGACGACGACTTCGCGATCGAGGGCACCGACATCGCGGCGTCCGATCTCGAATACGACCTCAACGAGTGGGACGACTACGCGGTCGAGGCTGCGGTTCAGCTGTCTGAGGCGGGAGTCGCGGACGAGGTTGTCGCCGTCACCGTGGGGCCGGAGCGCGCCGAGGAGACGATCCGGATGGCGCTCGCGAAGGGCGCCGACCGCGCCGTGCGGGTCTGGGACGACGCCTTCGAGGCGGGCTTTTCCGACGTGGCCGCGAAGGTCACGACGTTCGAGGCGGTCGTCGAGGCCGAGGAGCCCGACCTCGTGCTGGGCGGCGTCCAGGCCGCGGACACCGGCTTCGGCGCGACCGGCGTCGCGCTCGCCGAACGGATCGGCTTCGAACACGCCGCCGTGGTCAACGACCTCGAGATCGACGACGACGCCGGCGTCGCGCACGTCCACCGCGAGCTCGAAGGGGGCGTCGAGGAGCTGACCGACGTCGATCTCCCGGCCGTGCTGACGGTCCAGACCGGGCTCAACGAGCCGCGGTACGCGAGCCTCCGGGGCATCCGACAGGCGCAGCGCAAGGAGATCGACGCGAAGGACCTCGCCGATCTCGGGCTGTCGGCGGCAGACGTCGAGAGCGCGCTGGCGATCACCTCGATGTACGAGCCGGAGAGCGAGTCCGACGCCGAAATCATCGAGGGCGACGCGGGGGAGAGCGCGTCACGCCTCGCAGAGGTCCTGCGGGAGAAGGGGGTGAGCGCGTGATGTCCGACGTGCTCGTCGTCTCCGAACACCGGCGCGGGGAGCTGCGGGAGGTCTCTCGCGAGGCGATCACGGCCGGCCGCGAACTCGCCGACGCGCGGGGAGGCGACCTTCACGTCGCCGTCATCGGCGGCGACGTCGACGCCTTCGCCGACGATCTGAACCGCAGCGGCGTCGACGCGGTCCACACGGTCGCGAACGGCGAGGAGTTCGACCACAACGTCTACCAAACCGCGGTTAGCGCCCTGCTCGACGAGACCGACGCGGGGATCGTCGTGATCCCGAACTCGGTCAACGGGCTGGACTACGCGCCCGCCGTCGCCGAGGAACACGACCTCCCGCTGGTGACGGACGCGATCGGCTTCGAGTACGAGGACGGGCTGACCGTCACCCGCGAGATGTACGGCTCGAAAGTGGAAACCACCGTCGACGTGGACGGCGACCGGTTCGTGCTCACCGTCCGCGGGGGCGAGTGGGCGCCCGCGGAGGGCGTCGGCGACGCTCCGGTGGAGTCCGCCGAGGTCGACCTGCCCGAGTCTGGCGCGCGGGTCACCGGGTTCGAGGAGGTCGCCGGCGGCGACGTCGACATCTCGGAGGCGGACGTGCTCGTCTCGGTCGGCCGCGGCATCGAGGAGGAGGAGAACCTGGCGGTCGTCGAGGAGCTCGCGGACGCGCTCGGCGCGACCCTCTCCGCCTCCCGGCCGATCGTCGACAACGGCTGGCTCCCGAAGAACCGGCAGGTCGGGCAGTCCGGCAAGGTCGTCACGCCCGACGTGTACATCGCGGTCGGCATCTCCGGCGCGGTGCAACACGTCGCCGGCATGAAGGGGTCGGACACGATCGTCGCGATCAACACCGATCCGAACGCGCCCATCTTCGACATCGCCGACTACGGCATCGTCGGCGACCTGTTCGACGTGGTGCCCGAGCTCGTCGACGAGTTCGCGTGAGCTGAACCGGGGGCCGGGCGGCAACGCTCATCTATTCCGCCCGAGTACGTGACGGAGAGACGGCACAAGCCGTCGCCCACGATGATCCCAATGCGCGCGACCGTCCCGACCGCCGAGGAAGCGAAAGCGCTGTTCGCTGGGGTCCGGCGGACGGTCGGGCTCGACGTCGACGCGATGGCCGCGGCGCTGGCCGACGACGAGCCGGACGCGGCCCTGCTCGATCTCGTCGCGACGCCGTTCGCGTCCGTCACCGACGTCGACGAGCGGCTGGCTCGGACCGAATCGTACCTCCGCGGCCGCGACGACCGACGCGCGGTGTTTCTCACGGTGTACAGTCGGATGACGGCGACCGTCCGGACTGCGATCGACGACGGCGCGTTCGTCGACCCCGAGTGGGCGGCCGCGTACCTCGTCGCCTTCGCGGAGCGCTACCGCCGAGCGGTGGTCGCGTTCGAGCGGCGGGCGTTCGAGTCGCTCCCGCGCCCGTGGCTGATCGCCTTCGCCGCCGCTGCCCGAGGCGAGACGCTCGTCGCGCAGGACGCCCTGCTCGGCATCAACGCCCACATCACCTACGACCTCACGTACACGCTCGGCGACGTCGGCATCGATCCCGACCGCGACGCCAAGCGCGCGGATCACGACCGCATAAACGCGATTCTCGCCCGACTCGTCCAGGCCGCGCAGGACGCGCTCGTCCGGACGTACGCCGCGGTCGAGATCGACGGGATCGATCGGCTGTTCGACCCCCTCGACGATCGGCTGGCCTTGCTCGGGCTGAGGGGAAGCCGGGAGTTCGCGTGGCGAAACGCCGTGTTGCGCGCCGACCTGCCGCCGTGGGCCGGCGAGCGCTACGTCGACTGGCGGACCGAGACCGTCGCGACGGGCGCCGCGGCGGTCGTGCTCGCGCCGGACCACGGCGGGGACGCGATCGGACGACTCCGAGACCGGGAGGCGGGCGTCGACGCGGTGTCGGCGTTCCGCGAAGCGATCCGGCGACGCCCGTAAGCGACGCCGGGGGAGAAACAGCTATGACGGTCGTCACGGATGTGACGATTATGCCACATATCCGGGGGACGGTCCACGGCGTCGCCGCGATGGTGACGCTCGTCGTGGGGTCGATGCTGACGAACACGATCCGGGAGGAGTACGAGCTGTTCGCGCAGGTCGCCGCGGCGACGACCCACCTGCTCGTCGACGTCGCGGAGCTGCCGGTCTCGCGGGAGATCGCCGAGGTAGTCGTGCCCGTCGGCGTGCTGATGGGGGTCTGGGTGTTCGCCTACGAGCTGCAGCGGCTCTCGCGGAGGGACTGACGCCGGGGAGCGCCGCCGCGAACCCCCCACCTCCGCGCCTCGACGCGTCCCGTTCTCGGGGCGTTTATCACCCCGCCGACCCTCCGATCCGGCATGAGCGAGGCCGACGAGCAGACGGCTGCGACCGCGACCGGTCGGGAGATCTGGATCGAGAAGTACCGGCCGCAGTCGCTCGACGACATTCACGGGCAGGAGGAGATCGTCGAACGACTCCAGAGCTACATCGAGCAGGACGACATCCCGCACCTTTTATTTTCAGGCCCTGCTGGCGTTGGTAAAACCACCGCATCCACTGCAATTGCCCGCCAGGTGTACGGGGACGACAACTGGCGCGGGAACTTCCTCGAGCTCAACGCCTCCGACCAGCGCGGCATCGACGTGGTGCGCGACCGGATCAAGGGGTTCGCTCGGTCGTCGTTCGGCGGCGACTTCCGGATCGTGTTCCTTGATGAGGCCGACTCACTCACGGATGACGCCCAGTCAGCATTACGCCGGACGATGGAGCAGTTCTCCGACAACACCCGCTTTATCCTCTCGTGTAACTACTCGTCGAAGATCATCGACCCGATCCAGTCGCGGTGCGCCGTCTTCCGCTTCTCGCCGCTCTCGGACGCGGCGGTCGCCGCGCAGACCCGCGAGATCGCGGCCGCGGAGGGGATCGAGGTCACCGACGCGGGCGTCGACGCCCTCGTGTACGCCGCGGACGGCGACATGCGTCGGGCGATCAACTCGCTGCAGGCGGCGGCGACGACCGGCGACGTGGTCGACGAGGAGGCGGTGTACGCGATCACGGCGACCGCGCGGCCCGAGGAGATCGAGTCGATGGTGACGAACGCGCTGGACGGCGACTTCACCCGAGCGCGGGCGACCCTCGATCAGCTCCTCACGGAGACCGGAATGGCCGGCGGCGACGTGATCGACCAGCTCCACCGCTCCGTCTGGGAGTTCGACCTGAGCGAGCGCGAGGCGGTCGCGCTGATGGAGCGGATCGGCGAGGCGGACTACCGGATCGCCGAGGGCGCGAACGAGCAGGTGCAGTTGGAGTCGCTGCTCGCGTCGCTCTCGTTGGAGGAATAAGCGCTCGCAGAGGACACTCGGAGCGGTTTGAGGGGGATCTGTCTCGCCCTATTCCTGCTCGCTCACTTCGGTCGCTCACGGGACCGCAACCTCACGCCTCCCCAGCCTCGTCGCTGGCGGCTGCCGCCGCCAGCGACTCCCTCGCGCGTGCACCTCGCGCCCGTGGGGCGCTCGGTGGCACGCGCCACCACGACGCGCCACCGCGACGCGTTCGTTTATAAAGGTGGATCGTCGTCCCGGGGCGCGCTTTTTAAGCCGGGCGCGCACCGACGGCGAGTATGCTCGTCGTCGTCTCGGACACCCACTCGCGCGAGGAGACGAAGCTGCAGGGCCGGACCGCGGAGGCGGTCCGCGAGGCCGACCTCGTCGTTCACGCCGGTGACTTCTACCGCGAGCCTGTGCTCGACGGGTTCGAGTCGGCCGCCCGGAGGCTGCGGGCCGTCTACGGCAACAACGCCGACGCGGCGGTCCGCGACCGGTTGCCCGAAGTGCTGACCGCCGAGTACGCGGGCGTCCGGTTCACCGTTACCCACCGACACCGCAGCGGCGACACCGGGCTCGTCATGCTCGGTCGAGAGCGGGACGCCGACGCGGTGATCTGCGGACACAGCCACCGGCCCCGGTTCGACGACTCGGGCGCGCTCCCGATACTGAACCCCGGGAGCCACGCGCAGCCCCGCGGGAACCGACCGGCGCACGCGGAGCTCGAACCCGACTCGGAGGGGGAACCCGCGCTTGACGGGCGGCTCGTCACGCCGGCCGGGGAGGTATTCGAGGAGTTCCGGATCGCGCCGTAGTCGGTGTGTCCGCCGGTCGTCGCGGTCGCTCGCCGGAGCAGTGACGCCCGCCGAACGGGGGAGGGGGAGGGGTGTCGGCGGGCGGACGCGACGCCCCGCCCCGTCGGTCACGCCGGGAGGCAGGGGGAGGGAGCGGGGAAAGACCCGAGCGGACAGGTTTCGCGGGTCGGCGCGGCTCGCCGGGGCGTGACCGATCGTGGGGGGTGAGGGCCGAAGCGGGGGTCGCGTCAACATCTTGTGCCGGTGATAGCTTATAGCTAGCTTAGGGACAAAGGCGCGTTTTAGTCACGGGTCAGGAGCGATCGGACCCCGCGGACGACCCGCCTCCCGAAACGCATAACACCGTGCCGACGGATTCGAGTGTATGCTCCCGGTCGAACCGTTGTTTGTCGTGATCCTCGTCGCTCTGCTCGGGTTCTTCTTCTTCGGATTCCTGCTCGTCCGGCGCACCCTGACGGGGCTCCGTGAAGGGTACGACGACGGGCAGCGGTAACATGGCCGTCGTAACTGTCGCCACCCTCGGCGTCGCCGCCGCCGCGAGCCTCTTTATGGCGTGGTCGATCGGCGCCGGCTCCTCCGGGTCGACGCCGTTCGCCCCGGCGGTCGGGGCCAACGCCATCTCGGTGATGCGCGCGGGACTCGTCGTCGGGGTGTTGGGGCTGCTCGGCGCGATCCTGCAGGGCGCGAACGTGACGGAGGCGGTGGGCACAGAGCTGATCGGCGGCATCACGCTCACCGCCGGCGCGGCCATCGTCGCGCTGCTCACCGCGGCCGCGCTCGTCGCGATTGGCGTGTTCGCCGGCTACCCGATCGCGACCGCGTTCACCGTCACCGGCGCGGTGGTCGGCGTCGGACTCGCGATGGGCGGCGATCCGGCGTGGCCGAAGTACACCGAGATCCTCACGCTGTGGGTGCTCACGCCGTTCGTCGGCGGCGGCGTCGCCTACGTCGTCGCGCGCGGCCTCATCGGCGAGCGGCTCCCGGAGCGAGCGCTCACCGCCGGGCTCGCCGGGCTCGTCGGCGCGATCGTCGCGAACGTCGGATTCGCGCTGCTCGGACCGGCGGGCGAGCAGGCGTCGCTGTCGGAGGCGGTCGGACCCGGGCTCGGAGTCGGCGCGATCGGCACGCCCCTCGTCACCGCCGCGGTGGCGGCGGTCGTCGCGGTCGCGGTGTACGCTGACCTCGGTCGCGACCGCGCGGGCGCCCAACGGCGGTTCCTCCTCGCGATGGGCGGGCTCGTCGCCTTCTCGGCCGGCGGCTCGCAGGTCGGGCTCGCGATCGGCCCGCTCGTCCCGATCTTCAGCGACGTCGGAGTCCCCCTGTGGGCCCTGCTCGTCGGCGGAGGTGCGGGGCTCCTTATCGGGTCGTGGACCGGCGCGCCGCGGATGATCAAAGCGATCTCACAGGACTACGCCTCGATGGGACCGCGTCGGTCGATCTCGGCGCTCATCCCGTCGTTCGCGATCGCACAGACCGCCGTCGCGTTCGGGATCCCGGTCTCGTTCAACGAGATCATCGTCTCGGCCATCGTCGGCGCCGGCTACGCCGCCGGCGACGCCGGCGTGAGCCGGTCGAAGATGGGGTACACCGTGTTCGCGTGGATCGCGTCGCTCGTCGGGTCACTGGTGCTCGGGTTCGGTGTGTACACCGCCGTGCAGTTCGTGCTCTGAGGACTGGCCGGGTCGTTAGCCAGTAGATGGTTCCTTATAGATGACTGTTGCTAGCGGATCGACGGCGAACACCGCCAAAGCCCCAGCCGCGACGACTCGGGGGCCTTGCTGCGCTCCTCAGTCAGTCACTGACGCTCCCTCCTTGCGGTGCTTGCTGCGGCCGCCTTCGTCCTCGCGGCTGCCCCTTTGAGTCCCACCCGACCGCAACCGCAACGCAGCTTCACGCCTCCCCAGCCTCGTCGCATGGTATCGTTCGCGCCCTTTTCAGGCCGCTCACGAGCGCGCGCCGACCGCAACAGCGACCGCGGCGACTACTCGTCGCTCGGGTACGTCGGCAGCCGCGCGGACTGCGCGCTCCCATCGACGGACGCGAAGGGGAGGTCGGCGCGCGTCGCCGCGACCTCCTCGCCGTCGACGCGCACGGTGGGGTCGGCGAGGTCGGCGTCGAAGCGGACGAGCGCCAACGCGATCGGGTCGCCCGCGGCGGGGCCGACGGCCGCGCGAGTCACCTCGCCGACCGCCTCGTCGCCGTCGAAGACGGCCGCACCGGGAGACGGCAAGACCTCGTCGTACCCCTCCGGATCGGCGTCGCCGTCGATCTCGGCGGTCGCGTCGGCGAGGCCGTCGAGGTCGAGCCCGACGAGCCGCCGGCTCGGTCGCCCCTGGTTCTCGACGCGGGAGACGACCTCTTGGCCGACGTAACACCCCTTCTCGAAGTCGAGGGCGTTGCGGAGCCCGAGGACGTTCGGCACCGCCCCCTCCAGTTCGTACTCGAAGAGGGGCGTGCCGGCTTCGAGCGAGAGCGCGTCCCACGTCCGGTAGCCGAACGGGGCCGCGTTGAGGCCGCGGTTCAGCAGGGTGTCGAGCACCTCCTCTGAGTCCTCGGCCGCGCAGACGACCTCGTACCCCTCCTCGCCCAGCGGCGCGTCGCTCGCGATCACGGTGACGCCGGCGTCGACCATCGACCCGCGGACGAAGGAGAGCGGCTCCTCGGGCGCGCCCGGCCCGCCGAGCACCGAGGCGATCTTCTCCGTCGACTTGGGGCCGTGGACCCCGAAGACGCCGATTCCGTCGGAGATGTCGTCGATCGCCACGTCCTGAATGAACACCTTGCTCGCCCAGTCCTCGGCGACCGCTTCAGTCCGCTCCGGCGGCAGGAACACGAGCAGGCGCTCGTCGGCGTTGTACACGTACATGTCCGTCTCGATGCCGCCCTGCGGATCGAGGAGGAGCGCGTACACGCCCTGACCGTCCTCATCGGGGATCCGGTTGGAGACGGCGTTGTCGACGAACTCGACGCGGTCCTCGCCCGTGACTGCGAGCACGCCGTACCCCATCTCGATCGCGCCGACGACGTTGCGGACTGCCTTGCCGACGCGCTCGGGCTTTCTGTAGTGATCGACCACTCGGCGACCGCCGCGGTCGCGGTACACCGCGCCGTGGGCGCCGTGAGTGTCGGAGACGAGAGTCATACGCGTACGGAGTCGGGGGAGCGCCAAAAGGTCGCTGGCTTCGGCGGGCGTGAACAGTCGACTCCTCGTCTCTCGCACGCACGCCGGACGAGATCGGTGCGAGGCCGGACGAGGTCGGTGCGAGGCAAGGCGTTACAGTCCGAGCCGATCGCGGACGGCGTCGACGAGGGTCTTCGAGCCGTCGTCGATCTCTTCGTCGGGATCGGGGACGACGCGGTCGTGCGGGTACACGCGCACCCGCTCCTCGCTCTCCACGGTGATGAGCGAGTCCGCCTTCAGTGCCGACAGGGCCTCTTCGACGGCGTCGATGTCCGCGTCGACGGCCGCGCGAAGCTCCAGCACCGTCATCCCCTCGTCGCCGCGGTCGACGAGCGCGTCCAACAGCGCGACCTCGACGTCCGGCCGGTCGCGGTACTCCGGCTTTGCGGCCATACGCCGTACTTGGACAGGATACGGTTTACGTCTACCGGCGGGAACCGAGGCGTCCCGACTCTCGGGGGGCCTCGCTCAGGGGACGCTTACGGAGGTGCGAGGAGAAAGCCCTCTGCGGTGCGGTGCCGTGGGAATCTTCGCCCTTCAGGGCGGAGAGGATGTCAACGAAGGAGGCGCGAGCAGGACCCGCAGAGGTTCTCCTCTTTCACGTCGACCTCGCGGACGGTCGGCGAGAAGGACATGACGCACTTGCTGTTGTCGCAGTGTTCTAACCCGAGCGTGTGGCCGATCTCGTGGACGACCTCTTTCCGGACGCGGTCGGCGAACACGTCGACCGCGGGCTTGGTGGAGACGCCCCCGTCGGAGGAGGTTCGAAGTCGGTGCGTCGAGATGACGGAGCCGTTGCCGTTGAGGTACGCGAGCCCGAACACGTAGTTTCGGCGGCGGTAGTAGAGGTCGCGCGGGGTGATCCCGATGTTCTTGTCGCCGCCGCCGACGCGGCCGACGGTCTCGATGAGGTCCTCGGCGCGGTACTGTTCGCGGCTCTCGTCGTAGGCCGTCTCGGGGATCGGCTGGTCGTCGTGGACCGTCACGTCGCAGTCGTATACCGAGCGGAGCGCGGCGGAGGCCTCGCGTTTCACGCGGGGGGTGACCTCCCCGACTGGGACGATGTCCACGAGCATGGAACGGCTTATGACCGCCGCAATCATAAAGCCCGCGCCGTGGTCTCACCGTCCCGTCGTGCGCTGGTCGACGAACTAGCGGACCACGACAGCCTCGTCGAGGTCGGCGTCGGCAACCGTCCAGCGGTCGCACAGGCGCTGGCTGAACGGGGCAGCCGCGTCGTCGCCGTCGACGTCGATCCCGGCGAGCGAACGCTGGCGGCCGCGCGCGCCGCCGAAGACGAGGGCGTGGAAGGCTCGCTCCGCGCCCGGCGCGGGGACGTGCTGGCGCTCGCGGACACCGGGACGGGCGAGCGCGACGTCGGACCGCTCGCCGACGTCGACGGCTCGGTCGACGCGGTGTACGCGTGTAACCTCCCGGCGGAACTCCAGCGTCCGACCGTCGCACTCGCCGAGCGGCTGAACGCCGCCTGCGCGTTCACCACCCTCGGGTTCGAAGAGCCGGTCGTCCCGGTCCGCCGGCGCTCCGTCGGCGGAACCCCGTTGTACGTCGCTCGGGACGCCGGGCGCGGAGAGCGGTCGTCCGGCCCCGAGTGAAACGACGGGGACGGAGAGGCGGCCAGTTCGGCGAGAACCCGAACGTTCTTTCCCGCTCCTGTCGGCGTACGGGTATGCAGGTCGACGCAGTCGTCCTCGACATCGACGGGGTGTTGGTCGACGTGGCGGACTCCTACCGGCGGGCGATCATCGAGTCCGTCGAACGAGTGTGTGGCAAGACGATCGACCGCGAGGCGGTCCAGTCGTTCAAGGACGCCGGCGGGTTCAACAACGACTGGGAGCTGACGGACGCAGCCGCCCTCTACGTGCTGGCCCGCCGCGAGGGGCTCGGGATGGACGTCGAGACCTTCACCGACCGGGTCGCCGAGGGCGGCGGCGGGCTCGACGCCGCGAAGGCGGTCGTCGGCGACCTCCCTCGGGTCGCGCAGGCGCGCGTCCGCGACCAGTGGGACACCGACCGCCTCCGTGAGACGTTTCAGGCGCTGTACCTCGGCGAGGAGCTGTACCGCGAGCTCGAAGACGGCGAGCCCCCGCTGTCGGCGCCGGGGTACATCCACGACGAGCCGACCCTGGTGGACCCTGGGACGATCGCCGACCTGACGGAGCGGTTCGACGTGGGCGTGTTGACCGGCCGACCCGCCGCCGAGGCGGAGATCGCCTTGGAGCGCGTCGGCCTCGACGTGCCCGATGACCGCCGGTTCACGATGGACGACTGGGAGGAGGGGAAGCCGCATCCGCGGGCGCTCGTCGAGCTCGCGGAGCGCTTCGACGCCGAGCGCGTCGCTTTCGCCGGCGACACCCTCGACGATGTGCGGACCGCGCGCAACGCCGACGACGAGGACGCGAGCCGCGTCTACTACGGGATCGGCGTCCTCACCGGCGGGCTGACCGGCGAGGAGGGACGCCGGAAATACGCCGAGAACGGGGCAGATGCCGTGGTCGAAGATGTGAACGAACTGGTCGGGTTGTTGGAGTAGATCGGTTTCACACCCGTGGCTAGAGAGTGGTTCACCGGAAAGGATGGGCCCTGCAGGATTTGAACCAGCGATCATTCCGTTATGAGCGGAACGCTTTAAGCCAGACTAAGCTAAGGGCCCTTCGCATCGGTTGGTCTCTCTCGGTTCCTCTTTATCTTATCGGGTTAGAACCGAGCGAAGGCAGTACCTCATCAAAACGGTAGTCTTCATGCCAATTGATGTTTTTGACGTTGTTATTTTTCGACTGCTCGTATCGAATCGTCATTTGCGTGTTACCAGCATCTTCGATAGGTATCAAATACGTCTCATCACACATGGGAGCATAGACTGCGAAAAAATCGACAGATCCTTCGTATCCCTCCCGCTCATATCCTGAACTCTTTGTCCGGGTACTCCGTGTTCGGAACCGGACTGCTCCGTCGGTGGTTGCTTCAAAAGCGGTTTTTATTTGAATACGGTGAAAATCGTCCCCCAGTTCAATCACAATATCGTACGGCTCATTATCGTAGGCAGGGAGCAAAACAGAGACTCCGTAACTCACAAGTTCCGATTTTACGATTGCTTCGGCCGCTTGGCCGCGTTTCTGTGGCTCCTCAAGTGAAGCAAATTGCTCGCTCCGATTCGACATATTCGACGAAAGAGGAGATACACAAAATAAGCCTGCCATCAAGTGAAAGTGTAGCCGAGAATGGAGCCGAAAGAGACGCCGAAGCCAGGACTCGAACCTGGGACCGCCTCGTTAACAGCGAGGCGCTCTACCAACTGAGCTACTTCGGCTCGATTCAGGGTACTCGACTTGTTTTGATAGGGCTTTCGTTTCCGCCCGACTCGGGTGCGATCGGTTACCGCGCCCCGATCTCGGCGGTCTGGCGTCGCCCGATCGACTCCCGGAGCGTGCCACTCGCCCCGTTACCGACACGTTTTCGGCCGGACCGCGAGAAGCCGGTCCCATGGACGATCTCGAGGCGGTGCTGTCGCGCGTTCGCGACCGGGTCGTGCCCGAGCCCGGGGAGCGCGACCGCCTGCGAACGGTCGCCGCCGAGCTCATCGACCGGACGCGGGAGGCGATCGCCGAGCTCCCCGTCGACGCCGACGTGGTGCAGGTGGGATCAACCGCCCGCGGCACGTGGGTCTCCGGCGACCGCGACATCGATCTCTTCGTGCGGTTCGACGCCGACCTCGACCGCGAACAGCTGGAGGAGTACGGGCTCGCCGTCGGTCACGCCGTCCTCCCGGACGGCCACGAGGAGTACGCGGAACACCCCTACGTGAAGGGCAACCACGAGGGGTTCGACGTGGACCTGGTCCCCTGCCACGACGTGGAGGCCGCCGGTGACCTCGTCTCCGCCGTCGACCGGACCCCGTTTCACGACGCGTACCTCTCCGCGCGGCTGGACGACGACCTCGCCGCCGACGTGGTGCTGGCGAAGGCGTTTTTAAAAGGGATCGGCGCGTACGGCAGCGACCTCCGCACCGAGGGGTTCTCGGGATACCTCACCGAGCTGCTCGTCTTGGAGCTGGGCGGGTTCGTCCCCCTCGTGGAATCCGCGCGGAGCTGGCACCCGCCCGTGGAGTTCGACCCCGAGGGGCACGCCGAACGGACCTTCGACGATCCGCTCGTCGTGGTCGATCCGACCGACCCGACGCGGAACGTCGCGGCCGTCCTCTCGGCCGCGAACCTCGCGCGCTTCCAGCACTACGCCCGCGAACTGCTCGCGACACCGAGCGAGGGGCTGTTCGACCCGATCGCGACGACTCCTCTCGGTCCTGCCGACGTCCGAGACCACCTCGACCGGCGGGGAACGACGCCCGTGGCGGTCGTGTTCGACGCGCCCGATCTGGTCGACGACCAGCTGTGGCCGCAGCTCCGGCGGTCGGTCGACGGTATCGTGCGGGGGCTGAACGAGCGCGGCTTCGACGTGCTCCGCGCCCGAGCGATGACGGACGCGACGGGTCCCGACGGCGATCCGGGCGACTCCGGGCGCGCGGCGCTGTACGCCGAGCTGGAGGTCGCGCAGCGACCGGCCGTCACGCGCCATGAGGGACCGCCGGTCGCCGTGCGGAAACACGCCGCGAGCTTCTACGAATCGTACGCCGACGACGTCGATCCGGAGACCTACGGCCCGTTCATCGACGGCGATCGGTACGTCGTCGAGCGGGAACGGAAGTTCACGACGGTCCGCGAGTACCTCGAGAGCGACGCGGCCGGCGACGTTGCGCTCGGCGCGCAGGTGGAACGGGAGTTCGCGGACCGAGACGTGCTGGTCGGCGACGCGGTGGCGACGCTCGCGCCCGCGTTCGGCGTCCCGCTCAGGGAGTTCTACGAGCCGCATCCCTGAGGCGCGCGAGCGGACGGGAGAACCGGGAGCGCGAGGACAACCTACCGCGAGAACCGACCGGAGACGAAGTACACGAGCGCGACGATACCGACAAGCACGACACCGACCGCGGACAGTAACGCCGCGACCTGCGGGAAGACGAACCAGAAGGCGATATAAAACGAAAACGCGAACGCGAGTAGGCCGACGATCACGATCCCCCGCGTCGGGTTCTGAACGGCCGCGACGAACGCGCGCTGCGGGAGCGAGAGGTCGCCGAAATCGACCGGAACGTCGGCGTCGTCGGAGGTGTCGGGGCCCCCGGAGGGGACATCGGCGGGCGGGGCGGCGCCTGCGGGTCCGCCGGCGTCGCCCCGGTTCTCGGCGTCGTCAGTCACGCAAGACGGTACGGTCCGGACCCCTCTGTACCTGTCGCTTCTCGACTCGCGGTCAGGCGACGAGTGTGCCGCCGGCCGCCGCGCCGACGATGAACGCGAGGAGCGCCGCCGCGAAGTTCGCGACCGCGAACCCGGCCGCGATGCGGCCCTCACCGTCCGCCGCGGTCGACACCGTCTCGACGGCGAACGAGGAGAACGTAGTGAAGGCGCCGCAGAACCCGACGGCGGCGAAGAGGGTCGCCTCCGAGCCGGTCGGGGCAGCGAGGAGGGCGCCGAGAGCGAGACTCCCGAGCGCGTTGGCGACAGCGACCGAGAAACGCCCCTCGACTCGGAGCCCGACCGCGTGTCGGCTCGCGGCGCCGGCCGACCCGCCGAGGCCGACGAGGACCGCCGCGAGCAGGGGGTCGGTCACAGTCGTCCCCCCACGAATAGCCCGGCCGCGGCGGCCGCGAAGCCGGCCGCGTAGCTCGCGCCGACGTACGCGGCGCCGACGGTCGTCCCGAGCGACACGGCATCGGCGACGAG
This sequence comes from Halorubrum kocurii JCM 14978, assembly GCF_000337355.1. Classification (GTDB taxonomy): domain Archaea; phylum Halobacteriota; class Halobacteria; order Halobacteriales; family Haloferacaceae; genus Halorubrum; species Halorubrum kocurii. The sequence goes on along the minus strand of NZ_AOJH01000068.1, from coordinate 119,044 downwards.
GGTGCTGTAAGTGGTGAACGAGGAGAGCGCGCCGGTCCCGACGAACAGCTGCGTCTCACGGCTCGCGGCGCGCGTGAGTAACAGCCCGAGCGCGAAGGAGCCGAGGACGTTCGCGAGGAAGGTTCCGACCCCGGTCGCGTCGCCGACGGCGACGTCGACCCCGTACCTGGCGACGGCCCCGAGAAACCCGCCGAGCGCGACGAGGAGGAACCCCAGCGGCGTCCGTTCCATACCGGGGCGTCGGCGGCGGCTATCTTGGGCCTTCGGACTTCGCGGCGGCGCCCGTGGCGGCCTCCGTCTCGCTCGCGCGTGGACTCCCGCCGCCGTGCGGGGTGTGGCGCTCGCGGACTCGAACGGTGTGGGCCGTCTCCGTCGCGTCGTCGACGACGAGCGCCTCTCCGGTCTCGGACGGGAGCCGCGAGGCGAGGTCGCCGGGGAGGTAGGTCGCCTCCGCCTCGGCGAGCCGATCGAGGTCGCGCTCGGCGGTGAGCCGGTGGGAGACGAGCAGGTCCGACTGCGAGACGGCGACGCTCGGCAGCGCGCCGGGCCGCTGTGTCGCGCAGACGAGCGAGACGCCGGGCGCACGGCCGCGCGTCAACAGCGTCCGGAGCGCGGGGTCGGCGACGCCGTCGAAGAAGGCGTGCGCCTCGTCGACGAGCAGCCACGGGAGTCGGTCGATTTCCCCGTCGATCCGGGCGTCGTAGAGCCCGCGAGCGACGGCTCTGACGACCGCGGCCGCGGCCGCGTCAGGGATCCCGGCGAGATCGAGCACCGTCGGCACCCCGTCGCTGACGAGACGGGAAACCGGGGGGGCGTCCGCGTCGAACACGCCCCACGACGCCGCGAGCCGCAGATGGTTCGCGGCCGCGCGGCGGTCCGCCGTCGGCGCGTCCGCGGCGTCGACCCGGTCGCGGAGCCCCGCGATCGACGGCGGCTCGTCCGAGCGCTCCGAGTCGCTTCCGGAAGCGACCGCGTCGGTGGCGTCGAGGGCGTCGGCGACGACGCGCCACACGAGACTCCCCGGACCGCTCGCCGGGTCAAGGCCGAGCAGGTCGGGCCACGCCTCCGGGGGAATGGCCGCCGGGCGGACCCGCGGTTCGATGACACGCCCGCCGGCGGCCCGGAGTCCATCGAAGACGCCCATCGGGTCGATCACGACCGGCGCGACGCCGGGGGTCGCCCCGAGCCCCTCCGCGAGGACGCCGAGCGTGTACGACTTCCCGGTCCCCCGCTTACCGAAGACGACGCCGGCGTGCGGGCCGTCGGCGTCCACGCCGACCGCGGCCCCGGCGCTGCCGTCGCGCGCGAGGAACGACCCGAAGCGGACCGTCGGAGGTCGGTCGGCGTCGATCTTCTTGTCCGCGCAGGGGTTCTCGACTCCGCCGTCGGGACCGGAATCGCGTCCGAGGACGTACATAGCCGCGGTGGTCCCGGTATCGCACAAAAACTCCGGGACGGACGCGGAGGCGCGACCCCGGTCGGGCGGTCGAACCCGGCCGAGCCGCGGGGCGGTCGCGCGCTCGACCGACGGGTCCCACCTTTTATCAGAGATACCGCGGCCACCGACGATATGCCCCACTCGAAACGGGACGGACGCACCGCCAACGACCGATCTTTTCGCGCGGATCGTCGGGCCATCGAGGGCCTGCCAGTCAGGCTGGTCATCGCCCTCGTCGTCGGCGTCGCGAGCCTCAGCGTGATGATGGGAATGATCGGAGACATCGACGGGCTGTCCGCGACGGAGCTCGACGCGCAGCCGGAGCCGGAGGTGACGACGCCGGGCGAGCAGTCGATCGACATCGCCGTCCTCGATCCCGACGGCTCTCGCGTCGCGGACGCGACGGTGATCGTCCGGAGCGGGTCGGCACAGATCGACGGCGTCGCCACCGCGACGACAGGGTCGGACGGAACTGCGACCGTCGACGTCGCCCCGGAGCTCGGTCCGAACCAGCCGGACGGTACCCTCACCGTCGAGGTGAAACCGCCGGCGGAGGGCGACTACGTCGACGAGCGCGGGAACACGGAGGTGCTGGTGGTCGCGGAGTGATCAGACCCGGAGGTCACAGGGAAGTCAGATCCGGTCGTCCCAGTCGATCCAGTCCTGCTCCCAGCCGTGACGCGCGAAGTGCCCCTGTTCGGCGCGCTCGGCGTCCTCGCGGCGCGTGCGGTTCCGCTCGACGCCGCGCTGCTCGCCGTCGACGAGCATCGGCTGAAGCCGCGCCGGGCCGGCCGTTTCGACCGTCTGGAACCCGGTCGGTGCGTCGTCGTCCGCTGCATCCTCAGCCCCGTCTCGTCCCGAGACGCGTTCTATCGCGGCGATCGTCTGGACCGCCGTCCCGCGTGGGTAGACGATCCGGCCGCTCTCGGCCAACTGCTCGCGGAGGGCGCGCGGGGGTTCGACGACCCCTGCTTCGAGGAGGATCCGATCGTACGGAGCGTACTCCGGGAGCCCGTTCGCCCCGTCCCGCCGGTCGACGAGGACGGCGTCGTATCCGGCCGTCGAGAGGTTCGAGCGGGCGACCGCGACCGCCTCGCGGTCGATGTCGACCGCGTGGACGCGTCTCGCACCGGCTATCTCGGCGAGGAGCGCGACCGAGTAGCCGACGCCCGCGCCCACGACGAGCACCTCGTCGCCTTCGTCGACGTCGAGCGCGGAGATCAGCCGTACGACCGTCGCCGGGGCGAGCGACCGGTCCCCGTTCCCGCCGCTTCCGGTCCCTTGGCGGGTCGCGCCTCCGCCCGTCGAGACGTCGTCGACGAAGGGGTCGCGGGAGACTCGCTGGAGCGCCGCCAGCACGGGCTCGTCGAGCGTCTCGCCGATCTGGTGTTCGAGCCCCTCGATCATGTCGGCTCGAATCGACGCCTCGTCCATAGTCGAACTCGGTGCTCGGTCCTCTAAAAGCGCTCGTTCGCCGTCGCACCAGTGTTCGCTCCGGCACTCCTCACTGTGTCGGGTCCTCACTGCATCGGAACGAACCGGACGCCCCCGTGGTCCTCGCGGTCGACGCCGTCCTCCTCCACCGTCAGGCGAACGAGCCGCTGTGAGCCGACCTGACCGACCGGGGCGACGACTCGACCGCCCGTCCGGACGCGGTCGACGATCTGGTCGGGGACGCCGCCGACCGGCGCGCAGGTCAGGTAGGCGGCGTCGAAGGGGGGCTCGTCGGGGAACGCCGTCCGTCCGTCGCCGGCGCGAACGGTCACGTCGTAGCCGAGCCGCCGGAGCAGCTCGCGGGCCGAGTCGGCCAGCTCCGGGACGTACTCGACGCTGTAGACGTTTCCCGGACCGACGATCTCGGCGACGACGGCGGCGTGGTAACCGCAGCCCGTGCCGACCTCGAACACCCTGTCGCCGGCCTCGACGTCCAGCAGGTCGGTCATCACCGCGACCATGTGCGGCGCGCTGATCGTCTGGTCGTGTCCGATCGGAAGCGGCCGGTCGGCGTAGGCGTGCGACCGGTGGCGTTCGGGGACGAAGGCGTGCCGCGGTACCGATTCGATCGCCGCGAGCGTCCGCTCGTCGACGTCCAGCCGACGGCGGAGCCCGTCGACGAGTTCGCGGCGGGCCGCGGCGTACTCGGCGTCGTCCATGGGTCGTTCTAACACGCGGCGCGTGGAGAAGCTGTCGGCCGAATAAAACGGGAGTCGTGTCTACGCTACGTCGATCCGGTGGCTGTCGTCCGTCTCGCCGGTGGCCTTCGGGAGAGTGACAGTGAGCACGCCGTGTCGGTACGTCGCGCTCGCGTCCTCGTCGAGGACGGCCGCCGGGAGGTCGACGGACCGGGTGATCGACTCGTGGCGCCGCTCGCGTCGGAGGTATCGTCGGTCCGCGTCCTCGTGCTCCGCGTCGAGCTCGGCGGTGATCGTGAGCCGTCCGTCCGCCGCACGCACGTCGATGTCCTCGCGGTCGTATCCCGGGAGGTCGGCCATCACGACGAACTCGTCGTCGTACTCGGCCACGTCGATGTCGGTGGTCCGGAGGTCACGCCCCCACGTGCGGTCGCCGCCGAAGGGGGTGCGGCCGAAGAACTGCTCGATCTCGTCGAAGGGGTTAGTTCGGTTCATACTACTCACAGAGAGGGAGGGCCGCTGTGGTATTAAACGCGACAGGAGAGCTGATAGCTCGTGTCATGGGCTCCGAGCCGCCTCAGACGGCGGCGCGGTGACGCCCGCTCTCCGGCGGCGACGTCACGACACGTCGATACTGTGGCCGGCGCCATCGGACGACGACCGCTTGGGGAGGGTGACGGTGAGGACGCCGTCGTCGTACGAGGCGGTCGCGCCGTCGCGTTCGACGGGCTCGGGGATCGGGATCCGGCGCGACACCGCGCGATGTCGGCGCTCGTGGCGGTGGTAGCGAACGTCCGTCTCGCCCGTGTCGTCGGGGTCGGCCTCGTCGCCGCCGTCGTCCGCACCCGCGTCGCTCTCGTCGACGGCCGCCTCCACGTCCCGCGTCTCCTCGCGAGTGGCCGCGATCGAGAGTGTCTCGTCGCGAAGCTCCAGTTCGATTTCGTCGGCGTCGAAGCCGGGGAGGTCGGCGAGCACGGTGATCGACTCGTCGTCCTCGATAACGTCGACGTCGACGTCGCGAGCGCCCGGGAATCCGGGGACGCCGGGGCCCGGCGAGTCGAGCGTACCGCCGAGCTCCTCGAACTCCTCTCCCATCCGTTCGAGCAGGTCCTCTATCTCAGTGAAGGGATCTCGTCGCGTCATACAGGTCAGGATTCGAGCCGGAGCGACTTGAACGTACGGCCGGCAGTCGGTGAGCGGGGGGAACGCGAGCGATGCGGACCGCGAGGCGGCCGGCGCCTAGAGGAACGGCCGCCAGTAGTACGGGCTCACGAACCCCTCGATAGCTGCGGCGACCGCGATCAGCAGGCCGATCCCCATCAGCACCCAGAACGCGTTTTCGAGCGCGTCGGCGAACGCGTCGCGCGACAGGCCGCCGCGGAACGCGCGCCAGGAGACGATCCCGAGATGGATGCCGAGCGCCCCGGAGATGAACAGCGCGGGGATTTCGAGGATCCCGTGAGGGGCGACGAACGCGAGGAGCGCAGCGAGGTTCTCCTCTAACGCCGCGGTGGCGCCGAGCGCGACCCCGTTGAACGCGATCGAAGAGAGGGCTGGGACCACGAGTGCGACGCCGGCGAACGAGGTCGCCATCGCGACGGACCAGTTGTTCCCGAAGAAGTTGAGCGCGGCCGTCGGCGGGAGGTGGCCGACCAACCGCCCCTCGATCGAGGTGGTGACCGCGCCGACGAAGGGGTCGGCGGCGAGCCAGCCGACGGCACCGAACCCGACGCCGACGAGGACGGCGACGGCGTGGAGCCCCGGCGTTCGGCGAACGAACGCGGTCAGCTCCCGCCAGCCGCGGCGGACGCCCCCAAGGAACTGGTCGCGGAGCCGGACCTCGACCGGTTCGACGGGCGCGACCGCGCCGCGGAAGTCGCCGTACAGGGCGGTCTTGAGCAGGTCGAGCGCGGGTGCGGCGACGACCGCGCTGGCGAGTGCGACGACGGCCCCGCCGCCGAGGAAGGCGAGCGCTGACGCGGCCGAGGAGATCGCCACGAGCACGCCGACGGCGACGACGAGGTACGCGAGCGCGTCGACGGGGTTCGACCGGATGAATCCGCCGGCCCCCTCGAGAGCGCCGACCACGCCGGTCTCGTCGACGACGACCGCGGCCGGCGCGAAGGCGAACACCGCGCGGACGAGGAGCAGGACGACGAGCCCGACGAGCAGTGCGAAGAGCGCGACCGCGGCGCCGAGGAAGGGGTTGACGAGGAACGCGCCGCCCACCGCGAGCGCTGCGAGGAGCGACACCCCGACCCACAGCAGGAACTCGGCGACGTAGAGGCCGAGGAACGTGAGCCAACGCTCCCGAACGCCGGCGATCCCGGCGGTCAGCCCGCGGCCGCCGCGGACCCGACCGGCGACGGCCGACATCTGACCGGCGGAGACCGCGGCGTACGTCAGGAGGGCTAAGACGACCGTCGCGGCCGTCCCGGCGGTCACGAGCAGGACCGCGGTCGGCGACGCGAGCGGTTCGAGCGCGGGCCCGACGGTCTCGGCCCACGCTTGGACTGCCTCGGGGTCCTGCGTGCCGGGCGGCGTCAGGTCGAGGTCGGCGAGCGCGCGGCGCGCATCGGCGAGCCGACCGGTCAGCTCGTAGTGGAGGTACGTCCCGGCGAGCGCGACGAAGAGGCCCATCCGAGCGATGACGGGGACGGCCGTGCCGAGGAGGTAAAACGGGAGTAGGTCGGCGGGGCGCCGTCGGAGGGTCGACGCGGTGAGGGAGACGGCGGATGAGAGGTCCATGCGAAGCGTTTCGGCGGTCTGATACTTAAAAGCCGAGTGGCGAGGCGTCACTCCGAGACGCGGTCCGACCTGCCGTCCGTCGCCGGACCGCCTGACCGCGGGTCACCGAAGGGTCGGGTCGTCGGCTGCGTCGTCGATCCCGCGCTCGGCCATCATCCCCGCGGCGCGGTCGGCCCACCCCGAGTAGCGGAAGCCGGCGGCGACGACGAGCGCCATCCACGCGTACGCGAGGAACACGCCGACGTAGGCCCCCTGCGGACCGAAACCGGCCGTCCGCCCGAGCAGCCACGACACCCCGAGGAAGAAGACGAACATCCCGGAGACGCGGGCGACGAGCGGGATCCGGGTCTCGCTGGCCCCCTGCAGCGCCCCGGAGAGCGCGGAGAAGCAGACAAGCGCGCCGCCGGCGAGGCCGTAGACCCGAGCGAAGTCGACGGCGTACGCGACGGTGGGGGCGTCGTCGGTGAACACCGGCACCAGCCGGGGCGCGAGCGCGACCAGGGCGATCCCGATCGCCCCGACCGTGAGCACGCCCAGTCCGGCGACGGCCCACCCGTTGAACCGCGCCTCGTCGGGGTCGCCGGCGCCGAGCGACTGGCCGACCAGCACCGAGGCCGCGACGTTGTACCCGCGCGAGAGCGGGCCGGTCACCTGCTGGTACACCCGCCGCCCGATCTGGAACCCGGCGTTGACCGACTCGCCGAAGCCTAAAAGCAGCGCGTTGAACGGGAACTCGGCGATCTCGGCGCCGAACCCTTCGAGCACGCGAGGGGCGCTCACCCGGAGCAGCTGCCTCGCGATCGTGGGGTCGCGGGGGCGCGCGAACGAGGCCTCGGTCCACGGGCCCCAGATCGCGAGACAGAGGAGTCCGGCGGTGAGGACGTTGGCGCCCGCGGTCGCGAGGCCGACCCCGACGACCTCCAGCCGCGGGAGCCCGAAGAGGCCGAGCCCGAGGAGGACCGAGCCCGCGATGTTGACGGAGTTGGCGGCGACGTTGACGTACATCGGCGTCCGGGTGTCGCCGGTCCCCTGGAGCGCGCGGGCGGCGACCAGCGCGACGTGGCGTGCGGGAGCGGTCGCGAAGACGATCGCGAGGTACGTCGACCCGAGCGCGACGACGTCCGGAGCGGTCCGTTCGCCGACGAGCCGCCCGAAGACGTCGATCGCGTACTCGCCGAAGAAGAGGCCGAAGAGCACGAACGGGATCCCCGCGAGCGCGCCGACCAGGATCGCCTGCGTCACCGCCTCGTCGCGCGTGTCGGTCGCGCCCGCGCCGGTGTCCTGCGAGGAGAGGGCTATCGCGCCGCCTCCGAGTCCGAGCCCGAACCGGAGCGGGAAGCGGGCGTAGAGGTCGGCGAGGCCGATCGCGACCACGGCCGCCGGCGAGAAGAGCGCGGTGACGAGGATGTCGGTCGTCCGCATCGCGGTGCGGAACGTCTGTTCGGCCATGACCGGCCACGCGAGCGAGAACACTCGCGTCCAGACGCGCCGCAACCGCGCGAGGTCCATGTATCACCGCGGAGGGGCGGGCGGGCTTTCACCGTATCGGAGTCAGCGGGTCCCGCCGGATGTGACCCGCGTCGGGAGGGAGGCGAGTGTCGTCCGCCGGCCCGAACGTTGAAACGTGCGAACAATACACATACACACGGACATGGACGTCTTCGTGTACGGTACCCTGACCGAACCGGACCGAGTCGCCGAGGTGCTCGACTCGTACGTGTACGTCGGGCCGGCGACGCTGTCCGGGCTCCACCTCGTCGAGGGGCGGTACCCGACGCTCGTGCCGGGCGGCGAGACCGGCGGGCGGCTCCTCCGGACCGAGGAGATGGACGCCCTCGACGAGTACGAGGGCGTCGACGCGGGCCTGTACCGGCGGGTTGCGGTCCCGCTCGACGCGCCCGAGGGCCACCCGGACGAGGCGGCGGTGTACGTCGGCGACCCCGACCGGCTCGGCGCGGACGCGACGTGGCCGGGCGGTGACGGGAGCGAGCGCGACGGTTCCGTGGGAGACCGCGCCGGCGACGATAGCGGGTTCGCCGATCGGGTCGACCGCTACCTCGAACGGGAAGCCGTCCGGGTCCGCCTGACCCCCGGAGATCCCGTCTGACGGAGAGATGACGGCGTCGCAGTCGTGCGGTTTCACTTTCACTCCGCTAGCCCCACCTTTTTGTATTCGGCACGTCTCGTTCCACTTGCACGTCACACGCGTGCATTCCCCCTTTCACAGACGGCGAGCCCGCGGCTCGGTCTCGGCTCGCTCCGTTCACCGGCGAGCCGCGACGGAACGGACCGGAACCGATTAGCGGCCGGCGCGGCGAAACCGGTGTATGATAACCCTCTCCGACGTACGCGAGGCGCGCGAGCGCGTCGGCGACGTGGCCCGGCACACGCCCTTAGAGCGGTCGCGGAGCTTCTCCGAGATGAGCGGCGCCGACCTCCACCTCAAGCTGGAGAACTTCCAGCGCACCGGCGCGTTCAAGATCCGCGGGGCGATGAACCGGATCGCCACGCTCTCCGAGGCGGAGCGCGAGGCCGGCGTGGTCACCGCGAGCGCGGGCAACCACGCGCAGGGGGTCGCGCTCGCGGCCGACCGCGCCGGCGTCGACGCCACGGTCGTGATGCCGCGGTTCGCCCCCGTCTCGAAGGTGAAGGCCACTCGCGGGTACGGCGCCAGCGTCCGGTTGGAGGGCGTCGACTACGACGAGGCGCAGGCGTACGCCCACGAGCTCGAGCGCAGGGAGGACCGGACGTACGTCCACGCGTTCGACGACCCCGTGGTGATGGCCGGGCAGGGGACGCTCGGCCTGGAGATCGTCGACGACTGCCCCGACCTCGACACGGTCGTCGTCCCGATCGGCGGCGGCGGGCTCATCTCGGGCGTGGCGGTCGCGATCAAAGAGCAGCTCCCGGACGTGCGCGTCGTCGGCGTGCAGGCCGAGGGCGCGGCCTCCGCCGGCGAGTCGCTGAAAAAGGGGGAGGTCCACGAGATCGACAGCGTCGACACGATCGCCGACGGGATCGCCACCCGATCGGTCGGCGAACAGACCCTCGAGGTGATGTCGGCGTACGTCGACGAGGTCGTCACGGTCGACGACCGCGAGATCGCCCTGGCGCTCACGCTCCTCCTGGAGCGCGCGAAGACGCTCGTCGAGGGCGCCGGCGCGGTCGCGCTCGCGGCCGTCCTCTCGGAGGCGTTCGAGTACGAGGACGACGAGACGATCGTGGCCGCGCTCTGCGGCGGCAACATCGACCTCAACCGCCTCGGCACCGTGATCCGCCGCGGACTGGTCCAGATGGGCCGGTACCTCAAGATCACGATCGACCTGAAGGACCGGCCCGGCGAGTTAGAGCGCGTCTCCAGCATCGTCGCCCGCACCGGCGCGAACGTGTACGCGGTCCACCACGACCGCACCTCGCGGGACGTGGCCGTCAACGCCGCGGAGCTCGAACTCGAACTGGAGACCGACGACGCCGAACACGCCGCCGACATCGTCGACGCCCTCGAAGCCGAGGGGTACGAGGTCGAGGTGCTCTCGTGATCGCGGACGAATACTTATAAATAGACTCTGCGGTGGCGCGCGTCTCCGAGCGCCCGCAGTGCGCGAGTAGGGAGGGACCGGAGGGCTCTCGCTGGAGTCGGTCGCCCGTCGCTTCGCTCCGGGCGACTGACAGGGCGAGAGCGAAGCTCTCGCTTGCAGCCGGACGTAGTCCGGCGACGAGGCTGGGGAGGCGTGAGGCGGTGTGCGGTCGGGTGGGACTCAGAGGGGCTCTGGAAGTGATCACCGCAGCGTCGTCGGTCCCTTATAAACAGCCAAACACTCTAACCTCTCGACCCGAAATCCGCTACTCGGCGTCGAAGTCGTCCTCGCTGGCCGCGGTCGTACAGACCGGACAGCCGGTGTCGAGGATCGTCTCCCGCATCTCGTCGTTAACCTCGATGGTCTGCATGCAGTCGGGGCAGGTGAATTGGACGGTGAGCAACGCTTTCCCCCTCGTTGTCGGGAACGGCGGCGGGCGGTATAAATGACCGGCTTCCGGGCCCTTTCCCCGCCGTCCCGTCGCTTACTCCGTCCGCGGGACCGCGTACGCGCCCAGCGCGAGCAACGCGAGGGCGAGGACCGAGAGCACCGCCAGGTCCCCGAGCCACGGGCCCGGCTCGTAGATGATCGCTCGCGTCCCGCGGGCGAAGTACGTCAGCGGCGAGGCCGCGACCGCCGGCAGGAACCACTCCGGCAGCAGGTCGGGCGAGACGAACGTCTCGGAGAGGAAGAGGAGGGGGAGCGCGATCGTGTTGCTCGCGGCGATCACGCCGTCCTGCGAGTCGGCGAGTGCGCCGAGCAGCGCCCCGAGCCCGCAGAAGAGCGCGACGCCGACGGCGACGAAGACGGGCAACGCCGCCAGCGCGGGCGAGACGACCGGCTCCGCGTCGGTCACGGCCAGCACGAGCCCGAGGATGAGGAGGCTCGCCGCGCCGATGATCGCGACGTTGACCAGCGTGTGCGCGAGCAGCCACTCGCTCCGCGAGAGCGGCGTCGTCGCAAGCTTCTCGAACCGCCCCCCGTCGCGGTGGCGAGCGATCTCGGAGCCGACGCGCGACAGCGGCGTGAACAGCACGACGACCGCGAGGTAGCCGGGGATGTAGTAGCCGGCGGGCTCCGCGAACAGCCCGCCGCCGGTCGGCTGCGTCTGGACCAGCGCGCCGAAGATCATCACGAGGATCACGGGGAAAAAGAAGGTGAAGAACACCGCCGTCCGCCGCCGGAGGAACGACCGCGCCGCCGCGCTCGCCTCGGTCGCGATCCGCCCGAAGCGGCTCATCGGTCGCCCCCGTCGGGGTCCGCCTCGCCGACCTCGCCCGACCGCGGCGAGTACTCCTCGCCGGTGAGCCGGAGGTACACGTCCTCGAGCGAGGGCTCGGACCACGCGAGCGACTCGAAGGCGACCCCGGCCGCGTCCAGCGCGTCGACGGCGTTCCCGATCCCCTCGGGCCGGACGCCCACGATCCGGAGGCCCCCGCGGGTGGACTCGACGGCGGGCGCGTCCGGCCCCGCTCCCGCGGCTCGGTCCGAGAGCGCGTCGCGAAGCGCCCCCCGGACCGCCTCGGTGTCGGCCTCCTCGGCGGGGCCGTCGAGCGCGACCTCCAACCGCGGCTCGCCGCCGTGCGCGGCGATCAGCGCCTCGGGGGCGCCGACCGCGACGACCGCGCCCTCTCTGAGGAGCGCGACGCGGTCGGCGAGCCGCTCGACCTCGTCCATCGCGTGGCTCGTGAGGAAGACCGTCGTGCCGCCGTCCGCCAGCCGCTCGATCAGCCGGTGGATCGACCGCCGCCCGGCCGGGTCGATCCCCGTGGTCGGCTCGTCGAGGAAGAGGAGGTCGGGGTCGTTGACGATCGCGGTGGCGACGCAGGTCCGGCGCTTCTGCCCGCCCGAGAGCGTCTCGTACCACGCGTCGGCGTCGTCGGCCATCCCCACGTCCCGGAGGACGGGCTCGGTGTCGCGGGCCGCGTCGTACAGCCCGCCGTAGTAGTCGACCAGCTCGGTCGCCGTGAGCCGCTCCGGCGGGTCGAACGACTGCGGGAGCAGCCCGATCCGCTGCGGGTCGACCTCGCGCGGCGGCACCCCGAACACCCGCAGGTCGCCCTCGGCCTCGGTCGTACCCGTCAGCGCGCGCACGAGCGTCGTCTTCCCAGCGCCGTTGGGACCGATCAGCCCGAACACCTCGCCGGGCTCGACGCGGATCTCGACGCCGTCGAGCGCGACGACCTCGCCGTACGACTTGCGGACGCCCTCGCCGACGACGACCGGGTCGGAGCCGGCGCCGTCCGCGGCGTCGCGGTCCCTGCCTTCGGCCGCGGACGCCGACGCGGCCGCAGTCTCGTTCATGCGAACGAGTCGGGGTCCCGCGCGCGTAAGGGTTGCTCTTCCGGTCGGCCGGGAGAGGAAAGTCGACGGGAGGGAGGATACCGGTCCCGGTCCGTTACGCCTAAGCGACGGCGAGCCGACCCACGGCGTATGCACTACCACGAGGCGGCGGCGTTCCTCTTCGACCTCCGCCGTTTCTCGGTGAAGCCGGGGACCGAGCGCGTGGCGGCCCTGCTCGACCGGCTCGGGAACCCCGAGGAGGACGTGCCGTTCGTGCAGGTCGCGGGCTCGAACGGGAAGGGAAGCACGGTGCGCATGACCGAGTCGATCCTGCGCGAGGCCGGGTTCTCCGTCGGCCTCTACACCTCGCCGCACCTCTCCGCGCTCGCCGAGCGGGTCCGGGTCGACGGAATCGCGATGACCGAGGACGCGATCGCCGAGTTCGTCGAGGAGGCGAAGCCGTGGCTCGTCGAGCGCGCCGCGGCCGGCGAGCCCCTCACCTTCTTCGAGGTCGTCACGGCGATGGCGATCCACGACTTCGCGCGCCGCGAGGTCGACGTGGCGGTCTTGGAGGTCGGGCTCGGCGGCGAGTACGACGCCACCAGCGCGGTCGACCCCGTCGCGACCGCGGTCACGAACGTCTCGCTCGAACACACCGCGGTCCTCGGCGACACGATCGCGGAGATCGCCCGCACCAAGTCTCGGATCGCGAACGCGGGCGCGCCCCTCGTCACCGCCTGCGAGGGCGAGGCGCTGTCGGTCGTCCGCGAGGTCGCCGACGACGCCGGCGCCCCGGTCGCGACCGTAGCGGGGGCCCGGCGAGACGGGCACCCGGAGGGGGACGCGGACGACGCAGCCGACGGCGACGCCGAGCCCGCCCTCTCCGTCGCGTACGAGGGCCGCGTGAGCCCGACCGACTCCGAGGTGACGCTGGCCGGCGAGGTCGACGGGACGTACCGGATCCCGCTGGTCGGCGACCACCAGGCGACGAACGCGGGAATCGCGGTCGCGCTCGCTCGCCGCACCGCGGCCGCCCTCGGAGACGGGGGCGCCGAGGGGGCCGGCGACGCCCTCCCCGACGCGGCGGTCCGCGACGGCCTCGCCCGAGCGACGTGGCCCGGGCGGTTCGAGGTGGTCGACACGGCCCCGCTGACGGTGCTCGACGGCGCGCACAACCCGGCGGCCTGCCGGACCCTGGCGGGGACCCTCGACGAGTACGACTACGACGACCTTCAGCTCGTGTACGGCGCGATGCACGACAAGGACCACGCGAGCGCCGCGAGCGCGCTCCCCGCGGCCGCCTCGGCGATCACCTGTCGCCCGGACCTCGACCGCGCGGAGGACCCCGAGGTGCTGGCCGCCGCCCTGCGGACGGCGGGCGTCGACGAGGTGACCGCCGGCGGCGACGTGGCCGCCGCCCTCGACGCCGCGGTCGAGCGCGCCGACCCCGACGACTGCGTGCTGCTCGTCGGGTCGCTGTTCGCGGTCGCCGAGGCGCGCGCGGCGCGCATGCGGACCGTGACGCCGCGGTCGGTCGGGGGGAGCGACCCCGCCGCGGACGCGGCCCGCGCGCTCGAGGTCGGCGGGGCCCCACCGGACGCAGCCCGCGCCGACCGCATCGACCACCGCGTCCTCTCCCTCCGGCTCCGCGGCGACCGCGCGGAGCGGATCGCCGCCGCCCTCCGCGAGGTCGGCGGCGACGCCGCGGTCGGTGGGCTCGGCGCCGGAGCCGGCCGCGTCCCGGGCGGCGAGCGCGTCCCCGTCACGCTCGCGGGGACGGTCGAAGAGTACCGCGAGCTGCTCGGTCGGCTCCGCGAGGCGGGTCGCGAGAGCGAGGAGTTCGCGGGGATCGCGGCCGACGTCGCGGACCGGCTCGGTATCGACGGGAACTCGCGAGGCGTCGCCGGCTCCGGCCCCGACGACGGCTACCCCTGGATCGACGGCACCGCCGTCATGGGCGTCCTCAACGTCACGCCGGACTCCTTCCACGACGGGGGGCGACACGCCGGGCTCGACGACGCGGTCGCGGGCGTCGAGCGGATGGTCGAGGCGGGCGTCGACATCGTGGACGTCGGCGGCGAGTCGACCCGGCCGGGGGCCGAGCCCGTACCGGTGGACGAGGAGATCGACCGCGTGGTCCCGACGCTCGAAGCGATCCGGTCGGTGCCGGCGGTCGCCGACGGCGACGTACTGGTCTCCGTCGACACGCGGAAGCCGGCGGTCGCGGCGGCCGCCCTCGACGCCGGCGCGGACATCATCAACGACGTGACCGGCCTGGCGGACCCGGAGATGCGCGAGGTCGTCGCCGACGCCGACTGTCCGGTCGTGGTGATGCACAGCCTCGACGCGCCCGTCGACCCGACGAACGACCCCGAGTACGACGACGCCGTCGACGACGTGATCGCGGCGCTCCGCGAGCGGCTCGCGCTGGCCGAGACCGCCGGCATCGACCGCAAGAAGGTGATCGTCGACCCCGGGCTCGGCTTCGACAAGTCGGCCGCGGAGGCGTTCGAGCTGATCGACCGCGTCGGTGAGTTCGCGGCGCTCGACTGCCCGGTCCTCATCGGCCACTCGCACAAATCGATGTTCGAGGCGGTCGACCGCGACCCGGACGACCGCGAGCACGCCACCGTCGCCGCGACCGCGCTCGCCGCCGACCGCGGCGCCGACATCGTCCGAGTCCACGACGTGGCGGAGAACCGAGCCGCCGTCGACGTCGCCGCCGCGGTGAACGGGTCTCTGCGCGGAGCGCGACGACCCGACGCCGACTCCGAGGGGAACGCCCCCGGCGAATGACGGCAGCGTTTTGCGTCGCGGCTCCCTCGCGTCGGTATGGCCCGGCGTCTGCTGCTCGGCTGTAGCGCGGTCGGGAACACGCTCGTCGAGCGGACCCGCGAGGCGCGCGGCGAACTCGTCGCGATCACCGACGACACGGGGTGGGCCTCCACCCTGCGCGACCGCAACGTCGCCACCGTGGAGGCCGACCCGACCGACCCCGCGACGTACCCCGACAGCGCCGCGGTCGTGCTGGTCGCGAGCGACGACCCGGCGCGGAACGTCGCCGCCGCGGAGGCCGCGAGGGAACGCTATCCCGACGCGATGATCGTCGCGCACGTCGGCACGAACCCGACCGCGGCCCAACAGGACGCGGTGCGGGCGGTCGCCGACCGCGTCGTCGACCCGGTCGAGGCCATCGTCTCCCGGGTCCGCGAGGCGACCGGCGTCGACGCCCACGAGGAGCCGGTCCGGCTGCTGAAAACGCTCCGGAACCTCTCCGGCCCGCTGCTGGTCGTCGCGCACGACAACCCCGACCCGGACGCCATCGCGAGCGCCCTCGGACTGGTTCGAGTCGCCGAGTCGATCGGCGTCCCCGCGGACGCCTGTTACGGCGGGGAGATCGCCCATCAGGAGAACCGCGCGATGGTGAACTTACTCGACCTCTCGCTGCGGACCTTCGACGGGACCGACCTCGACGACTACGACGGGGTCGCCCTCGTCGACCACTCGCGCGCCGGGATCAACGACAGCCTCCCCGAGGGACACCCGGTCGACATCGTCGTCGACCACCATCCCCCGCGGGGGCCCGTCGCCGGCGAGTTCGTCGACATCCGACCGGACGCCGGCGCGACGAGCACGCTGATTGAGGAGTACCTCTCGCGGCTCGGGATCGAGCCGGAGCGGGACCTCGCGACCGCCCTCCTGTACGGGATCCGGATCGACACGAAGGATTTCACGCGGTCGACGTCGATCCCGGACTTCGAGGCGGCCGCGTCGCTGTCGGCGTTCGCCGACGAGTCGACGCTCGAACGGGTCGAGAGCCCGAGCGTGAGCCCGGAGACGCTCCGCGTGCTCGCTCGCGCAATCGAGGGGCGGGACGTGCGCGGCTCGACCGTCGCCTCCTGCGTCGGCGAGATCGGCGACCGCGACGCCCTCGCGCAGGCCGCCGAGCGCCTCCTCGATCTGGACGGGATCGCGGTGACGTTCGTGTTCGGCTACATGGACGGAGTGATCTACGGCTCCGCCCGCGCCCGGGGCGCCGACCTCGACGTGGGCGAACTGCTCCGCGACGCGCTCGACACGGTCGGCTCCGCCGGCGGCCACGCGACCATGGCCGGCGCGCAGGTCTCGCTCGGCATCCTCCAAGAAGTGACGGACGAGGAGTCGCTCGAAGACGTCGTCGAGACGTTCGTCGCCGGGCGCTTCTTCGAGGCGCTCGACGACGCGCCCTCGCCGCCGTCGGGGGCGCTCCCGGAGTTCCCGACGGACTGAGGACGGCGGCGACGGGAGCCGACCGACGCGTCCGTCGCCGTGCGATAGGTGATCGTCCGCCGGTCGTGCAGCGAAGACGCAACGGTCGCAACCTACATACTTCGCGACGGCGAACCGGCACGTATGCCAGACAACATCGTCGAACACCGCCGACTGATCATCGCCGGCACCGGGATCGCCGGGCTCTCCGCGGCCATCTACGCCGCGCGGTCGAACAACGACCCTCTCCTCGTCGAGGGCGACGAGCCGGGCGGCCAGCTCACGCTCACCACCGACGTGGAGAACTACCCCGGCTTCCCCGAGGGGATCTCCGGGCCGGAGCTCATCAACAACATGAAAGAGCAGGCGACGAAGTTCGGCGCCGAGACCCGGAACGGGGTCATCGAGGACGTCTCGAAGGAGCCCGCGGGCCACTTCCGCGTCGCGCTCACCGACGGCGACGTTTATACCGCCGACGCCGTTATCGCCGCCTCGGGCGCCAGCGCCCGGACGCTCGGCGTCCCCGGCGAGGACGAGCTGATGGGGTACGGGCTCTCGACGTGCGCGACCTGCGACGGGGCGTTCTTCCGCGGCGAGGACATGCTCGTCGTCGGCGGCGGGGACGCCGCGATGGAGGAGGCGAACTTCCTGACGAAGTTCGCTGACACCGTCTACATCGCGCATCGCCGGGAGGAGTTCCGCGCGGAGGACGTGTGGATCGACCGCACGATGGAGAAGGTCGAGGACGGCGAGATCGAGCTCCTCCTCAACACCGAGCTCACCGAGATTCACGGCACCCCCGAGGACGGCATCGACCACGTGACGCTCGTCGAGCACCCGGACGGCCACCCCACGGAGAAGCTCGAGGACCCGGCGACTGCCGACGAGGTCGACGAGTACGACTTCGACGTGGGCGCCGTCTTCTTCGCGATCGGCCACACGCCGAACACGGACTTCCTGGAAGGGACGGGCGCCGAGTTCGACGACGACGGCTACCTCCTCACCGAAGGCGGCCGCGGCGGCAACCAGACTGCGACCGGCGTCGCCGGCCTCTTCGGCGCCGGCGACGTGGTCGACTTCCACTACCAGCAGGCGGCCACCGCCGGCGGGATGGGCGTGAAGGCCGCGCTCGACGCCGACGAGTACCTCACCGAGCGCGAGCGCGCCGGCGAGCTGTACGAAGGCGAGGTCGACGCGGCCGCCGCGGACGACTGAGCCGCCGATGAACGACGGGCGCATTGTTGTACAACCGACCGCAGGCGAAACCGGCGAGCGCTACTCGAAGAGCGGGCCGACCGTCGGAAACGGGGTGCGTCCGTGCTGCGACACCGCCGCCGGCACCGAGGCGACTTCGACGGCGAACTGGGGGTGACTAACGATGCCGCGTAGGTCACACCGCCCGGTCTCTCGTCGCAAACTCCTGCAGCTGACGGGGGCGACCGGCCTCGGCGCGCTCGCGGGCTGCGCCGACCGGCTACCGGGCACCGGCGCTGGCGGCGGTCGCGAAGTGGCACCCCGTCCGACGGTGACGGCCGATCCGGATACGACCGTCAGCCTCACCGCAGCGTCCGGGACCGTTCGACCGGCCCCCGAGACGTCGGCGACCGACTGGCTGTACGAGGGACAGTTCCCGGGGCCGGAGCTACGCGTTCGGGAGGGCGACGTGCTCAGCGTCGAACTGACGAACGACCTGCAAGCGGAGACGACGGTTCACTGGCACGGCGTTCCGGTCGCGAATCCGGTCGACGGAGTGCCGAACGTAACGCAAGAGCCGGTCGCTCCCGGCGAGACGTTCACGTACAAGTTCCGTGCCGAACCCGCCGGGACGTACTTTTACCACAGTCACGCCGGCCTCCAGCTCGACCGCGGGTTGCTCGGACCGCTGATCGTCGAAGAGCGTGACCCGCACGTCGAGTACGACCGCGAGTACGTCGTCCTCGTCGACGATTACCTCCCCGGGGCTCCGAGTCTCCCTTCGGACGGGGGGGTCGCCGGCGGTGGCGGCATGGGGGGCGGTGGCGGAATGAGGGGCGGTGGGGGCATGGGCGGACGAGGCGGGATGATGAGTGACGTTCGGCCGCCGTACGCTGGGCTCCTGATCAACGGCCGACTCCCTGAGAGCCCCCAGCGGTTCGACGTAACGGAGGGCGAGCGGATTCGCTTCCGGTTCGTGAACGCCGCCAGCGCGACGCTCTTCGGTGTCCGGATCGCCGGCCACGAGATGACGGTGACCCACGCCGACGGGCGCCCCGTCGACCCCGTCGACGTGGACTCCTTCGTCTTCGGTGCCGGCGAGCGCTACGACGTCGTGGTCGAGGCGACGAACCCGGGCACGTGGGCCGTGCAGGCCGACGCGCTCGACGGGAACGAACCACCGGCCAGGGCCGTCATCGAGTACGACTCAGCGGGCGGGGGACCCCCGCAGCGCCCGGCGGCGGCCGGTACTCAACTGCAGTACGGAGACCTGCGAGCGATCGCCTCGCTCGACGGAGTGAGTGGCGATCCGGATCGAACGTTCGATCTGACGCTCTCTCGCGGCAGGAGCCAATCATACACGTGGACGATCGACGGGCAGGCCTACCCGAACGCCGACCCGCTGCAGATCCGACCTGGGGAACACGTCAGGGTCCGGATGACCAACCAGAGCCCGGTCGTTCACCCGATGCACCTTCACGGCCACTTCTTCCGAGTCGGCGACGCGATCAAGGACACGGTCCTCGTCCCCGGGCACCGGGGGCAGGTGACGATCGACTTCCACGCCGACAACCCTGGCCGGTGGTTGTTCCACTGTCACAACCTGTACCATCTCGACGCGGGGATGGCTCGCGTCGTGAGATACGTCGAATGAAACGGTCGTTCGACCGTTTCAGCAGTTTTCGAGGCGGAGCCTCCGGCCTCAAGGAGCGAGGGGTTCCGACGCTCAGTCGGAAGCGCGACGCGAGTAGGCCGGAGAGGAAGCCGACACGAACTTTCGCAACCACTATGTTACACCATATCTTACTGCCAGCTAGTGCTGTGCGTCCACAAGTGGCGCGCAGTACGGGCCGCAGTAGCCCGGCCCTGAATGGTGGGTTTGTCGACCCCGAAGGGCGTCCGGTAGGCGGGGCGCACAAGACGCCCCGTCGCGCCAACNGCCAACCGAGGGCGAAAACCACATCAAAGCCCCACCCTCAACGAGCGAGGCCGCAAGGCCGAGTGAAGTAGGGTGGGGTCGGTTACACGGTTCACACCGTCGTTGGCGCGGTATCGGCTACCTCTCGGGAGATTCATCGCGTCCGAATCCGGCGAATTCGGGCCGGATGAACGATCTTCGTCCTAAGAAACGTTTAAACCAGAGTATAAACGGTCTCGGACGCTCTCCTGTTTGGATTCACACCCAGTAAGATAACCCCGGAAGGGGCGTACGAGCAACTGAGGAGAAACACGATGACAAACTTCAAACTCGGCGGCTGGCTGCTCGTGGCGCTCGCGATCGCCGGACTCGCGTTCGCCGCCCCCGCGGTCAGCGCACACGGTAATGTGACGACCGGTGACAGCGTCTCGACCGCTGACGGCGTCCCGCCGTCTGACGCGACCGACGACGACTGGGCGGTCTGGATGGAGGCGCAGATGACCGAGCACATGGGTCCCGATGGCGTCGAGTGGATGGAGTCGAACACGGGCGTGACCGTCGACGAGATGGCCCGCAACATGGCTGACGACGACTACCGCAGCGGGACGCGTGGGCAGCGTGGGACGTACGGACACGGCGGGATGTACGAGCAGAGTGATACGTACGGACACGGCGGGATGTACGAGCAGAGTGATACGTACGGACACGGCGGGATGTACGAGCAGAGTGATACGTACNGGATGTACGAGCAGAGTGATACGTACGGACACGGCGGGATGTACGAGCAGAGTGATACGTACGGACACGGCGGGGCGTACGGACAGAGTGGAACGTACGGACACGGCGGGATGCACGGACAGAGTGGGACGTACGGACAGGGCGGGGCGTACGGGCAAGGCCACTGCTGACCGACCTGACCGAGTCGAACCGTTCCGATCGAACACCAGGACTTCCCAACGCGAGACAATGACACAACTCACCGCACACGCCGGACGCACTGCCCGTCGACTCGCCGCGCTCGCAGTTCCGCTGCTGGTCGCGACGACCGGAACGGCCGCCGCCCACGGTGGCGGGAGCTACGGTGGCGGCATGATGGACGGCTGGGGGCTCTTCGGTGGGGCGATGGGCCTCTGGGGACTCCTCTGGATGGGGCTCTTCATCGCGGTTCCGATCTACCTCCTCGGTGCGCTCCGCAACCGCGGGTCTGACGGGAGCGACGAACAGCCCCTGTCGGTTCTCCGCGAGCGTTATGCCCGCGGCGAGCTCTCGGACGAGGAATTCGATCGGCAGCGAAAGCGGCTCGAACGGTCCGAATGATCGGATTAGTCGCCGTTCCAGCCGGTGCGCGCCCCCGACGCCCGGCGTTGAGGCACCCAACCGTTAACCCCGTTGATTGGGTATAGTAGTTCATGGAATACACAAGACAGACAGCCGTCGCCGGTGAATTCGACGACGTCGTCGACGCGACGACCGCCGCGCTCAAAGACGAGGGGTTCGGTGTCCTCAGCGATATCGACATCCGGGCGACGCTCAGAGAGAAACTCGGGGAGGAGTTCCGTCAGTACCGGATCCTCGGTGCGTGTAACCCGTCGCTGGCGTTCGACGGGTTGACCGAGGAGATCGAACTGGGCGCGCTCTTACCGTGCAACGTCATCGTCTACGAGAGTGATGACGGCGATATCGTGGTGAGTGCGGTCGACCCGGGTCAGTTGCTTGGCATCGCCGACAACGACGCGCTGGACCCCATCGCGACCGAGGTCTCCGAGCGGTTCGATCGGGTGTTGGCGGCCGTTACGGACGAGTTCGATCCCGCGTCGGAGGCCTGATTTACGATGTCTTCGTCGGATCGACTGGACACGACGACGGTACTGCTCCTGATCCTCGGGGCGGTCATCCTCCTCCCCCTGCTCACGATGGGTATGGGATTCGGCGGGATGATGGGATACGGTGGAGCGACGGGATACGGCGGGATGATGGGTCAGTACGGCACTACGGGTGGGTGGTGGCCGCTCGTCGGGATGCTCGTTCCGCTCGTCTCCCTCCTCGTGCTCATCGGCGGTGGCTATCTGCTCGTCCGGCGCGCGGGCGAGACGCAGACGCCTCACAATCCCGCGATGGAGGAGCTGCGGCTGGCGTACGCCCGCGGCGATCTCACTGACGAAGAGTTCGAAACCCGACGTGAGAAGCTGGAAGACGGGTCGAGAGAGCGGTGACCCCTACTCCGCGTCGCGGTCGACGACGACCGTCCGGCCGGTGAGCCGCTCGGGCTCGAACCGGTACAGCTCGATGTCGAGCTCCTCCTTTCCGTCGGCCCAGATCTCGAACAGGGGGCGGTGGGTCTCGCCGTACTGCGCGATCGTCTCGGGCGTGAGATCGTCGAGGGCGACCCGATAGAGGGTGCCGACGCCGACGACGCTCGCGTACTCCTCGCGGTCCCCCTCGCCGTCCTCGTCGTACAGCACGACCCGGGCCTTCGGGTCGGACGCGAGGAAGTTCCGCTTCTCGCTGTCGGGCGTCGAAACCAGCCGGAGGAAGACGGTCCGCGACTCCGCGTCGAATCCGTAGGAGATCGGGATCGCGTACGGGGTCTCGCCTCGCGCGAGCGACAGCACCCCTGTCTCGTGCTGGGACAGGAACGCGTCGACCTCCGCGTCGGACATCTCGACCTCGCTTCTCGTCGCCATAGGCTACCTCTGCGCGTACGCGGGGATAAAGGACACGAGACCGGACGAGGGAGACGGCGTCGGCTGGTGAGGGCGGCGAGCCGCGACGGGGGACGGCGACCGCTACGCGGTCTGCGGGTCCGCGATGTCGCCCTCGGTGATTGGTGCGCCGCAGACGACACAGCCCGTCTCGAGCAGCGTCGCTCGCATCGCCTCGTCCACCTCGATCGACCGGCGACACTCCGGGCAGACGAAGGTGTGTGTCCGTGGACTCGTCATGGCAATGAGTACGACATAGACCCACATGAAGGATAGATCGGATTCCTGTTGGTTCGGAATCCGGGAGTCAGCCGGGCCGACGGGAGAGCGGGGCGGCGGGTCGCCCGACGAGGGCCGAAGTCAGTCGAGCAGCGTCGAGAGCAGCTTCCGCTGTGCGGCCGCGATGTGCTCCGAGAACGTCGACCGATCGATGCCGAGCGACTCGGCGACCTCGCTGGCGTTGGCCCCCTTCGGGTGGTCGAAGTAGCCGGCGTCGTACGCCGCGGAGATCACCTCGCGCTGGCGCTCGGTCAGATCGCTTCGGTCGACGGTGACGAGGTCCGACTCCTCGGGCGTCGACGACGACTGCAGGAGTCGCAACACCTGCATGTCGGGACAGGACTCTCGGAACTCGTCGAGCACGGAGCGGAGCGTCGGCAGGTCGGTCGCGTGGAAGGTGACGACGAGTCGCCCGTCGCGGATCGTGGTCTCCAAGACGGGGACGCCGTGTCGGTCGAGCACCGTGAACGGCGACGTCTCGACGCAGGGGGCCTCGAACCGGTACGCGGCCTTGGCGCCGTAGTCGAACACGACCTCGACGCCCTCGGGGACCGGGAGGTCCGCGTCGGCGATGAACTCGAGGACGACCGTCTCCGAGTCGTCGGTCGACGCGCTGCGAGCGACGCTGTAGATCGGCGTCGACCCGTCGACCACGCCGTCGAACGGCGACGGCGCCGCCGTCGGGAGCGAGACTTCCGCCCTGATTCCGGATCCCATCTGCATCCGTTCGTGTCCGCCACCGGGCAAAACGTTGACGCCGTCCGGACGGCGTTGTCGCGCCGCCGGTGTCGCCGGTGGCGGTCGCGCCTTCGTGTCATCTCGTTCGCTTGTCCGTGTCGTCACCGCCCGCTCGCGGCACGCTCGCCGTCGCCGCCGATCGGCGCTCGCTTATAAAACACCCCACATATGCAGGGCCGGTGTTGGGGGAGACGGAGCCATTACCTGCATCTATGAAGCGAAACGCGCCGCAGGCGACCGGACCGACGACCGCAACGGAAGGCGACGAGACGCTCGACGACACGTTCGACGCCCTGGCCGACCCCGACTGCCGCGCGATCCTCGGAGCGGCCGACACGGCGATGACGACGAGCGAGCTGGCCGACGCGTGTGACATCGCGCTCTCGACCGCCTACCGCAAGGTCGAACGGCTCAGCGAGACGCCCCTGCTGGTCGAAGGCGTCCGCTTCGACCCCGACGGAGACCACGCGGCGGAGTACACGCGGGGCGCGACCGACGCCACCATCGAGCTCGGCGAGGACGGCGTCACGCTGACCGTCGACGACTCGGCGGCCGACCCGGTGAGCGCCGCGTTCGACACGACCGGGATCTCGGCCGACTGATCGCGGGACCGTGAGATTTCTCGCGTGATAATCGGGCGGTCAGTCTTATCAACCACCTCGCGAAGCGCTACCATATGGCCGAGTCGCCGGATCCCGAGGTTCTCCTCGACCTCGCGGGTGACAAAATCGCGGTCCTCGACGAGGACGGGATCTTCCGGCACCTCAACGCGGCCGTCACCGACCTGCTCGGGTTTCGGTCGGACGAGCTCGTCGGGACGGACGCCCTCGCCCTCGTTCACCCGGACGAGGAGGCGCGGCTCCGGGCGATCCTCGCGGAGATCGTTTCGGGCGATCCGGCTCCGGACGAGCCACTGGAGTACCGGTACCGAACCGCAGACGCCGGATGGGTGTGGCTCCGGACGACAGTGCATCTGCCCGAAGAGACGGGGATCGACGGCTACGTGCTGACGTCGCGGGACATCACGGCCGAGGTCGAGTCCCGCCGCCGACTAGAGACGATTGCGTCGGTCTCCGGCGACGTGTTCTGGATGTTCTCTTCCGGGTGGGACGAGCTGCTGTTCGTCAACGAGTCGGTCGAAGAGGTCTTCGGCGTACCGGCGGACGCGCTCGAGCGCCGGCCCGAGAGCTTCCTCGACGCGGTTCATCCCGACGACCGCCCCTACGTCAAGCGGGCGATGAAGCGCCTCTCGAACGGCGAGTCGACGCGCATCGACTACCGACTGGGACCCGCCGACGGGGTGACGAGATGGGTCCGCGTGCCCGGCGAGCCGGTGATCGAGAACGGCGAGGTCGTCGCGGTCGCCGGGTTCGCTCGCGACGTCACCGAGGAGTATCGGCGCGAACGGCAGCTCGCCGTGATGGACAACCTCCTCCGACACACGATCCGCAACGACATGAACATCGTCGACGGGACCGCGGAGCGCATCGCCGACGCCGTCGCCGAGGCGGACGCGTTCGACGCGGAGGTCGGTGACGGTCGGATCGATCCGGACGCCCTCGCCGAGCTCGGCGCGGGCTTACAGGAGCACGCGGAGACGATCCGGCGGGTCGCCTCGGACCTGTTGACGACGGCAGAGAAGCAGCGCGGCGTGATCGACCTGCTGCGACAGCGCGGGTCGCCCCGAACGGTCGAGGTCGCGCCCGTAGTCGAGGAGGCGCTCGGCATGGTCGTCGACGACTGCGACGAGGCGATCGACATCGGCTACCGCGAACCGATGGACGACGCGGGCGCGAGCGAAAAGGGGTTCGGAGGGGGAGCCGAGACCGGAGCCGGGAGCAGATTCGGAGCCGAGACGGAGACCGGAGCCCGGTCGGCGGACGGGGGACCGGTCGACGAAACGGCGAACGGCGACAGCGAATCGTCGCCGCGGGTGTCGGTCTCGTACCCGCCGAACGCGAGGGCGTTCACGCATCCGGAGCTCGACTACGCGATCGCGGAGCTGGTCGAGAACGCCATCGAACACGCGGAGTCGACGCCGCGGGTCCGGATCGACGTGCGCGCGACCGACGAGGTGATCGAGGTGTCGATCCACGACAACTGCCCGCCGATCCCGGTCGAGGAGCGGTACGTCATCACCGACCGCTGGGAGATGGACGACCTCCGTCACACCGGTGGGATGGGCCTGTGGCTCGTCTACTGGGTCGCCAACCGGTCTGGCGGTGACCTCAACTTCGACACCCACGGCGACGGGAACATCGTGACGCTCACCGTCCCGAACGCGAAGACCGACGCGAGCGTCGAGGGCTCCCGCGAGCCGGGGCGTTCGAACCGGTCGGAAACGGGCGGCGTCGAGAGAGCGGACACGCGGATTCGAACGGACGGCTCCGTCCCCTCGGCGCCGGACGGGGGCGAGGACGACGATACCGACGGGGCGAACTGAGCCCGGGGCGAGCGAGGGCGGAGTGAGGACGGAGCGAGCGAGGGCGGAGTGAGGACGGAGCGAACCGGTAACCGGCGATCAACCGTCCGGACCGAAGCGGTGGAATGCGGGCCGAGTGACGAATCGCCTCGCCGATTTCCGTATCAAGTCGATTCGATCCGATCGGTTGTTCATTAATATTCAGGGTATGAGAACGCTCCCGTCGATCTTAAACCGTCGGTGCGTATAGTTACGTACCGATGGGTACGCTCAACGAGATGTTCGACCCGGACCGGGTCGCCGTCGTCGGCGCGACCTCCCGAGAGGGAGCCGTCGGTCGCGCCGTCACGTCGAATCTACTCGACGACTTCGACGGCGACACCGTTCCCGTCAACCCGAACTACGACGAGGTGCTCGGGACGCCCTGCGTCGACGAGGTGTCCGAAGCGGACGCCGACGTCGCCGTGGTCGTCGTACCGCCGTCGATCGTGTTGGACGCGATCGAGGCGTGCGGCGAGGCGGGCGTCCGGAACGTCGTCGTGATCACAGCCGGGTTCGGCGAGACGGGAGAGGACGGGGCGGCGAGGGAGCGGCGCCTCGCAGAGATAGCCGACGAGCACGATCTCAACCTCGTCGGCCCCAACAGCCTGGGGATCATGTCGACCCCCTCGGGGATGAACGCGACGTTCGGTCCGGAGAACGCGCTCCCGGGCGGACTCTCCTTTATGAGCCAGTCCGGCGCGTTCGTCACCGCGGTCCTCGACTGGGCCAACGACAACGGCATCGGTTTCAAAGACGTCGTCTCGCTCGGGAACAAGGCCGTCCTCGACGAGACCGACTTCGTCGACCACTGGGGCGACGACGAGGAGACCGACGTGATCATCGGCTACCTCGAGGGGATCGAGGACGGCCGCGAGTTCATCGATACCGCCCGCGAGACGACGCAGGACACACCGATCGTCGCCGTGAAGTCCGGGCGAACCAGCGCCGGCGCGCAGGCCGCCTCCTCGCACACCGGCACGCTCGCCGGCTCCGACAAGGCGTACGAGGCCGGCCTCGATCAGGCGGGCGTCATCCGCGCGGAGTCGGTCGACGAGCTGTTCGACTCGGCGGGTATCCTCGGGAGCCAGCCGCTCCCCGACACCGACAGCGTCGCCATCGTCACCAACGCCGGCGGCCCCGGCGTGATGGCGACCGACGCCGTGGGCGACGCCGACCTCGACATGGCGTCGTTCACCGCGGAGACGAGCGACGCGCTCCGAGAGTCGATGCCCGACGAGGCGAACATCCACAACCCGGTCGACGTGATCGGCGACGCCGACGTGGAGCGGTTCCGCGAGGCGTTGGAGATCACCGTCGCCGACGACAACGTCGGGGCGGCCCTCGTGTTGGCCGCGCCGACGGCGACGATCGACTTCGACGACCTCGCGGACGCCATCGAGGCGGTCAGCGAGGAGATGGACGCGCCCGTCGCCGCCTGCCTGATGGGCGGCGACCGGACGCGGGAGCCGAAACAGCAGCTGCAGGCGAAGGGGATCCCCTGTTACTTCGACCCCGCACGCGGGATAGAGAGCCTCGCGACGCTCGGTCGATACCGCGACATCAAGGACCGCGAGTACGCCGACCCGATGTCGTTCGACGTCGACCGCGAGCGCGCCCACGAGATTCTCGCGACGGTGCGCGACCGCGACGACAACCGACTCGGCGTCGAGGCGATGGAGCTGCTCGACGCCTACGGGATCCCCACGCCGGACGGCGAGATCGTCGATTCCCCCGGGCGCGCCGCCGAGGTCGCGGCCGACGTCGACGGCGACGTGGTGATGAAGATCGTCTCGCCGGACATCCTCCACAAGTCCGACATCGGCGGCGTCGCCGTCGGTGTCTCGGACGACGACGTGGCGGACACCTACGAGGACCTGGTCACCCGCGCGCGCAACTACCAGCCGGACGCGACGCTGCTCGGCGTGCAGGTGCAGGAGATGGTCGACCTCGACAACGGGGTCGAAACGATCGTCGGCATGAACCGCGACCCCCAGTTCGGCCCGCTGCTGATGTTCGGGCTCGGCGGGATCTTCGTGGAGGTGATGGAAGACACCACCTTCCGCGTCGCCCCCATCTCGGAGCCGGAGGCCCGCGAGATGACCGAGGAGATCCAGTCGGCGCCGCTGCTGCGCGGTGCCCGCGGCCGCGATCCGGTCGACATCGGCGCCGTCGTCGAGACGATCGGCCGGCTCTCGCAGCTTGTCACCGACTTCCCGGCCATCCTCGAACTCGACATCAACCCGCTCGTCGCACTGCCCGACGCCGACGGCGGCACGAACGCCGCCGCCGTCGACGTGAGACTTACGGTTGACCCGGAGAAACTCGACCCATGACAGACACCACCACGACACTCGTCACCGCGACCGGAGAAGGCGCCGGAAAGACAGCGATCACCGTCGCGCTCGCTCGGCTCGCCGCCGACCGCGACCGCAGCGTCGGCTACATGAAACCGAAGGGAACGCGGCTCCAGTCGAACGTCGGCAAGACGCTCGATCAGGACCCCATGCTCGCCCGCGAGGTGCTCGGCCTCGACGCCGAGATGCACCAGATGGAGCCGGTCGTCTACTCGCCGACGTTCGTCGAGGGCGCGATCCGCGGCACCGAGAACGCGGAGGCGCTCCGCAGCCGGATCCGCGAGGAGTACGAGGAGCTCGCGGCCGACCGCGATCACATGTTCGTCGAGGGCGGCGGCAGCTGGACCACCGGCGGGGTCGTCGACCTGACGGACGTCGACGTGGCCGAGCTGCTCGACGCACGGGTGGTGCTCGTCGCGGGGTACCAGTCGCCGAACGACCTCGACGACGTGCTCGCCGCCGCCGACGCGTTCGGCGACCGGCTCGCCGGCGTCGTGTTCAACAAGATCTCCGACGACGCGTTCGAGTCGCTCGATCAGGACGGGATCCCGTTCCTCGAGTCGAAGGGGATCACCGTGTTCGGCGCCATCCCCACCGAGAAGGAGCTGGCCGGCGTCACGGTCGGCGAGCTCGCCGACGAGCTCGGCGCGGAGCTGCTCACCGACGCCCCGACAGACGGCTTCGTCGAGCGCTTCCTCGTGGGCGCGATGGGCGGCGACGAGGCGCTCCGCTACTTCCGGCGCGCCCGCGACGCCGCCGTCATCACCGGCGGCGACCGCGCGGACGTCCAGACCGCGGCGCTCGAGGCCTCCGGCGTCGCCTGTCTCGTCTTGACCGGCGGCCACCGACCCTCCGGAGCCGTGCTGGGCAAGGCGGCCGACGCCGGCAAGCCCGTGCTCGCGGTGAACACCGACACGGTCACCACGATCGACCGGGCCGAGGGCGTCGTCCGCGGGGGGCGCACCCGCGACGCGCGCACCGTGGAGCTGATGGCGGAGCTGCTCGACGCCAACGTCGACGTGGACGCGCTCGTCTGAGACGAGGACCGGGGACCCGGTCGGTCCGTCCCCGTCCCGTCCCCCACCGCGGGCGAACGTCTGACATACTGTTTTCAGGGAGGACACCGTAGGGCCCGTATGACCAGTCTCTCGGAGGCGTACGGCGGGCGGGGGCGCTCCGAGGTCGATTCGCGCCGACTGTACCTCGGCGTGGGCTCGTTCGTCGCCGGGACGCTGCTGCTCGTCGCCGGAATCCTCGTGGCCGCGGAGGTCGTCCTCCCGAGCGGCTACAACTCCGGCGCGGCGCGGCAACTCGGCGGCGTGCTCGGCGGCGTGGGCGTCCCCCTCGTGCTGCTCGGCGTGATGACCGTGCTCCCGGCGGATCGAAACACCCGCGTCGCCGCGGTCGTCGGGGCGTCCGTGATGTGTCTCGGCGTCGCGCTGTTCGCGTACGCGTATCCTAACCACTGGGTCGGCGGGCCGCGCCCGGAGCTCACGGACCTCACGCTGCCGACCGCGGGGCTGTACTTCGTCGGCGCCGCGACGACGCTGTGGAGCGTGTTCGTCGGGGTCGCGAACTTCAAGACCCGGAACGACCCCGGCGGCACCGTCACGATGGAGGTGACGCACAAGGGCGAGACGAAGGTGATCGAGGTCGACCGCGCGGAGCTCAGCCGGGGCGGCGGCGTCGGGCTCCTCGGCGACACCCCCGACGGCAACGTGGAGACGCAGACGAACCGGCGGGGAGGGAGCGGCTCCGGGTCGGGCGGGTCCGCTTCCCCCGGAACGACGAACGGGTCGACCCCCACCGGGTCGGGGTCGACCGGCGGCATGGAGGCTCCGGGAACGGGCACCACCGGCGTGAGCGACGGCGGCGCGACCGCGACCGACATCAGGTCGCCGCTCGACGGGACGGGCGACGGGGACGACTCCGACACGCCGGGCGGTCCGGTCACCCCCGGCGTCTCGCCCGCCGCTCGCGACGGCCCGGGCGACACGTACTGCGGGAACTGCGCGCAGTTCGACTACGTCCGGACCGAGCAGGGGATGCAGCCGTACTGCGGCCACCACGACGAGCTGATGGACGACATGGACGCCTGCGAGGAGTGGACCCCGCGGTAGCGGGCCAGGAGGGAGCGACCGGTGACGAGCGTCGTCGGATTTTCACGTCGGGTCCGCAGACGGGAGCTGTGACTCCGCGACCGCGAACGCGAGCGTGCTCAACACGGCCGTGAGCGTCCCGGCCGCGAGCGCCATCGCGAGGTCGGAGAGCCCGAGCGAGGTCACGCCCGGCGCGGCCGGGAGGAAGAACCCGGAGACCGCGTACAGCACGACCGCGATCGAGAGCACGTAAAAGGGCGCGTTGAGGTACCGCCACCGGAACCGACCCGCGAGGTACTCGTCGGTGACTTGGCCGAGGCTGGAGGTGACGCCGGCGACCGCGAGCCACTGGACGAACCCGTGGACGAACGCCGCGAGCGCGATGCCGGCGGTGACGCCCCCTCCGCGGACGCCGCGGACGGACTCGATCGTCTCCATCCCCTGGACCCCGCCGACGACGATCAGCGCGAGCGCGACCACGTAGGTGACGAGCGTCACCCGCCCGGTGTAGAGCACGTTGCGAACCGACGCGGCCGCGCCGTCGACCGTGTCTTCGAGGCCGAGCCCGCGGAACAGCGAGTAGAGCCCGAGGACCCCGGAGAGGATCCCGAGGACGGCCGCGCCCGCGACGTCAAACAGGTTGGCGACGACGACGAGCGGGTAGATCAGGAGGAGCACCCCGAGCGGCACCAGAATCGTCCCGCGCGTCTCCGGGTCCGCGAGCACCTGCTTGATCGTGTAGTAGAGCGATTCGAGGTCCTGCGCCTGCCGCACGACCACTCGGCGCATCCCGTCGATCGGCATCCGAGAGCGGATCACCGGGAGGACCGACTCGTCCTGTGCGCCGTCCGTGATGACGACCGCCGAGACCTCCTCGCCGGTCGACAGCTCGGCGAGCACGCGGTCGACCTCTTGGCCCACCGCGCGGTTCGCCCGCACGTCGGAGCCGTCGACGCCGGTGACCGCCGCGACCTCGACCGACTCGCCGCCGGCCGCCAGCTCGTCGTAGACGTTGACGCCCTGAAACAGCACGTTCACGTCGGAGTCCTCCGGGTCGGCGGTCGCGAGCGCGACCGCGGCCTCGGTGACCTCGTCGGCGCCGATGACGGGCGTGGGGATCCCCGTCTTCCGGCCGAGGTCGTCGTCGAGGTCGACGCAGAGGACGAGCAGCATTAGGCGACGCTAGGCGAGGGGTCGGCATATGTTTTCGGCTCGGGCGGCGGCCGCATGCGGGGGTCGACTCGGATCGCTGCCGCATGCGGGGGTCGACTCGGATCGCTGCCGCATGCGGGGGTCGACTCGGATCGCTGCCGCCCGGTCGCCTCCCCTCAGTCGTCCTCCGACGCCGGCTCGTGTTCGATCCCGTTCAGCATCCGGCGGACGTTCTCGCCGTCGCCGAACGAGGCCGGGTACGCCGCCAGCGGGACGACGTAGTCGCTGCCGGCCTCCACCGCCTCGGCGACGTGGAACTCGAGCTCGACGCTCACGCCGGTCCCCTCGATCTCACCCTCCCCCGAGTACACCACGACCGACGCCTCGGTGCTGAGCACGTCGGTCGTGTACTCGGAGCCGCGTTCGAGGCTACTGACGCCCTCGTAGCGGTCCACGATCAGCTGTGCGCGCTCCTCGTCGTCGAGCTCGCCGACGGGATTGAACGCCTGCCCGAGCACCTCGACGCGCGGGGTCGCCAGCACGGCGAACACCGCCGCCTGATACCGCTCGCCCAAGAGCTCGACGGCCTTGTCGTACTCCGCGATCCGGCTCGTCACCCGCACTTCGCGGGTCGATCCGGCCACGTCGAACTCGCGGGTCTGGGTGTTCTCGGTGACCTCGTTGAGCTGGTAGCCGCTCTCCGAGAGCGTCGCGTCCGCGACCGTCGCGGTGCCCGAAGCGAACTCGGCCGGGTCGCCCGTGACGACGTCGAGCGCGGTACAGCCGGCGAGGCCGGCCGCGCCGACCGCCCCGGCGAGCGCGAGCGCGCGGCGGCGGGTCGTCGGGTCGGTCTCCGAGCGGTTCCCCGCGGGAGAGTCGGACGGCCGGTCGGACGGCTGGTCGAATGTCATATGTGTCGGTCCCGGCGGCGGAGGTACATACTTTGTGTTCGTTTCGGGAAACGGAAGCGACGCGAGGGCCACGCGAAACGCCCCCGTGACAACGGATCTCCCGGGAGCGCGCGGTTCGGACGCTTTTTGAGGCCGCAGCCGGTATGGGTGAGTAGATGATCTCCAAGGGCTGTGAACAGTGCGCCAAGGGCGGGAAGATGGTGCTTTTCGTCTACGGCTACTGCGACCAGCGGGACTGCTTCTACTGCCCCCTCGGAGAGAACCGGAAGAACGTCACCGACGTGTACGCCAACGAGCGGAAAGTCGAGTCCGACGAGGACGTGATCGAGGAGGCTAAGCGCATGAGCGCGCTCGGCACGTCGATCACCGGCGGCGAGCCGCAGGAGGCGATGG
Source organism: Halorubrum kocurii JCM 14978 (assembly GCF_000337355.1). Classification (GTDB taxonomy): domain Archaea; phylum Halobacteriota; class Halobacteria; order Halobacteriales; family Haloferacaceae; genus Halorubrum; species Halorubrum kocurii. The sequence goes on along the minus strand of NZ_AOJH01000068.1, from coordinate 86,413 downwards.
CGAAGACGACCCGGTACCTCGAGCTGCTGAAAGACGAGTTCGGCGAGGACCACCACACCCACCTCTACACCGGGATCACGGGCGGCCGCGAGAACATGCGCCGCCTCTCGGAGGCCGGTCTCGACGAGATCCGCTTTCACCCCCCGCTCGAGATGTGGGGCGACATGCACGGCACCGAGTGGGAGGAGATCCTGTATATCGCCCGCGAGGAGGGACTCACGCCCGCCTTCGAGATCCCCGGCATCCGCGCGGAGCCGGAGTTCCTGGACTTTTTGGACGAGGGCGCCGCCGAGTTCTGCAACATCAACGAGTTCGAGATGTCCGACGGGAACTACCGCCGGATGCAGGAGGAGGGGTTCGAGCTGCAGGAGAACCACATGTCCGCTGTCGAAGGGTCGAAAGACGCCGCGATCGTCTCCGAGATGGCGAGCCACGAGAAGGTGTACTTCTGTACGTCCGTGTTCAAAGACGCCGCCCAGCACCGGAACCGGCTCAAGCGGATGGCGAAGAACATCCGTCGCGAGTTCGACGAGGTGACGGACGACGGCACCCTCGTCTACGGCAAGGCGTTCGCCGACCCCGAGCGCTTCGAGGCGCTCGGCGTTCCCGAGGAGTTCTACACCGTCAAGTCGAACCACGTCGAGGTCGCGTGGTGGCTCCTCGAGGAAATGGTCGAAGACGGCGACCTCGACGAGGGCGAGATCGTCGAGCAGTATCCGACTGCCGACGGCACCGTCGTCGAGCGCACGCCGGTCGCCTGAAGCGGTCGGTCTCAGTCGCCCGAGTCGATTTGCTATTCGTCGTGTGACCGTCGTTTTGTATCTACAGGCTGAGCAGGACGAGTGCCTCGGGGTCAAGCCCCGAGGCAGTTCACTGTGTATTCGTCATCCCGCCGTCAACGACGAGCGACTCACCGTTCACGTAGTCCGAGAGATCACTAGCGAGGTACAGCGCCGTATCTGCGACGTCTTCAGGCTGGCCTGCCCGCCGCGACGGAATCGCCTGTAGGAAGTCTTCTTCAGCATCTGTGCCCATGATCGGGTAGTCGTCGGTCGTCATCGTCGTCTCGATCAGCCCCGGATGGATGGCGTTTACCCGAACACCATCGGGTCCCAACTTCGCCGCCATCGCATACGTGAGTAGTCGCACAGCACCCTTCGTCCCACAGTACGTGATGAACTCTCCTGAGCCCTCAAGACCGGCGACCGATGAGATGTTGATGATCCGCCCGCCACCGGCCTCGACCATCCGTTTTGCCGCCGCTTGCGCGCCGAAATAGACACCTTTGACGTTGATGTCCATCATCCGATCAAACGCGTCTTCGTCGACTTCGAGGAATTCCTCGCCGTGGAAGATCCCCGCGTTGTTCACCATTACGGTGACACCACCAAACTCCTCGGCAGCCGCAACCGCAGCCTCGAGGTCGTCGACGTTCGTGACGTCACACTCGACGAACGTCGCCCTCGCCTGCGTTTCGGCCTCAATCAGTTCGTGTGTCGGGTCTCCTCCTTCACGAGGAGACTCCTGAATGTCCGCGATAACGATGTCGGCCCCTTCCGAAGCGAACCGACGGGCAATTGCGCGTCCATTTCCGCTGGAGCCACCGGTAACGACCGCCACGTTGTCTTTGAGTAGTGTGGACATACCACACGATCTACGATGAAAGAAAACATAACTGTATCGCGTCTGTGCGGTTTGAAGGCCATATCGCGGCCTCGGAACTTCGACAGAGCGACCTGACTGGTGCTCTGCCGATGTTCACGGCCGATCCGTCGACACGACCAGCCACTGACTCCGCGCTCCCGTGTACGATCCGTGTTATCTCCTCACACACTTATAAGGAATCAACGCGTACAGCCGCGTATGGCCTCCGAAGAACCCGTGTTCGCCGAAGTGAGCATCGGACAGTCCGTGTACGACGAAGACGGCGAGGAGCTCGGGACGGTCCGCGGCGTCGACGACGACGGCTTCTACGTCTCGTCACCGTCCGGCTCGGAGCCGCTGACGCTCACCGACGCCCGCGACGTGTTCGGCACCGCCTACGTGATGTGGCGCTGCTGGGAGTGCGGCGAGATGGGCGAGATTGGCAAGGAGCTCCCGGCCAACTGCCCGAACTGCGACGCGCCGCGCGAGGAGCTGTACTACTGGGCCGAGGACTGAGACGACGACGGCGGGAACCCCGCTCGTGTCCTCGTCGTTTATTGTTAACCGATTGACTGCGTCGGCGCGGCGAACACCGCCGAAGCCCCAGCCGATCACTTATAAACAGTCAACTGTGAATCGCCGGCGAACACCACCGAAGCCCCAGCCGATCACTTATAAACAGGCAGCTGTGGATCCCCGGCGAACACCACCGAAGCCCNCGAAGCCCCAGCCGATCACTTATAAACAGGCAGCTGTGGATCCCCGGCGAACACCACCGAAGCCCCAGCCGTGAGGCGGGCGCACGCTCGCTGCGCTCCTCACTCGGTCGCTTCGCTCCCTCGTTGCGGTGCTTGCGTCGCCTGCGCCCGCCTCACGACTGCCCCTTCGAGCCCCGCCCCGCACGGCGACCGCACCTCACGCCTCCCCAGCCTCGTCAGTCGCCGTCGCTCCGCTCGGCGACTGACTCCCTCGCACGGGCTCCTCGTGGCCGCCTTCGGCGGCCACTCGGAGGCGCGCGCCACCGCACGTCTCTTTATAAGTAGACGCGACCGCTTCCACAGCCGCTTATACATACTGCGCGGTCACTCCGCGTCGACGAAGTCCCCGAGGTTCGCCTGCAGCCCGGCCGCCATCGTCGACTTCCGGCGGAGTCGACCGACCGAGACCGGGAGGTGGTCGGCGACGCCGCGAACCGCCTCCCCGAACGTCTCGGCGGCCCCGTGTTCGCCCTCGAAGGCGTTCCGGACCGCCTCGCGCACCTGCCAGACGCCGACCGGCCCCCAGTAGTCGTCGGAGACGTGCCGCAACACGAGCGCCTTCGCCTGCCGGCCGCGGTCGTCGAGGTGCTCCAAGACGCCCAGCCGGGCCGCGTAGTAGGCGCCCGCCGTCTCCTCGACGTAGCCGGTCCGGCCCTCGCGCCCCTCGCTGGCGGCCGCGAGGTAGACGCCCGCCTCGGGGTCGGGGTTCCAGATCGAGCCGGGCGACTTCATCTCGACGAGTTCGTACTCCCACCGTCCGGGGACCAGGATCACCCAGAACGCGTTCCCCAAGTACTCGTTCCGGTGGACCTCGATCCGGTCGACCGTCGGGTTGTCGCGGATCGAGCCGCGGAGAAACTGTCCAACCGTGTCGTCGACGGCCGTGATCGACCAGCGCGTCGGGACAAGCCGGCGGTTTCGCCCGCGCCCGAGCGCGCCCGCCGAGAGGATCGTGTTGATCTCGTACACGTCGAACCCGCGGCGGTAGAGGTACGTCATCGCGCCCTCGGCGCGCCAGTCGTCGTCTTCGAGCGTCTTCTTCACCGGGCGCGGGACGTGCGGGTTCTCGCCGAGGTCGGCGGTCCGGGCCGCCGCGCGCGGACCGGTCGGCGTCTTGATGTCTTCCGTGCCGATGTCGAAGTCCAGGTCGGGGGAGCCGTCGAGCCCGATCTCGACGTCGACCGGGCGGTCGGCGATCGCGACCTCACGCTGGACGCCGAGCCACCCGTCCCACGCGTCGTGGACGCTCTCGCTCGGCCCGTCACCGCCGAGGGACGTGACCCCGCCGGTCGCGCCGGCGTCCGCCACGTCGACCCCCCGCGTCGAGTTGAGCAGGCTGGTCCGACGGTCGAACACGTCCGCGATGGAGACGCCCTCGTCGTACCACGCCGCGGAGGTCTCGAAGCGTTCGGCTCGATCCTCGCGCCCGACCGGTGAGAGCAGCCCGGTCGAGACGTTCGGGTAGTTCGAGCGACCGACGAAGATGGAGGGGGAGACGCTGCCGACCACGGCGTCGTCGGAGACGTGCTCCTCGAAGCGCCGCTCGAAGGAGTCGAGGTGGTCGAGGATGCCGTAGTCCTTCTCGGCGGCGAGGCGCCGTCGCTCGGCGCGCTCGTTGGCCTCGAACTCGATGAACTCGTCGAGCCGCATTCGGATCGAGGTTAGGTCCCCGGCGGCTTGAACGTTGCTAGCGAGAGGGAAACCGCGGGCGGGCGGTCTTCCCGGCGGGGCCTAGCTGTGGATCCCCATCGCCTCGATCTGCTCTTGGTACCGGTTGCGGATGGTGACCTCGGTGACCTGCGCGACGTCGGCGACCTCGCGCTGGGTCTTCTTCTCGTTACAGAGGAGCGACGCGGCGTAGATGGCGGCCGCGGCGTACCCGGTTGGGGACTTCCCGGAGAGCAATCCCTTCTCGGCGGTCGTCTCGATGATCTCGTTGGCCTTCGACTGCACCTCCTCGCTCAGTTCGAGCTCGGATGAGAACCGGGGGACGTACTTCTTCGGGTCGACGGGTCGCATCTCCAGTCCGAGCTCTTGGGAGATGTATCGGTACGTCCGGCCGATCTCCTTGCGGTCGACCCGCGAGACGTCGGAGATCTCTTCGAGCGATCGGGGGATTCCCTCCTTGCGACAGGCGGCGTAGAGGGCGGCGGTGGAGACGCCCTCGATCGACCGGCCGCGGATCAGGTCCTCGTTCAGCGCGCGTCGGTNGCGTAGAGGGCGGCGGTGGAGACGCCCTCGATCGACCGGCCGCGGATCAGGTCCTCGTTCAGCGCGCGTCGGTAGATCACCGACGCGACCTCGCGGACCGAGCGCGGGACGCCCAGCGCGCTGGCCATTCTGTCGATCTCGGAGAGCGCGAACTGGAGATTGCGCTCACCGGCGTCCTTCGTCCGAATCCGCTCCTGCCACTTGCGGAGCCGGTGCATCTGGGACCGCTTCTTCGAGGAGATGGAGCGACCGTACGCGTCCTTGTCCTTCCAGTCGATCGTCGTCGTCAGCCCCTTGTCGTGCATCGTCTTCGTCGTCGGGGCGCCGACGCGCGACTTCTCCTGTCGCTCCGAGTGGTTGAACGCGCGCCACTCCGGCCCGGGGTCGATCTGCTCCTCCTCGATGATCATCCCCGTCTCCTCGTGTATCAGTTCCCCGTCGGCCGTCCTCGTGAGCTCTTCCGGGTCGAAATCCTCTGGGTCCAGTTCGTCGGGGTCCAACTCCGTCGTGTCGACCCCCTCGGCGTCGGTTTCAGTCTCGTCGGCGTCCTCGTCCCGCACACGCTGCCGGTCGTGATCCCGTTGCCGGGTTGGCCGTGTCATCGCATTTATATACTATCCAAACGAATTAACTTAAAAGTTCGTTAGAGTGGTGGTGTGTCACACAGAAACACGATCTGCGGAGAGCTCGGAGCGGACGGCCGCTCCGGCCGGGCCGTCGACGAGTACCGAGTCCTCACATGACGGACGGGGCGGACGGACAGGCCTTTGTCCGGCGAGCGCGGAAGCCATTCGAATGCCGACGATCGACTGCGATCCGGCGACCGCGCGGGCCCGCTTGACGGACGCCGGCGTCCGGATCGACGAGGGGAACACCGCCCACGAGCGGTGGCGCGCCGAGCGAGAGGGCGCCGTCGCCGTCGCGTACGACGACAAGGTCGTCGTCCAAGGGAGCGATCCGACCCGCCTGACGGCCCTGCTGAACGAGGGCGGCGGTCGCGCGCACGTCTACTTCGACGGCGCCTCGCGCGGGAACCCCGGTCCGGCCGCGGTCGGCTGGTGTCTGGTCACGTCGGACGGGATCGTCGCCGAGGGGGGTGAGCGGATCGGTCGCGCCACCAACAACCAGGCCGAGTACGCCGCGCTGATCCGGGCGCTGGAGGCCGCCGACGAGTACGGGTTCGACGAGATCGACGTCCGCGGCGACTCCCAGCTGATCGTCAAGCAGGTGCGCGGCGAGTGGAACGCCAACGACCCGGAGCTCCGCGAGCGGCGGGTCCGCGTCCGCGAGCTGCTGGACCGGTTCGACCGGTGGTCGATCGGCCACGTTCCGCGAGAGATAAACGACCGGGCCGACGATCTGGCGAACGAGGCACTCGATGACGCGAACTGACGACGAACCACCGGAGTGGGCGAAGGAACGGGCGCGAGAAGTGATGGCGGCGGAGACCGACGACGGGACGACCGGCGACGGAACGTCGGAGGGGGCCGACGCCGACGCGGGCGGTGACGCCGACCGCGTCCCCGACGTGCCGGCCGAGGTCGTCGACGAGGCGGAGCGGCTCACCCGGCTCGCCCGCGGGACCGAGGACGAGGCGGCCGCCGCGTTCTACCGCGAGCGCCGCGACGAGCTGGTCGACGGGTACGACTACGTCCCGCGGCTCCGCGAGGATGACGACACGCTCGTGTTGTACCCCGACGAGTGGATGGACGATGGGACCGTCCAGCTCGACCGGATCGAGACGACCGACCGGGCCGTCGAGGTGTCGCTGTCGGGGCCGGGCGACGCCGACCGCTACCGCGAGATCGCCGCGTACAACGACGCGGTCGCCGACGCGGTCGCCGAGACGCACGACGCGGTCCACGCCGACACCGCTCAGAGCTTCGCCGCGTTCATGAGCAACCACTACGTGCGCGCGGTCGACGACGCGACGCCCGACGTGCGCGCGGAGTTCCGCGAGGAGTACCTCCCGCGGAACGGCTGGCCGAGCGACGAGCAGCTGGCGGTCGTCGACGAGTCGCTGGGCGTGATCGAGTCAGTCGCGGCGGACGTGGACGGCCCTGAGGGGTCGTAGGCGGCACGGCTCTGAGGGGTCGTAGGCGGCGGCCCGCAGTACCCCGCGATGGCCCACGGAGCGGCCGCTCAGGGATCGAGCGCGCGCGGCTTTCGCCGCGCTCGTGTGCCAAGAGTGTCGGTTGCCGCTCGGTACGTCTGCGACGCGGCCGTCGTTACTCGCCGAGGAGCGCGCGGACCTCGTCCGCGCGCGCCTCGTCGGTGACGAACCGATCGAGGACCCACTCCAGCTGGGCGAGGACGGCGTCGTGGCCCGCCTCGGTGAGCTCGTACTGGTTGGTCCGCTTGTCGAGCTCGCTCTTCTCGACGAGCCCCTCCTCGACGAGGTCGTCGAGGTTCGGGTAGAGCCGACCGTGGTTTACCTCCGAGCCGTAGTACGACTCAAGCTCGCGTTTGATCGCGAGCCCGTACATGGGCTCCTCCGAGAGGATCGCGAGGATGTTCTGTTGGAACGCCGTTAAGTCCGCCGCCGTCCGCGTCTGTGAGCCATCGGTGACTGATTGTGCCTCTGACATAGCTAGATGAAGGGAACCCGAACTTATAACCTTTCTCAAGGTTCACGAACGTTTAAATACTTCATCAGTGGTAAAAACGGCGAGTCCCACCGCCGCCCGGGGGAGCGGACTCGAGCGCGCCGATCCGGTCGATTTTCGTCATCAACCGATCGCCGACGTAAGGCGGAAATACACGACAGATCCTCGACCGGATCGGGTCGTTCGGGCCAAATATGTCACCCGAGATATCGGTGTCCCCGGCCGGAATTCCCGTCGCTCGGCAGAGGTCGTCGGCGGGCCGGAAAATGTGCCGTTCGGGGGCTCGCGACGAGAACCCGAAAGGACTTTGCGAGCCATGGACGGAGTACACCTCACATGGCCAATCTCTGGGAAGATCTCGAGACGGGACCGAACGCGCCGGACGAGATCTACGCCGTCGTTGAGTGTCTCAAAGGCGAGCGGAACAAGTACGAGTACGACAAGGACATCCCCGGCGTCGTCCTCGACCGCGTGCTGCACTCGAACGTCCACTACCCGTACGACTACGGCTTCATCCCGCAGTCGTACTACGACGACGAGGACCCCTTCGACGTGATGGTGCTCGTCGAGGACCAGACGTTCCCCGGCTGCGTGATCGAGGCCCGCCCCGTCGCGCTGATGAAGATGGACGACGACGGCGAGCAGGACGACAAGGTGATCGCGGTGCCGACAGAGGACCCGCGGTTCGACCACATCGACGACCTCGACGACATCCCGAAGCAGATCCGCGACGAGATTGACGAGTTCTTCTCGACGTACAAGAACCTCGAAGCGGGCAAAGAGGTCGAGACTCTCGGGTGGGAGGACAAGCAGGCCGCGAAGGACGCGATCGAACACGCGCAGGACCTGTACGACGAAGAGTTCCAGTAGTCCGATCCGAAAACGCGAGACGGCTTCGGCCCCGATGCGGTGAATAACCCTCGAGCATACCCACCCGCGCCGCGGATGCGTTATGCCCATGGGTAATTTTTAGGGTATCGGTCGTCTACACGCAGGTAGAGCCATGAGCGCACACAGCCAGCCGTCCGTCGGCATCGACCACCCGACGGTCGTCCCCGCCAACTTCGAGCCGGAAGACGACGACGACGGGTCCGGAGACGCGGCCCAAGACGGGGAGGCGGACCGCTAGTCGGCTCAGACGTTCTCGACGACCGCGGAGAGTTGTTGGGCCCCGTCGACGAACGACTCGAACCGGTCGTCGACCCACTCGATCACCTTCGAGTCTGTCGATTCGAGCACGCAGCGAGGGTTGTTTCTGCGGTCGTAGGCGGTCACGCACGCGACCTCCCCGCGTCTGAAGATCCCGTATTCGATCGGTTCGGGGGAGACGTACACCGTCGCACCGTCGTCGTGGAGCGCCCGGTCAGTCGCCGAACCGAACTCCGAGATCGACTCCGCGACCACGTCCCGGTCGATGACGAGTTCGACCTGGGCGCCCGCGTCGATCGCCTCCGCGGCCGCGTCGTTGAACTGCTGGATGACGATGGGCGAGACGGCGCGGATCTCTGAGCCGCACCCCTCGCGCAGCAGCTCTGTGAGTCGGTCGACGACCGCGAGCGGGTTGCGATCGGCCGCGACGGTCAGCTCTCCGGTGCCGATCGCCGAGGGCGGGAAGTCGGCGCCGACGCGTTCGAGGTCGGCGGCGAACTGCCCGTATCGGTCGGCGACCTCGACCTCGTCGAGCAGCGTCTCGTACGCGTCGTGGACCCTGGCCCCGGTCGGCGTCACGTGGTAGGCCGCGTCGCGCTTGACGACCCAGTCGCGCTCGCGGAACCCCGAGAGGATGCGCTGGACCGTCGTCCGCGTCGCGTCGACCGCGGCCGTGAGGTCCGCCGGGCGGCGCGGCTCCTCGCGAAGCGACCGGAGTATCGCGACGCGGACGGGAGACCCGGCGAGGTACTGTGCGCCGTCGTGTCCGTCGTCGGCCGTCATCGTGCGGCCCGTGTGTTCGACCACCGCACTGTTAACCGTACCGCGTCGCGTTTCGGCGAGAGGGTCGCCTCGCACCGAGAGACGGCGTGCCGCGCGTCCCGCGACCCCCTCACGGCTGGTACCGGAACGAGACGACGGTGCCGATGGTGTCCTCGCCGTCGATGGCCTCGGTGGTGACGGTCGCGGCGACGACCGCGTCCGCGCCGAGCGCCTCCTCGATCACCGCGGTGAGCGCCTCGGGGTCGGCCCCCTGTTGGAGCACCGGCACTCGGACCTGTCGCCGGTTGACGGCGACGTCGCCGAGGTCGTAGTCGGTGTGCTCAAACGCCTCACGGACGGCCGCGTTGACGTCAGTCATGCTCCTCCCTCCGTCGGGGAAGCGGAAAAAACAGTGGGGCGACCCCCCGAAACCGGCTTCACGACGGCGGTCGTAGGCGGTGACGAGGCGAACGGACCGAGCGGCATCTCCTGAGCGATCGTTAATTTATTATTGAATTAGTGTTCAAATATTCGAGAATAGTTACCGCAAAACGGTTTTGATGTTAATATCACGCGATATTCTGTGTAATATGCACGAAAGTGTTGCAGACTACGTGGCAGAGCACCCGAAGATGGCCGGCGTCCTGTTCACCGCGCTCCTCCTGCTGACGCAGGCGGCGCCCGCGGCGGCGAATGCGATGGCAACCACCCCCGGTCCCTAATTATTCAAATTCATCACTCCAGCTCAAGCCGGAAGTGGTGAAGACAGGAAGTACCTCTAAATTGAGAAACTTTCCTAGCTGCTGGTCGCTGATGTTGCTCAGATCAACGTCACCCGGGACATAATAATTTGATGAGTCAGAACCGGTATTTGGAGTTGTTAGAGATCCGGAACCGTATGGACCATTTGGATATACTTCTATAGAAAGATTCCAGGGAGTTTCCTCACCATTTATATTGACAACAACAGCCGCCCCGCTCCGACTCTGACAGATCGTCGTCCCGCCGTCGCCGACGACGATGTATTGGTGACCCGTGATCAGCTCCCGCTTGGCGACGTGGAGCGCGGTGCGGAGGTTGAAGCCGCTGTTCATCAGGCGGGCGACGATCCGGCCGAGCTGGGTCGCGGGCGAGTTCGCCACGTCGGAGAGGGTGACGATGCCGCCCCGGGAGCCGCGGTGGACGAGGGCCTCGCCCTGCTGGTAGGACTGGCAGGCGTTGAGCAGGAAGGCGCTGACGCCGACGTCGAGGTCCGCGGCGGTGAGGTCGAGGTACTCGTCGGTACACTGCATCCCGCGGTCGTCGACGTGACCGATGTAGTGGAGGAAGTCGACGTCGGACTCGAGCGTCTCGCGCATCTCCTCGCGGGTGAGGTCGTGGCGCACCTCGATGTCGAACTGGACCATGTCGCGAAGGCCGTACAAGTCGGCGACCTCGCCCTCCTCGCGCATCTGCTCGTCGTTACAGACGACGAGCACGGAGATCCGCGACTGCTCGACCGCGCCCGCCTCCAGCCGGCGGTGGTAGGCGTCGAGGGTGGCCTTGTTGGCGTCGAGCGGGACGCCGGCGCCGACCCACGCGTGCTCGACCGTGTCGACCGGCTCGGGCCGGATGAAGTCGGCGTCGGTCGGCACCGCACCGCGCTCCGACGAGGCGTCGGCGCCGCGGGTGGGTTCGGTTCCGATCCCTCGGGTTGGTTCGCTCCCGGCGGCCCCGCGGGTGAGTTCGCTTCCGGCGGCCCCGCGGACGAACTCGTCCGGCCCGAGCGTCGCCGCGCCGGCCCCCGGCCCGCGGAAGAACCCGAGCCCGTCCGCCTCGCCGGCCGTCGCGGGGGTCACCGTCTCCGGGGACCGGACGATTGACAGCTCGCCGGCGACGAACGGGAGCATCTCCACGTTGTCGGGGTCGGGGCGCACGTCGGTCGTCAGCGTCCACTGAGGCAGCTCCGGCTCGACGCGCTCGAAGGGCACGTCGAGGTACTCGCCGAGCCGCTCCGCGAGCGGGAGGTCGTACAGCCGCCCCCAGTCGAGGTCGAGGTCGGTGGTCTCGCGCTCGTGGAGGTCGACCGGGTAGAACCCCTCCGTCCGCGCGAGACAGTCGAAGTGGAACGCCTGCCGGAGCACCTCCGCGGTCCGTCGCTCGAAGTCGGGCTCGAGCGAGTGCATCCAGCCGTCGCCTTCGATCCGGGGGGCGTCCCCGGGGACCACGTCGGCGGCGAAGTAGTACGCGAGCGAGACCACCGGGTAGAGGGAGCGGTACTCCGGGGGGACGACGATTCGGACCCCGGAGTCGAGCGGCTCGACGCGGTCGGGGACGCGGAACTCGTCGCCGGGCTCGATCAGCGGCGGGTGCCCGCGGAGCGTGGGGAACGACCGCTCCGGGCTCGTCGTCTGGAGCGCGGAACCGAGCAGGGAGACGGCGTCCATCAGCGACTCGGGGTCCGTGGGCGTCTCGATCGTCCCCGCCGGGACCTGGTGGAGCGATCGGAACCCGAGCGTGACCTCGGCGGCGACATCGAGGTCGATCCGGGTCGTCCGCTCCGTCGTCGACACCGAGAAGGGCGCCTCGAACGAGAGGTACAGCTTCGTCGGCGCCGGGTCGATCCCGACGTGATACGCCCCCGCCGGCATCGCGTAGGAGTCGCCGCGGGTGAGCAGCGTCCCGTCGCCGGAGCGCGTCTCGACGACCGCGACGCGGGGGATCTCGATGGACCCGGTCTCGACGGTCACGCTCGCGTCGACCGGGAAGTAGTGGGCGTCCTCCGGGCTCGCGACCGGCTCGACCGACCGGTCGGTGTACACCTCGAACTGCGTGTTCTCGATGTGATCCGTGACGGTGAGCCCGGCCGCCTCGGACAGCGGGTCGATGTCGATGCTCATGGGGGAGGCCGCGTTCGGTCTGCCGTGGAGTCGCCGCGGTGGCGATGCGTTGCGGCCGTTGTTACCGATTTCTGGGGCGACCCGGCGATAAAGCTTGTGTCGGGGGATCGCCGCGGACCGAACGGATAAAGGGGCGGCCGGCCCACATTCGCGTAATGATCACGCTTGGAACGGCTCGCGCCTCGCCGGGGGAGACGGACACGGGCCGTCTCGATGTCGGCGAGACGCGGGACGGAAGTCCCGTCCGACTGCCGGTCGCCGTTATCAACGGCGCCGAGGACGGCGAGACGCTGTACGTGCAGGCAGTCAGCGACGGCGACGAGCTCAACGGGCTCGGCGTCGTCAACCGCGTCGTCCCCCGACTCGATCCGGCGGAGCTGTCCGGGACCGTCCTCGTCGTCGGCGTCGTCAACTACTTCGCGTTCCAGGTCGCCGAGCACCGGAATCCGATCGACGACCGGAAGATGAACCGCGGCTACCCCGGCGACGAGGACGGAACGACGAGCGAGCGCATCGCCCACGCGACGTTCCAGGCCGCGAAGCGGGCGGACCTCATCCTCGATCTCCACCAAGGGTCGACCAGCAGGATGATAAACGAGACGCGGGTCCGCTGCGGGATCCGCCACCACCTCCACGGCGACTGCTTGGAGCTGGCGAAGGCCTTCGGCTGCGGCCACGTCCTCGACATCAAGGGGCCGGACGGACAGCTCGCGCGCGCCGGCCCGGAACACGGGATCCCGACCATCGACCCCGAGCTCGGCGGCTGCGTCGGCTGGGACGAGGAGTCGATCCGGTACGGCGTCGAGGGCGTGTTCAACGTGCTCCGCCACTACGGCTTCCTCGACGGCGACGTCGAACTCGAACGGCAGACCAGGGCGCGCGGCTTCGACCAGTACGGCTCCCCCGCGGGCGGACTGGTCCGGTTCGAGCGCGAGCTCGGCGAGCGCGTCTCGACCGGTGACGTCCTCTACGAGGTGACTGACGTGTTCGGCGAGCTGAAAGCGCAGGTGACCGCCGACGACGACGGGGTCTTCTGGCGCACGCGGCGGCTCCCGCAGGTCGCCGCCGGCGAGTACGTCTGTTCGGTCGGCACCAACGTCGACCGGTACTGATGCCCGACGACCGCGGTCCGGCCCGCGACCTCGCCTGTCCCGAGTGCGGCGCGACGGTGCGAGACCGGTGGCGCTGCGAGTGCGGCGCCCCGTTGGAGTTCGCCGCCCCGCCGATTCCGCAGGGACCGGCACCGGACACGGGGAGCGACGGACGCGGTGAGGGCGACGGGCTCGACGCCCGGGACGGGCTCTGGGCGTTCGAGGCGTTTCTCGCCGTCGGCGACGACCCCGCCGACCGAGTGACGCTCGGCGAGGGAATGACGCCGCTCGTCGACGCGGACGGCGGGAAGCCGGGGGGCGACGCGACGGCGGACGGAGATGGGCCGGCGGACGCGGGCGAGTGGAACGCCGCGTTCAAACTCGAGTACGTCTTCCCCACCGGCTCGTTCAAGGACCGCGGCGCGACGACGACGCTCACGCGGGCCCGCGAGCTGGGCGTCGAGCGCGTCGTCGAGGACTCCTCCGGTAACGCCGGCGCCGCGATCGCCACGTACGCGGCGCGCGCCGGGATCGACGCCGCGGTGTACGTCCCGGCCGACGTCAAGGCCGCGAAGCTCCGCGCGATCCGGCGAGCCGGCGCCGAGCCGATCCGGGTCGAGGGCTCCCGCGCGGACGTGACCGAGGCGTGCGTGGCCGCGCTCGGCGAGGGCGACGAGGGCGGACAGCGCGGTGATGGCGTCGGGTCCGCGTGGTACGCCAGCCACGCGTGGAACCCAGCCTTCTTCGAGGGGACCGCCACGGTCGCCTACGAGATCGCGTTCCAGCGCGGCTGGGAGGCCCCCGACGCGGTCGTGACCCCGCTCGGGCACGGCACGCTGTTCCTCGGCGCCCACCGCGGGTTCCGCCGGCTGAAGCGCGCGGGCTGGATCGACGAGGTCCCACGGCTGTTCGGCGCGCAGGCGGCCGGCGTCGCGCCGGTCGTCCGCGAACTCCACGGGGCGGAGGCGGCCGACCCCGCGGGGCGCGTCAACGCGGCCGCCGACGGGATCCAGATCGCCGAACCGGTCCGGAAGCGGGAGATCCTCGACGCCGTCGCCGACACCGACGGCGACGCCCTCGCGGTCACGCAGGCGGCGGCGGAGCGGGAGCTCGACCGGCTTCACGCCGCGGGCTTTTACACCGAACCGACCTGCGCGGTGGCGCCGGCGGCGCTCCGTGACCTCCGCGAGCGCGGCGTTCTCGCGGCCGACGACGACGTGGTCGTCCCCCTGACCGGGAGCGGGCTGAAGGGGTAAACTACCCTACCCTACTTCGCTCACCTCATACGGGGTTCGCTCGTTGAGGGTAGGGCTTTGATGTGGACTCCCGGTGATCAGTCGCCAGCAATAGGCTGGTGACTCTTGCCGTTCAACGTCACCAGAACGCAGAGCGTTCTGGTTGGCTCACGAGAGCTCTGCTCTCGTGAACGTCCCACCATTTACACGCACGTCTACTGGTGCGTCTCCGCTCCCCGACTTGGGCGAGGAACGGAGTCTATGTTGTCGCTTTCGGGCGTAGCGTAGCCCGATATTCTTCGCTGCATTGTAGTCTGCGTTGACCTCGTAGCCACACTTCTGGCAATGGAAGTGTTCGCCGTCACGGTTCGATTCGTGCGTGAACCCACAGTCCGTTCGAGAACAGCGTTGGGACGTGTGGTTCGGCTCAACTTGCTTCACGNGCCGTCACGGTTCGATTCGTGCGTGAACCCACAGTCCGTTCGAGAACAGCGTTGGGACGTGTGGTTCGGCTCAACTTGCTTCACGGAGATGCCCTGTTCGGGCGCTTTGTACTCGACGTACTCGGCGAGGCGTCGAAACGCCCACATGTGGTGCCACTTCGCCTGTGGAAGTCGCTCGCGGATGTCCGTTAACTCCTCAAACACGATTACGTCGCATCCGTTCTCGGTGGTTTCCGTGACGATCTCGTTGGCGACGGTGTGGATGTACTGTTTCCGCCACGCTTCTTCACGCTTTCCGAGGCGAAGAACCGCGTTGTGCGCGGCTTGCGTCCCGCGCTGTTGCATCTCACCACGTCGCTTCTCGAACTCGCGGCACCAGTGATCGTAGTCGTCTCCCTGCCAGAACGNAAGCTACTGCGAGGCTGTTGACGCCGAGGTCGATACCAAGAACTGTTTGGTGCTCGGTATCTTCCGAAACCTCGGATTCGTCGGTATCGTACTTCCGCGTCGTGATGTGGAAGTAGAACTCGCCAGTCGCCTTGTCGTATTGCAGTGTGCTCGCCCGGAACTCGTAGTCCTCCGAGAGAACGTACCGCTCGTAGGGAGTCGGGCTATCCGTCGGAAGTTCAAACTCGCACTCGACGCGTCCGTTGACGGTCGAGAGGGACACGCGGTCGCGGTAGAACGTCGCGCTTCGCTTGTCGTAGACCATGCTCCACGAGGTGAACTCCGGCTGGCTCACACGCTTGCCCTATTTCCACCGTTCGACGCACCCTTTCGTCGCTTGGACGGCACGTCGGATAGCTTCTTGAACGAGGTTCGCAGTGAGATTGGTTTCCTCTCGCAGTTGTTCGTAGAGCGCGTCCCGTGCGGTCGAGTTCGCCGTAACACAGTTGGTGTAGGAGTCGTCATCCCAACAGAACTCCGCGGCACGATTCGCACAGTGAAGGAACTGTCGCGCGGATTCGTGGAGGTCGTCGCGCCGCTCATCGGGAACAACGAGTTTGACCGACGCAGTTCGACGCACCTCCATGTTTCAGATTACTAGCCGACAGTATTTATATACTTGGGGATCAGGTTGCTACCGTCGTGCGGTTACGTCGTCCGTTGTCGGTTTCCTCTCCGACCTACTCGCTCGCCGCACTCGCTCCTTGAGGTCGGAGGCTCCACCTCGATTTATGCTGAACGGGCGACCGGGGGCGACGGACTGACCGCGGTAGCCGACCCCCCGCCCACCGCCATCCCTTTTCCGTCCCGCCCCGTGAGGACGCGTATGAAGGTCCTCGTCTACGGCGCGGGCGCGCTCGGGAGCCTCGTCGGGGGGTTGCTGACGCGGGCTCACGAGGTCACGCTCGTCGGGCGGGACCCGCACATGCGGCGGATCCGGGAGGACGGGCTCCGGATCGACGGCGCGGTCGACGCGCACGTCCACCCGCAGGCGCTCACCGACGGGGCGCACCGCTCCGCCGACCTCGCGGTGGTCACGACGAAGGCGTACGACACCGACGCGGCCGCGCGAGCGCTCGCGACCGGCGAGTACGGCGCCGTCTGCTCGCTCCAGAACGGCTTCACGGAGGAGCGGCTGGTCGCGGCGCTCGACCCCACCGTGCTCGCGGGCACCGCGAGCTACGGCGCCCGGTTCGTCGAGCCCGGGCGCGTGACCTGCACGGGGGTCGGCGAGGTCGTCGTCGGAGCGCTCACGGGGGGCGACGACCCGCTCGCGGAGCGCGCCGGGAGCGCGTTCGCGGCGGCCGGGATCGAGACCACCGTCGCCGCGGACATGCCCCGGCGCCGGTACGAGAAGCTCGCGGTCAACGCCGGGATCAACGGCCCCTCGGCGCTCGCGCGGCTCTCGAACGGCGCGACCCTCGACGGACCCGGCGGCGAGGCGGCCCGCGAGGCGGCCCGAGAGGTCGCGCGGGTCGCGCGGGCCGACGGGGTGGCGCTCGACGAGGCCGACGCCGTCGCCGCCGTCGAGCGCGTCGGCGCCGACACCGCCGCCAACCGCTCGTCGATGTGCGAGGACGTGGCGGCGGGACGTCAGACCGAGGTCGACGCCATCTACGGGGCCGCGATCGACCGCGCCGACCGGTTCGGCGTGTCGGCGCCGACGTGTCGGACGCTCGCGTCGCTGATTCGGGCGTGGGAGGCCGGTGCGGGGGTTCGACCCGAAGCGGACGCTGACGAGGAAGCGGCGGAGTGACGTCGGAGGAGTGAGAGACGGAGGCGTCGACGGCGCCTCCAGCTGCGTCTAAAACGGCCTCAGCACCACTCTTCGAGGACGGTGGCGTCGGTCTCGTCGACCGAGACCCACGCGTTCTCCCGAGAAACGTCCGCGATCACGAGCTCCGGTCGCGACGACGAGGAGTCGATGGACGCCATGATGTCCGGCGAGTCCGCCGCGTCGAGGGTCGGGTCCGTCGGTAACGCCGTCCGGCGGTGATCGGGGTCCGGGTCGTCCCATGGAGTGGAACTCCGTGACATGTTTGTGAATTGTTCACAGTACGTATAAGGGTTCCGGACTGGGAACCGCCGTTGTCGGTGGATCCGCGACCTGAGGGAAAGATCGGGGACGAGAGCCCGTGTCAGTCGTCGATCACGGGAGAATGGGCGGATTGAAGCGTCGATCTGACGGACCGATTGGCTCGTTGTCAGAGTCGCTTCTCCGGGCCGCCTCTCGGTACCCGACGAACGCCGCGCGAGCCGGTCGCCGACCGCCGACCGCTCGCGAACCACCTTCGCAGTATACAAGAGGTGCCACGCTGAAAGACGGTGCATGAACGTATCAGACGCCATGACGCCGCGGTCGGATCTCGTCGTCGTCGAGATTCCGGGGAGCCGGAACGACGTGCTGGAGTACATCCAGGAGTACGGCTTCTCCTCGGTACCGGTCGTGAAAGACGTCGACGGCGACGAGGTGTACCGCGGGCTCGTCTCCCGCGACGACCTGATCGAGCAGCCGGACGAGGACCAGCTCGCGCTGCTGATGCGGGAGGTGCCGACCGTGAGCGCCGAGGACGCGATCGAAGACGTCGCCGCCACGATGGTCGACGAGGGGTCGCGTCGGCTTCCGGTCGTCGACGGCGATTCGCTCGTCGGCATCATCACCGTCACCGACGTGGTGCGGGCCATCGCCCGCGGCGAGATCGACGGCGACACAGAGGTCGAGGGGCTCGCGACCCGCGCGGTCAACGCGACCCACACCGAAACCCCCCTGCCGGTCGCGGAGCGGGAGATCGGGCTGGCGAACGTCCCCTACGCCGTGGTGCTCGACGACGACGCCGGGCTCGCCGGCATGCTCACCGAGGTCGACGTGCTGGAGGTCGCCCGCGTCGTCGAGGGCGAGGCCAGCACGGGCGACTCCATCGCCGAGCAGGACTCCGAGTGGTCCTGGGAGGGGATCAAGGCGACCGGCGCCCGCTACCTCCCGACCCGGAACGTCGAGCTCCCCGTGGGAGCGGTGCGTCACTTCATGACCCCGGACCTCGTGACTGTCAGCGGGACGCGGACCGCGAAGGAGGTCGCACAGGAGCTCATCAGCAACGACATCGAGCAGGTGCCGCTGGTCAACGGTACCGACCTCGACGGCATCGTTCGCGACGTCGACCTGCTGGAGGGCTTATAAATGGCGTCCGAGGCGATCGTCGAGCTGGCGAAGCGGCGCGGGTTCTTCTTCGGCTCGAACGGCGCGTACGGCGGCACCGCGGGCTTCTACACCTTCGGCCCGCAGGGCGCGGCGCTGAAGAAGAACGTGGAGGACGCGTGGCGCGACCGGTTCACCATCCGAGAGGGGAACCGCGAGATCGAGGCGCCGACGATCATGCCGGAGGCCGTCTTCGAGGCGTCCGGGCACCTCGACACGTTCGACGACATGCTCGTCGAGTGCCCCGAGTGCGGCGAGTCCCACCGCGCCGACCATCTCGTCGAGGCGGTCACGGAGATCGAGGACGCCGAGGCGCTGCCCGGGCCGGAGGTCGAGGAGCTCATCGCCGACAACGACATCGCCTGCCCCTCCTGCGGAACCGCCCTCGCGGGCGTGACCGTCGAGGACTTCAACCTCATGTTCGCGACCGATATCGGTCCCGGCGACGCCCAGCCCGGCTACCTCCGACCGGAGACGGCGCAGGGCATCTTCGTGGAGTTCCCGCGGCTGAAGGAGTACGCCCGCGGGAACCTCCCCTTCGGCATCACCCAGATCGGCCCCGCCTACCGTAACGAGATCTCGCCGCGCGGCGGGCTCCTCCGGCTGCGCGAGTTCACCCAGGCCGAGCTGGAGCAGTTCATCGACCCCGAGGCTGACGAGCCGCCGCTGGACCGCGTGCGCGACGTGTCAGTGCGGCTGTACCCCGCGGCGGAACAGCAGGCCGAGGACGGCGAGTACGTCGAGACCACGGTCGGCGAGGCGGTCGACGAGGGGGTCATCGGCTCCCCGTGGGTCGGCTACTACCTCGGCGTCGCGAAGGAGTGGTACGACCGGATCGGGGTCGACCTCGACCGCTTCCGGTTCCGCCAGCACCTCGCGGGCGAGCGCGCCCACTACGCGGCCGACTGCTGGGACGCGGAGAGCGAGGTCGACGGCGACTGGATCGAGATCGCGGGCTTCTCGTACCGCGCCGACTACGACCTCTCGAAGCACGACGAGTACGGCGACGACGCGTTCACCGTGTTCAAGCGCTACGACGAGCCGAAGACCGTCGAGCGGGCCACGGTCGACCCCGACATGTCCGTGCTCGGGCCCGAATTCGGCGGGGACGCCGCCGCGGTCGCCGAGGCCCTCGAGACGCTCGCCGAGCGCGACCCCGGCGCGTTCGACGGCGAGACGGTGTCGGTCGAGGTCGGCGAGGGCGACGACGCGGAGACCCACGAGGTCGACGCCGACGTGGCGAACTTCTCGGTCGAGACGGTGACCGAGAACGGCGAGCACCTCACGCCGCACGTCGTCGAGCCCTCCTTCGGCGTGGGGCGGACGGTCCAGACCCTGCTGGCGCACGCCTACAGCGAGGACGAGGTCGACGGCGAGGAGCGCACGTACCTCTCCTTAGAGCCTGAGGTCGCGCCGCAGGACGCCGCGGTCTTCCCGCTGGTGACCAACGACGAGCGGCTCACTGAGCTGGCCGACCGCGTCGCCGCGGACCTCCGCGAGGCGGGGCTGGCGGTCGCGTACGACGACTCCGGCTCGATCGGGCGGCGCTACCGCCGGCAGGACGAGATCGGCACCCCGTTCTGCGTCACGATCGACCGCGACGGGATCGAGAGCGACGGCGACGACACCGTGACAGTCCGCGAGCGCGACTCCGCGGCGCAGGTCCGGGTCCCAGCTGGGAAGCTGGCCGAGGAGCTGGCCGCGCTCCGCGCGGGCGGCGAGTTCGACGCGCTGGTGGACCGCTACGAGACTGTCGCGACCGACGTCGAGACCAACTGACCCGTGCCCCTTCCGGCGGCGGAGTGGCGGGCCGAGGTGGAGTTTGAGCGGCGGCTGGTCCACGCGAGCGGCACCCTGTTCCCGGTCCCGTACCTGCTCGGCTGGCTCACGTGGACCGAGACGGCTGCGATCCTCGCGCTCGGCGTCGCCGTCGTCGGCCTGCTGGAGTTCCTCCGGCTCGTCGTGGGGCTCGATCACGCCGTCTACCGGCGCCTCACTCGGGAGTACGAGTCCGACAGCGTCGCCGGCTACGCGATGTACCAGATCAGCACCGCGGCGGTCGCGGTCGCCGCGGTCCCCGCGCTCGGCGTCCCCGGCATGACGCCGACGCTGGCGGTCCCCGCGATCTGGATGGTGTCGCTCGGCGACCCCGTCAGCGGCGCGCTCGGGGACAACGACGCGACCGAGGCGAAGCGCCCCGTCGCGTGGATCGCGATGTTCCTCGTCAGTCTCGCGCTGGCGCTTCCCTTCACCGTGCCGGCGTTCGGGTCCGGCGTCGGCGTCGCCGTGGCGCTGGCCGGCGCGGTCCCCGCCGCGGTCGCCGACGGACTCCCGCCGATCATCCGGGGCGTCGCCGTCGACGACAACCTCACCATCCCGCCCGCCGCGGCCGGCGGGATGCTCCTCGCAGTTACGGTGTTGGGGTAGCGGTTCGAGCGGCGAGCGGACGAAACGGGTGCGAGATGCGTGAGCGCGGGTCCGACAGTGAACGACTTATAAACGACCGACAGACACCGCAGCAGCGCTTCTCACCGCGTCATCAGTAACAATCGCTTATAAATGGGTGATCGCGTCGCCACCCGACAGAGACTCGATCGAACGCCGACACGCGTCTAGTCCCAGAACGACTGCGTCCGCGCGTACTCGCGCTCCTGTCGAAGCACGTCGCGGTAGAACTCGTCTTCGTCCTCGCGCAGCTTGTTGATGATCCGGGCGGCGTTGTGCGGTCCCACCCCGCGCGCCGCCAGCGCGATCACGGCGCGCTTCCCGTGCGTCTGGACGAGGCTCGCGGCGCGGTGGGCGCGCTCGGTGCGCCGCTCCTGCTCCTCGTCCTTCTCGGTCGCCCGGACCGCCGCGACCGTCTCGTCGTCCCACGGGTTCAGCGCGGCGACCCGCGTCGAGCCGCAGTCGGGACACTCCGGCTGGTCGGGGACGCGGCGCACCTTCGTCGTCCGCCGCCAGTCGGCGCAGTGGAGACAGAAGAGGATGACGCGGTCGTTCCGGATGCGCTCGCGGACCGTCTCGATCACGTCGGCGTCGGCGTTCTCCGGGACGAGGAACTCTGTACCTGAGGACCGCCCGGCCGTGCCGAGCGGGGTCCGCTCGCGAGCGATCGCGAGGTCCATCGACCCGTTCTGGACCCCCTCGAGCAGCTCGGCGGTCTCCGCGACCGCGAGGTCGGCGTGGAACACCTCGCGGAGCGCCTCGTCGTAGACTGGCGTCCCCTCTAACGCCGCGAGCAGGCGGTCGCCGCCGAACCGCCCTCTCCCCTCGCGGTAGCGCTTGACGGCGCCGAACTTCGCGGCGACCTGCGCGAGCGTGAACTTGAGCGCGTCGGACTTTTTCAGGGCGAGTTCGAGGTACGCCTCCAGCCGGTCGGGGTCGGTCGTCTCCAACACCTCGCGGAAGACGCCGGGGTCGACGTCGTGAAGCACCTCGAACTCGATCCGGTACGGGTCCACGTCCATCCCGATCGACGAGCCGGCGCGCTGTCCCACGAGCGCCGCGAGCAGGCGAGCGAGCGTCTCGTTGACCTCGTGACCGAAGGCGGCGTTGACCGCGACCGTGCGCGCGCTCCCCTCGATCACGACCCGGCGGTCCGTGGGAACCGGGTGGCCGGCGTCGACGTGGTCGACGACGGGCTGGAGGGCGGTCGCGATCGTCCCCTCGTCGGCCGGGTACCGCTCCGCGAGGTCACCCGCGACGGCCTCGGGGGTCGAGCCCGCAGACAGCGCCGCGGCGGCCTCGCCGCGGATCCGCCCGACCTCCTCGGCGACCGGCTTCGGGACCGGGATCTCTTGGCCGATCCACGAGGGGACCTCGCCCGCGGGGTCGGCGATCGGCGTGACGTTCACGCGCTCCTCCTCCTCGTCGACCTCGGTGATCCGCCACATCTCGCCGCGCTGGATGAACGTCTCGCCCGGCCCGGCGAAGTTGACGACGAACCGCTCGTCTAAGGTGCCGATCTGCCGCCGCGAGGACATGTCGTACACCTCGTAGGTGGACTCGTCGGGGATCATCGAGAGGTTCGCGTAGAAGTACTGCCACGTGCCGCCCGACTTCTCGAGGGTGTCCGACTCCTCGTCGAGCCACAGCAGCCGGTTCCCGTCCAGCTCGCGGACGATCTCCTGGAACTGCGGCTCCGAGAGGTCTCGGAACGGGTAGGCGCTCGTGACGATCTCGTACGCCACGCGGGCGTGGACGTCGCCCTCGTCCATCACGACCCCGACGATCTGGTTCGCGACGGTGTCGAGGCTCCCGTGGTGGATGTCGGCGGGCTCGACGAGTTCGGCGTCGGCGCGCCGGGCGATCGCGAGCGCCTCAAGCGTGTCGTCGCCGCCCTGCGTCACGACGGTCCCCTCCGAGACGAGGTCGCGGCGGTGGCCCGCGCGCCCGACGCGCTGGAGCAGCCGGGCGACCTCGCGCGGGCTGCCGTACTGGACCACGTGGTCGACGCGCCCCACGTCGATGCCGAGCTCCATCGAGGAGGTGCAGACGAGCCCGTCGATGTCGCCCGACTTGAACCGGTCCTCCACGTCGATACGCACGTCCTTCGAGAGCGAGCCGTGGTGGACCTCGATCTCGGTGGGGTCGGCGGTTCCCTCGTCTTTCTCCTCCCGCTCCGCGAGCGTCTTAAAGCGCGAGCCGAGCGCCTCCGCGGTCTGCCGCGTGTTGACGAAGATCAGCGTCGAGTCGTGGTCGGCGACGATCTCGCGGATCGTCCGGACGTGGCTCGCGGTCGTCTCGTCGACCGCCAGCTCGCCGGCGAGGGTCGCGTCGCGGTCGGTGATCTCGGGGTCGAGCACCCGCACGTCGGTCCGCGTCCCGGCCGCGACCTCGACGATCTCGAACGCGCGGTCACCCGGGCGGTAGGGGTCGCGCTTCCCCGAGCCGACGAGGAACCGACCGACCTCCTCTGGGTCGCCGACGGTGGCCGAGAGCCCGACTCGCTGGAACGGCCCCGCCACGCGCCGGAGGCGTTCGAGCCCGACCGTCAGCTGGGCGCCGCGCTTCGCGGCGGCCAGCTCGTGGACCTCGTCGACCACGACGTGCTCGACGTCTTCGAGGGCGACCCGCATCTTCGAGCCCGTCAGGATCGCCTGGAGGCTCTCCGGCGTCGTGATCAGCACGTCCGGCGGGTCGTCCGCCTGCTTCGACCGCTCGTACTGGGTGGTGTCGCCGTGGCGCACCGCGACCTCGACGCCGAGCCGGTCGCCCCACCACTCCAGCCGGTCCATCATGTCGCGGTTGAGCGCGCGGAGCGGGGTGATGTAGAGCGCTGAGATCCCGTCGCGGGGCCGGTCGCCGGGCGCGTCGCGGGCGTCGACGATCGCGTCGAAGACGGGGAGCATCGCCGTCTCCGTCTTCCCGGTGCCCGTCGGCGCGAGAACGAGGGCGTTCCGACCGTCGGCGAGCGGCGGGATCGCCTCGCGCTGCGGCTCCGTCGGCGTCGAGAACCCCTGCTCGGAGAGCGCCGCGCGGAGTTCGCTCCCGAGGTGCGCGAACGCGTCCATGCCCGACGGTTCCGCCATGATCTGTTCGTCGGACGTTGGGCGCTCGGGCGATTAAGCCCGTCGCTGTGCGAGATCCGTGTGAGCCGTCGGACCCGTCCGCGAGGGGCCTGCGATCGCTCAGTCGGCGAGGAGTAGTTCGACGACGAACACGCTGCCCGTCGGCTCGTTGTCCTCGACCCAGACGTCGCCGCCGTACTTGTCGACGAGCGTCTTCACGAGGTACAGCCCGACCCCCGTTCCGCCGCTCTCGAGGCTCTTCTCGCCCTCCTGGAAGATCTGCTTTTTGTGGTCGTCGGCGATGCCCGGGCCGTTGTCGGCGATCGACACGCGCACGGAATCGTCTGCCGCGCGAGTCGAGACCGCGATTTCGGCCGCGTCCTTGTCGTTGTGGACGACCGCGTTCGTCAGCAGGTTCCGGAACACCGACTCTAACAGGTCGTCCGCCAACACCGTCACGTCGGGGACGTCCCCGTCGACGGAGACCGTCGCGCGGTCCTGATCCGACCGGATCTGCGAGATCTGCTCGGTGAGTACGGTACGGAGACCCACCGGGGAGCGGTCGGAACCGACCTGTAGCAGCACGTCGGTCACGTCCTTCGCCGTCTCCGTGATCTCCGCGGCCTGTTTCGCCGCCTCGATGACCGTCCGCGCGTACGTTCGGCTCTGATCGTCGGGGAGCGACCCCTCGAGCAGTTCGGTGTACGACTCGACGACCATCAGCTGGTTCCGGATGTCGTGCCGAACGACTTGGTTCAGGAGCTTGAGGCTGTCCCGCTGCTCTTCGAGCGTCCGCTCGTACTCCTTGAGCTCGGTCACGTCGCGGGCGTACCCCAGGACGGCGTCCTCCCCCGTCTCCGGCACTTTGTAGGGGATCTTCGTCGTCTGAAGGACGCGTGTCTCGCCGTCCGCCGTCGTCAGCGTCTCCTCCCCGATCGACCTCGGCTCGCCGGACTCGATCACCTCCAAGTCGTCCTGCCGGAACTCGACCGAGTCCTCGACGTCCGGGATGATGTCGGCCTCCGAGCACCCTTCCACTTCCGCGGGCGTCTTCCCGTACGCCTCTGCAGTCGCCTCGTTGGCCAAGAGGTACTCGCCGTCGCGGTTCTTCACGAACACCAAGTCCGGCACGAGGTCGATGATCTTCCGGAGCTCCTCACGCGTCGCCTCGAGGGCTATCTCGTACTCCTTCCGCGACGTGATCTCTGAGAGCACCCCCACCAGCCGGCGCGAGCCGTCCTCGGATTCGACGAGTTCGGCACGCACCTCGCCCCACAGCTGCTCGCCGTCGGCGGTCCGGATCCGGTACTCCGTCTTGAGCGGCTCGTCGGCTGCCTTCGCTCGCTCGATCGCCCGCTCTAACGCCGGGAGGTCGTCTGGGTGGACGTGCTCGGCGAACGCCTCGTAGGTGCCTTCGAACGTCTCCGGTTCGAGCCCGAAGAGGCGCTCCATCGACTCGGTCCAGATCACCTCGTCGGTGGCTAAGTCCCACTCCCAGACACCGGTTCTCGTGCCGTCGAGCGCGACCGTCAGGCGCTGTTTCGTCTCCTCGAGCGTCTGTTCCCGCTCCTTCCGGTCGGTGATGTCTTGGAACAGCCCCAACACGCCGACGACCTCGCCGTTCTCGTCGTACTGCGGGTCGCCGACGGTCCTGACCCATCGAGTCCCGCCGGACGCCGTGAGGATCCGTAGTTCGAGGTCGTACGACTCGCCCGCCTCTGTCACCCGGGTGAACGCCCGCTCGATGGTGTCGCGGTCGTCCGGGTGATAGAAGTCTAACCCCGCCTCCAGATCGATCGGCTCGTCGGTCGGCATCTCGTGGATCCGGTACACCTCGTCGCTCCACGTGACCGACTCGTCGACGAGATCCACCTCCCACCACCCCATCGACGCGCTCTGTTGCGTCCGCTCGATGAGCCGCCGCGTCCGTATCAGCTCCTTCTCCCGCCGCTTCTGCTCGTCGATGTCGAGGTGGATCCCGACCGCTCGGACCGGCTCCCCGTCACCGTCGCGCTCCACGACCTTCCCGATGTCCCGGATCCACTTCCACTCCCCAGACGCGGTCCGCATCCGATGCTCCGCGTCGTAGTACTCCGTCTCGCCGGCCACGTGCTCCGACAGGGCGGCTTCGACCGACTCGGTGTCGTCGGGGTGAACGCGCCGCTCCCACGCGTCGAGGTGCGGGTCGATCTCGTCGAGCGAGTGGCCCAACATCGCCGCCCACTGGTCGTTGAACTCGACCTCGTCCGTGGTCATGTCCCAGTCCCAGACGCCGATCTGCGCGCCCTCGACCGCGAGTTCGATCCGGTCTTTGAGCTGCTGGAGCGCTCGCTCCCGCTCTCGCTGTTCGGTGATATCCGTCGAGACGCCGCACACACCACGGATCGTCCCCTCCTCGTCGTACACGGGAGACTTCCGCGTCAGCCGAACGCTCTCGCCGGCGGGCGTCGGGATCGTCTCCTCGATCTCGATCTGTTCGCCGTCCTCGACGACTCGGCGGTCGTCCGCCCGAGCTCGCGCCGCGACGGCCTCCGGGAAGAGCTCCTCGTCGGTCATGCCGATTGGGTCCACGTCCACGTCGAACACGTCGCGACACGCCTGGTTCATCAGGAGGTACCGCCCGTCGGCGTCTTTCAGGAACACTGCCGCGGACATCGTCTCCAACACGGTCTGGAACCGGCGGTACGTTCGCTGGTGCTCCCGCTCCCGTTCCTTCTGCTCTGTGACGTCGCGAGCAATACCGACGATCTGCGTTACCGCCTCGTCGTCGGTGACCGGCGTCAGCTTCGTCTGCCAGTCGGTCGTCCCGCCCGGGAAGTCGAGTCGCTCCTCGTACTCGATCGTCGTCCCCCGTTCGACGCACCGCCGGTAGTTCGCTTCGACCGCGGCCCCCTGTTCCTCGCCGAGGAGTTCTCGCGGCGTCTTCCCGAACATCGCGTCCTCGGTCAGTCCGGTCTGTTGCTGGTGTGCGGTGTTGTTCTGCTTGAACGTGAACTCGTACTCGCCGCCGGTCTGCTCGGCATCAACGAGAAAGATCGCGTCGTCCGCCTCTCGAAACATCGCCTCGTAAACGCTCGTCACCTCGTCGCCGCCAGATTCGAACCGATCAGTAGTGTTAGTAGATGACCCGCTTCCCATTATCTCACTTCTCTCTCTCTACGCCGCCGCAAGTAATAATACCGCGGATGTCAACGCGGGGAATAATCCGCCCGTCGACCCCGATCGCGGCTCCTCACGGCCCCGCGCCCGCTACGTCACGCCGCCCTCGCTCGTCGCGTACGCCTCGTGTGCGCCCGAGTCGAGGATCGCCTCGGCCTCGTCCACGACCGCGAGCACGTCGGCGAAGGAGGTGTACGGCGCGGCCGGGCAGACGCGCACCACGTTCGGCGGTCGGAAGTCGACGACGACGCCGCGGTCGGTGAGAGCCGCGCTCAGGCGTTCCGCCTCCGGGTGCTCGAGGGCGACGTGACCGCCGCGGGCCGCGTGCTCTCGCGGGGTCCCGACCGCGACCTCGGGGAGTCGGTCGTCGACCAGAGCGATCAGGAAGTCCGTGAGCGCCAGCGACTTCTCGCGGAGGCGCTCGATCCCGGCCTCTCGCAGCGTCTCGACGGACCCCTCCAGGGGCGCGGCGGCGAGCAGCGGGGGGGTCCCGATCTGCCACGCGCCGGCCGAGTCGGCGGGGGTGTACGTCATGTTCATCTCGAACTGCGTCGCCTTCTCGTGGCCCCACCACCCGGCGAGAGCGGGCGTGAGCCCGTGGTGGCGCTCGGCGACGAACAGCGCGCCGACGGAGCCGGGGCCGGCGTTGAGGTATTTATACGTGCACCACACCGCGAAGTCGACGCCCGCCTCCCGAAACTCGTGCGGGACCGCGCCCGCGGAGTGCGCGGCGTCGAACCCCACAAACGCGCCCGCCTCGTGGGCGGCCTGGGTGATCCGCTCGACGTCGAACAGCTGGCCGGAGCGGTACAGCGCGGTCGGCATCCACACGATCCCGACGTCGTCGTGCGCCGCCAGCGCGGCCTCGATATCCCGGGGATCGATCGTCCGGCCGTCGCGGCTCTCGACCACCCGGAGCTTCTCGTCCGGGTCGATCCCGCGCTGGCGGAGCTGCGCCCGGATCGCGTAGTGGTCGGAGGGGAAGTCGAGCTCGTTGACGAGGACGGCGGGGTCGACAGCGGGGTCCCACGCTCCGTCGGCCGGGTCGAATTCGGGGCGCTCCGGGCCGTTACCGGCCAGCAGCTCGTCGAGGAAGGTGCCGACGAGCGTGTGGATGTTCACCGTGATCGAGTTGCCGACGACGACCTNCGGGGTCGGCACCGACGAGCGGCGCGAGCGCGTCGCCGAGCCGCTCGCCGACCGAGAACCAGGGCGGGTCGGCGTCGGTCCACCCGGAGATCAGGAGCTCGCGCCACTCGTCGACGACCCGATCGAGGCTCGCGAGGGCGGCGTCGCTGGCGGGGCCGAGCGAGTTGCCGTCCATGTAGAGCAGGTCGTCCGGAACGCGGTACCGGTCGGCGAACGAGGAGAGCGGGTCCGCGTCGTCGAGGCGAGCGGCGAGGACGGCGGGGTCGGAATCGGCTGCGCCGCCGGCCAGTCCGTCGCCGGCGAGGGCGTCGCGGGCGGGGGCGTAGGGGTCGTCGCGGGCGGGGGCGTCAGGGTCCTCCATACGCGAACGGGTGTCGCCGCCGACTAATCGCTTCCGGGCCGCCGGGGCCGTTTAAAAATGAGCGCCGGGTCCCTACTCGACGATGTCGATCGCCGGCCGGCCTGGCTCGGCCTTCCGGACCACCGACTCGTCGGCGTCCGCGGCGCGCTCGACGCTCACCGGCGCGTCGAACTCGCGCTCGATCAGCCACGAGGCCGCGCGCAGTGCCTCATACTCGTCGTCCCCCGACAGGGTCTCCTGTAGCGCCTCGCGGTTCGCCTGCAGGTCCTGCCCGTACGAGGCCGCGTCGTCGCCCCGCTCGCGGATGTGCGGCTCCCCCATCAGCTCGGAGATGAGGTTGTCGGCGTCGCTGTCGATCGCGATCGACAGCGCGTCGTACTTCCAGTCGGGCGCGACGACGACGTCGATCCGCTCGGGGTCCTCGATGCCCGCGACGTCGACGATGTCGCGCACGTCCTCGCGGGTGTTCTCGACCAGCCGGCGGCGGCGCTCGACCGTCTCGCGGTCGGCCGTCGCGGTCGGCCAGTCGGCCTCGACGACGAACCCGTCGCGGTCCAGCGTCGCCCACAGCTCCTCGGCGAGGTGCGGGACGACCGGCGCGAGCAGGCGGACGGCCGCGTCGAGGCCGCGCTCGTACGTCTCCGGGTTCGGGTCGGCGTGGTCCCGGTAGCTTCGGAGCGTCCCCACGAGGTCCTGCGCCTCGCGCAGCGCGACGTTGAACGTGAGGTCGTCGTACTCCGCGCCGGCGATGGCGACCGCGGCGTCGACCTCGCCGGCGACGTAGTCGTCGATTTCATCGCGGCCGGCGTCGGCGGGCGCGGTTCCCGTCTCCCCGGCCGCGTACGCCTCGACCAGGTCGGTCAGCCGCGCCAGGAAGCGGTGCGTCGACTTGACGCCCTCCTCGGACCAGTCGAAGTCGCGCTCCGGCTGGGCGGCCTGCATCATGAACAGGCGGGCCGTGTCGGCGCCGTACTCCTCGACGATGCGCTGCGGAGAGACCGTGTTCCCCTTCGACTTGGACATCTTCTCGCCCTCCAGCTGGACCATCCCCTGCGCCAGCAGGTTCGTGAACGGCTCGCGGTGGTCGAGCCCCTCTTCGTCGGCCAGCACCTTGGTGACGAACCGGGAGTACAGCAGGTGCATCACAGCGTGCTCGATGCCGCCCACGTACTGGTCGACCGGCATCCAGTCGTTCGCGCGGTCCAGGTCGAAGGGGACCGCCTCGTTCCCGGGCGAGACGTAGCGCAGGAAGTACCACGAGGAGTCGACGAACGTGTCCATCGTGTCCGTCTCGCGGGTCGCGGGCCCGCCGCACTCCGGGCAGGTCGTCTGCTTCCACTCCTCGGCGGCGTCGAGCGGGTTCCCCGTCGTGTTGATGAACTCGGGTAGCTCGACCGGCAGGTCCGCCTCGGGCACGAGCACCGAGCCGCAGTCGTCGCAGTGGACGACCGGGATCGGGGTCCCCCAGTAGCGCTGCCGGGAGATGCCCCAGTCGCGGAGGCGGTACTGGGTGGTCGCCTCGGCGCTCTCGATGTCCTCCGTGAGCCGCTCGCGGGCCGTCTCGCTGTCGAGGCCGCTGTACTCGCCGGAGTTGATCACGACGCCGTCGTCCGTGAACGCCGCCTCGCTCACGTCGGGGGCCTCAGGGAGCGTCTCGCCGTCCCAGTCGTCGGGCTCCGGGGCGATCACCGGCTCGATGTCGACGCCCATCTTCTCGGCGAACGCGTGGTCGCGGTCGTCGTGCCCGGGCACCGCCATCAGCGCGCCCGTCCCCACGTCGGAGAGAACGAAGTCGGCGACGAACACGGGGATCTCCTCGCCCGTGGCGGGGTTGGTGGCGGTGAGGCCGGTCGCGACGCCGTTCGGCTCATCGCCCTCGGGGTCGGCCTCGTGGTGGACGAACTCGTGGACCGCGTCGTCCTCGGCGGCCAGCTCCTCGCTGATCGGGTGATCGGGGGCGAGCGCGAAGAACGTCGCGCCGTGGATCGTGTCGACGCGGGTGGTGAACGCCTGCACGGGGCCGTGGCCATCGATGTGGAAATCGAGCGTCGTCCCGTGCTGGCGGCCGATCCAGTTGCGCTGCATCTGGCGCACGGAGTCGGGCCACCCCTCCAGCTCGTCGATCGCGTCGATCAGCTCGTCGGCGTACTCCGTAATCTCCAGGAACCACTGGTCCAGGTCGCGGGTCTCGACGGGGGTGTCACAGCGCCAGCACAGCTCGTCGTCGCCCTCCACCTGCTCGTCGGCGAGGACGGTCTCGCAGGAGGGACACCAGTTCACCTCGGCGTCGCGGCGCTCGACGAGCCCCGCCTCGTGGAACCGGCGGAACAGCCACTGGTTCCACTGGTAGTACTCCGGGGTGCAGGTGGTGACCTCCCGGTCCCAGTCGTAGCCGAACCCCATCGACTTCATCTGTCCCTTCATCGTGTCGATGCAGTCGAACGTCCAGTCGCGGGGGTTGGTGTCCCGCTCCTTCGCGGCGTTCTCGGCCGGGAGCCCGAACGCGTCCCACCCCATCGGGTGGAGCACGTCGTCGCCGCGCATCCGGCGGTACCGGGCGTACGCGTCCGTGATGGTGTAGTTGCGGACGTGGCCCATGTGCAGCTTCCCGGACGGGTACGGGTACATCCCCAGCACGTAGGTGGGGTCGTCCACCTCGTCCGGCGTGCGATACACGGAGGCGTCGTCCCACGCCTCCTGCCACCGTTTCTCGACCGCGGTGTGGTCGTAACCCTCCTGAGACATCTGCTTATATACCCGTGGTCGGGTCGGCGTCGTATAGCTTTCCATCCAGTGGTGCGCCGTGGCACACTGGCTCGTGGGCGGCGGTGAAGCCGGCGAGAAGCGGACCGCCGCCTATAGCTTCCCGGCGTTTTGCGCCTGCTCGACCCGCCGGGTCGCCTGCTCGACCCGCTTCCCGGTCGCGTTCGCGAGGCCGGGGGGGAGCCCCTCGCGCGCCGCTTCGAGCCGCTCCTCGATCCGCGCGATCCGGGCGAGCACGTTCTCCAGCTGGCGGTCGGTCCCCTCGCCGTCGCCCTCGCGGGCGCGCTCCTCGGCCCGCTCCGCGGCGTCGACCGCTGCGGCGAGGGCGCGTTCGAGGCCGTTCACCGCGTTCGACGGGCCGCCGGAGCCGCCGGAGCCGCCCCCGCCGCTAGCGTCGTCGCTCCCGTCGTCGTCATCGTCGTCGCCGTCGTCGCCCTCCGCCGCCGCGGCCGCGACCGCGGCGCGCGTCTCCTCGGCCACGTCGGCGACGTAGCCGGCGAGCGGAGCCGCGCCGGTCTCCGGGCGGTCGATCCGGATCGGGGCGTTCCCCTCGGAGTCGGCGCCGTCGTCCGAGTCGTCACCGTCGTCCGAGTCGTCGTCTCTCCCCGGCGGGTCAGGGTTGACCCGGTACGCCCCGATCTCGTCGTCGGCGTCGCGGACCTCGGTCGTGTACGCGCCGCCGGCGTGCACGTACACCGCGTCGGTCCCGTCGACAGCGGAGTCGTAAATCCGACCGGCGAAGTCGTCCTCGATCGCCGTGCGGGCCAGGTCGACGTCGCTGTCCGCGTCGTCGATCTCCACCTTCCGCGCGTTCTCCCTGGCGACGAGAGGGATCTCGCTGTCGACGCCCGCCGTCGTCACCGGCTCGTCGGCCGAGACGGTCAGCGTCTCGCTGTGCGGGGCCTGCCCGGCGCCGTTGATCGTCAGGCGGTGGTCGCCCTCCGGGACCCCGTTCGCGACCGCGACCCCGCCGGCGAACGTCGGAACCGCCTCGGGGTCGCTCTCGATCAGCACGAACGACTCGGTGACCGCATCGGTCGTCGTCAACCCCTCCCCGTCGGGGGCCTCGTCGGTCTCGGTCGCCCGGGTGACGCGCGCGACGACGGCGTCGAGCTCCTCGGCCGCCCCGGCGCCGAGCGACTCGGCGTCGGCGATCGCGTCGTACCGACCGGCGAGCTCCGCGCGGTGGTTCCCGGCGGTCACGTCGAGCGCGGGGTTCTCGTACCGCGGCTGGTCCCACGGGACGCCGGTGGTCGTGATGTGGCCGGCGACGGCGTCTTCGACGGCTTCCGGAACCGCGAACTCGAAGCTCAGCTGCGGGCCGGTGAACGCCGCGATGTCCTCCAGTTCGGCGGTCTCGACGAGGTCGTACCCGACGACTTCCTCGGCGACCTCGTCCGCGGTCGCGTCCTCGCGGTCGGCGTACCGGAAGGCGATCCCCGTCTCCCGGAGCGGGAGGTCGGTCGGCGGCGAGCGCAGCGCGTCGAGCGACCGGATCGAGAGGGCGTCGTCGACCAGCGACTCGGCGGTGACCGACGGGAGGTCGGGGTGCTCGTAGATCGGCTCGCCCTCGTACTCGGGGACGACGAACGGAAGCCGCATCCCCTCGTCGCGCGGGAGCCCGTACGCGATGGGGATCCCGAGGAGGTCCTCGACGGTGTCGATCGTCGTGTTCGTGATGTCCGCGAGCAGCCCCTCCTCGCCGACCCGCTGGAAGCCGTCGGGGTTCTCGTTGACCGAGAGGGTGCTGGAGTGCGACCCGAGCTCGGTGAGGATCCGCGGGATCGCGTCGGGCTCCGGGTCGAGGAACTCGTTGTTCGGCACGCTGCGGGAGTGCGAGCTGGCGACGTACAGCTGCGGGTCGCCCGTGTCGAGGTCGACGAAGACGTGGAGCACCTCCCAGTCGTGCCAGTGGAAGTTGGCCGTGAACTGATCGAACGAGGAGTAGATCCAGAACTGGACGACCGCGAGCGGGGAGTCCTCGTACCGGACACCGTTGTAGAAGACGGTCGGGTCGGGCGGCTCCCCCGCCTCGTCGTACCGCTCATGGTAGCCGTCGAACGCCGCGAACCCGTCGACGACCGTCTCGCCGCCCTCCTCGACCGTGTACGGGCGGGGGTCGGTCGGGAACCACGGCTCCGCGGAGTCGAAGTACAGCGTCGGCGCGAACCGGGCCGCGAGCTCCTCGAGCGTCTCCGCCTCCAGTCCGCTGGTCGCGGCGTCGTCCGGCTCCGAGCCGGAACAGCCCGCGATCGCGGCGCTCCCCGCTCCGGCGAGCGCGCCGAGGACGGTCCGACGGTCGACGCCGCCGTCGGAGCGACCGCTCCCGGCGTCGGAGCGACCGCCCTCAGCGTCGGCGCGATCGGTCACGGGCGCACCTCCGGGTCCTCCGTGGGCGGATCGTCCGTCGAAGACCGCGGCTCCGGATGCATTTCGTTAACTCACGAGCGTAGCGGCGAATAAGTCTTCTGACG
The DNA here is from genome assembly GCF_000337355.1 of Halorubrum kocurii JCM 14978. Classification (GTDB taxonomy): domain Archaea; phylum Halobacteriota; class Halobacteria; order Halobacteriales; family Haloferacaceae; genus Halorubrum; species Halorubrum kocurii. Next base: position 52,576 of record NZ_AOJH01000068.1, on the reverse strand, counting down.
GACGGACGAGCGGAACGCTCCCGGGAGAAGGTATTTGCGGCCGGCCACCCGACTCCGGGGTATGGACGGCAAGAGGGCCCTCTACTACGCGGCGATCGGGATCGCGGTGTTGATCGGGGTCAGCATCGTCGTCTCCGTGGTCTCGGCGCTTCTGAGTCTCGCGTGGGCGATCGTCTCCGGGATCGTCTCGCTCGCCGTGCTCGCCGGCGTCGTCTACGTCCTTTATAAGACCGGAGCGTGGCTGTTGGGCGGCGACGACGCGGACTACTCCGCGAGCGACTCGGTCGGGGGGTCGCGGTCGGCCTCGGCGTCGACCGACGCCGCCGCGGAGAGCCGGCAGGACCGGCTCCGCCGGCAGTACGTCGAGGGACAGATCAGCGAAGCGGAGTTCGAACGCCGGATCGCGAGCGAGCTGGAGACTGAGGAGCCTGACGACGTCGACCGGAAGGTCGCCGATATCGAACAGGAACTCGAACGCGAGCGCTAGCAATTAAAAACGGTCCCGAAGCTCGTCGCGCAGGTCGTCGAGGTCGAGGTCCTTCATCGCGAACAGCACCAGCAGGTGGTAGACGAGGTCGGCGCCCTCGTAGGTGAGCTCGTCGAGGTCGTCGTCTTTCGCCGCGAGGATCGTCTCCGTGGACTCCTCGCCGAGCTTCTCTAAGACGGCGTTCTCGCCCTTCTCGTGGGTGAACAGCGAGGCGGTGTACGAGCCTTCGGGGAGCTCCGCTTTCCGCGACTCGATGGTGGCGAACAGCTCGTCGAGGACGGCCTCGGAGGGGACGTCGGGGTTCGCTGCGTGCTCGACACCGTCGGGCTCCGCGTCCGGGTCGCTCACGCGACCACCTCCCGTTCGGGGAAGAAGGCGAGGTCGTGGATCCGCGGGTCGTCGGTGAGCTCCGGGTGGAACGCGGTGGCGACGACGGGGCCGTCCCGGACCGCGACCGGGCGGTCGTCGACGGTGGCGAGGACCTCGACGCCCGCGCCCACCTCGTCGATGAGCGGCGCCCGGATGAACACGGCGTGGAACGGGTCGTCGAGCCCGGTCACCGGGACCTTCGCCTCGAAGGAGTCCTTCTGCCTGCCGAACGCGTTGCGGTCGACGGAGACGTCGACGAGCCCGAGCGGGTCGACGCGGTCGTCCTTCGCGTCGCGCGAGCAGACGATGAGCCCCGCGCAGGTGGCCAGCACGGGCTTCCCGCTCGCGACGTGCTCGCGGATCTCCTCGTCGATCCCCTCCTGGCGGATCAGCCGCGAGATGGTCGTCGACTCTCCGCCCGGCATGAGAAGCACGTCGCAGTCGGGGACGATCCCCGCGTCTCGAACCTCGACTACTTCCGCGGGCTCGCCGTGAGCGGCCGCGGCGTGCTCGACGGCCGCGGCGTGTTCGGCTACGTCCCCCTGGACGGCGATGACGCCTGCTTGCATGTGAACCGGTCGGTGGGGGACGGGCAAAAAGGGCGCGCTACGGACCGGAAAGCGGGAGGTTGCGGGGCGGTGAGAGGAAGCGGAACACTCGACCGGCGGACCTACGCGACGGTCAGCGAGAGGACCTGCACGAACACGCCGAAGAGGATGCAGAACGCGAGGACGGTCTTCGGGTTGATCGTGATCGCGTTCCGGTCGTCGCTGTCGAAGTATCGGACGAGCCCCGCGCTGGACATCAGCCCGCCGGAGTTGGAACCACTGCTCATACGCGACGGTGCGCCTCGCGGCGTTCTAAACGTTTCGTTCGACGATCGGCGCGGGGCCCGCTCGGGACGTCAATCTCCGAGCGCCACGGCCGCGATCGGAGCGTCACCGCCGCGGTTCGACGCCGACGCGTGCACGAGTGGGAAACCCTTATGCGCGGCCCGGGGGTAGGTTGCGCCGGATAATGACTGTTCGACTGCTGGATTTTCACGCTGACTGGTGCGGCCCGTGTAAGACGCAGGACCCGATTCTGGAGGAGATCCAGGAGGACCTCGGCGACGCCTTCGAGCTGCAGAAGGTGAACGTTGACGAGGAGCAGGACGTCGCCAACCAGTATCAAGTGCGCTCGCTGCCGACCCTCATCGTCGAGAACGACGAGGGCGTCGTCGACCGGTTCGTCGGCGTCACCCAGCGCGAGGACATCGAGGCCGCGCTCTCCGAAGCGGGCGCCTGACCGGGGACACCACGGGCACTCAGGGGAGCCGAAGGCGGTCGGCTCGCCCCCGCCGCGTCTCGCAACCTTTTACAGCGTCGGCCCGACAGTTGCGGTATGGCCAGTTTCGACGCCGCGGAACGCCGCAACCTCGACCGACACATCTGCATGCGCTGTAACGCCCGCAACTCCCCGGACGCGGACCGCTGCCGCAAGTGCGGCTACACGAATCTCCGCCCGAAGGCGAAGGAACGCCGCGCGGCGTAGATCGGTCCCCGGCCCCCTCGTTTCTCCTGCAGATCGCTTCTGCGAGCGGTGGATCTGTGGATCGAGGCCCAGGTCGGTGTCTAGCTCCGGTCGCTCGCTTATAACTGATTGAGACCGGATCGACGGTGAACACCGCCAAAATCCCCACCCGACCGCCCCGCACCCCTCACCTCCCCAACCTCGTCGATGGCCGCTCGGAGGCGCGCGCCACCACATATTTGTTTATATATAGCTGTCCGTCGTCCCGCGCGCGATCCCTGGCCTACTCCTCCGGGTACTTCGGCTCGCGGCGCTCCGCGCGCTCGGTCGCGCGTTCGATGACTTCGCGAACCGTGTCGGGGCCGTCGCTCGCGCGGTAGACGTCGCCGTGCCCGGGGTACATCGCCTCGACGGTATCCGGGAGCGCGTTGAGGATCGTGTGGAGGCTCTCGATCAGCTCCTCGCGCGACTGGCCGGCCATGTCGGTGCGGCCGAACGAGCCGTCGTCGAACGCGCCGTCGTTGTAGACGACCACGTCGCCGGAGTAGAGCCGCTCCTCGCCCACGAGCGCGACGTGGTCGGGGGCGTGACCGGGCGTGAACGCGACCTCGCAGGGCTCGTCGCCGACGAGGATCTCGTCGCCGTCGCCGATCGCCACGTCGCGTCGGGGGTGGGCGGCGTTGGCGTAGAGGGTCGCGTCGAAGCGGTCGAGCACCGCGTCGAGCTCGCCGACGTGGTCGTGGTGCTGGTGGGTCAACACCACCCGGTCGAGCCCGTCGACGCCGGCCTCATCGAGCGCGTCGGCGATGACGTCGTCGACGCCCGGCATCGTCCCGGCGTCCACGAGGGTCGGCGCCTCGCCGGGCACGAGGTACGCGTTGCAGGTGAACTCCTCGGCGTTCGCGGTGACGGTGATCGGCTCCATACGCCCACGGACGGCGCCCGACGGGAAAAGCGTGCAGTCCCCGGGAGCCCGGAGACGGCGGCGATTTCGGTCCGCCCGGGGATTTATCCGTCGCGGCGTGTTAGTTTCACGCACATATGGGCTTCGGAAGCTACGACGAATCCGAACAGGAGAACCAAGACCTGGATGCGGATTTCGACGACGACGACGGAGTCCGAGCCGCAGAAGAGGTACACGAGGGGTCCGTCGACTACGAGCCCGGCGCGTCGAACGACGAGCTGCTCGACCGGCTCCAGGAGATCAAGTCCGAGGAGACCTGAGCGGGTGACGCCGCCGAGCCGGACGCTCGGTATCGCGTTTTCGGACGGCGACCGAACCAGCGTCCTAGCCGGGGCTGTCGTCAGGGACGACGGGACCCTCGACGGGCTCGGGTTCGAGACCTGCACCGTCGGCGGGGTCGACGCGACCGACGCCGCGATCGCGCTCTTCGACCGCCTCGGCCGCGAGGACGTGCGTCACGTCGCCGTCGCCGGGATCGCGCCGGCGTGGTTCAACCTCCTCGAACTGCCGCGGATCCGCGAGGCCCTCGGCCGACCGGCGTACGCCGTGAGCTACGAGGAGAGCCCCGGGCTCGAACCGGCGCTCCGCGACGCGTTCGACGGCGCGGCGCTCGCACGGCGACTCGACACCTATCGGTCCCTCCCGCCGCGGGTTCGGGTGGAGCGCGACGTGACGGGGGAGTCCGCCGGCGACCCCCTCGACCCCCTGTTCGTCCGCGCGGTCGGGATCGACGCCGACGAGGCCGCAGCCGCGGTCCGCGGGCTGGTCCGCGAGGGGTTCCGCCGCCCGGAGCCGCTCAGGATCGCCGCGATCGCGGCGAGCGCCCACCGAGAGGCGACGGCGGGGGAGTAACCGCCGTCGCGCGTGACGCGGTGACTCGCCACGCGCCAGTCCGCCCGAAGCGACCCGTCGCGCACCAGTCCGTCCGAAGCGACCCGTCGCGCACCAGTCCGTCCGAAGCGACCCGTCGCGCGCCGCATATATACCGCTCCGCCGAGATCCGCCGCCATGACACACGAGACAGCCGTGACGTTCCGCGACCGCGAGCGACTCGCTCGGACGGCGGGGCACGGGATCGCCCTCGACTGCCTCGCGGCCGGGATCGAGGCCGCGCTTCCGGAGCGGCTGGTCCGCGACGCCGCCTCGGTCACGGACGGGACCCTCCGGATCGCGGGCGTCGACGGCGCGGTCGGCGAGTACGACCTGGACGCGTACGACCGGATCGTCCTCCTCGGCGCGGGGAAGGCGGCCGCGGGCGCGGCGCGCGGGCTCGCCGGAGTGCTCGGCGGGGGCGACGCGGAGGTCGACGAGGCGCTCGTCGTCACCGACGACCCGCCGGCCGGGGGCGGAGAACCCTCGACCAACCCCTCGGCGGCCGCCGGGATCGAGGTGATCCCGGGCGATCACCCGCTCCCGAGCGAGCGGGGCGTCGAGAGCGCCCGGCGCGTGCTCGACGCGGCCGAGCGCGCCGGCCCCGACGACCTCGTTCTCGCGGTCGTCACCGGTGGGGGGAGCGCGCTCTTGGCCGCGCCCGCGGACCCCGTCTCGGTCGAGGACCTCCGCGCGCTCACGTCGGGGCTGCTGGCGTCGGGGGCGTCGATCGACGAGATCAACGCGGTCCGGAAGCACTGCTCGGCGGTGAAGGGCGGGGGGCTGGCGCGCGCCGCGGCCCCCGCGACGACCGTCGCGCTCGCGGTCAGCGACGTTATCGGCGACCCGCTCGACACGATCGCGAGCGGGCCGACCGTCCCGGACCCCTCGACCTACGCGGACGCGCTGGCGGTCCTCGACCGGTACGACCTCGACGCGCCCGCGGCGGTGCGCGAGCGCCTGTCGGCCGGCGCCGAGGGGGACCGACCCGAGACCCCGGCCGCGGGCGATCCGGCGTTCGCCCGGAGCGCGGCGTTCGTGGTCGGCAACGGCCGGACCGCGCTGGACGCGGCCGCGGGCGCCGCGGCGGAGCGCGGGTACCAGCCGCTGGTGCTCTCGGCGAGCGTCCGGGGCGAGGCGCGCGAGGTCGGCCCGACCCACGCCGCGATCGCCGAGGAGTGCGCCGCCCGCGGGTCGCCGGTCGAGCCGCCGGCCGTGCTGCTCTCCGGCGGCGAGACGACCGTGACGCTCTCGGACGCGGAGGAGCCGGGAACCGGCGGCCCGAACGCCGAGTTCGTCGCGAGCGCGGGGGTGGCGCTCGCGGAGGGGCCGCTGGGGGACGGAGCGCGGACCGAGGACGAGACCGACCACCGAGTGGTCGTCGCGAGCGTCGACACCGACGGGCTCGACGGCCCGACCGACGTCGCCGGAGCGGTCGCGGACGCGACGACGCTGGACCCCGACGCCGCCCGCGACGCCCTCGACCGCCACGACGTGTACCCGCTCCTCGACGACGCGGACGCGCTCTTAGAGACCGGCCCGACCGGGACGAACGTCAACGACCTGCGAGCGATCGTGGTGGAGAAACGAGAGTGAGTGTCGAGGCGCACGACGATTAGTTATAAACGACCGACCCCGCTCAGCCGATCGAGAGATCGATCCGAGGCGGACGGACTTATGTCCGCCCCGCTCACACCTCGATCCATGACCGAGAACGGGGACGCGCCCGCCGGCGGAGCCTCGGAGAGCGCGCTCGACGAGGACCTCCGAGTGCCGTCCTGCGAGCGCTGCCCGGCGCTCGTCGAGTCGCGGAGCCGGATCGTCGACGGCGTCGGCCCGACGGACGCAGATCTGCTGTTCGTCGGCGAGGGCCCGGGCGCACAGGAGGACGAGCAGGGCGAGCCCTTCGTGGGCCGGTCGGGCGACGTGCTCGACGACGCGCTCCGCGACGCCGGGCTCGCGCGGGCAGACGTGCGGATCACCAACTGCGTTCGCTGCCGCCCGCCGGACAACCGCGACCCGACGGGCGAGGAGCTGGCGAACTGCCGCGGGCACCTCGAAAGCGAGATTCACCGGCTCGACCCCGAGCTGATCGTCACCCTCGGGAAGGTGCCGAGCGAGCACCTGCTGGACCGGTCGGTGGCGATCACCGCGGAGTCGGGCGAAGTGGTCGACGCGCGGATCGCGGGGGCCTCGCGGCGCGTGCTCCTCTCCGTCCACCCGGCGGCGACGCTGTACGACCGGAGCCAGCGCGACGGGTTCTTCGAGACCATCGCACGGGCGGGCGAGCTGAGCGGGACCGCCGGCGGCGAGTCGGGCGGTCAGTCGCGGCTCGGGGAGTTCTGAAACGAACGTATCGGGCAAAAAAGCCGTGCGAACGTTCGTCACAGTGGCGCTGTATATGAAACATAGAAAATAATATACCATGCGAGTCGAACCCACAATTGTATGTCCGACAACAGGTGGTCGGCGGATCGGCGAACGTTTGTCAAGACGGCTGGCGCGGCTGGCGTGGTCGGGCTCGCCGGCTGTTCTGACAGCAGCGGCGGAGACGGGAGCGACGACGGATCGGGAGACGGAAGCGACGGTTCGGACGGCGGGACGGCCGGCGACTCCAGCGACTCCGTAACGGAGGTCACGTGGGTGTTGAACCCCGCGGAGGAGGAGATCGACATTCAGGTCCAGTACCAGCCGCTGTTCGAGTACCTCGAGTCCGAGGCCGAGGTGGAGATCGTCGAACAGCCGACCGCGAGCTACTCCGGCACGGCACAGGAGCTCCGCCGCGCGGCGGAGGGCGATCGGATCTTCGCCGACGTGTCGCCCGGCGCGGTCGCACAGATTCCCAGCGAGCTCGACGTCACGGGGATGCGTGTCGCCTACGGCGCCGAGAAGTACTTCTCGCTCATCACGACGACGACCGACAGCGGCATCGAGTCGCTCTCTGATCTCGAAGGCGAGCTCGTCGCGTCGGCCGCCCCGACGTCGGTCTCCGGGACGCTGTTCCCGCTGTTCATGCTCAGCAACGCCGGGCTCGACATCGGGAGCGCCCCCTCCGGCTCGCCCGAGGACTTCGAGCTCCGGACCTCTGACCACTCGACCGCCCGCGAACAGCTCATCCAAGACGACCGGATCGCGGCCGCCGGGACCGGCGCGTTCTCCACGGCCGCGCACGTGCCGCAGGAGCAGTTCGACGAGATGTCGCAGGACTTCGTCGACATCTCGGCCGAGTACGAGGGGGCCGGCGAAGCCGATCCCGAGCTCCGGCTGCTCGCGGTCTCCGACCCGATCCCGCGCGCGCCGATCGTGAGCAACGCCGCGTGGGAGGAGTCGCTCAAAGACGACCTCCGTCAGCTCATGATCGACGCGCCGCAGGAGGCGTTCGAACACGAGTCGCAGGCGGACATCGCCGAGGCGCTCAGCGTCGACCCCGAGATCCTCGACATGGAGGAGTCCGAGCTGAGCGAGGATCAGCAGGCCGATCTGGAGCTCGTCGAGGCCCACTCCCTCTGGTTCAGCGGCGTCGTCGAGGCGGGCGTCGATGACTACGACCCCGTCGCGGAGCTCGGTCAGGAGCTCGGGCTGGAGTGGAGCGACCTGTAGACCGAGCGAGCTGTTACACGCTTTCTTTATGACTTACATCGAAGTAGACGGTCTTACGAAACGGTTCGGCGACACGGTCGCGCTCGACGACGTGTCCTTCGAGGTTCCCGCCGGCGAGTTCGTCATCGTGCTCGGGGTCTCGGGCTCCGGGAAGTCGACGCTGCTCCGGACGCTGAGCGGGCTGCTCGCCCCGACGGAGGGGGAGATCCGGATCGACGACGAGCCGATGATCGAGCCGCGGCCGGACGTCGCGATGATCTTCCAGCAGCACAACATCATCGGCGATATGACGGCGTACTCGAACTCGCTTTCCGGCGGCGTCCACCGCTCGGGGTTCCTCACGAGCGTGCTGCAGCTACAGGACCCCGAGGAGAAACACCGCGCCCTCGACGCGCTCGACACGGTCGGGCTCCTCGACGAGGCCGAACAGAAGGCGCGGAGCATGAGCGGCGGCCAACAGCAGCGGGTGGGGATCTCTCGCGCGCTCGTTCAACAGCCGAACGTCTTGCTCGCAGACGAACCGGTCGCGAGCCTCGACCCCGGCAGCGCACAGAGCGTAATGGGGTACCTCCGAACCGCCTCCGACGACCGCGATCTGACGACCTTCTGTAGCCTCCACCAGGTGAACATCGCCCGGAAGTTCGGACACCGGTTCATCGGTCTCAGAGACGGCAAGAAGGTGTTCGACGGGTACCGGGACGATCTGACGATCGATGTCATCGACGACCTCTACGGCGACATAGACACGAAGGGGATGTTCGTCCGCGACGACGGTGACGGGGACGGCGCGGCCGACGAGGTCGCGACGACGTGACGAGAACGGAGCTGATCTACGAGTGACAACAGACACCACCGATTCCGACGGGACGCGCAGATCGAAGGCGGTCGGCGTCGACGACGCCGACGTTCCGGACCGCATCACCGAACAGTTCGAGAACATCAAGCAGACCCGTCGCCGCCGGGCGCTCGGGTGGACCGGACTGCTGGCGTTCCTCGCGTTTACGACCCTGCAGGCGTTCGCCGCGACGGAGCTGCTGGATCCGGACGCGCGCCTCGAGACGTTCACCGAATCGCTGACCGGCTTCTTCCCGATCACCGACTACTTCGGCGTGATCCCGTTCCTCGACGTCGGCCAGTACATCAGTTTCATCAGACAGGAGAACCTGCTGTACGACCCCGAGATCGGCGGGCTCCTGTTCCAGTTCCCGCCGAACCCGACGGATATCTACGTGTTCTTCTTCCAGGAGCTCGGGATCTTCCAGATCTTCGGGGAGGCCGGCATCACGCTCGCGATGGGGTTCGTCGGGACGGTTCTCGGGTTCCCGTTCGCGCTCGTCTTCGGGACGCTCGGCTCCGAGCGCGTCACCCCGTTCCCCTTCAACTTCATCTTCCGCGGGACGATGTCGTTCATCCGGGCGATCCCCGCGATCATCTGGACGCTCATCTTCATCCCGTTCCTCGGGCTCGGGCCCGCCTCGGCCGCGATCGCGATCGCGTTCGACACGATCGGGAACCTCGGACGGCTGTTCGTCGACGAGCTCGAGGAGATCGAGGACGGGCCGATCGAGGCGATGCGCACGACCGGGGCAAGCAAGCCGCAGATCGTCTTCTTCGGCATGCTGAGCCAAGTCCGGACCGCGTTCATCGCGTGGACGCTGTACATCTTCGAGATCAACGTCCGCATCGGCGTCACCGTCGGCGTCATCGGTGCGGGCGGACTCGGGTACGTCCTCACCTCGCAGCAGAACCTGCTGCGGTTCACGAACATGATGGCGACGCTACTCGCCATCTTCCTGCTCATCATCTCCGTCGAGCTGTTCAGCCAGCGGCTCCGGTCGCGGCTGCGCTCCGACGACGTGGAGATGAGCATCTGGGAGCTCATCACGGGCTTCCCGCGCCGGATGGCTGACTCGATGCTGAGATAACCGCCGCAGCGCCCTCGCCGTCCGCGCCCCGTTTAAACCGGACCGCACCCGTCCGGAGTGGACGGCCGTCCACCGAACTGCCACAAGGGAAACCGACTTTTCCGTCCCCCTCGGAGGGGACCCATGAGCACTTTCGAACCGCCCGCGGAGACGCTGGCGGACGTGGTTCTGGTCGACTACGGTCTCGGGAACCTTCGGTCCGCGACCCGCGGGCTGGAACGCGCGGGCGCCTCGGTCGACATCACTGACGACCCGGAGGCATTCGCGGCCGCCGACGGCGTCGTCCTCCCCGGCGTCGGCGCGTTCCGCGAGGGGATGGAGAACGCCGGGCCCCTGCGCGAGGCGCTGACCGACCACGCTGAGGCTGGCCGTCCCCTCTTCGGAATCTGTCTCGGGATGCAGATGCTTCTCACCTCTAGCGAGGAGGCCGACCACGAGGGGGAAGGCGAGGTGACCGGCCTCGATCTCGTCTCCGGCACCAACGTCCGGTTCGACGTCGACCGCAAGGTCCCGCACATGGGCTGGAACGAGCTCGAGGTCGAGCGCGACCACCCCATCGTCGAGGGGGTCGACAGAGCGGGGTCAGAGACCCCGCAGGCAGACGGACCCACGGGGGGGTCCGTCGACGGGGAGTACGCCTACTTCGTCCACTCCTACTACGCGGAGCCCGACGACCCGGACGCGGTCGTCGCCACCGCGGACTACGGGGTCGACTTCCCCGCCGTCGTCGCCAACGAGGCGGGCAACGTGTTCGGCACGCAGTTCCACCCCGAGAAGAGCGGGGAGACGGGGCTCAGAATTCTGCGGAACTTCGTCGAGTACTGCGCGGACCGGTAGGCCCCGAGTCGGAGGCGAGTCGACCCAAGACCCGCCTCACAGTCCGTCGTACGGCCCGGGCTTCGCGGCGGTGAGCCGGTCGACCTGCTCGTCGGACAGGTCGATCTCCGCGGCCGCGAGGTTCTCCGCGAGCTGATCGGTCGTGCGCGCGCCGACGATCGGCGCGGTGACGCCGTCGCGGTGAGCGAGCCACGAGAGGGCGGTCTGTGCGGGGGTCGCGTCGACCGCGTCGGCGACCGCGTCGAGCTCGTCGTGGAGGTCGAAGTTCGTCTCGGTGAGGTACGCCTCCTGGAAGCGGCTCGACTCGGCGGCCTTCGACTCCTCCGGGAGGTCCTCGTCGCGGTCGTACTTCCCGGTCAGGAAGCCCTGTCCGAGCGGGCTCCACGGCGAGACGGCGAGGTCGCGCTGGCGCGCGAACTCCAGGTAGTCTCCCTCGATCTCGCGGTCGACGAGGTTGTAGCGCGGCTGGAGGACGGTGAACGGCTCCCACCCCTCGTCGCGGGCGATCTGGTTGGCGCGGGCGACCTTCCACGCGTTCGGGCGGAGCGTGGAGGCGCCGATGTAGTGGACCTTTCCGGACTCGACGAGCCCGTTGAGCGTCTTCATCAGCTCGCGGGCCGGCGTCTCGTCGTCCCAGCGGTGGATGTAGAGGACGTCGAGGTAGTCGGTGTCGAGCCGGTCGAGGAGGGCGTCGACGCGGTGGCGGACGTTCTTGCGGTTCGTGCCGCGGCTGTTCGGGTCGCCGTCGCGGATCTGCCAGTACACCTTCGAGGCGATCGTAAAGCGCTCGCGGTCGCGCTCGGCGAGCCAGTCGCCGATCCAGCGCTCGCAGTCGCCGCCGCCGTACACGTCGGCGGTGTCGATGTAGCGCCCGCCGGCGGCCTCGTACCCGTCGAGCAGCTCGTGGGCGCGGGCCTCGTCGATCTCCACGTTGCCCGCCTCGGTCACGCGACCGAACCGCCACGTGCCGAGCTGGAGCTCGCTCGTCCGGAGGCCGGTTCGGCCGAGGGGGACCGTGTCGAGGTCGATCGCGTCGAGTTCTGGGGTCATCGATCGAACGGTTGTGCCCGTCGGCGCAAAAACCTACAGCAAGCGGATGTCCCGTGTGAACGAAGGTCGAGGAGGCGGCGGCGACGCGTCCGCCGCGTCGCTCAGCGCGACGCGCCTACCAGGGCTCGTTCTTCAGCCCGAGCGCGTAGGCGCCGACGTTCGTGACGACGTGGAGGATCGGCGTCATCACGAGGACGACCAACAGGACGGACGGCGTGAACACCGCGAGCGCCCAGTCGGTGTCGACGACGAAGACGGCCGCGAGCGCGACGACGACGAAGTCGAGCTGGTCGAGCCCGGGGAACGCAGCCCCACGCTCCCGGCCCGACCGGCGCTTGAGGAACGAGGCGCCGATGTCGCCGCACATCGCGCCGAACGCGAGCGCGAACGCGGCCGGGAGCGCGAACGTCGGGAGGTCGACGCCGAGCGCGGCGCTCGCGGGCTCCGCGAGGGCGTTGAGCGCGAGCGCGAGGGCGACCCCGGCCAGGGTGCCGACCGCGGTGCCGCGCCACGTCTTGCCGTCGCCGAGCAGGCGGGCGCCGCGCCACTCGCGACCGCCGTCGATGGGGCGGCCGCCGCCGGCGATCACCGCGGCGTTGTTCGGCACGTAGGCGGGCAACATCGCCCAGAACGCGGTCGCGACGAGCGAACCGATCATACCCCACCGTCGCCCGTCTGGGGTATATAAACCTCGGATCCGGACCGGGCCGAAGCGACGGTCGACTCACGCGCGGTCCGCCCCGAAACCGTCCGAGTCGGCAACAATCAAGTCGCTACCGACGCGAGTAGGCTGTATGATCCCTCCGATCGCGCGTCGGTTCGTCGCCGGCGAGAGCGTCCCGGAAGCCATCGAGCACGCCCGAGCGCGCAACGAGGACGGCGTCGCCGTCATCCTGAACCTGCTCGGGGAGCACTACGACGACCGCGACGACGCGCGCGCGGACACCGACGCGTACCTCGCGCTCTTGGAGGACATCGCCGACAGCGGGCTGGACGCCTGCGTCTCGGTGAAGCCCTCCCAGATCGGCCTCGACGTGTCCGACGAGTGCTTCGAGGAGCACTACCGCGAGATCGTCGCTCGCGCCCACGAGCTCGACGCGTTCGTCTGGTGCGACATGGAGGACGCCGACACCACCGACGCGACGCTCGGCGCCTTCGAGTCGATCGCCGCGGAGTACCCGTGGAGCGTCGGCCAGTGCGTCCAGTCGAACCTCAAGCGCACCCGCGAGGACCTCGACCGGCTCCGCGACGTGCCCGGGAAGATACGGCTCGTGAAGGGCGCGTACGACGAGCCGAAGTCGATCGCGTACAGGGAGAAATCGCGGGTCGACGAGGCGTACCGCGACGACCTCCGCTTCCTGTTCGAGGCCCGAGACCGGGGCGTCGCCGTCGGCAGCCACGACCCCGAGATGATCGGGCTGGCCGACCGCCTCGCCCGCGAACACGGGACCGACTACGAGGTCCAGATGCTGATGGGCGTCCGAGAGGACGCCCAGCGCGACCTCGCCGCGCAGGGAGTGGACGTGGCCCAGTACGCCCCCTACGGGACGAAGTGGCTCTCGTACTTCTACCGGCGAGTGCGCGAGCGCAGACAGAACCTGACGTTCGCGCTGCGGGCGGTGGTCGGCCAGTGAGCGATTCGGTGAGCGAGGCGCCGAGCGATCGTCGCGGACGCCCGGACGCGAGCCGAGGAAGCGTAGCCGTGCGCTCCCGTAGAAGCCCTCTTAAGGGTCGCCGCCACATATCGACTCGATAGATGTCCACGTGGAAACGCGACTTCGCCAGCGGTCTCATCGTGCTGGCCCCCCTGTTGGTGCTGCTCTTAGTCCTCCAGTGGATCTACCGGTACATCGCGTCGATCCCGCTGATCGAGGGGCTCCAGCCGGCGATCATTCCCGCCCCGCTGGAGCCGGTCTCCCGGGTGATCATCGCGCTGGCGGTGTTCGCGACCGTCGTCCTCGCGGTCGGCTACTTCATGCGGACGACGCTCGGCCGGCTGGCGGAGTCGGCCGTCGACGGCGCGATAAACAGAATCCCGGCGCTGCGCGTGGTGTACAACGCGTCGAAGCTCGCGATCGAGACGGCCGTCTCCGGGACGGACGAGCTCCAGAGCCCGGTGTACATCGAGACGTGGCCGGGGATCCGCATGACCGCGTTCCGGACCGGGAAGAAGACCCGCGACGGGAAGATCGTCCTGTTCATGCCGACCGCTCCGAACATCACCACCGGCTTCGTCATCGAAGTCGAGCCGGAGCGCATCGAGGAGACCGGCGAGACCGTCGAGGAGGGGATGACGCGCGTCCTCTCGGCCGGCTTCGCCGAGTCCGCACACCAGGTCCCCGTCGAGGAGGAGCGCCCGCCCGAGGGGACCACCGGCAAGCCGGGCGGCGTCGGCGGCGTCCGCACCGACGGGACCCCGGGCGAGGCCGAGCGGCCGTCGACCGACGGCAGCGGCGAGGGCGACTGATCGGCGAGAGCGACTGAGACGGCGAGAGCGACTGAGACGGCGACTGATCGGGAGGTGAGCCCGGCGGAGAAAACGCGAGAATCGGAGGGAGTCTCGGCGGAGACCGCGGAGACCGCGGAGAGGCAGAGAGACGCCCGAGAGGGTCGTTTTATAAGTACTTGAACCAGTCGTCGTGGTCGTCGGTCCGGCGTTCCACCAGATCGAAGAAGGCGCTCTGGAGCTCCTCCGTGACGGGGCCGCGGGTGCCCGCGCCGATCTCCGTGTCGTCGACCGATCGGATGGGAGTCACCTCGGCCGCAGAGCCCGTGAAGAACAGCTCGTCGGCGGTGTACAGCTGTCCCCGTGAGATAACGGCCTCGTCGTGGACGGTGTAGCCGCGCTCTTCCGCCAGTTCGATGACGGTGTCGCGGGTGATCCCCTCGAGGATCGACTGCGCGAGGCCGGTGGTGTAGATCTCGCCGTCGTTGACCATGAAGATGTTCTCGCCCGGCCCCTCGGCGACGTTCCCCTCCTTGTTCAGGACGATGGCCTCGACGTAGCCGTTGCGGCGGGCCTCCTCGCCCGCGAGCATGGAGTTGACGTACAGCCCGGTGGTCTTGACGTTCGTGGGCACCTGCGAGGAGGCGTGCTTCCGCCACGAGGAGACCATCACGTCGACGCCGTCCTCCAGGGCCTCCTCGCCGAGGTACGCGCCCCACGGCCACGCGGCGACGACGAGGTCCGTCGGGCAGTCCTTCGGCGAGACGCCCAGCGAGTCGTAGCCGTAGTAGGCGATCGGCCGGATGTAACAGGACTCCAGGTCCTGTCGGTTGAGCAGTTCGAGGGTCGCCTCGGTGATCTCCTCGCGGGAGTGCTCGATCTCGAGGTCGTACAGCTTCGCGGAGTCGAACAGCCGGTCGAGGTGCTCGTCCCAGCGGAAGATCGCCGGTCCCTGTTCGGTGTCGTAACAGCGGACACCCTCGAACACGCCGCTCCCGTAGTGCAGCGCGTGCGTCAGAACGTGAGTCGTCGCGTCCTCCCAGTCGAGGAACTCACCGTTCTTCCAGATCGTGTCGACATCCATCTCGTCGAATCCCATACTCGGAGGTTGCGGTCGGCGGGCTTAAAACTGTGACAACCGGGCGGGGGCTGCCGCGAGGAACCGAGGTTGGACAATGAACCAGCTGCTCACGGCTCCACGACGAACACCGCCACAGCCCCAGCCGCTCGCTTATAAACACTCAATCACTGATCGGCGGAGAACACTTCCAAAGCCCCAGTCGCGAGGACAGCGCAGCGAGCGTGCGCTGTCCTCGCGACTGCCCCTTTGAGTCCCGCCGCGCACCGCACAGCACCGCACCTCACGCCTCCCCAGCCTCGTCGCTGGCACCCTCCGCTTCGCTTCGGGCACCAGCGACTCCCTCGCACGCGCACCTCACGGCCGCCGGAGGCGGCCGTTCGGCGGCGCGCGCCGACAGCACCGTAGTTCGTTATTTAAACGCCTCGACGAGCGCGGCCCCCTCGACGTAGGGGATCCCGCGCCGGCGGGCGTACGCCTCGGCGTCCTCGGGCGAGAGCGCGGCGCCCGTCTCGTCGTCGAGCATCTCGCAGACGACGGCGGCTGGGGCGGCGTCGACCGCCTCAGCCATCGCGAGCCCGAGTTCCGTGTGGCCGGTCCGGCCGCCCAAGCCGTCCCGAGCGCCCCGCAGCACGTGGACGTGACCGGGCGCGCGGAACTCCGCGGCGAAGTCCTCGGGGCCGTACCCCGCGGGGTCGGCGTCGACGGCGGCCGCCGCGCTCGCCAGTTCGACGATGGTCCGAGCGCGGTCCTCGTCGGTGATCCCGGTGAACGTCTCGCGGTGGTTCACGGGGAGCGAGAACGACGACCGGTCGTCGTACTCGGGGTCGTCGTCGACCGCGGGGTGGTCGAGCGCGTCCGCGAGGAACGGTAAGTCGAACGAGTCGCCGACCGCGTCGCTCACGGCCACGCAGATCAGCCCGCCCGCGTCGTTGCGCATGTGGGCGACGGCCGCCTCGTCGACGGCGCCGGCCGGGTAGACGATGTCCGTCTCCCCCTCGCGGTCCGCGAAGTCGTGGACGCACACGGGGTCGCCCGCGCGGAACGCGTCGAGCGCGCACTCGACCGGGTCGGCCGCCGCGTCCGGTGCGGACCCGGCGGCGTCGCCCTCGGCGTCGGCGTCGGCGCGCATCAGGCGACCTCCGTCTCCAGCTCCGCCTCGTTCTCGGGCGCGTCCGCCCGGCTCGTGGCGGCCACGCGGACCTCGACGGCGTCCCCGTCGTCGAGGTCGAGCGCGTCGCGGAGCCGATCGGGAGCGATCAGTTCGAACTGGTCGTCGTCGTGGTGGGTTCGGTCCGGGACGATCGCGTGGACCTCCTCATACCGGTCGTCGCCCGCGACGATCGTGACGCCATAACACGAGGCCGCGCCGTAGGTCCGGTCCTCGCCCTCCCACGCGTCGATCGGGACCGCGTCGATACCGGCCATCTCGCCGCGCCGGCGAACGCTCTCCTCCGAGAGGTCGACGTTGAGCGTCCCCGGGAACGGCTCGTAGCCCAGCCGGGACCGGAACTGCTCGGCGTAGCCGGGGAGGGTGATGTAGTGGCGTCCCTCACCCATTCCCCCGGTGACCGCGCCGCGGAGCACGAGCTCCACGTCGGTCTCGAACAGCCGGCGGTAGTCGGCGTACTCGGCGCGGAGCGCCGCCTCGCCCTCGTCGGTGACGCGCACCCACTGCCCGTCGCCGACCACGTCGCGCTCGATGTACCCCGCCGATTCGAGGCTCTGGAGCCGCCGAGAGGCGGTCTGCGTCGAGGCGTCGAGCCGGTCGCCGAGCGCCGCGCACGACACCTTCGTCTCGGTCAGGCCGCCGACGAGCCCGACGTGTTTCAGGGCCGCGATAGCGGCCGGGTCGGGGTCCGCCGTCGACGTCGCTTCTGCCATGATCAGATCTGCGTCGTCCGCACGCAAAAGAGTAACGGAAATGAGATGCATCCCAAAAACGTTAACAGCGTTTGCAGTGGGATCCGCGCGTCGGCGAGCTGTTTCGTCAACCGAAACTCGGTGACCCCGGTACCTAATCCCGTCGGTATCGGCGGTCCTCGTCGCGAGCTGTGACGGCGTCGAGCGGGAGGCTCCAACGGCGCGGCGGTCGGCGGCGAGGGGTGAGACTCACCCGCGTGCAGGTCGTCGAAAGGTAAGGTACAAATACGAACGGCGATTGGTTTCGGGTGCGGGCTCGTAGATCAGCGGCAGATCGCTTCCTTCGCAAGGAAGAGGCCCGGGGTTCAAATCCCCGCGAGTCCACTCCTTCGCTCACTTCGTTCGCTTAGTCGTTCCCTCGCGTGGTCCCACTCGCTCACTGCGTTCACTCGCGAGACCCCCGCGAGTCCATGTTTTTGCGCCGCGAGCAACACCGCGAGCGGCGCAACCCTGCAACGAGCGAGGTTTGAACCCTGCCAGTCGCGCACAGCGAACGGTGCGAGCGAAGCGATCACCTCGATAAGCGAGCGGCGGAGCCGTGAGCAGTGAGCGAGCACGTCTGGCTCTGGTTCAAATCCCCGCGAGTCAATGGCAATACCGCTGTTAGAGCGGGTATGGTATTAGAAAACAGGTTTGAAGAAATTCTCAAAAGAAAACGCAGGATTAGAAGTCGTACGTTTCTTCGTAGATCGTGTTTCCGCTGGGATCGTGGATGATCCGGACGACGCTGTTTTCGCCGGGGCTAAGGCCGGTAATGGTAGCGTTCTTTTTTTGCCCGCTCTCCCAAGCACCGCTGTCGAATGCCTCGCCTCTCTCACCGTCGACCGAGACGACGAGGTCAGCGCCTTCGATCGGTTCGCCGCCGGTTTTGACGACGGTGATGTTATCCGAGGAATTCCCGTCGACAGTAAACGACGCCTGCGGCGCGGTGTCTCCGAGCTGATCGCCGAGCCCGAGCACGAACGTCCCGATGACGGAGGCCAGAATGACAGTGATTGCGACCATCAGGATAACCCCGATAACGGGGCTCACTGCACGGTCGTCTGCGTTGGACTGGTTGCTTGGTTTCATGAGTTGAACCCAGCGGCCCACCGAGGAACGTGAGGAGTGAGTCCGCGCGCCGTCGACGACGCCGCGGACCCCCCACGCGCGTTCCGATCGGTTGCTGGTTAGCTGAAGCGATGCGGACCTCGCTTATGTACTTAATGGCATGAATATCAGGGACGAAAATTGAACGAACGAGGTCTGGTTGGCCGATTGACAAAATGACCGCAAGTCCGCGGCCCAGCGAGCCGGGTGAGCGCACCTCGGCGCCGCGCGGTCGCTCTGGCTCTCGGTTTCTCTGCGAGGCGGTACGGCGATGCGGCCAAACGGCGTGACGACGCGGCCAAACGGCGTGACGACGCGGCGAGACGGCGTACCGGCGCGGACGGACGCCGTACCGCGACCCAGACCGCTTATATATTCCGAGTCAGTTTGGCGTCGTATGGGCATCTCCGACATTCTTGAGGGCCAGAACCTCACGCATCGCCAGATGGGGATCATCATGGTCGGGTGGATCATCCTCGTCTCCCTCGTCGCCGTCGCGCTGCTGCTGTTCACGGCGTCGTTGTAGGACGAATCGACGGGCGATCCCGCGATCGCGCGCCCGAAATCGACGAGACATCGGTTCAGAGAAACGGCGAGCGGGCGCGAACGGGAAGCGAGGGACGCGAGAAGCGGGACAGGAGAAGAGATCGGTGCGCAGAGAGTGCAAGCTGCCGCGTTTCAGGCCGTGTGCTTCGCTTCGTCGGGGTCCTCGACGACCTCGACGCCGCGGTTGTTGACCGCGTGGGGGTCGAGGCCGACCTCTTGGAGGAACTGCTTGTAGAGCCGCTCCGCGGTCTCGCCGTCCTTCTGCTTGTCGCTGGCGTGGTCGCACAGCTCGACGAGGTTCTCCGGCACGTCGTTCTCGTGGACGATCCAGTGGTTGATCGTGTCCGAAAGGCGGCGGATCGGCGAGGTGAAGTGGCCGTAGATGTCGAAGTTGAGCGCGTGGTGGCCGCCGAACGGGTCGTTCATGTACTTCGCGCGGGGCATCACCTTCAGCACGGCGCGCTGGATCTTGTTGAGCTGGCGGCCGGGCGACTCCTCTAAGGCGGCGTTGACCGCCTTACGCGGGTCGTCGCCCCACGCGTCGCCGGGGATGGAGACGGAGTCGAGCTCCTGGATCTCTTTTAACGCCTGGTTCCACTGATCGGGGGTCGGCTGCGGGTGGACGCGGTACATCGCCTCGACGCCGCGGTCCCACATCAGCGTGTGCGTGACCGCCTTGTTCGCTTTCAGCATCGACTCCTCGATGATGGTGTGCGCGCGGTCTCTCCGGGGGTTCAACACGAGGGAGCCGTCCTCCTTGCGCTGTTCGTGCATCCGATCGGCGAGCTCGAAGGCGAGTTCGTTCTCCTCGCCGAGGGGGAGCGAGGGGTCCTCGAGCCGCTCCTCGCACTCGTTGTACGTGAGTCGCTCGTCGGAGTTGATGACGGACTTGTAGATATCGATGTTCTCGAATGAGAGCGTCTCGTCGTCGATCTCCATCTCGACGGTGTGCGCGAGCCGGTCCTCGTTCGGGACGAGCGAGCAGACGGTCTCGGCGAGCACCGGCGGGAGCATGTGGATCGTGTAGTCGGGCAGGTAGACGGTGTTCGACCGCTGGACCGCCTCCTCCCACATCGCGGTGTCGGGGGTGACGTAGTGGGTCACGTCGGCGATGTGGACCCACAGCCGGTAGGCGCCCTCCTCGCGCTTGATGGAGATCGCGTCGTCGAAGTCCTGCGCGTCGATCGGGTCGGTGGTCCACGTGGTCAGGTCGCGGAGGTCCTCCCGCTCGTCGATCTCGGCCTCGATCTCCTCGTACACGTCCTCGGTCCGGGCCTCGGCCTCACGGAGGACCTCGCTCGGGAACTCGTCGCGGATCTCGAACTCCTCGAACAGCTCCGTCCGCTTCTCGGCGAGGGTGTCGGCCAGATCCGGCGTGATCGTCACGGGACCCTGGTCCTCCGCGGACCCCGGTTTCGGCTCGTCGTCTGACATACGGTGACCAACGCGGGTCCGTTAGAAAGGCCTGTCGGGGAGCGGGGGACGGCGACGGTCGACGACGACGCTCGACCGTTACCGGTCGCGCTCGGAACGGCCGGGCGACCCGCCGGCGTCGGCGACGGCCTCGGCGTAGCGGTCGAGGAACTCCTCGCGAGAGAGCCCGTCCGACTCGATCGAGAGGATCAGCGATTCGAGCCCGTCGCGCGGCTGGTGACAGATCTCGTCGTCGCAGTCGGTACAGAGGTACTCGAACTCCTTGTCGCGCCGGTTCCAGCGGTCGCCCTCCTTGTCGTACTCGCGCGCGTCCTCGCGCAGCACGGAGTCGCCACAGGCGATGCAGATCACCGTCCGCCGGTCCCGGCTTTTCCGGGAGCGCCACATGTCTCTCACCTCGGACCGGGCGTACTTAGCGTTTGGTACGCGGCAGACGCCCGTCGGACGGGCCGCCTCGGGGCCGATCCGTCCCCGGCGAGCTACACTACTAAGACGGTCGCCCCGTTTGCCTCCGATATGCCGATCAGGGAATCCGACCTTCCGGGCGTCGGGAAGAAGTTCGAGATCGAACTCCGAGACGGCGAGATGGTCGTCGTCATCCACAACACTGGGAAACGCGAGGTGTTCCGCCGGCCAAATCCGGGCGCCGACTCCGAGAAGGTGTTCGAGTTCGGCGACGACCTCGCCCGGACGATCGGGTCGATCATCGAGGGCGCGTACTTCCAGCCGGTCGAGCCGGACACCCAGGAGACGACGCTGCCGGGCGGCATCCTCCTGGAGTGGTACGAGCTCCCCCCGGGCTCCCCGCTCGTCGGCGAGACGCTGGAGAGCGCCGACATCGGGAACCGGACCGGGCTCACCGTCGTCGCGATCCAGCGCGACGACGAGGTGATCGACAGCCCCGGCGCCGAGGCCACTCTGCGCGAGGGCGACACCCTGATCGGAGTCGGAACGCCGGAGGACTGCGAGGCGTTCGAGGAGATCCTGGCCGGATGAGCGGCCGGTCAGACGCCGCCGACTCGACCGCGCCGGCCGGTCGTCTCAGAGGTGACCGGTAGTGGCGCTGCTCGATGTCGGCGTCATGTTCGCCGCGGTCGCGGTCGCCGGCGCGCTCGCGGACCGCCTCGGCCAGTCCGTGATCCCCTTTTATATCGTCGCGGGGATGGCCCTCGGCGAGTTCGTGCTCGGCCGGGTCGCGCTGCCGGTTTGGGGAACCGCCTACGTCCCCGAGACGGAGTTCATCGCGCTCGGCGCGGAGCTCGGGATCGTCTTCCTCCTGTTTTTCCTCGGGCTGGAGTTCAACCTCGACCGCCTGCTCGCCCGCCGGACGCAGATCGGCACCGCCGGGACGATCGACCTCGCGAACTTCGGTGTCGGGCTCGTCCTCGGGTGGCTCGTCTTCGGCGCGTTCCTGCCGGCGTTCCTGGTCGCCGGCATCGTGTACATCTCCTCGTCGGCGGTGATCACGAAGTCGCTCATCGACCTCGGCTGGATCGCCAACGACGAGGCGGAGCCGCTGCTCGGCACCCTCGTCTACGAGGACCTGTTCATCGCGGTGTACCTCGCGGTCGCGTCCGCGATCGCGCTCGGCGGCGGAGACATTGGGGCCGCAGCCGTCGACATCGGGATCGCGATCGGGTTCATCCTCGGGCTCCTGGCGCTCGTGTGGTTCGGCACGCCCGCCTTCTCCCGGCTCGTCGAGACGGACAACCGGGAGTTCGTCGCGCTCCGGTCGATCGCGACCGTGGTGCTGATCGCTGGCGCGGCGCTCGCGCTCGGCGTCAGCGAGGCGGTCGCGGCCTTCTTCGTCGGGATGGCGTTCGCCTCGACGGAGTACAACCACGAGATCGAGGCGCTGCTCGAACCCGTCCGCGACACGTTCGCCGCGGTGTTCTTCTTCTGGATCGGGCTCGTCACCGACCCGCTGCTGTTCGGCGGGGTGGCGGCGCTGATCGCGCTCGCCGTGGTCGTGACGACCCCGACGAAGCTCGTGACCGGCTTCCTCGCGGGGCGCGCGTTCGACCTGGACACCCGCCGGTCGACCCGCGTCGCGCTCGGGATGACCACCCGCGGGGAGTTCTCGCTGATCATCGCGACGATCGCGGTGACTGCGGGTCAGGCCGGCGCGTTCGACCCGGCGCTCGCGGCGAGGATCAACGCATTCGCCGTCGGCTACGTCCTCGTGATGGCGATCCTCGGGACGACGCTGATGCAGTACTCGGAGCCGTTCGAGTCGGTCGCGATCTCGTGGCTGGATCGACCGCTGTCGTCGGAGTGACCGAACGAAGCGGGTCGGCTCTCTCCGTCCCGAGACGTTCCGCCGTCGACGGTGCCTGACGCCTCTTTTCGTCCGTGAATCAGGGCCGTGAACGACGGCCGCCCTGCCACACACTTCGGGATATGAGAAATATGACATGAAGAGTATATCTTTGTATACTATATATAATTAATTTTAATGTCTAACTCACCAATCGTGCTAACGTGATGCAAGCCGTGCTACTCGAGGAGTTTCAGGAACCGCTGGAGGTACAAGACGTTGAGCGTCCCGAACCGGAACCCGACGGAGCCGTCGCCGAAGTGATCGGCTGTGGTGTGTGCCGATCGGACTGGCACTGCTGGCAGGGAGATTGGGACTGGTTCGGATACCGCCCTGACCCGCCGCACGTCCTCGGTCACGAACCGACAGGACGCATCGTCGCTGTCGGCGACGAGGTCGAGAACGTCGAAGAGGGACAGGAGATTGCGATCCCGTTCAACTTCGCCTGCGGCGACTGTGACATGTGTCGGAACGGGCGGGAGAATATCTGTGAGAACCACGTCGGCCTCGGCTTCATGAACGAGGCACCGGGAGCGTTCGCTGAGGAGGTCCACATCCCCAACGCAGACATCAACGCGGTGCCGCTGCCTGATGATATCGATGCGGAGGCGGCTGCCGGCTGCGGCTGCCGGTTTATGACCTCGTTCCACGCGATGGCACACAGGGCGCCCGTTAGCGCAGGGGACGATGTCGTCATCCACGGCTGCGGCGGAATCGGCCTCTCGGCAATCCACATCGCCAACGCGCTCGGCGCCAACGTCATCGGCGTCGACTTGATGGACAACAAACTAACGAAAGCCGAGGAGCTCGGTGCCGTCGCCACCGTCAACGCCGCGGAGGTCGACGACCCCGCCTCCGAAGTGCGCGACATCACGAACGGCGGTGCGGATGTCTCAGCAGACGCACTCGGCATCGCAACGACCTGTCGAAACGCGGTCAACAGCCTCCGAAAAGGGGGCACACACGTGCAGATCGGGCTGACGACGTCCGAAGAAGAGGGAATGGTGTCGCTCCCGACGGACGAGTTCGTCGCGAAAGAGATCGATTTCAAGGGGTCGTTAGGGCTCCAACCGTCCCGATACAGCGAGATGCTGGACATGATCAGTTCCGGGAAGCTGGATCCGACGGCGTTGGTCGACAAGACGATCGACATCCACTCAGTGCCCGACGAACTGGCGGCAATGAGCGATTACAACACGCTCGGGATTCCTGTTTGTAACGACTTCAGCAGTTGAATCCCGCGCTCTCAAACGGTTTCGGCTCCGAGAGCGCTACTCATCCAGCTCCGCGAACACGGCGTCGACCATCTCGCCGGTGTCGGCGATGATCGCGTCCATCTCCTCGTCGTCGGTCGGGAGCCCGAGGAGCCGCGCGGTCTTCATGATCGAGATGTGGTAGACGACCTGCTCGCCGGGCGCCGCCTCCCAGATCACCATGTTACAGGGGAACAGGCCGCCGATCCGTCCGTCCGTCGCGTCGAGCGCGCGGTCGGCCACGGCGGGGTTGCAGGCGCCGAGGACGTAGTACGGGTCGCGGCCGGCGTCGACCTTCTCGTTGAGCATGTCGGACGGTGAGAACTCCACCGGGATCCCGAAGCCCGCGTCGAGACACACCTCGCGGACGCGCTCGATCGCCGACTCGTGGTCGGTTTCCAGCGTCGTCTGCGTCTCGCCGTACTCCTCGGGGTCGAGTTCGTGCGGATCGAACGGGATCGACATAGCTCGACTCCGAGGCGCCCGGACAAAAAGCCCGCGGCGGCGGAGCGGCGAAACGGAAGCGGATCCGGGAGGGGAACGAAAGCGGAGCGGGACCGGCTACTCGGTCGCGACCGGGCCGCGTCCGACGACCTCCTCGACCTCGGTCACGAACTCGCTCCGGCTCTCGAACAGCGGGACCTCGGAGTCCGCGAGCACGTCGTCGAGGTCGCGGGGGCCCTCCGGGGTGCGGATCGTCGCGTCGCCCTCCTGAGCGCGCAGGTCGCTGCGCTTCGCGGGCCACGTGAGCCGGGACGCGACGCGGGCGATCGGCTCGCCCGCCACGTCCGGCCCCTCGCCCAGCTCGACGGCCGGCTCCTCCGCCTCCTCCGCCTCGGCCTCGTCGGTGTCGCTCATACCCCGCGCTTTCGCTCCGGCGACACTAATGGTTTCGATGCGAGCCAAGAGCCGGAGCGGCGCGACGACGCCCAGCGGGAACCGACGCCCAGCGGGAACCGACGCCCAGCGGGAACCGACTCCCCTCGACTCCGCTCAGCGCCACCCGCGGTCGGTGTCGTTCAGCCGCTCGCACCCGTCCTCGGTCACGACGACGAGGTCCTCGATCCGACAGCCGAACCGGCCGTCGAGGTAGATCCCCGGCTCCACCGAGAAGACCATTCCCGGCTCCAGCTCCCGGTCGTTGCCGGCCACGACGTACGGCTCCTCGTGGACGTCGAGCCCCACCCCGTGGCCGGTGCGGTGGACGAACGCGTCCCCGTACCCGGCGTCCTCGATGACCTCGCGGGCGGCCCGGTCGATCGCCTCGGCGGGGACGCCCGGCTCGACCGCCTCGACCGCGGCGGCCTGCGCCTCCCGAACGACCTCGTGAACGCGCTCGTACTCGGCTGGCGGGTCGCCGTCGAACACGAGCGTCCGCGTCTGGTCGGAGGGGTACCCGTCGACCCGCGTGCCGAAGTCGAGCACGACGGGCTCGCCCGCCCGGATCTCGCGGTCGCCGCAGCCGTGGTGGGGCTTCGCCCCGTTCGGCCCCGCACCGACGATCGTCTCGAAGGAAGTCCCCGCGCCGCCGTGAGCGGCCAGCCGGTCCGCTATCCGGTCGGCGAGGTCGCGCTCGGTCATCCCGATCGCGTCCGCGCCGAGGTCGCGGAGGTCCCGGACCGTCTCGTCGGCGGCCGCCGCGGCCGCGCGCATCGCGTCCAGCTCCGCCTCGTCCTTCCGCACCCGGAGGTCCGCGAGCGCCTCGCTCGCGAGCCCCCACTCGGCGCCCGGCGCCGCGGTCCGGAGGTCCTGCGTGAACGTCGCCCACATCGTGTCGTCGACGAGGAGGCGCCCCCCGCGGAGCCCGAGGTCGCCGAGCAGCTCCCGGGCGGCCGCGGTCGGGTCGTCGCCGTCGGCCCACGTTCGCACTGCGCCGACGGTGGTCTCCTCCCGGACCTGCGTCTCGTAGAGGGCCGGGACGAGGAACGCCGGTTCGGGGACGGAGGCCCCGTCCGTCGCGCGGTCACCCGCCGGGACGACGAGCAGGAGGTGCCGCTCGGCCGGCTCCTCGGCGAAGCCGGTGAGGTACTGGAGGTTCCGACTGGGGAAGCAGACGAGCCCGTCGGCGCCGGTCTCCCGGAGTCGCGCCGCGGCGCGCTCGCGCCGTTCCGCGTGGACGTCTTCTGTCACGGTCGCATTCGGACCGGCGGTCGCTTATAAGTAGGGATGCGTTGAGGGGCGGCAAGCGGCTCATAACGATATGCGAAGCGGCCCACGAGCGGGTATGAGCATCCAGAAGGGGTCGACGTTCGACTGTCCCCAGTGCGGCGTGACCGCTCCCTCGGCGTCGGTGCCGTACGACGCCCTCGGCTACGCCGTCTGTCCGGTCTGCTCGCACGCGACGGCACCCGGAGCCGACGGGGAGTGACCGGAGCGGCGCGCTCCCCTCGCCGGACACGAACCGCGCCGTTTTAGCCTCGGCCGCCCGCCCTCTCCGGTATGGCTTGGTCACTGGGACGCGAAGACGACGTGATCACCGAGTGGGAGCGCTCCGACGGCTACGCGACGGTCCGGGTCCGCGAGCGCGGCGACGGCGGGTTCGTCGCCCGCCTCGACGTGATGGAGCAGGCCGACGACGAGTCGGCCTACGAGCGCGAGCGGTTCGACGAGCGCGAGGCCGCGCTCGACCGCGCGGCCGCGTGGCGCGAGGAGCGCAACATCGACTGATCGGCAGCGCCGACTGGTCCACGACGACGACCCCGCGACCGGGCCCGGGCCGGCGCTCAAGGGAGCGACACCGCGTCGTCGAGGAACGCCTGACACTCGATCGTCCGGCCGTCGGGGTCCTCGGCGAAGAACTGGTAAATGTCGTAGCGCTCGTTCTCGCGCGGCGCCTCGACGGCGCGGGCGCCGGGCGCCTCGGCGAGCCGCTCGCGGGCCTCGTCGACCGCCTCGCGGTCCGGGTACACGAACGTGAGCGTCCCGCAGTCGTCGGTGCGGTCGCGCTCGCAGAACCCGAACAGCATGTTGTCGTACCCCAAGATCGTGCAGTCGGGCTGTTCGAGCCGCACCGCGGCGCCCATCGTCTCGCGGTAGAACTCGACGACCGCGTCGTGCCGCTCCGTCGCGTGGAAGACGATTCCGGACATGGCTCCGAAAACGGGCACGAGGTACTTCACGACACCGGGCGGCGTCCCGGCATCTCGGTCCAGCGTCTCGGTCCGGTGTCTCGGTCCAGCGTCTCGGTCCGGTGTCTCGGTCCAGCGTCTCGGTCCGGTGTCTCGGTCCAGCGTCTCCCGAAGAGCGCCGCCGAGGAACGTGGCTTTTTATTCCCGCTGGGGTATGGGCCACCATGACCGAACGAACGCGCCGCGACTGGCTCCGGGCCCTCGGGGCCGCGAGCGCCGCGGGGCTCGCCGGCTGCTCCGCCTTCGACGCCGGCGGACCGGCCGAGGACGACACCTCCGGGAACGGCGGCTCCGGAGACAGCAGCGACCGCCCGACGACGGGCCCCGACGACGGGGTGAAGACGCAGTTCCGCCAGGGGCTCCGGAACACCGGGTACGTCGACGCGGCGATCCCCGAGGCCGTCGAGACCGCCTGGGAGCTGCCGGCGAACCGCGGCGACCACTCGGCCTCGAAGGGGAGCCCGATCGAGGCGCCGAACGGCGCGGTCGTGCTCGCCGACGACACCGGTCGGGTGCAGTCGATCGCGCCGGACGGGTCGGTGAACTGGGCGACCTCGATCAGCGACGACGACCGGGGCAGCCACGGGACCCCGGCGATCGCGGACGGGAGCCTGTACGTCGGCACCTACGACGGCGTGGTCTCGGCGCTGGCGCTCGACGACGGCGAGATCCTGTGGCAGAACAAGGTGGGCGGCTCGGCCGCCGCCAGCCCGACCTACCTCGACGGGAAGCTCTACGTCGCGGTCGAGCACGCGCCCCCGAACGGGAGCTTCGTCAAGATGGACGCGGAGAGCGGCGAGATCGACGAGCGCGACAGGCGACCCACCGACCACCCGCACTCGACGGTCGCGATCGACCGCGAGCACGGCCGCCTCATCTTCGGCTCGAACGACGGCCACTGCTACGCGTGGTCGTTCCCGGAGCTGGAGCGCGAGTGGGCCTACGACACCGGCGGCGACGTGAAGCTCCCGCTCGCGATCAGCGAGGGGATCGCGGTCGTCCCCTCGTGGGCGGGGACCGTCACGGGGCTCGACGTCGAGGACGGCTCGAAGCTGTGGGAGTTCGAGACCGAGGGCGGCGAGACCTCGAAGGACGATCCCGACCCGGGAAGCACGGGCGGCGTCATGTGCGCCCCGGCGGTCCACGACGGGGAGGTGTACGTGGGGAGCCACGACAGCAACGCCTACGCGATCGACCTCGAGACCGGCGAGAAGCTGTGGTCGACCCCGACGGGCGGCTGGATCACTGGGAGCGCGGTGGCCACGAACGACCACGTGCTCGTCGGCTCGTACGACGCGAAGCTGTACGCGCTCGACCGCGACGACGGGTCGGTCACCTGGACCGCCGGGGGGCGCGGCGACGTGACCAGCGCGCCGTTCGTGACCGACGACGCGATCTACTACGCGGAGCGCGCCCCGGAGGGCTCCGACGAGCCCGGGATGTGTTACAAGCTGGTCGCGAGCGAGTGACGGGACCCCCGCTGTCGGCGCGACCGCGCTGACCGCCGCCCCTCACCGCTCCGGATGGGTCGGCCCGTCGAAGCCGCCGCGAACCAGCGGCTTCGCGACGTGGCGCCGGGCGCTCGGCGGGACCTCGTACCAGCCGAGGGCTACCTCGCGGTCGATCGCCTCCTCGACCTTCCCGGGCGCGTCGGTGCCGCAGTCCCGACAGCGGTACCCCTGATCCCGGCCCGCCGAGGACATCGACCGCCCGCAGTCCGGGCACGTCGGCACGACGGGCTCCGTCTCGACGAGGTCGCGCACGGCGAACTTCTCCAGTTTCAGCGTGTCCGTCGTCGGATTACCGTTGCCCCCGGTTCCTCCGCTGTCGCCCTCGGCGGTCCGGACCTCGTGCTCGCCGCACACCGTCACCCGGTCGCCGGGTCGGAGGGCGCGCACCCGGTCTCGAAATCGGCCGGTCGGGTTGAACGCGACGCAGCGGAGGCGGGGAGAACGGTCGGCGTCCGGCGTCGAGTCGGTCGGGGCCGCCACGTCGACGTGGACGTGCCCCCCGCGTTTCGTCTCCGGCTCGCTCGCGACGACGCCGGGGACGCGGTACCCCGCGCCGTCGCGGAGGTCGCCGATCGCACCGGGGGCGAGGTGCGCGTCGGTCCCCTGGTTCGTCAGGAACGTCGCGGCGCGCTCGACCGGCTCGGCGGCGATCGCCTCGGCGACCTCGCGGCACGCGCCGGCGTCGTCGCCGCGGATCCCGTGGAGGATCGGGCCGGGAGCGTTCGGGACGCAGACCGCCTCGCCGGTCCCGCGGTCGACGGTGTCCCAGACGGTCGGGTACCCCCGGTCGGCGGCCGCGAACACGCTCTCGACGTCGACGTCGCGGGGCGTGCCGCAGCGGTCCAGCTCGCGGTAGGAGATCCGCTCGACGGTCCAGTCGTCGAACGCGGCGGGGGCGCCGACCGCCGCGAGCGCGCCGATCCGCCCGCGTCCCGCGACCGCGTCCGCCTCGGCCTCCCCGCCGGATCCGAACGCAGCGTGGCGGAACCCGTGCTCGTCCGCCAGTTCGAGCGCCTCGTCGAGCGAGAGGCGGTGCCGGAGCGCGCGGCAGGCGAAATCGGCCACGGCGGGGGGGATCGTCACAGCGCTTGGCTCGAGGGAGTCACCGGCCGCGTCGAGGTCGGCCATGTCGAGGTCGGCCACGTCGAGGTCGGCGACGACGACGCCGGGCGAGGTTCGCGGGTCGTCGGCCGCGGCGAACTTCCGGACGGTCTCCGCGGCGAGGTCGAACGCCGCCTCGGCGCCGACGCCGGAGACGTGGAGCGCGACCGCGGCGTTGCCTCGCGTCTTGTGTTTCACCGCGGGGTTGAGTCGGACGAGGAGCCGACGGCGGACGCGGCCGCCGGCCGCGCCGAGCCGCTCGGCCAGCCGCGCGCCGACGTACGTCGTGCACATCCCGCGCTCGCGGGAGTCGGTGTCGTCGACGGCGACGATGGGCATACCCGCCCTTTCGCGCTCGCGGACTAACCGGTTTCGGGCGGGGGCGACGCCGGCCCTCGCGAAGCCGTATATAACTGCACCGGCACCCCGATCGGGAAAATCGCAGGCGGGCGGCGATTTCGAGCGTATACGACTGACACAACGCATATATACGGCGAGCCGCTTATCTCGACCATGTCCCGGACTGCGCTGATCGAAAACGTCACCGCGATGCTGGAGGACGCGGGCTTCCTCGTCAGCGACCGGTGTGCGGTCCGGCCCAAGAGCTTCGACGTGGCGGCCCGGCGCGACGAGGACCTCGTCCTTTTGAAGATCCTCGGGAACGTCGACGCGCTCGACGCGGAGACGGGCGCGGAGATGCGCCGGCTCGGCGAGTACCTGCAGGCGACGCCGATGGTGATCGGGGTCCGGACCCGCGACGAGGAGCTGAAGCCCGGAGTCGTCTACTTCCGGCACGGCGTCCCGGTGATCAACCCCGACACGGGGTACGACCTGTTCGTCGAGGGGATGCCGCCGCTCATCTACGCGGCCCCCGGCGGGCTCTACGTCAGCCTCGACGGCGACCTGCTCGCCGACGAGCGCGAGGAGCGCGGCTGGTCGCTCGGCCGCCTCGCCACCGAGCTCGGCGTCTCACGGCGCACCGTCTCGAAGTACGAGGACGGGATGAACGCCTCCATCGAGGTGGCGATCCAGCTGGAGGAGCTGTTCAACGAGCCGTTCTCCAGCCCGGTCGACGTGCTCGACGGAGCCGACGAGGTCCGCGACGCCGACCCCACTCCGTCGGCGCCCGAGACCGACCCCGACGACGAGCACGTCCTCCACGTGCTCACGAACGCGGGCTTCACGGTCCACCCGACCGCCCGCGCGCCGTTCAAGGCGGTCTCCGAGGACGAGGGGAGCGCCGTGACGCGGGTGCTCACCGGCCACTCGACGTTCACGCCGGCCGCGGAGAAGCGCGCCCGGATCATGTCCTCGATCGGGGAAGTCGCGCGCACCCGCTCGGTGTACTTCACCGAGGAGAACGAGAAGCGCGAATCGGTCGACGGCACCGCCCTCGTCTCCTGCAAGGAGCTCGCCGACATCTCCGACCCGGAAGACATCCGCGAGCTCATCCGCGACCGGGCGAAGGCGCCGTCGGAGGCCTGACCGGCCGGATCGTTCTTCGACCGTACTCGGACCGAGCCGAGCCTGAGAGCGCCGCTAGCGACCGAGCAGCCGACTGAAGAAGCCGCCGTCTTTGTCCTCCTCCTCCTCGTCGTCCGCCTCGTCTTCCGAGAGGACGGTGTTCATCGTTCCGGTGTCGTCGTCGCGGAACGGGACGCTGCCGGCGAGCTCGTCGTCCGGGTCGGCCTCGGCCGCCTCGTTCGACGCCGGGTCCGTCTCCGTCGTCGCCTCTCCGCCGGACTCGGGCGTGTCGTCCGCTGACGGCTCCGCAGGAGGCTCCGCGTCCGCCGCCGGCTCGTCGGGCGCCGACGCGTCCGCCGCCGGCTCGTCGTCCACGGTCGACTCGGCGGCCGAGCCACCCTCGTCGTCGAACTGCTCCGGGCCGAGGTCGTCCTCGATCATCGCTTCGAGGTCGTCGCCGTCGACGTGGTCCTCCCCGACCGTCTCCGTGTCGCCGGCGACGGCGCCGGTCTCGGTCGCCTCCGAATCGCTCGCGGGGCCGGTCGTGGGCTCGTCGGTCGGCTCGGGCGATTCGGTCGGCTGAGCGTCTTCGGCCGACGCTTCGGGCTCGGCCTCCTCGACGTCGTCGACGGCCGACTCCGCGGCAACGATGATGTCCTCCTCGTCGCCCGGCTCGCCGAGGCCGGCCCGCTCGGAGTCCGCGACGATGATGTCCTCGTCGGTCTCGTCGTCCGCGGTGTCGTCGTCCGCGGTGTCACCCTCGTCGTCCGCGGTGTCGGCCTCGTCGTCCGCGGTGGCCGCCGCGGCCTCGTCACCCTCGGCGGCGCGCTCCGCCTCGCCAACTCCGTCGGTGGCTTCGCCTTCCGCCCCGGAGTCGGTCTCCGCGTCGGTCTCCTCGGCGTCCGCGTCGCTTGCGTCGGTCTCCTCGGCGTCCGCGTCGCTTGCGTCGGTCTCCTCGGCGTCCGCGTCGCTTGCGTCGGTCTCCTCGGCGTCCGGGTCGTCTGCGTCGGTCTCCTCGGGTTCGGCGAGGTCGGGTTCTGCGACCCCACCGGCAGCGAGCCCGGGACCGTCGATCGCCGCGCCGGTCAGCGCTCGCGTCAGGTCTCGGTACGCCCGGGTCGCGGGGGAGTCCGGGGCGAAGAGCGGGAGCGGCCGAGCCGACTCCGCCGCGCGCAACACCGCGTCGTCCTCGGGGATCCGTCCGATCACGGGCGCGTCGAGCGTCCCCTCGACCGCGTCGATCGGGCCGTCGTCCGCGGCGGTCGCGGGGTCGAGGCGAGTGATCGCGGCGCCCGCGACGGAGCCGCCGAGGCGCTCGGTCAGCTGTCGGGTCTTCTCGGTGTCGCCGAGGGCGCTCCGCTCGGCGGTGGAGACGAGCAGCGTCTCGTCCGCGAGCCCGAGCGGGAGCGTGGAGTCGTGGGAGAGGCCCGCGCCGGCGTCGACGAACACGTAGTCCGCGTCGTCGAACGCGCCGACGACCTCCCTGAGCCCGGATGGGTCGGCCGCCGCGTACGCGTCGAGGTCCGCCGCCCCGGGGACGACGCGGAGACCGGCCGGTCCCTCGTGGACCGCGTCGAGGGGATCGGCCGCCCCCGCCAGCACGTCGTGGAGGGTGATCCCGCCGGGGGCCACGCCCGCGGCCTCTGCGAGGTTCGCCATGCCGAGGTCGGCGTCGATCGCGACGACGTCGGCGCCCGAGTCGGCCAGGAGCGTCGCCACCGCCGCGGTCGTGGTGGTCTTGCCGACCCCACCTTTCGCCGACGCGACCGCATACACCGTTGCCATACGGTGAGGGTCCGGCGACTGGTACTTAAAGGTAGGCGGCGACGGGGCGATCCCGTCGGCGTTTCGACGCGGTCGACCGCCTGAATCGGCGGAAGCGCGCGCGCACTTTCGCAAACACCTTATACGTCGCTTGTGGAGTTTCAGGCGATTAGTAGCATGGCGAGACCAGAGGTGCTCGACCGGATCAAAGAGGCTGAAACGGAGGCGGACGAGATCATCGCGAAGGCGGAATCGGACGCCGACGAGCGCCTCGCCGAGGCTCGACAACGCGCGGATGAGATCCGCGCGGAGGCCGAGGAAGAGGCGGACTCCGAGGCCGACGACCGGCTGGCGGCGGCCCGCGAGGAGATCGAGGAACGCCGCGAGGAGATCCTCGAATCGGGTCGTGCCGACCGCGACGAGCTCGAACGCGAGGCCCGCGACCGCGTGGACTCGGCCGTCGACTACGCCGTCGAACGGTTCGAAGAAGCGGTGAACCAACAGGCCGAGGAGGCGGTGGATGCTCAGGCCTGAGCGGATGAGCAAGGTGTCGGTGACGGGCTCGAAGCGCGTCATCGACGATGTGATCGAGGCGACGTACGAACACCACTCCCTGCACGTCACCGACTACGACGAGCGCTACGAGGGGTTCGCGCCCGGCGAGTCGCTCGACGGCGCGGAGACCGTTAACGAGCGACTCGTCACGGTCCGCTCGCTGGAGAGCATCCTCGACGTCGAGGGCGACGAGGCCGACGAGGCCCGCCCGCTCGACGACGAGGAACTCGAGGCGGAGCTCGCCGACGTGCGCGACCGCGTCAACGAGCTCAACGACCGCCAAGACGAGCTGAAAGGCGAGATCCGCGACCGCGAGGAGGAGATCGAGCGGATGGAGCCGTTCGCGGACCTGGGAATCGAGCTCGACCTGCTCGGCGGCTACGACTCGCTCGAAGTCGTCGTCGGCGAGGCGAAGCCGGATGCGGTCGAGGCGGCGCTCGCCGACGCGGACGGAATCGACGCGTTCGAGGTGTTCGCCGGAGGCGACGTCGTCGCGATCTTCGCGCGACCCGCCGAGGGCGCCGAGGAGGGCGTCCTGCAGGACTCGCTCGTGGGCGTCGACATCGCGCTGCTCGAGGTGCCGGGCGCGGACGCCAGCCCGAGCGACTACGTCGCAGAGCTGGAGCGCGAACGCGATGGACTGCTGAAGGACCTCGACGAAGTTCAGGCCGAGCTCGCGGCGGTGAAGGAGGAGGCGGCCGGCTTCCTGCTGCGCGCCGAAGAGCGGCTCACCATCGAGGCCGAGAAGAAGCAGGCGCCCCTCTCCTTCGCGACCACCGAGAACGCCTTCATTGCCGAGGGGTGGGTCCCGACCGAGACGTTCCCCGACCTGCAGACGGCTATCGCCGACGCGGTCGGCGACCACGCCGAGGTCGAGGAGCTGGAGCGCGCGTCGTTCACCCCCGACGGCGACCACCACACCGAGGCGGTCGCTGACGGCGGCGGCGAGCGCGAGGCGGCCACGGACGGCGGCCACGCGACCCACGGCAGCGACGACCCGCCGGTCGTCCAGGACAACGGGGGCGCGGCCGGCCCCTTCGAAGTGCTCGTGCGAGGCTTCGGGCGGCCGAAGTACTCGGAGTTCGACCCGACGCTTCTGGTCTTCCTCACATTCCCGCTCATGTTCGGCTTCATGATCGGCGACGTGGGCTACGGCGTGCTGTACGCCGCGATCGGCGCCTTCCTGTACAGCAGGTACGACGGGACGTTCCGCGAACTCGGCGCCGTCGCGCTGTGGGCCGGCGGCTTCACGATCCTGTTCGGCATCTACTTCGGCATCGACGTGTTCGGCTACCACGCCTACCAGCTGCTGCCGGGCGATATCCACTGGCCCGTCGACGGGAAGGGGCTCTCGCCCGCCGACATCGACTGGGCGCTGTCGTTCCTCGTCGCCAGCGTGCTGTTCGGACTCGTTCACCTGAACGTGGGGCACGTCCTCTCGTTCGTGAGCAACTACCAGCAGCACGACCTGAAACACGCGATGTACGAGGGCGGCTCGTGGCTGCTGATCCTCAACGGCGCGTGGATCTGGATCTTCAGCCAGCAGCTCCCCGGTCCGAAGCCGGAGTTCCTGTTCGAGTCGTTCTCCATCCTCACCTTCGGCGCGGTATCGTTCGCCGGCTTCCCGGTCGCGGTCGGGTACGCCGCCATCGCGGCCATCGTGCTCGGGATCGTCCTGCTCGCGATCGGTGAGCCGCCGGAGCTCGCCGAGGTGCTCGCGCCGATCGTCAACGTGATCTCGTACGCCCGGATCATGGCGGTGCTGCTCGCGAAGGGCGGGATGGCGCTCGCCGTGAACCTGCTCGCGTTCGGCGCGTACATTGACGACGGCGGAGACGGGAGCTTCCACTTCATCTTCAGCGCCGACTACCTCGCCGAGGTCCAGAACACCGCCGACTACGAGCTGGTCTTCGCGGGGATGACGACCGCGTTCAACAGTCCCGAATCCAGCGCCATCGTCGGCATCCTCGCTCTCGTCGCGGGTGTCGTCGTCGCGGTCGTCGGGCACATCGTCGTCCTCGCGCTCGGGGTCACCTCCGCCGGCATTCAGGCGGTGCGTCTCGAGTACGTGGAGTTCTTCGGGAACTTCTACGAGGGCGGCGGCGACTCGTACCTGCCGTTCGGCTACGACCGGCGGTACACCGCCGAGGACGACTGACCGCGACGGACGCAAAATCGCCGACGCGGTCCGGTCCGCCCCGAGTCCACCTTCGGGGGCCGCCTCCGCGAATCGCCTCGCCGGCGTCGCACGGAGCGCGAGAATCACCGTTGTCAGTCGTATCTCTCTTTCGAATCAGGGGCGCTCTATTCGGTTGTTTTGGGAAGCTTTATGACCACTGTGGCGGCAACTAGCAACTGTTCGGAGACGAGCAACCGCAACTACTACCAATGCTTGAAGCTACCAACGAACTCGGGAACGTCGCACTGCAGGCCGGTGGAACGCTGACTGACGCCAACGCCGCGGCAGCACTCGCTGTCGGGCTGGCGGCGCTCGGCGCGGGCTACGCCGAGCGAGGTATCGGTTCGGCGGCCGTCGGCGCGATGGCCGAGGACGACGACCTCTTCGTCAACGGGCTCATCCTGACTGTCCTTCCCGAGACGATCGTCATCCTCGCGCTCGTCGTCGTCTTCATCGTCTAAGCGGCACTCCCTTTCACACCAATGAGTTTGGACACTGTCGTTGAGGACGTTCGAGACGAAGCCCGCGCGCGTGCAGAGGAGATCCGCGAGGCGGCGGAGTCCGAGGCCGACGAGATCGTCGCCGAGGCGGAGACCGACGCCGAGCGCATCCGCGAGGAGCGGCTCGCAGAGGTCGATCGACAGATCGATCAGGAACGCGAGCAGACCCTCTCCTCGGCCAAACTCGAGGCCAAACAGGAGCGGCTCGGCGCCCGTCGCGACGTCTTGGAAGACGTCTACGACGACGTCGAGGCCGCCATCGAGGGGCTCGACGGCGACCGCCGCCGCGAGCTGACCGAGACGCTGCTCGACGCGACCCTCGCGGAGTTCGACGACGACGAGGACGTCGCCGTCTACACCCGCCCCGAGGACGTCGAGCTCGTCGAGGAGCTCGTCGAGGACCGCAACGCCGAGGTCGACGGCGAAGTCGACTGCCTCGGCGGGGTCGTCGCGGAGAGCGATACCTCTCGCGTTCGCGTGAACAACACGTTCGACTCGATCCTGGAGTCCGTCTGGGACGACGAGTTGAAGAACATCTCGGAGCAGCTGTTCGACCAATGAGCGCCGTCGGGAGCTCGAACCCAGAGTACGTCGTCGCGCGGGTTCGTGCCCGCCGCGGCAGCCTCTACGGCGACGAGGAGTACCGGAAGCTGACCCGGATGGGCCCGGCGGAGATCGCCCGGTTCATGGAGGAGTCGAGCTACGGCGCAGACATCAACGCCCTCGGCAGTCGGCACGGCGGCGTGGACCTGATCGAGTACGCGTTGAACCGGAACCTCGCCGGGCAGTTCGACGACATCCTCGACTGGAGCGAGGGGTCGCTGTACGACCTGATCGCCCGGTACCTCCGCAAGTTCGACGCCTGGAACGTGAAGACGGTCATCCGCGGAGCCTACACGGACGCGGACCAGTCGGCGATAGAGGTCGACCTGATCCGCGCTGGGGAGTTCGACGGCCGCCGGATGCGGCGGCTGCTCGAGGCCGACTCGATCGACGCCGTCGTCGAGGTGCTCGAAGACACGATCTACGGGGACCCGCTGCGGGAGGCGTACGGCGAGTACGAGGAGACGGACACGCTCGTGCCGCTGGAGAACGCCGTCGACCGCGCGTTCTACGAGCGCCTCCTGTCGGGACTCGGCAACGCAGAGCCGACCCGGCAGTACGAGGCGTTCCTCAAGGCGGAGGTCGACTTTCGGAACGCGACGAACGCCCTCCGGCTCGCCCGGTCGGGCGCGGACATCGACCCCGCGGCGTACTTCATCGAGGGCGGCGAGCTGTTCACCCGCGACTCGCTCGCGCGGCTCGCGCGGAACCTCGACGAGCTCGTGGAGTACATCGGAGACAGCCAGTACGGGGAGGAGCTTGGGCCGGCGCTTCGCGAGCTCGAGGAGGCGGACAGCCTCATCGCGTTCGAGCACGCGACCGACGCCGCCCTGCTGGCGTACGGCGACCGGCTCGGCACGATTCACCCGGTGTCGGTCACCCCGATCATCTCCTACATCCTCGCGAAGGAGCGCGAGGTGGAGAACATCCGGGCGATCGCCCGCGGGAAGGAGGCCGGGCTGCCGGTCGACCAGATCGAATCGTAGCTGGTGATAACATGAGCCAGGAGATCGCCGTCGTCGGGAGCCCTGAGTTCACCACCGGGTTCCGGCTCGCCGGCGTGCGGAAGTTCGAGAACGTACCGGACGACGAGAAGGACGAGCGGCTCGACGACGCCGTCGAACGGACCCTCGGCGACGAGGACACCGGCATCATCGTGATGCACGACGACGACCTCGACCACCTCTCGCGGGGGACCCGCGAGTCGGTGGAGGGGAGCATCGAGCCCGTGCTCGTGACCCTCGGCGGGTCCGGCGCCGGCAGCGGCGGGCTGCGCGACCAGATCAAACGAGCCATCGGGATCGACCTGATGGAGGAGGACGACTAATATGAGTAAAGCAGAATCCACGGAGACCACCATAAGCGAAGACGGTGTTATCCAGAGCGTGAGCGGTCCGGTCGTGAGCGCCCGCGACCTCGACGCCCGCATGAACGACGTCGTCTACGTCGGCGACGAAGGCCTCATGGGGGAAGTGATCGAGATCGAAGGCGACATCACGACCGTTCAGGTGTACGAGGAAACCTCCGGGGTCGCCCCCGGCGAGCCCGTCGAGAACACGGGCGAGCCGCTGTCGGTCGACCTTGGTCCGGGCATGCTGGACGCCATCTACGACGGCGTCCAGCGGCCCCTGGACGTGCTGGAGGGCAAGATGGGCAGTCCGTACCTCGACCGCGGGGTCGACGCGCCCGGCATCGACCTCGAGAAGGAGTGGGAGTTCGAGCCCACGGTCGAGGTCGGCGACGAGGTCGGCCGCGGGGACGTGGTCGGCGTCGTCGAGGAGACGGTCACCATCGACCACAAGGTGATGGTGCCGCCGGACGCGCTCGAGGAGGACGAGACCACCGAGGTCACCGCCATCGAGGCGGGGTCGTTCGACGTCACCGAGACGGTGGCCGAACTCGCCAACGGCACGGACGTGTCGATGCACCAGGAGTGGCCCGTCCGCGAGGCGCGCCCCTCCGAGAACAAGAAGACGCCCCGGACGCCGCTGGTGTCCGGGCAGCGCATCCTCGACGGCCTGTTCCCCATCGCGAAGGGCGGGACGGCCGCGATCCCGGGGCCGTTCGGCTCGGGGAAGACGGTCACCCAGCACCAGCTCGCGAAGTACGCCGACGCGGACATCATCGTCTACGTCGGCTGCGGCGAGCGCGGCAACGAGATGACCGAGGTCATCGAGGACTTCCCCGAGCTGGAGGACCCGGCCAACGGCAACCCGCTGATGGCCCGCACCTCGCTCATCGCGAACACCTCGAACATGCCCGTCGCGGCGCGTGAGTCCTGCATTTACACGGGGATCACGATCGCCGAGTACTATCGCGACATGGGGTACGACGTGGCGCTGATGGCGGACTCCACCTCGCGGTGGGCGGAGGCCATGCGCGAGATCTCCTCCCGGCTGGAGGAGATGCCCGGCGAGGAGGGGTACCCCGCGTACCTCGCCGCCCGGCTCGCGCAGTTCTACGAGCGCGCCGGCTACTTCGAGAACGTCAACGGGACGGAGGGGTCCGTCTCGGCGATCGGCGCGGTGTCGCCGCCCGGCGGCGACTTCTCCGAGCCGGTCACCCAGAACACCCTGCGCATCGTGAAGACGTTCTGGGCGCTCGACGCGGACCTGGCGGAGCGCCGCCACTTCCCGTCGATCAACTGGAACGAGTCGTACTCGCTGTACAAGGACCAGCTCGACCCGTGGTTCGAAGACGAGGTCGCAGACGACTGGGCGACGAAGCGCCAGTGGGCGGTCGACGTGCTCGACGAGGAGACCGAGCTGCAGGAGATCGTCCAGCTCGTCGGGAAGGACGCCCTCCCCGACGACCAGCAGCTCACCCTGGAGGTCGCCCGCTACCTGCGCGAGGCGTACCTCCAGCAGAACGCGTTCCACCCGGTCGACACGTTCTGTCCGCCGGAGAAGACGTACCTCATGCTGACGACGATCGAGACGTTCAACGACGAGGCGTTCAAGGCGCTCGAAGCGGGCGTCCCCGTCGAGGAGATCGTCGACACCGAGGCCGCCCCCCGGATCAACCGGATCGGCGTCCAAGAGGACTACGAGGAGTACGTCGAGGAGCTCAAATCGGAGATCGCCGAGGAACTCCGGAGCCTCTACTAACATGAAAGAGTATCAAACCATCACCGAGATCAGCGGCCCCCTCGTGTACGCCGAGGTCGACGAGTCGATCGGCTACGACGAGATCGTCGAGATCGAGACGGCACAGGGGGAGACGCTGCGCGGACAGGTGCTCGAATCCTCGGAGGGCGTCGTCGCCATCCAAGTGTTCGAGGGCACCTCCGGTATCGACCAGAACGCGTCCGTCCGCTTCCTGGGCGAGACGATGAAGATGCCCGTCACCGAGGACCTGCTCGGACGGGTCCTCGACGGCTCCGGCCGCCCGATCGACGACGGTCCGGAGATCGTCCCCGAGGAGCGTCAAGACATCGTCGGCGCGGCGATCAACCCGTACTCCCGGGAGTACCCCGAGGAGTTCATCGAGACGGGCGTCTCGGCGATCGACGGGATGAACACCCTCGTTCGCGG
The DNA here is from genome assembly GCF_000337355.1 of Halorubrum kocurii JCM 14978. Classification (GTDB taxonomy): domain Archaea; phylum Halobacteriota; class Halobacteria; order Halobacteriales; family Haloferacaceae; genus Halorubrum; species Halorubrum kocurii. The sequence goes on along the minus strand of NZ_AOJH01000068.1, from coordinate 12,538 downwards.
CCAGAAGCTCCCGATCTTCTCCAGCTCCGGCCAGCCGCACAGCGAGCTGGCGATGCAGATCGCCCGGCAGGCCAGCGTGCCCGAAGAGGAGGAGGGCGACGACGAGGAGAGCTCCGAGTTCGCCGTCATCTTCGGCGCGATGGGGATCACACAGGAGGAGGCCAACGAGTTCATGGAGGACTTCGAGCGCACCGGCGCGCTAGAGCGCTCCGTCGTCTTCATGAACCTCGCGGACGACCCCGCCGTCGAGCGGACGGTCACCCCGCGGATGGTGCTCACCACGGCCGAGTACCTCGCCTTCGAGAAGGACTACCACGTCCTCGTCATCCTGACGGACATGACCAACTACTGCGAGGCGCTCCGCGAGATCGGAGCGGCCCGCGAGGAGGTCCCTGGTCGGCGTGGCTACCCCGGATACATGTACACTGACCTGGCGCAGCTGTACGAGCGCGCCGGGCGGATTCAGGGCCGTGAGGGCTCGGTCACGCAGATTCCGATCCTCACGATGCCGGGCGACGACGACACCCACCCGATCCCGGACCTGACCGGGTACATCACGGAGGGGCAGATCTACGTCGACCCCGACCTGAACAGTCAGGGCCTGCAGCCGCCGATAAACGTGCTTCCCAGCCTGTCGCGGCTGATGGACGACGGGATCGGCGAGGGGCTCACCCGCGAGGACCACGCCGACGTGAAAGACCAGATGTTCGCGGCGTACGCGGAGGGCGAGGACCTGCGCGACCTCGTGAACATCGTCGGTCGCGAGGCGCTCTCGGAGCTGGACAACAAGTACCTGGACTTCGCGGACGCGTTCGAGTCGGAGTTCGTCGACCAAGGCTTCGACCAGAACCGCGACATCGAGGAGACGCTGGAGATCGGCTGGGACCTGCTCTCGATGCTCCCGAAGGACGCCCTCAACCGGATCGACGAGGAGTTCATCGAGGAGTACTACCGCGAGGACGACTCGGAGCGGCAGGTCGTCGAAGCGGCCGACTGACGCCGCCTTCTTTCCACTCTTTCGCGCCCGTTCCGGCCAGCGGCGGCGCTGAGGGACGGCTCCGACCGGCTGCTCGCGCGACCCGGTAGGTTTTGGTCGTCCGCGACCGTGTACCCATATGACACGGCCGGAGTTCCCGAGGTCCGAACGGGGGTCCGAACGGTCGACCCGCGCGTCCGGTTCGGCGACGTCCGCGAGCACCGACGCCGTCGACGAGGCGCTGAAGACCCGCACGATGGACGAGGCGCCGGTCGGGATCACGATCGCGGACGCGACGGAGCCGGACATGCCGCTGATCTACGTGAACGCGGCGTTCGAGCGGATGACCGGGTACTCGACGTCCTACGCGGTCGGTCGGAACTGCCGGTTCCTGCAGGGCGAGGCGACCCGCGAGAAGCCGGTGCGTCAGATGCGCGCCGCGATCGAGAACGGGGAGCCCACGACCGTCGAACTCCGAAACTACCGGCGGGACGGCGAGCTGTTCTGGAACGAGGTGACGCTCGCGCCGCTCCGGGACGAGGCGGACGAGATCGCGTACTACGTCGGCTTCCAACAGGACGTCACGCGCCGCAAGCGGGCCGAAGAGGCCGCTGCGGAGCGCGCGGAACGGGTCGAACGCGAGCGGACCGGGCAGTCCCGCCTGCTGGAGCGGCTGGACGGCGTCGTTGCCGACGTGACAGAAGCCGTGGCGCTGGCGTCGTCACGGGACGAGCTCCGACGGGACGTGGTGCGGAGCATCGCGAACACGTACACCGGCGCGTGGATCGGGACGTACGATCCGGCGACCGAAACGGTCGAACCGAAAGCGACGGCGGGCGAGGTCGGGCCGGACATCGAATCTATCTCCATGGACTCCACGGAGGGCAGCGCTCGCTCGGCGAGCCCCGTCGTCGCGGCGGCGGTCGAGGACCGGCGCGTGCAGCTCGAACCGATCGAATCCACCGAGCCGGCCGAGGCGGCCGCGGTCGCCGGCGTGCCGCTCTACTTCGGCGAGGCGACCTACGGCGCCATCGCGGTCTACGCACAGACCGAGGAGTTTCAGCGGCACGAACGCGACGTGCTGACGGCGCTCGGTCGGACCGTCGCGATCGGCATCAACGCGCTCGAGAGCCAGCGGACGCTCCGGGGGGACAACGTCGTCGAGTTCGAGCTGGCGCTCGGCGACCACCCGCTGGGGGCGTTCGCCGAGGCGCTGTCCTGCTCGCTCCGCCACACCGGGACCGTCGGCGATCGGGGCGAGCAGTCGTTGCTGTTCGAACTCGACGGCGCGACGGGGGTCGACGACGAGCGTGTCCACGCGGCCGCCGAGGCAGCGGGCGTCACCGTCCACGCGATCCTCGCCGCGGAGACCGCCGCAACCCTGGTCGAGCTGTCCGTCGACCAGACGCCGCTGGAGGGGCTTCTCAGGGAGTACAGCGGCGAGCTGTGTCGCTGGTCGGTCGAAGACGGCGTCGCGGTCGCGACGATCGAAGTCGGTCGGGAAGCCTTGGCGCGGTCTCTCGCAGCCGACGCGATGGAGGACCTGCCGAACGCGGACCTCCGCAGCTATCGGCGGCGGGAACACACCCACCGGACGCATCGCGGGTTCGTCGGCGAGATCGAGTCGCAGTTGACGGAGCGACAGCGCGCCGCGCTGGTCCGCGCGCACACGAGCGGGTACTTCGCGTGGCCACACGAAACGAGCGGAGACGAGATCGCCGAGTCGATGGGCGTCACCCGATCGACGTTCCACCAGCACTTGCGAGTGGCACAGCGCAAGATCGTGGCGGCGATCGTCGACCAGTGAACGGGGCCGGCCGGCCGCGACCACCTCGCTTCGAGCAGGTGTGACCGGTTCTCAGCGGAGAGCCACACTAGTTGGGTACGCCGTTTAGTACGGATCTTCACATATCTTTACCCGCGCCATGATGGCACAACCCGGTAGCGAAGGGATCTGGCTCTGGATAGGGACGCTAGGGATGCTCCTCGGGATGTTGTACTTCATCGCGAGGGGGTGGGGGGAGACCGACAGGCGGCGGCAGGAGTTCTACATCGTAACGATCTTCATCACCGCCATCGCGTTCGTCAACTACCTCGCGATGGCGCTCGGGTTCGGGTTAACGACGATTACGCTCGCCGGTGAAGAGGTTCCGATCTACTGGGCACGGTACACCGATTGGCTGTTCACGACGCCGCTTCTGCTCCTCGACCTCGGTCTGCTCGCCGGAGCGAACCGGAACGAGCTCGCCTCGCTGGTGGGCCTCGACGTGCTGATGATCGGTACCGGTGCGATCGCGACGCTGTCGACGAGCGCGGCCGTGCTCGGCGCCGGCGGGAATCGTCTCGTCTGGTGGGGCGTCTCCACCGGCTTCCTGCTGGTGCTCCTGTACATGCTGTACGGCTCGCTCGACGAGAAGGCATCCCGGTTGTCCGGCTCGGCCGCGTCGACGTTCAGCACCCTTCGGACGCTGATCGTCGTCATCTGGCTGGTCTACCCCGTCTGGTGGCTCCTCGGGACCGAAGGGCTGCAGATCCTCACGCTCAACATTGAGACGGCAGGGTTCATGGTCCTCGACCTCGTCGCGAAGGTCGGCTTCGGGTTCATCCTGCTGTCGAGCCGCGAGGTCCTCGACGCCGCCGGCTCGGCGACGGCCGAGCCCGGAGCGGCGGACTGATAGAAACGTCCGAGCGCGCCCGACGAGGTCGGGACGCTCGGCGGTGGCGGAGGATCGACGGCTGCCGACCGACGGCGTGTCCCGCGAACCGACACGTCGTGTGAACCGACGGCGCGGCTGCACCGGTTTCGAGGGCGGGCGGTCCGTCCGTCTGCGTTCGGTCTCTCCTCGCGGTCCGCGTGCCGGCCGCGCCGTTCCGCAGTTCGGTTAGCGTCGTCAGCCGCTCGTCGAGCGGCGGAAGCGACGGCGGCGACCGACCGACAGCGCCGGACGGACCGCAGAGCGGCGAGCGCGGGAATCCGTCGACAAACAATAAAAGGTTAACAGGCTCGGTTCGTTATCTCCCTCCAATAGATGGCCAAGGACGTCAAACCGACTCGCAAGAACCTGATGGCGATCGAGGACCGCATCGAGCTCTCCGAGCGCGGTCACGACACGCTCGAACAGAAGCGTGACGGCCTCATCATGGAGTTCATGGACATCCTCGATCAGGCGCAGGACGTCCGCTCGGACGTGTCCGAGAACTACGAGACGGCCCAGCGCAAGATCGACATGGCCCGCGCGATGGAGGGCGACGTCGCCGTCCGTGGCGCGGCCGCGGCGCTGAAAGAGCACCCCGAGATCACGACCCAGTCGAAGAACATCATGGGCGTCGTGGTCCCGCAGATCGAGTCCTCGAAGGTGAAAAAGAGCCTCGACGAGCGGGGGTACGGACTGCTCGGGTCCTCCGCGCGGATCGACGAGGCCGCGGACGCCTACGAGGAGCTGCTGGAGAAGATCATTCTCGCCGCTGAGGTCGAGACGGCGATGAAGAAGATGCTCACGGAGATCGAGACCACGAAGCGCCGCGTGAACGCCCTCGAGTTCACGCTGCTCCCGACCCTCTACGAGAATCAGGAGTACATCGAGCAGAAGCTCGAAGAGCAGGAGCGCGAGGAGATCTTCCGCATGAAGAAGATCAAGGCCAAGAAGGAAGAAGAGGAGAAGGCGGAGGCCGAGGCGGCCGCCGAGGTCGAAGCCGCCGCGGTCGAGGACCCCGAACCCGCCGACTGAGGCGGCCGGTCGAGTCCGTTTCGCGGAGTCGCCCCCTTTTGAATCCGCTCGCCGCCGCCGCTCCGTCAGCGACGCCTTTTCGCTGCGTCAGCGACGCCTTTTCGCTGCGTTAGCCGCCGTCGACGAGTCGGAAGCCGTCGCTTCGAGGTCGAATTTAGTGTGTATCAACCACATTATTATACAATATTAAGACCTGCAAACCGGCGGCTGATGGAATATGGCGGTCGGCGGGGTATGGAGATGGACGAGATGCGGCGGTCGACAGGATGTAGCGATCGACGGAATGTGCCACGCGGAGAATGCCGCGACCGACGAACTGACGTTTCCGGCGGAAGGCCGCGCTGACAGCGCGGGCCACGGCGTCGCGGTCGGGCGGCCCATCGGGAAACCCACGAATAAGTTATCTGTGGTCGGGGGGAGGTTACGGAGATATAGAATTGTGCTGACTATACACAACTATTTTATCCGTGAGCGGGATACGGTGTAGTGAGCAGAAATGTGCGAAACCCAAACGACTGTTCGCAGCAACCGGAGGGCAGAGTGATGTCAGGTCTCGAGATCCCCACGTGGGACCCCCAGACGGCGATGCTGATCGGGGCGATCCTGGTCGAGGCGGTCCTGCTGTACGTCGGTTACGGGGGGCTCGAACGGCTCGTCGGTCCCCGTCTCATGCGGGTGATCGTCGGAGGGTCGAAAGATGTTCAGTAACCTGATAGGAGTCGTCGACACCTCGCCGGAGATGCTGGCGCTGTTCGTCGGCTTCGGGCTGGTCGTCGGGCTGCTCTTCGGCTTCTTCGGCATGGGAGGCTCCTTCCTCGTGACGCCCGCGCTGTTGATGTTGGGGTATCCGGCCTCCGTCGCGGTGGGGAGCGGAATGGCGTTCGTCTTCGGGACGGCGGTGATCGCGACGCTGAAACACCACGACCTCGGGCAGGTCGACTACAAGCTCGGGGCGATCATGATCGCCGGGACGACCGTCGGGATCGAGGTCGGCCGAGCCAGCGTGTTCTACCTGGAGGCGCTGGGGCTCGCCGACGGGATCATCAGCGTCGTCTACGTGTTCCTGCTCGGCGGTATCGGGCTGATGATCACGCGCGAGGCGCTCTCGAACGATAGCGACGGCGGCATCGACCACGACGCGGCCGCCGACGAGGACCTGAGTGAGTACGAGATTCCGGACATCGCCAAGCGGATCCAGGAAACCGTCCGGATCCCGCCGATGGTCACGCTCCGCGGCGACGTCCACGTTTCGGCGTGGGTGATCACCGCGGTCGCCTTCTCGACGGGAGTGCTCTCGGGGTTCCTCGGCGTCGGCGGCGGATTCATCAGGATGCCGGCGATGATCTACGCGATCGGCGTCCCCACGCCGGTCGCCGTCGGGACCGACCTCTTCGAGATCGTGTTCTCCGGCGGGATCGGGAGCTACCTGTACGGGCAGAGCGGGGGCGTGGACCTCGGTATCGTCGCCCCCCTCCTGTTCGGGAGCGCGCTCGGCGCCCGCATCGGCTCCGCGGCGACCGCCGTGGTCGACGCCGACGACATCAAGGTGTACTTCGGCGGCATGCTGCTCGCCGGCTCCGTGGCGGTGGGCATCGGCGAAATCGGGACGTACCTCGGGAACGAGACCTTGGAGACGCTGGGACTCGTCCTCGTGATCGGCGCCGCGGTCGTCGTGGCCGCGGCGATCGTCTTCACGACGCTCCGCTCGCTCCGGGCGTCTCGGGGTCGCGTGTCCGCCACGGTGGACTGATATCGCTCGGCCGACGGGGGATCGACTTCGCCGCGGTCGACGGCCACATTCATACTCGCCACGGTCGTCGTGGCTGACATGCCCTGTCCTCGCTGTGACGCCGACGTCGTCGCGTTCGCGGTTCCGACCGCGGTTCGGGACCACGCACCGGCGGCGGAGACGGCGGTCTGCACCCGCTGTCTCCGGACGTTCCCCGCCGTCGACGCCGACGCCGGCGGCGCGGTCGAAAGCGACCCCGACCTCTCCGCGGTCGATCCCGCGTTCCCCGCCGGCGAGGCAGGCGTCGCGCTGGCGCTCGCCTGCGGCCACCTCGAATCGCTCGCGCTCAACCGGGCGTCGATCGAGGCGCTCGTCGAGCACGCGGAGCGGTCGGGCGCAGACGCCTTCGCGTTCTTCGAGCGGCTCGACGCCGACGACGCCGCGTTCGATCTCGACCGGCGGCGCTCGGCGCTGCTCGACATGCTGTGAGTTTCCGCGGTCCCCCGCCGTCGGCGGCTCACCCGTCGTCGTCGATATCGATCCCGTCGGGGTCGTTCCACTCGTCGGTCTCGTCGTCCTCGCCGTCGTCCGCCTCGGTCCCGGCCGGGCCCAGCCCCTTCTCCCCGCGCCGACGCTCGTGGACCGCGAGGCCGGCCTTGCGCGCGTCGCTGCCCTGCGCGTAGGGGTCCTCGGAGGGGTCGTAGTCGAGCTCGCCGCGCTCGAACACGTACGCGAAGAAGCCGAACAGCGGGACGAAAAAGCAGATGAGCGCCCACTTCCGCCGGTCCATTCCGTGGTTCGGTGCGTCGAGATACGCGTAGGCAGCGAAGGCGACGAGCCACACGAGCGGGACGCCGACGAGGATGACGACGACGAGCGGTTGCATACCCTCGCTTCGACCTCGACGATATAAACGCACGGGTGGGTTCGGCGGCTCGGCGTCGAGCGAGCCCCGAAGGACACTATCCGGCGGAGCCCGTACCACACCCATGCACGTCTTCTGGCACCGACGCGACCCGCGCACGCGGGACAACGCCGGCCTCGCGGCGGCCGCACGCGCGGGGACCGTCCTCCCCGTGTTCGTCTACGACGACGACCTGTTCGAGACGACGGGCGCGCGCCAGCGCGCGTTCGTCCTCCGCCACGTCAAGCGACTGAAGGCGCGGTACCGCGAACTCGGGAGCGACCTCGTCGTTCGGGTCGGCGACCCCGAGTCGGTCCTCGTCGAGCTCGCCGACGAGCACGACGCCGACGCCGCGTTCTACAACGAGTACTACCGGCCGGCCCGACGCGCTCGCCAACGGGCCGTCGAGGCGGCCCTCGGGAGCGTCGGGGTCGCGACCGAGGCCCACACCGACGCCGTGTTGGTCGATCCGGGTCGGTTGGCGGAGCGGTATCCGAACCACGGCCGGTTCCGCGACGACTGGGACGCCGTTCCGAAGCGGGACCCGCGTCCGGAGCCCGATCCGGCGGCGCTCGCGACCGTGCGCGACGGGGAGGCGGTCCCGGAGCCGGACGCCGACATCGACCTCCCGACCGCGGGGTACGAGGCCGCGCGCGACCGGTTCGACGGGTTCCTCGAGTACGGGATCCGGTCGTACGCCGACACGCGCGACGACCTCGCTCGAGCCGTCGAGGCGCCGACCCGGGCCGTCTCGCGCATGTCGCCGTACCTCGCGGCGGGCGCGATCGGGATCCGGGAGCTGTGGGCGGACGCGACCGCCGCGTTCGAGGCGGCGACGGGCGACGAGCGCCGCAACGTCGACAAGTACCGCGACGAGCTGTCGTGGCGCGAGCAGATGTACCACCTGCTGTACCACAACCCCGATCTGGCCGTCTCGAACTACAAGGCGTTCCCCAACGAGATCGCGTGGCGCGAGTCCGACGCGGACTTCGAGGCGTGGACGCGCGGGGAGACGGGGTACCCGCTCGTCGACGCGGGGATGCGCCAGCTGAACGCGGAGGGGTACGTCCACAACCGCCCGCGGCAGGTGGTCGCGAGCTTCCTGACGAAACACCTCCTGATCGACTGGCGGCGCGGGGCGCGCTACTTCACGAAGCAGCTGATCGACCACGACCACGCCTCGAACCACGGCGCGTGGCAGTGGACCGCCTCCACGGGCACCGACTCGGTGGACGTGCGCATCTTCGACCCGGTGGCGCAGATGGCGAAGTACGACGACGAGGCCCGCTTCGTGAAGGCGCACGTCCCCGAGCTCCGCGACGTGCCCCCGGAGAAGATCGTCGACTGGCCGACCCTCTCGCGGGGCGAGCGCGAGGGGCTGGCGCCGGACTACCCGGAGCCGATCGTCGACCGCGACGAGGGGTACGAGCGCGCCCAGCGGGTGTTCGAGGAGGCGCTCGGGAAGCGGTGAAGGTCGGGCAGACGGTGAAGGCGGGGCAGACAGTGAGAGCCGGGAAGACGGTGAGAGCCAGGAAGACGGTGAGAGCCAGGAAGACGGTGAGGGCCGGGAAGACAGTGAGAGCCAGGAAGACGGTGAGAGCCAGGAAGACGGTGAGAGCCAGGAAGACGGTGAGGGCCGGGAAGACGGTGAGGGCCGGGCGGTCCGCTCGATAAAACTCCGTTTCGGAACCGAGTCCTTTTCGGGGACCGCTGAGAACACCGTGCTCATGTCCTCCGTCACGATCGCGGACGTCGAGGCCGCCGCCGATCGGCTCGAACCGGCGGCGATCGTCCAGCGCACGCCCGTCGAGCGCAGCCGGTCGCTGAGCGAGCGGTGCGGCGCCGACGTGCGCCTCAAGATGGAACACCTCCAGCGCACCGGCTCGTTCAAGACGCGGGGCGCGTACAACGCGATCTCTCGAGCCGTCGCCGAGTCCGGGGCGGGAACCGACGCCCCCGAGATCGACCGGGTCGTGGCCGCGAGCGCGGGCAACCACGCGCAGGGGGTCGCGCTCGCGGCCTCCGGCGCGGGGATCGACGCGACCGTCGTGATGCCTGAGTCGGCGCCGGCGGCGAAGATCGAGGCGACCCGCGGGTACGGCGCCGAGGTCGTGCTGCGCGGGAGCGCGTTCCCGGAGGCGATGGCGCACGCGCAGACCCTGATAGACGATCCCGGGACGCGGTTCGTCCACGCGTTCGACGACCCGGACGTGGTCGCCGGACAGGGGACGCTCGGGCTGGAAGTGCTCGAGCAGGTGCCCGGGGTCGACACCGTGCTCGTCCCGGTCGGCGGCGGCGGGCTCGCTGGCGGGGTCGCGACCGCGGTCAAGGCGCGCTCGCCCGAGACGCGGGTCGTCGGCGTCCAGACAGAGGGCGCCTCGACGCTCTCGGAGAGCCTCGCGGCCGGCGAGCTCGTGACGCGCGGGGAGCCCGACACGATCGCCGACGGGATCGCGACCGGCGGGCTGAGCGACCTCACCTTCGGGCTTCTGGAGGAGCACCTCGACGAGGTGGTCGTCGTCAGCGACGACGACGTGGCGAGCGCGATCCTGCTCCTCCTCGAACGCGCGAAACAGATGATCGAGGGCGCGGGCGCGACCGCCGCGGCCGCTCTCCTGAACGACGGCGCCGTCGACGTGCTCGATCTGGCCGGCGAGACGGTGGTCCCGCTGCTCTGCGGCGGAAACATCGACGTCACGACGCTGAAGGAGGTGGTGACGCACGCCCTCGTGGACCGGGACCAGCTGATCGAGCTGTCCGTCCGGATCGACGACACGCCCGGCACGATGGGGGAGATCACCACCCTGATCGGCGGGGAGCGCGCGAACATCCGGACGGTGCGCCACGAGCGCAGTCGCCCGGACCTCCCGGTGGGCGACGCCGACCTCGTGTTCGAGGTGGAGACCAACGGGCCCGCCCACGTCGACCGGGTCCTGACGGCGGTGCGCGAGGCGGGCTACGAAGTGGAGTGGACGACGCGGGAGGCGTCAGTGACCCACGACTGAACTCGTGGGCTTCCTCCTCTGTGAAGATAGGCAATCGTCTGTTTATAAATGGGACTGCGGTGGCGCGTGCCGGCGAGCGCCCGCAGGGCGCGAGTCGCACGCGCGAGGGACGCCGCGAGCGACCGGAGGGAGCGAGCGGCGAGGCTGGGGAGGTGCGAGGTGCTGTGCGGAGCGGTGCGGCTGGGGCTGTGGCGGTGTTCTCCGCTAACCGACGGTTAACCACTTATAAATGGACGGCCGAGGCTTTGCGGCGTCCGTCACCGATCCGCCGTCGACAACGACCAGTTAACCTCGAGTAGACGAACCGACAGAGAACACGTCTTCGTCCTCTCGCCCGATCCGACGGTTTAAAAGTCTCACCACAGCAACGACCCGCTAATGAGTCTCGTCGTTACCGACACCCTGGCAGACGAGCGCGTCGATTTCACGGCCGACGGCGACGTCACGCTGTACGTCTGCGGTCTGACGGTGTCGGACGACCCCCACCTCGGACACGCCCGCCTGTGGTTCCACGCCGACGTGCTCCACCGGTGGCTCGACCACCTCGGCTACGACGTGCGTCACGTCGAGAACGTCACCGACGTCAACGAGAAGATCACGGCCCGGATCGGCGAGCGCGACGAGTGGGCCGCCGAGCGCGACGTGGCCGAGGCGTTCACCGCGACCACCTTCGACGCGATGCGCGGACTGAACCTCAAACGGGCCGAGGTGTACCCCCGCGTCACCGAGCACGTCCCGGAGATCCGCGACCTCGTCGAGACGCTGATCGAGAAGGGGTACGCCTACGAGTCGAACGGCTCCGTCTACTTCGACGTGACCGGCTTCGACGGCTACGGGAAGCTCTCGAACCAGGACGTCGAGGACCTCGAGGCGCAGGGCGAGCCGGACGAGCGGTCCGAGAAGCGCAACCCGGCGGACTTCGCGCTGTGGAAGGCGGACGGCGTGAGCGAGACCGCCGCGCGCGAGCACGCGAAACACGACCACGGCGCCGAGACCCCGAGCGGCGAGACGTGGGACTCCCCCTGGGGCGAGGGCCGCCCCGGGTGGCACGTCGAGTGCTCGGCGATGTCCACGACGCACCTCGGCGACACCCTGGACATCCACATGGGCGGGCGCGACCTGGTCTTCCCGCACCACGAGAACGAGATCGCGCAGTCGGAGGCGGCCACCGGCGAGACGTTCGCGCGCCACTGGCTCCACGTCGGCCTGCTGGCGATGGACGGCGAAAAGATGTCCTCCTCGATCGGAAACTTCTGGACCGTGCCGGACGCCCTCGACGAGCTCGGCGTCAACGTGGTCCGCACCTTCTACGCCGGCGCCGCCTACCGCTCCGAGCAGGCGCTCACCGAGGAGACGATCGCGGAGGCCGAGGAGCGCTGGGAGCGGCTCTCCCGGACCTACGACCGCGCCGTCGACGCGCTCGACTCCACCGAGGCCCGTGCGAAGGCGACCGACGACGAGCTCCGCGAGGCGGTCGCGACGGCCCGCGACGACTTCGCGGCCGCGATGAACGACGACTTGAACCTCCGGGAGGCGACCGCGGCGCTGTTGGACCTCACCGACGCCGTGAACCGCCACGTGGACGCGGTCGAGGACGGGGCGGGAGACGGCGCCGGCGCCGACGCCGAGACCGCCTACGACTACCGCGGCCTCCGCGAGGCGGTCGAGGCGTTCGACGACCTCGCCGGCGGCGTGCTCGGGCTCCAGTTCGAGTCGACGACGGACGGCGACGTAGACCTGGCCGGCGAGCTGGTCGAGCTGGTGCTCGACGTGCGCGAGGCGGAGCGCGAGGCGGGTAACTACGAGCGCGCCGACGAACTCCGGGACGCGCTTCGTGACGTTGGCGTTGAGATTGAAGATGGTCCGGACGGCGCGACGTACCGATTCGAGTAATACGGAACTTCGTGTTTCGCCGGCGGGGTTGTCGGTGTGGTGATAGTAGCGGAAATCGCGGCCGTTCGCTTATAAATGGCTGATGACGGATCCGCGGCGAACACCGCCAAAGCCCCAGCCGCGAAGCCGCCGCACACTCGCTGTGCTCCTCCCTCGTTCGCTCCGCTCACTCGTTCCGGTGCTTGCGTCGTCTGCGGCGGCTTCGCGACTGCCCCTTTGAGTCCCGCCCCACCCAGCACCGCAACCGCACCTCACGCCTCCCCAGCCTCGTCGGGCGCGTCTTCGGGCTCCCTTCGGTCGCCC
>NZ_AOJH01000067.1 GCF_000337355.1 Halorubrum kocurii JCM 14978 | reverse complement strand
GTGGCTCGGGCTTCAGTCCAACACGTGTTCGGTGTCGTACGACCCGAGCACTTTGACCCAGCCGTTGTCGGCGATGGCCTCGATATCCTCGACCGCTTTCGCCATGTGGTCCTCGTAGAGGCCCGCGTCGACGTCGAAGTGGAACAGGTAGTCGCCGAGGCGCTCGCCGCTCGGGCGCGACTCGATCCGCGAGAGGTTGAGGTTGCGGTCGGCGAACGCCTCCAGGAGTTCGAGTAGGAGCCCGGGGTAGTTCGCGTTCGGGTAGACGATCAGTGTCGTCTTCCCGCCGGCGTCGGACCTGGCGGACTCGGGCGCGACGACGAGGAACCGCGTCGCGTTGGAGGTGCGGTCCTGGATGTCCTCGGCGAGGATCTCGAGGTCGTCGCCGGCGTTGTCCGGGTGCCCGATCCCGGCGACGCGAGCGTCTTCGCGGGCGCGCTCGACCCCGCGAGCGGTGGAGGCGACCGCTTCGAGTCCCGCGTTCGGGTAGTTGGCCTCCAGCCAGTTGCGACACTGCGCGAGCGCCTGCGAGTGGCTGGCGACGACCTCGAACTCGGGTCCCTGCGCGAGGAGGGCGTGCCGGATCGGGGTGACGACCTCGCGGGTGACCGCTACGTCGTGGTCGGCCAGGGCGTCGAGGCTCTCCGTGACGGAGCCCTCGATGCTGTTCTCGATAGGGACGACCCCCCGCTCGAACTCGCCGGCCGCGACGGCGTCGACGATGGCGGTGACCGACTCGCGGAACGACACCTCGGCGGCGACGGCCCGCGCCGCACGGTGCGAGTACGTGCCGGCGGGACCGAGCGTGACGGCGTTCATCGCTCCTACCTATCAGACCGCGTTAGAAAAGCGTGCGGGTAGCGGGATCGAACGGTCACGCACCGTCGGTCGGCACCGCCGTCAGCGCGTCCTCGACGACCCGGACCGCGGTCGCGCCGTCGCGCCGCTCCACGACGACGACGAACGCGTCCCCGGCGACCCCCGCGGCCGCGACGGAGACGTCGGCGGCGTCGAGGCGGCGGAGGACCGCCGCGAGCGCCCCGGTGTCGACGTCGCCCGTCGCGAGGATGGCGGTGTCGCGGCCGTCGGGGACGACCGTCGCGCCACCGACGCGGAGGAGGGGGCTCACGTCGTCGGCGTCGCCGGCGGCGTCGCTCCCGCCGCCGTCGACGACCCCCACCCCGCTCCGCATCGACACGCTGGCCGCGCGCTCGGCGGTCGCGTAGTCGGGCAATTCCTCGCA
>NZ_AOJH01000066.1 GCF_000337355.1 Halorubrum kocurii JCM 14978 | reverse complement strand
GAAGGGGCGGGCCCGGGCGGCTTCGCGGGTGTCGGCTGCCAGCGACATGGTCCGGGGTGCGGCGCGGGACGGCATGGCGGTTTCGGTCGGGATCGACGGTCGGCGCCTCGGCGGCGAGCACCGCCGCCGCGTTCCCGCGCCCTCGCACGTGCCGAAGTCCCTAAGAACGGCGCGCCCCCAGGACGTGTATGCAGTCGCTCGTCATCGTCGCACACGGTTCACACCTCAACCCGGGGTCGAGCGCGCCGACGTACGACCACGCGGACACCATCCGCGCGACCGGCGCCTTCGACGAGGTGAAGACCGGCTTCTGGAAGGAGGAACCGCACTTCCGCGAGGTGCTCCGCACCGTCGAAGGCGACGAGATCTTCGTCGTCCCGCTGTTCATCTCCGAGGGCTACTTCACCGAGCAGGTGATCCCCCGCGAGCTCCGGCTCGACGGCTGGGACGTCTCCGAGTGGGACTCCGACGGCCTCTCCGCCGACCAGGCCACCCTCGTCGCCGAGGACATCGACCGCGAGGTCCACTACTGCGGTCCGGTGGGGACCCACCGCGCGATGACCGACGTGATCGTCCGGCGCGCGGAGTCGGTCACCGGCGACCCCGACGTGGGCGACGACTTCGGCCTCGCCGTCGTCGGCCACGGCACCGAGCGCAACGAGAACTCGGCGAAGGCGATCGAGTACCACGCCGACCGGATCGCCGAGCGCGACCGCTTCGACGAGGTGCGGGCGCTCTACATGGACGAGGACCCGGAGGTCGACGACCTCCCCGAGTTCTTCGAGAGCGACGACGTGGTGCTGGTTCCCCTGTTCATCGCCGACGGCTACCACACCCAGGAGGACATCCCGGAGGACGTGGGGCTCTGCGAGGACCACACCGAGGGGTACGACGTCCCCACCGAGGTGGACGGCACGCGGATCTGGTACGCGGGCGCCGTGGGCACCGAGCCCCTGATGGCCGACGTGATCCTCGAACGCGCGGCCGACGCCGGCGCCGACCTCGGGACCGCGCTCGACGACGTGCGCGAGACGACCCGCGTCGCCACGGGGGACTGACCGTGTCCGACCCCACCTCCCCGAGCGCCGAGGCCGCGGCCGACGAGCCCGACGTGCCCGAGATCGACCTTCCGAGCGACGCCTTCGACGCGGTGCTCGACGCGCTCGCCGACCGCGACCCCGGCGAGCCACTCCGGTTCGAGGGGTTCAGCGTCGCGCGTGACGCCGAGGGAGACGACGAGGACGCCCCGGCCGAGGACGCCCCCGCCGAGTACGTGCTCGCCGACGGCGACCGGCCGACCGGGCTGAGCGAGCGCGGCCTCCACGAGGCGCTGTCCGAGCGCGCCGCCGCCGTCACCGACTGGTACGCCTTCGAGCGCGTCGTCGGCGAGTTCGGCCCCCGCCGCGCGTTCCTGCGCTGGCTGGAGGACGCCGACGGCGCGACGGTCGCGGCCCGGTACGCCGCGCTCGCCGAGGGGATCGAGCGCGCGTGGGGCGACCTGCGGATCACGGCCACGGTCACGGAGCGCGGCGAGCGCCGGTACGACGTGCGCCACGCCGACGACGCCGGCGTCCCGGTCGGCGAACTCGACGCGTACGACGACCCCCTCGACGCCCGCGACCTGGTGACCCTCGACGAGAGGGGGCGGTACCGCCCTCTCAAGACCGCGCCGTCGCTCGCGGGCGGGTGGGTCTTCCCGGACCTCGGCCCGCGGGACGCGTACGAAGCGGTCGAGACGATCTACCCCGCGACGGTCGTCAACTGGCACCGCGAGCGCGAGGGCGAGCTCGACGTGACCCACTGGCGCGAGACGATGGCGCGGCAGTCCGGCATCTACGGCGTCGTGAAGACGTGGGACCGCGGCGAGGGGTACGAGCACGTCAACTGGGTCGCGGAGGCGTGCTGTGACGACTCGCAGTGCCTGAAGCGCCGCGAGTGGGAGTACGACGACGACACCGACCTCGACGTCGACGGCGGCGACGGCGTCTTCCCCTGCCGGGAGCCCTGTTCGGTCGTCGTCTCGGCCGCGCGCAAGTGGACGCGGCTGGAGAGCGAGCAACCCCGGACCTACGAGTTCGACCTGACCCCGAGCGAGAAGGAGCAGATAGAGGCGGTTATCGACGCGGTCGCCGACGGCCGGGTCGACGAGATTCGCGAGGCCGACACGAAGGAGGGCGCGAACCGCTACCGGACCCGCTTTTTGCGCGCGAAGCTGTTCGACGACGAGGGGAACCTCGCCGGCGTACCGACCGAGCCGGACGAGGAGTAGGGCGCACCGCGCCGACTCGTTTTGTACCGCATTGTGCCGCACCAACGCCCGCACCTCTACTTATAAATGGAAGTGGTTAGGGGTGATATACGTTTATATACAAATGCGGTGGCGCGCCTCCGAGCGCCCGAAGGGCGCGAGGAGCCCGCGAGGGAGTCGGTCGTCCGGAGCAACGCGGAGGGCGACCGANGACGAGGCTGGGGAGGCGTGAGGTGCGGTGCTGTGCGGTCGGGTGGGACTCAAATGGGCAGCTGCGAGGCGGGAGCAGGCGTTCACGAGAGCGAAGCTCTCGTGAGCCAATCAGAACGCTTCGCGTTCTGATGACGACGAAAGCACCGCAGGGAGCGAGTGAAACGAGCGACCGAGGAGCACAGCGAGCGTGCTCCCGCCTCGCGGCTGGGGCTTTGGAGGTGGTCACCGCAGAATCGGTCGCGTTAAGTCTGGCGTGAATTGTGGTAGACTGCGACGGCTTCGAGCCAATTTTGAGCTGTCTCGAGCGCGACATTGCTGAAACTATTCGCAAACGATGANTGGCGTGAATTGTGGTAGACTGCGACGGCTTCGAGCCAATTTTGAGCTGTCTCGAGCGCGACATTGCTGAAACTATTCGCAAACGATGATGTTCGTCGTTCTATTTCCCAAAAGACACGTTCGATAGCATTTCGATTTCCATGTCGAATGACTTGAAATCGATAGCCATCTTCAGCGAGAACTGGCCCAAGATAGTCTGCGTCATCGACGAGAAATTCCACGTTATTCAGCTGATAGCGCCGGTGTAGCTCGGTCAGAAACCATCGCGTCGTCTGTTTATTTGCGGTCGGATAGAGGCTCACGTGAAGGATCTCGTTCGTATACGGATCAACTGCGCCGTACAGCCAGAACTTCTGACCGTGAAGGCGGATCATCTTTTCGTCAACCGCGAGTTGATCCTCGGAAACGGTCGAAATCGGCTGTAGATTGGCTTTATGAACCCAGTTGTGGATTGCGACGTGACTCCGATCAATTCCATATTCTTCAAGAAATTTACTTACCTCGCGTAGTGACATACCGGCCAAGTGACAGCGGATCCCTACTTCAATCGCCCAGAGCGGAGTTCGATCTCGCTCCACAAACGACAAGTCAATCCACGCGATACCATCGTTGAGGCGGTCGAATTCTGCCATAGACACTCAGAACTCGTCCGCCTCATCCTCTAACTTAACGCGACC
>NZ_AOJH01000065.1 GCF_000337355.1 Halorubrum kocurii JCM 14978 | reverse complement strand
CAATCCACGCGATACCATCGTTGAGGCGGTCGAATTCTGCCATAGACACTCAGAACTCGTCCGCCTCATCCTCTAACTTAACGCGACCGCAGAATCCTCGATCAGTTATAAATGAGCGGCTCGGACTTTTGAGAGATCCGTCGCACCGCCGACGGCGACTGCTCACAGACGAGAGCACACGACGACACGCCGCGGAACACTCAACACAAAGCAGACACAGGCGTACAGCCGCGCATTCGGGCGATCAAAAGCGTATCGCGAAACCTTTAGACGGGAGAGCGGCCTATCCCGGGCCAATGAGTCGGGGCCCGGAGCTGATCATCACGGAGAAGGACAACGCGGCGCGTCGCATCGCCGACATCCTGAGCGGCGAGTCCGCGACGGCGGAGCGGGAGAACGACGTGAACGTGTACAAGTGGGGCGGCAAGCGGTGTATCGGCCTCTCCGGCCACGTGGTCGGCGTCGACTTCCCGGCCGAGTACAACGACTGGCGCGACGTCGAGCCCGTCGAGCTCATCGACGCGCCGGTGACCAAGGAGCCGACGCAGGAGGGGATCGTCGCGGCCCTCCGCAAACTCGCGCGCAACGCCTCCCGAGTCGTGATCGCGACCGACTACGACCGCGAGGGCGAGCTGATCGGGAAGGAGGCGTACGAGCTGGTGCGCGAGGTGAACGAGGACGCGCCGATCGACCGGGTCCGCTTCTCCTCGATCACCGACAACGAGGTGCAGAAGGCGTTCGCGAACCCCGACGAGCTCGACTTCGACCTGGCGGCCGCCGGCGAGGCACGACAGGTGATCGACCTCACGTGGGGCGCGGCGCTCACCCGGTTCCTCTCCCTGTCGGCCCGCCAGCTCGGCGACGACTTCATTTCGGTGGGCCGGGTACAGGGGCCGACGCTCAAGCTGATCGTCGACCGCGAGCGCGAGATCCAGGCGTTCGACCCCGAGTCCTACTGGGAGCTGTACGGGAACCTGACGAAGTCGGGCGGCGACCCCTTCGAGGCGCGCTACTTCTATTTAAATGACGAGGGGAACGAAGCCGAGCGCGTCTGGGACGGCGACGTCGCCGAGGTGCTCACGGAGGCCCTCGATGCGGCCGACGAGGCCGTCGTCGACGACGTGCGCCGCCGGACCCGCACCGACGAGCCGCCGACCCCGTTCAACACCACGGCGTTCATCCGGGCCGCCGGCTCGCTCGGCTACTCCGCCCAGCGCGCCATGTCGCTCGCGGAGGACCTGTACACCGCCGGCTACGTCACCTACCCGCGGACGGACAACACGGTGTACCCGGAGGATCTGGACCCTCGCGAGCTGATCGAGGAGCTCTCGGTCGCCTCGACGTTCGGGGCGGACGCGAAGCGCCTGCTGGACGCGGACCGCGAGATCGAGCCCACCGAGGGCGACGAGGAGACGACGGATCACCCGCCGGTCCACCCGACCGGGGAGCTCCCCGCCGCCTCGGACCTCTCGGAGGACGAGTGGGAGGTGTACGAGCTGATCGTCCGCCGCTTCCTCGCGACCTGCGCCGAGCCCGCGACGTGGGAGCGGCTCCGCGTCGTCGCGCTCGCGAACGGCGCGGCGACCGGGATCGCCGAGCGCGCTGACGGGCTCGCCGCCCTCCGGAACTCGGACGAGGCGAGCGGCCCCGGCGACCTCGTCGCGGACGGCGGGCTCCGGCTGAAGGCGAACGGCAAGCGCCTGCTGGAGGCGGGCTACCACGACGTGTACCCGTACCGCTCCAGCGACGAGCGGATCGTCCCCGACGTCGAGGTCGGCGAGACGCTCGCGCTCACCGACCGGCGGACGGACGCGAAGGAGACCCAGCCGCCCCGCCGGTACGGCCAGTCCCGGCTCATCGAGGAGATGGAGAAGCGCGGCGTCGGCACGAAGGCGACCCGCCACCGCACCCTCGAGAAGCTGTACGACCGCAACTACATCGAGAGCGACCCGCCGCGGCCCACCCGCCTCGCGGAGGCGGTCGTCGAGGCCGCCGAGGAGTTCGCCGAGCACATCGTCAGCGAGGAGATGACCGCCCAGCTCGAACGGGACATGCAGGCGATCGCCGCCGGCGAGAAGGGGTACGACGAGGTGACCGAGGAGTCCCGCACCCTCCTCGACCGCGTGTTCGACGACCTCACCGAGTCGCGGGAGGCGGTCGGCGACCACCTCCAGAAGTCGCTGAAGGCGGACAAGACGCTCGGCCCCTGTCCCGAGTGCGGCGAGGACCTCCTCGTCCGGAAGTCCCGACAGGGGTCGTACTTCGTCGGCTGCGACGGCTACCCCGACTGCGAGTACACGCTCCCGCTCCCCTCGACGGGGAAGCCGCTCATCCTCGACGAGACCTGCGAGGACCACGACCTGCGGCATGTGAAGATGCTCGCAGGCCGAAAGACATTCGTCCACGGCTGCCCGCAGTGCAAGGCCGACGAGGCCGACGAGCAGGAGGACGAAGTGATCGGCGTCTGTCCCGACTGCGGAGAAGAGCTCGGGGGAGAGCTGGCCATCAAACGCCTCCGCTCCGGCTCCCGGCTCGTCGGCTGTACGCGCTACCCCGACTGCGACTACTCGCTGCCGCTCCCCCGGCGCGGCGAGATAGAGGTCACCGACGAGAGCTGCGAGGAGCACGACCTCCCGCACCTCCGGGTCCACTCCGGCGACGAGCCGTGGGAGCTGGGCTGTCCGATCTGTAACTACCGGGAGTTCACGGCCCGCCAGGAGGGGTCGGAGCTCCAGGCCGTCGAGGGGATCGGCGAGAAGACGGCCGAGAAGCTGAAGGACGCGGGCGTCGACGGCGTCGACGATCTCAAGTCGGTCGACCCGGACGAGTTGGCGGCCGACGTGGACGGCGTGGGCGCGGACACGGTCCGGGACTGGCAGGCGAAGGCGGACTGAGCCTCCGGTCGACGGGGGGCGTCTCGGGGTCGGCGAACGTCCCTCGCAGTTTATACGTTTCGGGGCCGTCGGACGAGATACGAATGGATCGTGACGGCGAGTCGACACCCCGTGTCGTGCGGTCGTTCGTCGAGGCGGTTCCGACCCCCGCGTTAGCCTGCGATCCGGAGACGCACGCGATCCGAGCGGCGAACGCGCCGGCGGCCGCGCTGCTCGGGCAGGACCGCGGGACGCTGACGCTGATGGGGCTCGCCGACCTCGGCGAGACCGACGAGACCGTCGACGGCAGGCCGTTCGGCGCGGCGGTCGACGAGGCGGTCGACCGGGAGGGCGTCACCGACTTCGAGTGGGATACCGGCGGAAAACGGGGCCGTCGTCGCCTCTCGCTGTCGCTCCGGACGACGAGGATCGCCGAAGAGCGGTGGCTGATCGTGGGGCTGGCAGACGTGACCGACCGCGTCGCCGCCGAGGAGGATCTCCGGTCGCAGCTGCGCGTCGTCGACGCCATCGCCTCGACGATGCCCGCCGCGCTGTTCCAGTGCGGCGCGGACGGGACCCTCGCGCGCTGGAACGACCGCCTCGCCGCCGACGCCGGGCGGGGCGGCGAGGCGCTCTCCGGGACCGACCTGACGGCGCTGTTCGACGACGAGACCCGCGACGCCGTCGCCGACGCGCTCCGCCGCGTGTACCGCGAGCGCGAGCCGGCCGAGTGCGAGGCGACGCTGCTGACGCGCTCCGGCGAGCGCGTCCCGTACCGGCTCGCCCTCGGGCCGGTCGTCGACGGCGACGAGGTCGTCGGCGCGATCGGCGTCGGCGAGGACCGCACGGAGGCGTCGCTCCGCGAGGAGCGGCTCGCCGTCCTGACGCGGGTGCTCCGGCACAACTTCCGGAACGACCTCAACGTGGTGACCGGGTTCACCGAGCGGGCCATCGAGACCGTCGACGACCCGGAGCTGTCGAGGGAGCTCGAACGGGTCGTCGACACCGCCGAGCGCCTGCTCCGCGTCGGCGAGACCTCCCGACAGGTCGAGCGCCTGCTCGCGGACCGCCCCGCTCCCGGCCCGGTGGACCTCGCCGACGCGGTCGACGAGGCCCTCGCCTCGCTCCCGGGGGAGCTCCGCGAGGGCGCCGACATCGAGGTCGACGTGCCCGAGGGGGTCACAGTGTCCGCGATCGGGTACCTCGCCGAGGCGATCGCGGAGCTCGTCGACAACGCGATCCGCCACAGCGAAACCGAGCGCCCGCGCGTCGAGATCTCGGCCGCCGAGCTCCCGAGCGAGTCGTGGGCGTCGCTCGTCGTCGCCGACGACGGCCCGGGGATTCCCCCGGCCGAGCGGTCGGTGCTCACCGGCGAGGAGACGCCGCTCGAGCACGCCAGCGGGCTCGGGCTCTGGTACGTCAACTGGATCGTCAGCGCCGGCGGCGGGTCGTTCGACATCGGCTCCGCGTCAGCTGGCGGGACGCGGATCGAGATCGAGCTCCGGACGCGGAACGGCGGTTGAGCCGGTCGAACGGCCGGCGTCACTCGACGAGCCGTACCTCGTCGCCGACCGCGACCGCGTCGGCCGCGCCGGCGGGGAGCTCGACGACCGTGTCCGCGCGGCCGCGGCCCAGCCCGACGAACGGGGCGAGCCGCTTCGTCTTCCGCACCTCGCCGTCGACGAGCCACAGCGCGTCGATCGCGAACGGGACGAACAGCATGTGGAGCCACTGCGTGTCCGGCGCGTCAAAGGGGAACACGAGCGCGTAGTCGTCGGGGATCGACCGACGGAACATCAGTCCGCGGCCCTGTTCGAACGTCGAGCGCGCCACGTCGACGTCGCTCGCGAGGAGCGTCGACGTGACGGCCGGCCCACGGTCGAACGACGCGCCGTCGGCCGGTTCGTCGGCGGACGGAGCGCGTCGGNGGATGAGTCGCACGCTGGGGACGTGGCAGCCGTCGGATAAATAGCCTCCCGATCGATCGGCGGCGCGTCGACCCCGAGATCGGGTTTGTGTTGCTCTGTTGCCGTGCTAGCCGGATTAGCTCGCGTCGCCGTACGTCTCTTCGAGGTACTCGATGATGTCGTCGCTCTCGGCCATTCCCTCGATCCCGTTCGCCTCGTCGACGAGGACAGGGACGCCGGTCTGCCCGCTGATCGCTTCGACCTCGGTGCGCTCGCCGTGCGAGCGCGGGACCATCACCGACTCGTAGTCGAGATCGAGGTCGCCGAGCGCGGTCTTGACTTTCGCGCAGTACGGACAGCCTTCCAGTTCGTAGAGCGTCAGATCCGTCATCGGCATCAGGTACGGGACAGACGCGTAAAGAAGTGCGGTGAGCCATGCGCGCTGCGCGCACGGGCGGCGTCCGTATTTAAAACACACCGCGGCGCCGGCCCGCGCTTACAGGATGACGCCGCGCGTCTGCAGGACGTAGTAGACGACGAGCAGCGCCGCGATGACGTACTGGCCGAGCGCGACGTCGTCGTACTCGCCGATAGCGAGTTTGATGAGGGGGTAGGCGATGATACCGGCGGCCAACCCGTCGGCGATGGAGTAGGCGAACGGCATCACGGTGACCGTGAGTCCTGCGGAAACCGCCCAGGCGGGGTCGCTCCAGTCGACCTCGACGAGCCCCTGGAGCATCATCACGCCGACGACGATCAGCGCGATGAAGGAGGCGTACTCGGGGATGGCGGCGACGACCGGAATCACCGCGAGTGACCCGACGAACAGCAGCGCGACGACGAGCGCGGTCAGGCCCGTACGCCCGCCCTCCTCGACGCCGGTCGACGACTCGATGTACGTCGTCACCGTGGAGGTGCCGAGCATCGCACCGGCGGTCGTCCCCACCGCGTCGGCCATCAGCGGCTTCTCCATCTCCGGGAGGTCACCGTCCTCGTCGAGGAAGTCACCAAACTGCGAGACCCCGATGAGCGTCCCGGCGGTGTCGAAGAAGTCGACGAAGAAGAAGGTGAACACGACCAAGACGAACGTGAGCGGCTCGATCTCGGTGAACCCCTCGACGAACGCCCCCGCGAGCGGCGAGATGTCGTACTGGGCGCTCGGGAGCGTCTCCGGGGTGATGACGCCGCGCTCGAAGACGCCGCCCAGCGTGAGCCCCCAGCCGACGGCCGCGGTCGTCAGGATGCCGATCACGATCGAGCCCGTGACCCCGCGCGCCCAGAGCCCGAACGTGAACGTGAGTCCGAGCAGGCCGAGGATCGCCCATGGGTTCCCGAAGATCCCGCCGAGCGTGACGAGCGTCGCGTCGTCGGGGACGACGATCTGCAGCTCCTGAAAGCCGATGAACAGCAGGAACAGGCCGATACCGGCTCCGACCGAGCGCTTCACGGGCTCGGGGAACAGCTGGATGACGTACTTTCGCGCGCCGACCGCGGTGAGCAGCATAAACAGGACCCCCTCGACGAACACGGCGGCGAGGGCCGTCTGCCACGGGATGCCGAGCCCGAGGACGACCGTGAACGCGAAGAAGGCGTTGAGTCCCAGCCCGGGCGCGAGCCCGAACGGCCGGTTCGCGTACAGCGCCATGACGAGCGTCGCGAGCGCGGACGAGAGGATCGTCGCGATGGCGATCATCTGGACCACCTCGAAGAACTCGTAGCCGGGGATCTGGATCGCCTCGGCGAGGATGAACGGGTTCACCACGATGATGTACGACATCGCGAGGAAGGTGGTGAGCCCCGCAACCAGCTCCGTCCGGACGTCGGAGTCGTGCTCCTCTACGTCGAACCGCGCAGCGAGCGTGTCTGTAAGCCCCATTGAACGCGTGAGTGTACCCCGGGATCGAGTGATAAGCTTTGCTGAACGTCAGCGGATGGTATGCAAGAGTATGGATATAAATGTGGTTTAAAACGTTAGAGCGCCGAGAGAAATGCGCGAACGTGCCTACACGAACGCGACCGGCGCTACTCGAACGTCGTCAGCGCGCCCACGGGGGCGTCGGTGATCTCGCGCGCGCGCTCCATCCCCTCGTCGCCGACGGCGATAAGCGTGAACACGCCGGTGACGTCGGCGTCCGCCTGCAGGGCGATGTCCAGGAGGAGCTCTTGGGTCTCGCCCGACCGGATCAGGTCGTCGACGACGAGGACGGTGTCGCCGGCGTCGATCGCGCTCGCGGGGAGGTAGTAGGTGAGCTCGATCCCCGAGGCGAGCCGCTGACGCGACTCGATGAACTCCTCGACGGCGGTCTCCTTCGACTTCTTCGCGTACGCGAGCCGCGCGTCGAAGAAGGACGCCATCGCCGCCCCGAGCGTGATCCCGTCCGTGGCCGCGGTGAGCACCACGTCCGGCGACTCGAACTGGAACGTCTCCGCGGCGACGGGCGCGACCAGATCGAGGAACGACTGGTCGAAGACGACCCCGGAGTTGTCGACGTACCCCTCGTCGTCGAACTCGACGCGAGCGAGCAGCTCGTCGGCGAGCGCGTCGCGACCGACCGCCTCGACGACCTCGCTCGCGCGGTCCGTGCCGGGGAGCACGTGCCCGTTGACGTACCGGTTTAAGTCGCCCGCCGGCAGGCCCGTCACGTCGGACAGCTCCTCGTAGGTCCGCGTCTCCTTCAACATCCGCAACACGGCGACCGCCTGCAGCTGGAGGGCCGCCTTCTCTGCTCGGTTCATGGCGATGATCGTGATCGCACAAGTATGAATACGTCGAAGTCTTCGGACGAGTCGATCGCCACGAACGTGGCAGTCGACCCCTCACTCCGACGGCGCGCGGAAGAACAGGTCCGGGTCGTCGACGGCGAACTCGACGCGGTCCCGGTCGTCGAGCGGACGGAGCCTGATTCGCACCTCGCCGGCGTCCGCCGCCGCCGCTTCGAGCGTTTCCCTGTCGGAGTCGAGGACGAACGTCGGGACGCAGACGGCGGTCTCCGACGCCGCGTTCTCCGCGACCAGCAGCCGGTAGGCGGCCGTCTCGCCGGCCGCCGCGTACACCCGGACCGACTCGACCGACGCGTCGCCGAGGAGGTCGTTGACCTCGTCGAACTCCGAGCCGGGCAGCAGGACGTGGAGCCGCGCCGCGTCGACGATCGGGTTCACGTCGCCGGGGTGGAGCGCGACCGCCTCCCAGCCGCGGTCGCGGTACTCCGCCGCGGTCGCCTCGGTGTCGTCGAACACGCGCTGCCACCGCTCGCCGAGATCGGCTCTGCTCATACGGAGGGGGCGTCGCCGCGGGGAATTAAACCTTCCTCGCCGCCCGCGGCGCCCGCGCGTCGAGCGGGAGACGGGAACGGAAACCGAGGGACTGATCGGGGTCAGCCGCCACCGAGCGGTGTGCTACGTGACCACAGATCTTATGTCTCCAGATAGTATTGGACCGCTTATGTCACGCGACGACTCGGACGTGAACCGCCGAACGTACCTCAAGTACGTCGGAGGAACGGCAGCTACCGTGGGACTGGCCGGTTGCTCGGACAGCGGTGGCGACGGGAGCGACGGCGAGGACGGCGACGACGGAAGCGACGGCGAGGACGGCGACGACGGGAGCGACGGCGGCGACGGAGAGGAGCTCCCGGAGCCGGAGACGCGCGAGGAACACCTCCAGCGCGCGAACCTCCGGCTCAACGAGCGCGCGCCGTGGGTCTATCTCAACCGTCAGTACAGCGTGTACGGCATCGCGAGCCGACTCGACTGGACCGCCCGCCGCGACGAGCGGATCGAGGCGCAGGCCATCTCGGTGACCGAGGGCGAACCGTCGGTCACGATCACGCAGTCGTCGATGGACTCGGGGCTCGACCCCCACGACCACCGGGAGACGCCGACCGACAACATCGTCGTGCAGGCCCACGACGGCGTGCTCGGCCGCAACGCCGACGGCGACATCATCGACGCGCTCGCGACCGACTACGAGCGCCTCGAAGAGGGCCGCGTCCGGTTCGAGATCCGCGACGGCGTCACCTTCCACAACGGCGACGAGCTCCAGCCCTCGGACATCGCCTACAGCGTCAATCGGGTCGTCGACTCCGAGGTCGGGATCGAGAGCCCGCAGAGCGACCAGCTCGCCGGGGTCACGGGCGCCGAGGTCGTCGACGGCGGGGTCGAGGTGACCTCCGACGGGGTCAACCCGATCGTGTTCTCGCTGTTCGCCTCGTACTGTAAGGTCGTCCAGCAGGACTGGATCGAGGCGCGCGAGACCTCGGAGATCAACTCCGACATGAACGGGACCGGGCCGTTCCAGGTCGTCGAGTACGAACAGGACGTGCAGATCGTCTACGAGCCCTACGCGGACTACTGGGGCGACGCGCCGGAGATCGAGGAGTTGACGATCCGCGCGGCCAGCGAGTCGAGCACGCGCGTCTCACAGCTGCTCGCCGGAGAGACCGACCTCATCGTCAACGTGCCGCCGCAGGAAGTGAGCCGCGTCCGCGGCGAGGACACCACGGAAGTCACGGCGGTGCCGAGCACCCGCGTCGTGTTCAACGCCATGCGGTACGACGTGGAGCCGTTCTCCAGCCCGGAGTTCCGGCAGGCGATGAACTACGCCATCGACCTGGACAGCATCATCGACAACGTCCTGCAGGGGTTCGCTGACCCGACCGGCCAGCCCACTCTGGAGGGGTTCGTCGGCTACAACGGGGAGGTCGGACCGTACCCGCAGGACGTCGAGCAGGCCGAACAGCTCGTCGAGGACTCCGGCCACGCCGACGCCGAGATCACCCTCGAAACGCCCGTGGGGCGGTACCTCCGCGACGTGGAGATCGCGCAGGCGGTCGCCAGCCAGATCGACGAGCTCTCGAACGTCTCCTGTGACGTCGAGCAGCGCGACTTCGCCTCGCTCGCGGGCGAGGTGACGAGCGGCGACATCGAGAACATGCCGCACTTCTACCTGCTCGGCTGGGGGAACACCACGTTCGACGCCAGCCAGACGATCATCCCGCTGCTCACGTCCGACGGGGCGCTCTCCAGCTACCGGGAAGACGAGGAGGTCGACGAGCTCATGTCCGAGTCCCAGAACCTGCCGGGCGAAAACTAAGGCCCGATGGCGCTGGGACGGTTCCTCCTGAAACGCGGGATCCAAGGCGTGCTGGTCGTGTGGGGGGTCGTGACCGCGGTGTTCCTGCTGCGGTTCATCACCCCCGGCGACCCGGTGACGTTCGTCGCGCCGCTGGACGCGGGCGCGGAGCTTCGCGCACAGATAGCCGCGGATCTGGGGCTCGATCAGCCGTTATACGTCCAGTACGTCGATTACATCGCCGGGCTGTTGCAGGGCGACATGGGGTACTCGTACCTCCGCGGCACGGAGGCGAGCACCATCGTGTTCGCTCGCGTGCCGGCCACCGTCGAGCTGGCGGTCGCGGCGACCGTCGTCGCGATCGTCATCGCGATCCCGCTCGGGGTCATCAGCGCGACGCGTCGGCGCGAGCCCGCGGACTACGGGGCGACCCTGTTCTCGCTGGTCGGCATCTCGACGCCGAACTTCTGGCTCGGGATCATGCTCATCCTGGTGTTGTCGGTGCAGTTCGATCTGTTCCCGACGAGCCGGCGGCCGATCGGCCTCTTCGAGACGCTCGCGTTCCTCGTCACGGTCGAGAACGGGATTGCCGCGCCGATGAACGTCGACGCGTTCCTCGACGGGCTCTGGACCTGGCTGTGGCATATCGCGCTGCCGGCGGTGACGCTCGGCACGTACTTCACCGCGCTCGTCACCCGGCTGACCCGGAGCGGGATGATCGAGGAGCTCGGACAGCCGTACGTCCGCGCGGCGCGCGCGAAGGGGCTCCCGGAGTCGCTGATCCAGTACAAACACGCGCTCCAGAACACGCTCATCCCGATCGTCACCGTGTTGGGGCTCCAGCTGGGGACCCTGATCGGCGGCGCGGTGATCACCGAGGCCGTGTTCGCGTGGCCCGGGCTCGGCACGCTCGTCATTAACGCGATCAACGTCCGGGACTGGCCCCTGATCCAGGGGTCGCTGATCGTGATCGGGACCGGATTCGTGCTGATCAACATCTTCGTCGACGCCCTGTACGCCTACCTCAATCCGCGGGTGGTCCACTGATGACGAACCGATACTGCTCCGTTTGCTCAGGCGGTGTGGCGTGTGGCACGGGTGCGGCTCGAACGACCGAGGCGGCGCGCGGGGCGCCACCCGAGACGGTTCCGGGGGTGAGCGGCCGATGATCTCTCCCCGGACGCTCCGGAACCTCCGGAGCGAGCTCTCCCGGAGCCTCCTCGCGAAGCTCGGGATCGCGATCCTCGCGGTCGTCCTCCTGACCGCGGTCTTCGCGCCGCTCTTGGCGCCGCACGACCCGACGGAGCAGGACCTCGAGAACGCGAACATCCCGCCGCTCGGGTTCACGGCGACGGAGAACCAGACGACCTCGCAGATGGTCGACGGCGAGGTGAAAATCGTCGAGGAGGAGGTCGTCGTCAACACCACGGCCGAGCACCCGCTCGGGACCGACTCGCTCGGCAGGGACGTGCTCTCGCGGACGATGTTCGGCGCGCGCACGTCGCTGCTGGTCGGCCTGTTCGGGACCGCCATCGCCGTCGTGCTCGGCGTCACCGTCGGGATCACGGCCGGCTACTACGGCGGCCGGATCGACGACGCGCTGATGCGGTTCGCCGACGTCATGTTGGCGTTCCCGTCGCTCGTGCTCGCGATCGCGCTCATCGGGCTGTGGGGGCAGGCGTCGCTGCGCATCCCGGACCCGCTCGTGGCGTTCGGGATCGCGTCCGCGGAGATGCCGGAGAACATCGTGCTGCCGGGGACCGTGATCGTCGTCGTCGCGCTCGTGAACTGGGTGTGGTTCGCCCGCGTCGCGCGCGGGGAGGCGCTCTCCGTCCGCGATCAGGAGTACGTGAAGGCGGCGCGATCGATGGGGGGAAGCGACCTGCACGTGATCCGCAGGCACGTGCTCCCGAACAGCCTGACGCCGATCTTAGTGCTCGCGACGATCCAGATCGCCGCGATCATCCTGCTGGAGTCCTCGCTGTCGTTCCTGGGCTTCTCGGGGGCGCAGCTCTCGTGGGGCTTCGACATCGCGCAGGGGCGCCAGTACCTGTCGTCGTCGTGGTGGATCGCGACCGTCCCCGGGCTGGCCATCGTCGCCGCCGTCGTCGGGATCAACCTGATCGGCGACTGGCTGCGCGACGCGCTCGATCCGGGTATCGAGGGACAGGGAGGTGCGTCGTGACCGACCTGCTCCGCGTCCGGGACCTCTCGACCCGCTTTTTCACCGAAGAGGGGCAGATCAACGCGGTCGAGAGCGTCTCGTTCACCGTCGAGGCCGGCTCCGTCCTCGGGGTCGTCGGCGAGTCCGGCAGCGGGAAGTCAGTCACGGGACTCTCGCTCATCGATCTGGTGGAATCGCCGGGCCGGATTACGAGCGGGGAGATCTGGTACAACAACGCCGACCTCGCGGAGCGGGTCAAGGGAGACCAGCCCGAGGCGGTCGACGGCGACTTCGTCGATCTCCGTCGGCTCTCCGAGGCGGAGCGCCGGTCGCTCCGCGGGTCGGCGTTCAGCATGATCTTCCAAGACCCGATGAGCAGCTTCAACCCCTCGATCACCGTCGGCGAGCAGATCGCCGAGGCGGCCGAGGTGCAGCGCCGCGCGAACGCGAACCCGCGCTCGACCCGGTCGCGGACGCAGGGGTACGGGTTGGGGCGGATGCTCCTCGACGGCGTGCTGCCCGACCGCTCGTACACCTCCGAGGAGAGCTGGGACCGCGCGGTCGAGCTGCTCGAACGCGTCGGCATCCCCGACCCCGCCGAGCGCGCCGAGGAGTACCCGCACCAGTTCTCCGGCGGAATGCTCCAGCGCGCGATGATCGCGCAGGCGCTCGCCGGCGACCCGGACCTGCTCGTGGCCGACGAGCCGACGACCGCGCTGGACGTGACCATTCAGGCGCAGATCCTCGACCTGATCGACGACCTCCAGGAGACGTTGGACATGAGCGTCGTGCTCATTACCCACAACCTGGGCGTCATCGCCCGCGTCGCCGACCGGGTGAGCGTCATGTACGCCGGCGAGGTGGTCGAGCGCGGGACGCTGAGCGACGTGTTCGACGACCCGGTCCACCCGTACACGAAGGGGCTGTTGGGCTCGGTGCCCGACATCGACCGCCCGGGCGAGCGGCTCGAACCCATCGCGGGCAACGTGCCGGACCTCGTCGACGCGAACATGCCCGACCGCTGTTACTTCGCCGACCGCTGTCCGAAAGCCATGACAGATTGTCTCACGCGACCGCCGGAGTACGAGGTGAGCGACAGCCACCGCGCCCGCTGCGTCCTCGCCGAGCGCGAGTACAGCGAGGCCGACGCGGTCCCCGACGAGCGGCTCGCGGGGCCGACGGACGGGGGCGACGGGGCACCCGCTCCGGACGCGGGGGTGAGCGATGACTGACCCGCTCGTCACCGTCGACGACCTCGAGAAGTACTACTACGAGAACGACACGCTGCTCGACCGGCTGACCGGCGCGGAGCCCGAGGCGGTGCGGGCGGTCGACGGCGTCTCCTTCGAGGTCCGCGAGGGCGAGACCCTGGGCGTCGTCGGCGAGTCCGGCTGCGGGAAGTCGACGCTCGCGGAGACGCTGATGCGGCTCCGCGAGCCCACCGGCGGCTCCGTGACGTTCGACGGCGATCCCGTCTTCGAGCTCTCCGGTGACGGCCTGGACTCGTTCAGGCGGCGGGCGCAGGTGATGTTCCAGGACCCGTTCTCCAGTCTGGACCCGCGGATGACCGCCGGCGAGATCATCACGGAGCCGCTGGCGATCCACGACGTGGGGACCAGCGCCGAGCGGCGCGAGCGCGCAGCGAGCCTGCTGGAGGACGTGGGGCTCTCGGCCGAGCAGATCGACCGCTACCCGCACGAGTTCTCCGGGGGACAGCGCCAGCGCATCGGGTTCGCCCGCGCGCTCGCCATCGATCCGGAGTTCATCGTCCTCGACGAGCCGGTCTCCGCGCTCGACGTGAGCGTCCAGGCGCAGGTGTTGAACCTGCTGGCCGACAAGCAGGCCGAGCGCGACCTGACGTACCTGTTCATCGCGCACGACCTGTCGGTGGTGCGTCACATCTCCGACCGCGTCGCCGTCATGTACCTCGGAAAGGTCGTCGAGATCGGCCCCACGGAGGAGATATTCGGGGACCCGCGACACCCGTACACCAAGGCGCTGTTGGAGTCCGTCCCGCGGGCGGACACCGACGAGCGGAGCCGCAACGTGAAGACGATCCGCGGCGACGTGCCCTCGCCCCGGAACCCGCCCTCCGGCTGTTCGTTCCGGACCCGGTGTCCGGAGCTGATTCAGCCGCCGGGACTGGACGTGCCGCAGGCGACGTTCCGCGAGATCAGCGGGCTCAGGACGCGGATCGAGAACGGCGACATCGACGTCGACCTCCGATGGGAACAGGTCGGCGACCCGGACCGCGAGGACGTGGCGGCGTTCGTCGACTCGCTTCAGAAGGAGGCGTTCGACACGGATTTGCCCGACGCCGACGAGGAGGCGGTCCGCGAAGCGATCCGTGCGCTCGCCGAGGGAGACCGTGAGGCGGCCACGGCGTCGCTGCGGGGGCGGTACCGATCGCCCTGCGAGGCGGTCGAACCCGCGTTGCCGGCCGGGGCCCACCCGTCGGCGTGTCTCCTGAACGAACAGCCGGCGGACGTGGAGACGGCCCGCGAAGAGTGGGAGGCGGACCACGACGCTCCGGGCGTCGGGGCGTCGCGGCAGTAGCGGACCGGTTCAGCCGACGAGGGTTCCGAGGACCGGCGCGACGAGCATCATGCCGGCGCCGAACCCGCCGATTCGTGCCATCGCGCGCCGAGACCGGCGCTCGGTCCAATTGGTGTCGGCGTCGAGGTGCTCCTGTGCGGCCTCGATCGCTCGACCGGACGCGACGGAGCCGGCCCACCCGAGGAGAGCGAGCCCGAACCAGAGGCCGCCGAACGCGAACGCCGTCTCCGCGGCGGCCAGCGGACCGAATCCGCCGACCGCGACCAACCCGATGACGAGGACCGGCGTCGCGGCGGCGCCGACGGCGCCGCCGCCGGCGACAAGTCGCCCGCGTTCACGGACGACCGGCGACACCGACATCGATCAGTCGATCGCTTCCCGCATCCGGGGGTCGAGCGCGTCCCGCATGCCGTCGCCGAGCAGATTGAACCCGAGGACGGTCAGCGCGAGGAACAGCCCGGGGAAGAACGACCACCACCAGATGCCGGTGAGCAGCCCCTGACTCACGCCGTTCGAGAGCATGAGTCCCCACGAGGGCGTGCCGGCGGAGGCGCCGAACCCGAGGAACGAAAGCGCGGCGAGGTCGATGATCGCCAGCCCGAAGTTCAGCGTCGACTGGACGGTGATCGGCGCGAGGCAGTTCGGCAACACGTGTCGGACGAGCACCCGCGGGTCCGTGGCGCCGAGCGCGACGGTGGCGTCGATGTACTCGTTCTCCAACACGGTGAGGGCGGCCCCGCGGACGACGCGGGCGAACCGCGGCGTGTACACGAGCGTCAGGGCCGCGACCGCCCGCCAGAGCCCGAGCTCGTCGGGGAAGATGGAGACGAGCGCGAGCGCTAAGAGGAGCGAGGGGAACGCCAGCAGCACGTCCATCGTCCGCATGATCACGTTGTCGGTGACATCGCCGTAGTAGGCGGCGACGATGCCGAGGCCGACCCCGAGCACCGTCGACGCGCCGACGGTCACCGTCCCGAACAGCATCGCGTACCACGCGCCGTACGCGACGCGGGGAACGAGGTCTCGCGCCTGCCCGTCGGTGCCGAACGGGTACTCCAGGCTCGGCGCGGCGCGGTTCGGGTTCGTGCCGAGCTGTGTCTGGGAGATGACGTCCAGATCGAGCGTCAGGCGGGCGTAGATCGCGATCACGAGCATCGCGACGATGATGGCGAGGCCGGCCAGCGCGAGTCGGTTCGACAGCAGCTGTGAGAGGAACGGCGAGGCGCGGATCCGATCGACGAGCCCGCGGCTCGTCGTCTCCCCCTCGCCGTCTCTGAGTGTTTCGGTGCTCATTGTTGGATCCTCGGATCGAGGTACGAGTAGGTGATGTCGACGACGAGGTTCACGAGAGTGAACAGGAACGCGAACATCAGGACGGTCCCCTGAACGATCGGGTAGTCGCCGACCTCGATCGCCTCGACGAGCAGCGTCCCGAGCCCGCCGATGGCGAACACGGTCTCCGTCAGCACCGCGCCGCCGAGCAGCCCGCCGAACTGGATCCCGATGATCGTGACGACGGGGATCAGCGCGTTACGGAACCCGTGTTTCAACACGGTGATCTTCGCGCCCTGGCCCTTCGCGCGGGCGGTGCGCATGTAGTCCTGCCTGACGACCTCCAGCATCGACGAGCGCATCATCCGCGAGATGAGCGCCATCGAGTACACGCCGATGACGAGCGACGGCAGGAGCATGTGCCTGACCGCCGATTTGAACATGTCCCACTCGCCGGCGAGCAGCGTGTCGATCGTCACCATCCCGGTGACGCGAATGGGAGAGACGCTGAACGTCGACGAGATCCGCCCGCTGGTCGGCAGCACGCCGAGCACCTGTGCGAACAGCAGGATCAGCAGCGGCCCGCTCCAGAAGATCGGGACGCTGATCCCGGCGAGCGCGCCGACGCGGGTGCTGTGATCGGTGAGTGTGTCCTGTTTCACCGCGCTCAACACGCCGAGCGGGATGCCGAACAGGATACCGAACAGCTGCCCGTACAACGCCAGTTCGAGCGTGACGGGGAGCGTGTTCGCCATGATCTCCCGAACGGTCGTGTTCCGGTTGATGACGTACGACTCCCCGAAGTCGAACCGCACGACTTTCCCGAGGAAGTCGATGTACTGGACCCAGATTGGGTCGTTGAGCCCGAGGTCGGCGCGGATGCGCTCGACGAACTCCTGGCTCGCGCGCTCCCCGGCGATCGTGAGCGCCGGGTCGCCCGGCGAGAGGTGGAGGATGGAGAAGACCAGCGTCGCCACTCCGATCAACACTGGGACGAGTAACAGCAGCCGCTTGAGTACGAATCGTTTTGGGAACATCGAAGGTGAGACTGAAGTGACCGACTACTCCAGCGAGACCAGGTTCAGGAACGGACCGCCGATAGCGGCGATCTGGAACCCGTTGACCCGGTCGGCGACGCCCCGAAGCTCTTCCGCGTAGTCCAGGTACACCCACGGGGCCTCGTCGTGGGCAACCTGCATCGCCTCGTTGTACAGGCTCGCGCGCTCGCTCTCGTCGGTCGTCTGCTGACCCTGCTCGACGAGGTCCATGTACTCCTGGTTCGCCCACGCCGAACGGTTACTGGTGTTGTACCCCTCGGCGTCGAAGCTCACCCAGTCCTGGTCCTCGGTGAGCTCGCCCTCGTCGACCTGCGGGTGAAGCAGCACGTACGCGAAGTTGTCCGGGTCGGCGTTGTCGGTGTACCAGCCGAGGAAACACGCGTCGTGGCGGCCCTGGGCCGTGTACTCGAGGAACGGCGCGAACGACTGCTGGTTGATCTCGACTTCGATCCCGACCTCGCTGAGGTTAGAGGCGACCGTCTCGGCCGTCTGGATCGGCGAGGGATTGTACCCGCGGGGGTTCTGGAACGTCGCCAGCTCGAAGGAGAACCCGTCGCCGTAGCCGGCCTCCTCGAGGAGGCTCTGCGCCTCCTCTGGGTCGTACGGGTACGGGTCAATGTCGTCGTTGTGCCCCATCACGTTCGGCGGCAGCGGCTGGCTGGCCTGCGTCGCGAAGCCGGAGTAGAGCTGGTTGACGATCGCCTCGGTGTTGATCGCGTGGCTGACGGCCTGCCGGACGCGGCGGTCCTGGAACTCCTCGACCGCCGCGATGTTGAACGCCATGTAGCCGATGTTGATTCCCTCGGTACGGACGAGCTCGGCGCCGTCCGCGCCGTCGACCTGCTGGGAGGACTGCGCGCCGATGCCGTCGATGATGTCGAGCTCCCCGCTCGCGAGCGACTGCGCCCGAGTGGAGTTCTCGCCGACCGTGACGAACACGGCCTCGTCGACTTCCGGGCCGTCGCCCCAGTAGTCGTCGTACGCGGCGAGTCGGACCTGCTCGTTGGAATCGTCGAGGGTGTCAAGCTCGAACGGCCCGGTCCCGACCGCGTTCTCCGAGAGGTCGGTGCCGTACTCCTCGATCGCGGCCTCGGAGTGGACGGAGGCCGCGAACATCGCCAGGTTGCGCAGGAACGGCGCGTACGTCTGCGTGAGCTGGATCGTCATCTCGTAGTCCCCGTCGACCTGGATATCGTCGATCCAGTTGCCGAGCGTGAAGGGACCGTACGCGGAGACGTAGTCGTCGCCGGCGTAGTACTCGTACTCCGAGTCGACGAAGCGGCGGTACGTCGCCTCGAAGTCCTGCGCCGTGAACTCCTCGCCGTTGTGGAAGGTGACGCCCTCCTTCAGCGTGAGCGACGCCGTCTCGCCCTCGATCGAGTAGTCGGAGGCGAGCCCGTCGGTGAGCGTCGACTCGCCCGGCTCGAAGTTGATGAGCGTGTCGTAGATCTGCTCGGTGACCTTCGCGACCTCACCGCTCGTGCTGTTCTGGAAGTCCAGCGTCGACGAGTGGCTCCCCCGACCGTATCGGAGGAGGCTGGTGTCGCCGTCGCCGTCGGAGCCGTCCGAACCGTCGGAGCCGTCCGAACCGTCCGAACCGTCCGACCCATCAGAGCCGTCAGAGCCGTCGCCGGAACAGCCGGCGAGACCGGCCGTCACTGCGGCGCCACCGGCGGCGCCGAGGAATCTTCTCCGCGAAACGTTCGTGTCTCGGGATGACATGGATCGAATCTGAACACTTGCCAGTATAAACCTACCGAACGAACGGGTGGAAATGTTCTGATTCGAATGGTTTCGAGCTGTATGGTTTCGATCCGCGTCCGGCACGCGTCGTCCGAATCGGGGAGCGTCGTCGCCGCCGCGGTTAGTCGAGCAGGTGACACGCGGCGGGGTGGTCGCGCTCGGGAAGTGTGGGCTCCTCGCGCTCGCAGACGCTCGCGAACGTCTCCTCCAAGACGGCCGCCGCCTCGTCCCACTCGCCCGCGATCACCAGCCTGAGCGAGCGGTCGACGACC
The DNA here is from genome assembly GCF_000337355.1 of Halorubrum kocurii JCM 14978. GTDB lineage: Archaea > Halobacteriota > Halobacteria > Halobacteriales > Haloferacaceae > Halorubrum > Halorubrum kocurii. Next base: position 53,160 of record NZ_AOJH01000065.1, on the reverse strand, counting down.
TCGCCGGCGCGCCCGTCCGGGAACCGGTCGAACTGGGCGTCGCGGACCGCCTCGACCGCGGCGGAGGAGACCGCGCCGACCTCGGACGGGTCGGCGGCGGCAGCGCCGCCGTCGGCCGCGACCTGGCCGGCCGATCCGTCGACGCCGTCGAGTACGGTCTCGACGTCGACCCCCTCCCGCTCGACGCGCTGCCGGTAGTCCATCACCTCGCGGTACGTCTCCTGCTCGATGTCGAGGTCGTCCGGCGGGATGACCGACGGACAGCGGGTCCGGAAGTGGCACCCCGAGGGCGGGTCGATCGGGGAGGGAACGTCGCCCTCGAGGATGACGCGGTCGTCAGTGTCGGCGGTCGGGTCCGGCTCGGGGATCGCGGAGAGCAGCGCCTTGGTGTACGGGTGTTGCGGGTCGGCGAACAGCTCGTCGGTGGCCGCGACCTCGACGATCTCGCCGAGGTACATGACGGCGACGCGGTCGGAGATGTGCCGCACCACCGACAGGTCGTGCGCGATGAACAGGTACGTCAGGTCGAACCGGTCCTGAAGGTCCTCCATCAGGTTGAGGATCTGCGCCTGGACGCTCACGTCGAGCGCGGAGACCGGCTCGTCGGCGACGATGAACTCCGGATCGACCGCGAGCGCCCGGGCGATGCCGACCCGCTGGCGCTGCCCGCCCGACAGCTCGTGCGGGTACCGCTCGTACTGGCCCGCCTCGAGCCCGACCGCCTCCAGCAGCTGGCGGACGCGACGCCGTCGCCGGAGCCTGTCGGTGTCACCGGCCGAGACCGTCACCGAGACGCGTTCCACGTCGCCGGCGTCGGTGCGCTCGACGGTCCCCTCGACGCCGAGGTGCTCGCGCACGTCGACGTCGACCTCGCCGTCCGCGACCGTCACGGCCACGTGGGCGGTCGCCACCCCGTTCCCGGAGCCGACGACGGCGTCGATCTCGTCGTCGACCGTCACGTCGACCCGGTCGCGAGCGATCCCCGAGACGGTCACCTCGGCCTCGGCCGCCACGCCCGGGTCGCTCTCGGGCAGGCCGTGGATCGACAGGGGCTCGCGGATCGTCTGGCCGACCGTCTGGCGCGGGTCGAGCGAGGAGAGCGGGTCCTGGAAGATCATCTGGAGGTTCTTCCGCTGCTCCCGCAGCCCCGACCCGTCGAGGTCGGTGAGGTCGGTCCCGGCGAACACCACCCGACCGTCGGTCGGCTCGGTGAGGTGCAACAGCGCCCGCCCGGCGGTCGACTTCCCGCAGCCGGACTCCCCGACGAGCCCGAGCGTCTCGCCGCGGTTGATCGTGAAGTCGATCCCGTCGACCGCCTTCACGCTGCGGTCGTCGGCGCCGAGGACCCGGTCGAGCACGCCGTCGGCCTGCTCGTAGTACTTCCGGAGCCCGTCGATCTCGACGAGGGGCTCGCCGATCGAGCGGTTGCGACCGGGAGCGATCGTGTCGTCGCCGTACTCGTCTTTGTCGAACGACTCCATGATGCATTTCGAGCGGTGGTCGACCTCCTCGGCGCCGTGCTGGAGGTACGGGATCTCGCCGCTCGTACACTCCTCGGTCGCCCACGGACACCGCGGGGCGAAGTGGCACCCGTTCGGCATGTCGATGAGGTCGGGGACGTTCCCCTCGATCGGCGTGAGCCGCTCCTTCTCCTCGGTCGGGAGCGACTCCAGGAGGGTGTACGTGTACGGGTGCGAGGGGTTCCCGAAGATCTCCTCGACGGGGCCCTCCTCGACGATCTCGCCGGCGTACATCACGGCGACGCGGTCGCACGTCTCGGCCACGACGCCGAGGTCGTGAGTGATCATCAGCACCGACATCCCCAGATCGGTCTGGAGGTCGTCGATCAGGTCGAGGATCTGCGCCTGAATGGTCACGTCCAGCGCGGTCGTCGGCTCGTCGGCCACGAGGAGGCCCGGCTGACAGGCCAACGCGATCGCGATGAGCACCCGCTGGCGCATCCCGCCGGAGAACTCGTGGGGGTACTCGTCGACCCGGGCTCCGGGCTCCGGGATACCGACCTCCTCGAGCACCTCGATCGTCTCCTGCCGGACCGCCTCGTCCACGTCGCGGCTGATCTTCGGGATGATCTCGCGCACGGCGTTGAACCACGAGTCCTTGCGGCGCCCACCGTACTGGTGGAGCCTGAGGCTCTCGGCGACCTGCTCGCCGACCGTCACCGAGGGGTTCAGCGACGTCATCGGGTCCTGGAAGATCATGCTCACCTCTCGGCCCCGGACGAACCGGAGCGCCTCCTCGGGCGCGGCGGTGAGGTCGATGGTGTCGCCGTCGATGAACCCGGCAGTGTCGTACCGGTCGCGGAGCTCGTCGGCGACGCGGGCGTCGGTCAGCTCGACGGTCCCGCCGACGACCTCGCCGGGGTCGTCGACGAGCCCCATCGTCGACAGCGCCGTGACGCTTTTCCCCGAGCCCGACTCGCCGACGAGGCCGACGGTCTCGCCGTCGTGGATCTCGAGGTCGATCCCGTCGACCGCCTTCACCTGTCCCCGCTCCGTCGAGAACTGGGTTCGGAGGTCCGAGAGCGAAAGTAGAGGAGGCATGGGGCGAGTTTCCGACCCTCTATGGATATACTTTTGCCTTCAGTCGTCGCCGGACGTCGCGGCGAGTCCGGTCGGCGAGCGGGGCCGCAGCGCGCTCGCCCCGCGGCCGCAATGCACTCGCTCCGCAGCCGGCAGCGGACAGGAGGGAACCTTTACCCGCCGTCGACCGCCTACGCCGTGCATGGACGTGGAAGACCATCCGCTCGCCGACGACAACGACACGTGGACCACGGTCATCGAGGAGTGCCGTGCCACCGCCGAAGAGTACCGAGAGCGGGGGTGGACGGCGTTCGCACCGGTCCCCGGCGACGTGGTGCCGGTCCCCGCGCCGGGCGACTCGGTCGACGAGAAGGTCGGCCTCGACGTGCTGCTGTCGGGCGAGGAGTTCGACCGGCTCGCGGAACTGGTCGAGGTGGACGAGTTCGACGAGTTCGAGGCGTTCCGCGCCCACGAGAACGGGATCGTCTACCTCACGCTGGTGTTCCGGGCGACGGCGAGCGAGACCGCGCTCTGCCTCCCGCTGTACTACCGGGTCGCCGAGGCGGACCGCATGCTCGGTCGCGTCAGGGCCGGCGACGCGATGACGACCTACTGTCACGCGCTCTCCGGAGACGAGCGGATCGAGTTCGACCACGAAGACCCGACCCCGCTGTTCCCGCCGCAGGACACCGAGGACGCCTGACCGGCGCGGTAGCGGTCCTACCGCTCCCTGACGACGACGAACTCCGCGAGGTCCCGGAGGTACTCGATCGCCTCCGTGTCGGGCGGGTCGGCGTCGTCGAGCGCCGCCAGCGCGAGTTCGGACTGCTCGCGGGCGCGCTCGTCGATCTCCTCGGGCGAGAGCGACGTGACCTGCAGGACCGAAGGACGGTCCATCTCGGCGTCCTGCCCGGTCGGCTTGCCCAGGTCGTCGGCGTCGGCGGTCGCGTCGAGCACGTCGTCGCGCATCTGGAAGGCGACGCCGACGCGCTCGGCGTACTCGCCGAACGAGTCGACCGCGTGGGGCTCGGCGCCGCCGGCGATCGCGCCAAGCTCGGCGGCCGCACGGAACAGCGCGCCCGTCTTGCGGCGGGCGAGATCCATGTACTCGGCCTCGGTGGTGGGTCGAGCGGCCAGCTCGATGGCCTCGCCCTCGCCGAGTTCCACCATCGCCTCGGCGACGGTCCGCATCGCGCGCGCGTCGGTGGAGAAGAGCGCGAACGCCTCGCCGAGGAGCCCGTCGCTGGCGACGATCGCGGGCCCGTAGCCGTACTCGGCCCACGCCGACGGCGTGCCGCGTCGCACCTCGGAGCGGTCGATGATGTCGTCGATCACGAGCGACGCGTTGTGGACGAACTCGATCCCGGCCGCGAAGTCGACGGCCGCGTCGGGGTCGCCGTCGAACGCCTCGCAGGCGAGGATCGTCACGGCGGGACGGACCCGTTTGCCGCCGGCGAGGACGACGTGGCCGACCTCTGCGGACAGCTCGTCGGGTTCGACCTCGTCGATGACGGCCTTCAGCCGGTCCTCGACCAGCGCGACCCGGCGCTCCAGGTACTCCATCTATCTTCCGGAGGGGCCGGGTGCGCAAAGGCCTAACGGAACGGCGGCCGCGGACGCCTACGTGAAGCGGATCCCGAGGTCGTTGAGCCCGTCGTTGTGGTGGGCGACGTTTATAAGGAGCGGCGTGAGCGCCTCGATCTCCGGCGCGTTGGCGATGCCGCCGGCGTCGAGGGCGCGCAGCCCCTCGATCCCCTCGGCGAGGTCCGCGACCGTCCGCTTGGCGTCCTCGTCGTCGCCGATCACGAGCGTGTCGATCCCGAGGTCGGCGTCGAGGTTCGCGAGCCGCGCGGCCGCGAGGTTGTGGAACGCCCCGACGACGGCGACGCCATCGGGCGCGGCGTCCGCGACGATCCGCGTCACCGAGCCCGCGCCGGGCTTGTGGTAGTGGAACCCCTCCTCGTCGCGTTTCATGCCGGTCGCGGGCGAGACGAGCACGTCGTCGGGGTCGAGCGCGTCGGCGATCGCCTCGACGGTGTCGCCGACGTGATACGGCGGGACCGCGAGCACGACGACCCGGGCCGCGGCGGCGGCGACCTCGTTCTCGGCGCCGGCCACCCCCGCGTCGAGGCCGCGGCTGTCGAGTTCCGTCGTGTACTCCTCGGCCTTGGTCTCCGCCTTCTCCGCGTCGCGCGAGCCGATCGTAATCTCGTGACGGGTGTCGGAAGCGAGCCGAAGCGCGAGCCCCTGTCCGATGTCTCCCGTGCCGCCGAGTATCGCGATTTTCATACGCGTACTGCGGTCGCTCGCGTCTTAGGGGTTGCGCGACCGGCGGTCCTCGCCACCGTTCGGTCCGGGCGTCGGTTCAAGTGCGTCGACCGCCTACCGGGGTCATGACCGACACGCCTGGACTCGCGCTCCGCTACGCCGCCTGCGACGCCTGCGAGACGGTGTTCGCGCTCCCCGACGACCCCGCGGAGCCGGACGTCTGCGGGCGGTGCGGCGCCCGCCCGCTCCGCGATCTCACTGGGCTACGGGGGCCGGACGGGTACTTCGCGCCCTGACTCCGGGCGGCGGGCAGCAGACTGTCGGCTGTCCAGTCAGGCCGATCCGGTCGGGGTGACTCGGTCAGCGCAGGTCGTCCATCTCCAGTTCGCCGTCCGCGATCGCTTGCAGCTCCTCGTCGGAGAGCCGATCGATCACGAACGCCGGCATTCCCTCGGGGAGCCCGGCCGGAACTGAGCGGTCGCCGTCGGTCCCCGTTGCGACCGTCCCGCCGTCCGCTCCCGTCGCGACCGTCCCGCCGTCCGCTCCCGTCGCGACCGTCCCGCCGTCCGTGAGAGACGCACCGGTCGATCTGCCGTCGTCCCGGTCGCTCGCGGCCAACCGACGCACGGTCCGCTCCACCGTTTCCACCGCCTCTGACTGCCGCTCGCTCTCGGCGGCCAGCTCCTGCATTTTGTCGGTGATGCGGTTCGACTGATCGACCACCCCGTCGACCGTCGCGGCGATCTCCTCGGCGGCGGCGGCCTGTTCGTCGGTCACGTCCGAGACCTCGCCGATACCGTCCGCCGTCTCCGTCACCGCCTCGGCGATGGCAGTGAGGTTCTCCGTGGCGTCGGCGACGCGCTCGCTCCCCTCGTCGACGCGCTGGGTCGTCTCTGAAAGGCTCTCGACGGTGTCTTCGGTGTCGGTCTGGATCCCGCCCACCATCGACTCGATGTCGCTCGCGTGTTTTTGAGACTCCTCCGCGAGCGACTTGATCTCGTCGGCGACGACGCCGAACCCGGCGCCGGCGTCGCCCGCGCGCGCCGCCTCGATCGAGGCATTCAGCGCGAGCAGGTTCGTCTGGTCCGCGATCCCGTTGATCGCGTCGACGAACTCGTCGATCTCCTCGACGCGGCGCTGAAGCGCCTCGACGTCGTCGGCCACCTCGTCGACGGCGTCGCCGATGTCGTCCATGGCCGCCGCGGCGTCGTCGGCCGCCTCCCGCCCGTCGTCGGCCATCGCCTCCGCCCGGGCGCTCGTGCGCTCGACCTCGTCGGCGGTCGACGCCACCTCCTCGACCGTCGCCGAGAGGTTCGCCACCTCCGAGGAGATCTCGTTGACCCGCTGCGACTGCTCTTCCGACGCCTCGCCGACCGAGGCGGCGCTGTCGGCGACGTCAGCCGCCGACTCCCGGAGGTCGCCGATCGGCTCTCGAACCTCGTCTTCCACCTCCGCCATCAGGCGCTTGTTCCGCTCGACTTCCTCGGAGAGCTTCTCGCTGTACGAGTGGATGTACGTGTCCGTGACGACCTGCATATCGAGGTTGATGATCCGGAGGATGGAGAGGAGGTCCTCGATCGCGTCGTCGACCTCTTCTTCGACCGCCGCCTCGACCGCGTCACCGATTCCCTCACCAGCGCCCTCGTCGGCCAGCCGGTCCGTGAGCGAGTCGGTGAGCCGGTCGCCGATGATCGGAAGGATGAGGTCGTAGTACACGCCGTACTGGCCGAGGTAGTGTTTCATCGGCATCTCCAGCATGTCGTGGAGCTTCCCGATCCGCGCCCGGTCTTCGAAGTACTCCGGGCCGTAGTCGCCGTCCGCGAGCGTCACGAGGTACGCCGATTGGGTGCGCTTGAGCTGCTCGACGCCCTTTTCGGACCGACCGATCACCTCGGCGGTCTGCTCGTGGCCGGTGAGGTTCTCGTAGAAGTCCTCCGCGATCCGGTCCGCGTTCTCCGCGAACGCGTCCTCGTACCGACTCAGCCGCCGCTCGTCTTCCTCGTCGAATCCGACGAACTCCTTTCGCCACCGGATCTCTTCGGCGTCCAGGCCGATCGCCTCGACCAGCGCCGCGACGTCGAGTCCGTCGTTCAATCCGCCCTGCCCGAAGTCCTCGCGGCCGTATTCACCGGTCATCGCCATGTGGCGGCCTCCTCTTTGGGATCATATAAGGGCTGAGCCCCGTCTCTCACGGGTGATAGCGGCCGGGCGTCGGTCGCGCGCCTCCTCAAGCGAAACCGACCGCTCCGATCAGGCCGCGCGTTCGATCGCCGACTCCAGCGTCGCGCGGTCCTGCGCGCCCGTGAACCGGTCGACGGCCTCGCCGTCGACGTACAGGAGGAGGGTAGGGATGCTTCGAGCGCCGAGCTGTTGGGCGATGCCCTGGTTGGCGTCCACGTCGACCTTCGCCACGGCGGCGTCGGTGTCGCTCGCGAGCGCCTCGATCGTCGGCTCCATCATCTGACACGGCCCGCACCAGTCGGCGTAACAGTCGACCAGCACCACGTCGTGCTCGTCGACGACGCGCCGGAACTCCTCGGGTCCGGCGACCTCGATCGGCTCGTCCGGCGTCGGCGTCGCCGGGTCCTCGCCCGCCGGATCCTCCGACCCGCCGCCGATCTCGCCCTCGCGTTCCAGTTCCTCCCGCAGCTCCCGCAGCTTGCGCTCGCGGATGCGTTCGCGCTCGCTCGTGGCCGAATCGGTCCCGTCGGTCGCGTCCGCGGTGTCGCTCATGCTTCAGTATTGGGTGTTCAAAACAATATACCTTCCGGCGGCGGCATCGGGGGGCTCTCGAGCCGGGCCGTCGCGAGGCGCGCGCGGTCAGCACACGTCGCCGAGCCCCGCGGCCGCGAGGTCGACGTGGTCGGCGACGAGGTCGGCGGCGCGGTCGTAGGGCGACCGGTCGGCGGCGCCCGCGTCCGCGGCCGACTCCGACCCTCCCGCGGGTCTCGGCGTGTCGGCCGCCGCGAAGACGGTCGCCGCGAAGGCGTNGTCTCGAAGAGGCCGTGGAGGTACGTCCCCAGCGCCCGGTCGGTCGCCGCGCTCTCCGGCCCCAGCGGTCGGGCGACGTCCGCGGTCGGCGACGACCGGCCCATGTGGATCTCGTAGCCGGCCGCGGTCCCGGTCGCCCCCGCCAGCGGGCCGGTCCCGTCGACCGTCCGCGTCACGCGCTCGACGCGCTTGTCGGGCGAGAAATGCGTCTCGACCGGGAGCACGCCGACGCCCTCGACGGTCGATTCCGAGCCGGTCCCCTCGACGTCGGCGCCCGTGATCCGCTCGCCGAGGATCTGGTAGCCGCCGCAGACCCCGACGACCGGGCCCTCGAAGCGGCGGAGCGCCTCGTCGAGGCCCGCCTCGCGCAGCGCGAGCAGATCGTCGACCGTGTTCTTCGAGCCGGGGAGGACGACCGCGTCGGCGTCGGCGAGCGGGGCGTCGACGGCGGCGTCGAGCGAGACGTACGCGACCCGAACGCCCGGCTCGCGCGCGAGCGGCGCTAAGTCGGTGAAGTTCGAGATGCGCGGGAGCCGCGGGACCGCGATCCGGACCGACTCCTCGTCGGGGACGCCGTCGTCGGCGCCGAGAGTTCCGAGAACGCCCTCGCCGCCGCCGGAGTCCCCGGCGTCCGGCAGCGAGAGGCTGTCTTCCGCCGGGAGGCCCGGGTCGTCGTGCGGGACGACGCCGACGATCGGGACCCCGGTCCGCTCCTCGATCTCGTCGATGCCGGGCTCGAGCAGGGAGGGATCGCCCCGGAACTTCGTGATCACCGCGCCGGCGACGCGCTCGCGAACGTCGTCGGGGAGGAGCTCGAGGGTGCCGTAGAGGCTCGCGAAGGCGCCGCCGCGCTCGATGTCGACCGCGATCAGGATCCGCGCGTCGGCGAAGCGGGCGCACTCGACGTTCGCGAGGTCGCGGTCGTGGAGGTTGATCTCGGCGATGCTCCCCGCCCCCTCCGCGACGACCACGTCGTGGTCGGCCGCCAGCCGGCAGTGGGCCGCGACCGCCGCGTCCCGCGCCGTGTGCCAGTGGTCCTCGTAGTACCCACCGGCCGCGACGTGGTCGATCGCCTCGCCGTCGATCACCAGCTGGCTCTCCCCGTCGCCGCGGGGCTTGAGCAGGACGGGGTTCATGTCGGTCGTCGCCGGGACGCGGGCGGCCCGCGCCTGCACGTGCTGGGAGACGCCGAGCTCGCCCCACGCGCCGTCGGGCGTGAGCGCGACGCGGGCGTTGTTGCTCATATTCTGCGCCTTGAACGGCGCGACCGAGACGCCCCGGCGGGCGAGGAGCCGACAGAGCCCGGCCGCGAGCGTGCTCTTGCCGGCGTGGCTCGCGGTCCCGGCGATCAGGACGGTTCGGGTCACGGGCGGGATCGTCGGATCATCCGCTCAGTACTCCGTCCCTCGCCGGGCGCGGTGGCCCGCGTCGAACGGGTGCGCCACCTTCCGGACGTTCGTGATCAGGTCGGCCACGCCGTCGAGGTACGCGGGCTCGACGTGGCTCCCGGTGAGGACGAGTTCGAGGCGCTCGGGCTTCGACTCGGCGAGCGCGACGACGTCGTCGGGGTCGACGAGCCCGCGGTCGGCCGCGTACAGCACCTCGTCTAAGATCAGCATGTGGACGCCCTCGTCGGGGCCGCCGTCGAGCGGGAGCGGTTCGATCAGGTCGGCCTCGGCGGCGCCCGCGACGAGCGACTCGGCGCGCTCGAACGCCGCGCCCGCCTTCGCCTCGTGCTCGTCGTCCGCGGAGCCGTCGAGGAGCCCGTGCCAGCCGTAGTGGCCGGCGTTCTCGTAGGAGAAGCCGGGCATGGCCGCGATCGCGTTGTACTCGCCCCTGACGCCCTCGACGCTGTCGGCGCCGCCCTTCATGAACTGGAGCATGTGGACGCGGTAGCCGTGGCCGGCGGCGCGAAAGCCCATTCCCATCGCGGCCGTCGTCTTCCCCTTGCCGTCGCCCCACCAGGCCTGCACGAGCCCGAACTCCTCGGGCGCGGCGGGTTCGATCGGCTCCGGCTCGGGGGCCGCGCCGCCGCCGGGCGTCCGGGCCGCGGGGTCCTCGTCGATCGATCTGTCCGTGTCGGTGTCGTCGCCGTCGGTGTCGCTGTTAGATGCTGTCATGGTTCGAAGACCTCCGCCCGGTCGTCGGCGACGACGCCGTGTTCGGCGTCGGCCGCCGGGCCGGGCGTGTCGCCGTCCGGGTACCGCGACCGCAGGCCCGCGCGGACCGCGTCCCGGACGCAGACGCGGGCCGCCGCGCCGACCGGAGTGGCGCTGCCCGAGAACGCGGCCGGCTCCCCGGTCGGGTCGTCGCCGACGACCACGGCGTCGCTCGTCGTGCCCGGGACGCCCGCCGTCGCGAGCAGCGTCGCCGCCTTCGCCTCCGCCGCGACCGCGACGAGGTTCGCCGCCGCGCCGTCCGCGAGCCGCCGGGTCGTGCCGACGACCAGGTTGACCGTGCCGGGGCGCGGCGGGTCGTCGGTCGCCGCTCCGGCCCCGGAGTCGGGCTCGGGAGCGCCGCCGGCCGCCCCCGCCGGGTCCATCGGGAGCATCGCCGGGTTCGACAGGCCGACCGTCGCGTACGCGACGACCGGCCCGAAGCGGGCGCCGCGGGCGTGGTCCATCGAGACGCCGGTGAAGAGGGTCGGCGGGGCGCCGTCGCGTCCGGCGCCGCCCTCGCTTTTAAACGCCGCCCGAGACAGCCGCTCGTCGCGGTACGCGCCGAGGTCGGTCCGGTCGAACCCCTCTGGCACCGAGACGTTGTAGGCGGCGTCGGCCCGGGAACGTCCCCCGTTCCAGCCGGTCGAGAGCCAGCGCGTCTCGGGGCGGCGCAGTCGGAGCACGCCCTCGCGCACCGCGGCGTCAAACATCGTCGTCCCCCGCGTCGGTCGCCTCCGCGTCGGTCCCCGCGCCGTCCCTCGCGCCCAGCGCCGCGAGCAGCCGGTCGTTCTCGGCGGGCCGGCGCACCGCGACCCGGACGTGCGAGTCGAGGCCGCGGAAGGTGGTCGCGTCCCGGACCGCGACGCCGCGATCGCGGGCGTCCGCGACGACGCGCTCGACGGACCGCCCGCCCTCCGCACCTCCCACGTCGAGCAGCAGGAACGGGGCCTCGGAGGGGACCACGTCGTAGCGCTCCGCGAGCGCCGCGGCCAGCCGCGACCGCTCCGCGCGGACGCGCTCGCGGGTCTCGTTTATAAACTCCTGCTGGCCCATACAGTGCGCGCCGGTCGCGAGCGCCGGGACGCTCACGTTCCACGGTCGCCGGGCGCGCTCCACCGCCGCGCCGAGCTCGCCCGTCGCGACCGCGAACCCCGTCCGGATCCCGGGGAGCCCGAACAGCTTCGTCAGCGACCGGGCGACGACGACGCCCTCGGTCCCCGCGAGCGAGGGGCGGTCGGTGAACCCGCGGAACGCCTCGTCGACGAGCAGGGGCGTGTCGGCCGCGCGGCACCGCGCCGCGAACCGCTCCAGCTCCGCCCGCTCGTAGTCGGTCCCCGTGGGGTTGTTCGGGGCGCAGACGACCGCGAGCGCGTGGTCCGCCGGGTCGGCGTCGAGGACCGCGTCGGCCGCGACGAAGGTCGGGTCGCCGCCCTGCAGGCGGACCTCGCGGGCGTACTCGGCGAAGCTCGGCGCCGGGAGCAGGGCGGTGTCGCCCGGGTCGACCGCGAGAGCGATCGTCGCCCGAATGGCGGCGAGCCCCCCCGGCGTCGGCACGACCGCCTCCGGGTCGCAGTCGACGTAGTCGGCGGCGGCCTCGCGGAACCCCGCGGGGGGTTCCGCCGGGTACGACCGGGCGGCCGCGAAGGCGTCGCGGTACGCCTCCTCGACGCCGGGCGGGACCTCGGGGTTGGTGTTCGCCGAGAAGTCCAGCAGGTCTGGGTCGTCGCTGCTGCCGTGCGGTTCGCGGTCGAGGCCGAGGGCGCTGTCGAGGTTCATCGGTCGGTGTGGTGGTCGGTGTCGCGTTCCAGCAGTCGCTCTGCGGTCCGCACGTCAGACGGGTAGTTGACGTTGACGGCGATCCGAGCGTCGTCGGTGAGGTGGACCGCGCCGGCGTCGTCCCGTTCGGTTTCACTGCTCGTGCCGACGACGTTGATCCCGGCCGGAACGACCTCGCGGCCGCCGATCTCGGTCGTCGCGTCCGCGCTGACGCCCAGTTCGCGCTTGCGGGCCGCCGGCACGCAGACGGTGAGCGAGTCGCGGTCGGCGGCGCGGGCCGCGTCGAGGACCGCGTTCACCACCGCGCCGTTTAAAAGCGGGAGGTCGGCGGCGACGGTCAGGAGGGGGGCTCCGTCGGCGCCGACCGCGTCCGTCGCGAACTGCAGGTCGGCGACGTAGCCGTCGCCGGGCGCGTCGACGACCGACAGCGACGGGGAGTCGCTCGCCCGCTCGGCGAGGCGCTCCCGCGTCCGGGTCGCGTGCGGGGAGACGACCGCGTGAGTCGCCTCGACCCGGCTCTCGGCGAGCGCGTCCAGCACGCGGTCGACCATCGGCCGCCCCGCGACCGGCCGGAGCGGCTTCTCCGTCTCACCGCCGAGGCGGGTGCCACGACCGCCGCACATCAGAAGCGCGTCCACGCGATCACCCCCGCGTGCAGCGCGGCGACCCGCGCGAGCTCGTTCGTCGCGCCGAGGGCGTCGCCCGAGATCCCTCCGAGCCGTCGCCGGGCCCACCGCGCGACCAGCGCCGCCGTCGCCAGCGCGGCGAGGAGCGCGGTGAGCCCCGGTAGGAGCCGCGGCCACGCGAGCGGCGCGGCGGGCGCCGCCAGCGCGAGGACCGGAAGGGTCGCTCCGGCGGACGACTCGCCGGTCAGCACGGAGCCGAGCCCCTCGTGGGGCGCGTCGCCGACGCAGACGAGCGTCGCGGTCGCGGCCTTCGCGCCGACCTCCGCGGCGACGACGATGCCGAGCGCGGCGAGGGGGGCGCCACTGCCCCCCGCGGCCGCTGCGATCTCGATCAGCGCGAGCGCGGCGGTCGCCAGTCCGAGGACGACCAGCGCGAGCGCGACCGTCCCGCCGACGCCGAGCGCGGAGTCCTTCAGCGCCCGCCGGCGCTCCTCGCGGTCCCCGTGAACGACCGCCGCGTCGCCGAGGTCGGCCACGCCGTCGAGGTGGCCGATCCCGGTGACGACGTAGACGGCGAGGACGAACGCCAGCGCGACCGTGGGGGCGGGGGCCGACGCGGGGGGCGAGGCGAGCAGCAGCGGGACAGCGAGGAGCCCGCCGACGAGGTAGCCGACCACCGGGAACGTCCACGGCGACCGCGAAAACGCCTCCCACGCCGCCTCGTCGCGGCCGACCGGGACCCGGGTGAGAAAGCCGAGCGCCCCCCGGAGCGCGGTCAGAACCATCCGACCACCCCCGCGGCGGGCAGGGGCCATCCCGCCGACAGCCCTCTCGCCGTCAGCCACCCCACCGCCGCCAGCCACCCCACCGCCGCCAGCCACCCGGCCGCGAGCGCGACGGCGACCCCGCCGGCGACGCCGACGAGTCGGACCGCCCGCTCGGCGTCGGCGACGCCGGGCGGGACCGCGTCCGGGTTGAGGACGTAGTGCCCGGGCTTTTCGAGCCGAGCGTCGAGCGCGGCCGCCGCGGTCGCCATCGGCCACCCGGAGTTCGGCGACGCCGGCTCGCCGGCCCACGAAGCGCCGCGACGAAGCGCGTCGATAGACCCGGCCGCGACCGCGAGGCAGGCCGCGGTCGCGCGCGCCGGGAGGAACATGACGGCGTCGTCGAGCCGAGCGCTCGCCCAGCCGACCGGCTTCGAGCGGTAGCCGAGCATCGAGTCGAGCGTGTTGACGGCCTTGACCCAGACCGCGCCGGCGACCCCCGCGGCGAGCGGGAGAGCGGCACCGGAACCGCCGCCGGCGAGCCCTCCAGTCGCGCCGACCGCGAGCCCGGTCGTCGTCCCCAGCGCGAGCCCGATCGCCGACCCCAGGGCGAACCCGCAGAGCGGTGCGACGAAGCCGTCTGCGAGGTTCTCGGCCGCGCTCTCGACGGCCGCGCTCCGGAGGTCTGCCGGCGAGAGGGCGGTCGCGTCTCGGCCCGCGAGCGCGCGGACCGACTGCCGAGCCGCGTCCGGGTCGGCCTCGGTCAGCGCGACGACCTCGGCGGTCGTCGCCAGCAGCATCCGGAGGCTGACGGTCGTGAAGAGGACGGCGCCGGCGGCGGCGACGGGAAGGAAGGGACCGGCCAAAGCCGCGAGCACGACGACCCCGCCCGCGACCGCCGCGGCGGCGATCGGGAGCCCCACCGCGACCGCGACGCCGACGAGCCGTGGGCGCGACCACGACCGGTCGAACCGCCCGACGACCGACCCGAACACGGCGACGGGGTGGACCCGGGCCGGCGGCTCCGCGACCGCGAGGTCGAGCGCGACGGCGAGCGCCAGCGCGGCGAGGGGGGCGAGCGCGGGGCGGAAGGCGGACGCGGGGCCGAGAAGCGAGGCGGTCGCCATCGCGGTCACAGCCCGTCGAGGAACGCGTCGAACGCCCCGCTCTCCGGGTGGACGTGACAGTACGTTCCGAGCGTTCGGTGTTCGATCAGGCCGTCGCGGTCGCCGTCGATCCCGGTCCCGCGCTCCACGTCGAAGGCGAACCGGGCGTCGGTCGCGGCGTCGGCGTCCGAGTAGTGGAACTCGTGGCCGCGCAGCGTCGCGCCCGCCGAGGCCGTCGGCGCGTCCCGCGTCGCCCGCAGCTCGACGTGGTCGAGCGCCCGATACCGGTCGCGCATTCGCACGTCGGCCGGGAGGGCGCCGGCCATCGCGTGCGTCTCGCCGTCGACGGTCGTCAGCGACTCGGCGAGCGTCATCAGTCCGCCGCACTCGCCGAGCACGGGAGTCCCCTCGGCGGCCGCGCTCGCGACCTCGCCGAGCGCCGGGCTCGCCGCCAGTTTCGCGGCGTGGAGCTCCGGGTAGCCGCCGGGGAGGTAGACGCCGTCGCAGGGCGGGAGCGAGTCGCCCGCAAGCGGGGAGAACGCCTCGACGGTCGCCCGCTCGCGTAAGCGCTCGATCGTCGCCGGGTACGCGAACCGGAAGGCGTCGTCGCGGGCGACCGCGACGCGGGGGCGGTCGGCGTCGGGCTGGGCCGGCGTCGCCTCGGTCGGCTCCGCCGCGCCCGCGGGCTCCCGAGCGATATCGACGAGCCGGTCGGTCCGGAGCCCCTCGGCGGCCGCGTCGAGCGCGTCGGTGGGGACGGGCGACTCGTCGCCCATGTGCAGGCCGAGGTGGCGGTCGGGAACCGATAAATTGTCGTTCGGCGGAACCCGGCCGAGATACGCGACCTCGTCCGGGAGCGCCTCGCGGATCCCGTCGGCGTGGCGCCCGCCGTGCGCGCGCTGGGCGATGACGCCGACAACGTCGACGTCGCGCCCGATCCGGTCGGCGTAGGTTCGAAAGCCGAGCGCGGTCGCCGCGACGCTCTCCATCCCCGCGCTCGCGTCGACCACGAGGACGACCGGGAGGCCGAGCGCCTCGGCGACCGCGGCGGTGCTCGACTCGTCGCCGTCGTACAGCCCCATGACGCCCTCGACGACGCAGACGTCGCCCTCGCCGCGGTCGTAGTTCCGGCGGAGTCCCGCCTCCCCCTGTAACCACAGGTCGAGCGTGCGCGAGGGGCGCCCCGCGACGTGTTCGTGGTGGCTCGGGTCGATGAAGTCGGGGCCGGCCTTCGCCGGCTGGACGTCGTGGCCGGCGGCTTCCAGCGCCCGGATCGCCGCGAGCGTCGCGACCGTCTTGCCGACGCCGGAGGCGGTGCCGCCGAGGACGAGGCCCCTCATCGAGGGGCGCCCCCCGTCGCGCTTCCGGCCTCCCGCTCGGCCAGCAGGCGGTCGGTGATCGACGCCACGCGGTCGCGCACGTCGGCGGCGGAGACGCCGGCGCGCTCGGAGAGGGCCAGCGCCCCGCCCATTCCGACGCCCTCCTTCGCCTCCCCGCGGGCGTACGCCGCCATCGCCGGGTGGTCGCTCTCGTCGAACGCCGGGTCGGTCGCGGCGAGCCGCAGCCCGAGGTCGTCCGCGAGCGCGCTCACGTCGGCGGAGGGGTCGTCGGCGACGAACGAGGTGGTCGCGAGCGGGAGCCGGCGCTCGACGCCCGCGTGTCGCGCGAGCGCGGCGACGGCCGCCATCTGGGTCCCGCCCGCGAGCGTGACCGGCACGCCGCGCTCGACCGCGCCGACCGCGAGGCCGGCGGCCGCCGCGAGCACGGGGTCGCCCATCAGCCGGATCGCGTCGAGCGGGGCGTCGGCCGCGTCGCCGGCGGCGAGGCCGCTCGCGTCCAGCCCCTCGTCGACGACCGCGCGCTTGGTTCCGAGGGGGTTCGCCGGCAGCGACGAGGAGACCGCCGGGCGCTCGCCGAGCGCGGTGAGGACGCCGAGCGCGGTCGTCGTGCCGCCGGGGACCGTCTCGGCGACGAGGAGTTCGGGGTCGGCATCGCTCGCCTCGGTACTCGCTTTTTGTCCCGCAACTACCTCCGGCGCCAGCCCGCGCGCCCGCTTAAAAATCGCCGCCGCGTCCGGGACGGGCTCCGGGTCGCGCACGTCGCCGCCGGGCGCCGCGCCCGCGTCGAGGACCGGCGCCTCCGTCGGCGACGTCGGGACCGCGAGCCCCGCGTCGACCCCGACGAACTCGAACCCGACGAGCTCGCGGACGGCGCGGGTGACGACCGCCGGGGTCGGACAGCCGGAGGGGCTGACCGGAACGGCCGAGTCGGGGGCCGGTCGCCCGTCGGCGACGATCTCGAGGTCGGCGCTCGGGGTGTGTCTCCGCAGCTCGGGGTCCGCGCCCGCGGCGCTGATCCCGTCGATCGCGGCGGTCGCGGTCGTCCCCGCGACGACCGCGAGGGTCACGTCGGTCACGCGGCACCTCCCGCTGACAGCGTCGGTCGAGCCCGTCCGCCGGCGTCTCCCTCGATGATAACCACTAGCGGTTGGTTAGCACAAGTCGACTTTAATCGGTCGGGTCGAGAGCCGCCGGCGGCGCGGCGTCGGTCAGTGCTTGCCGACAGTCGCCGCGTCGATCAGTTCTTCCCGGTGGCCGCCGCGTCTGGGACGGCTCTCCCGGGATCCGCGGTCGACGCGTCTCGGTCAGTCCCGGGCGATAGGTGGCTCCGTTTGAATCCGGTCGGGTACTTCAGTCCGTAGCCGACGGCTCGGTCGGCGCCGACGTGCGCGGCCCAGACGAGCGCGACCCACACGAGCGGCGTCGCGCCCAGCCACGCCCCCGCCGCGCCGAGCGCTAGGGGGGCGAGGGACGTGTGGAACGCGTTGTAAACGCTGCTGCCGAGGCGCGGGCCGGCGAGGTACGCCAGCATCGACACGTCGGGGGCGAGCGCCAGCACCGCGAACAGCCACAGTGGCCCCCCGAGCGCGAAATATGCCGCGGTCGCCGCTCCGAACAGTCCCGCCCACTCCGACCGGAGAATCAGCTCCGGGCGCATCACACGGACTCCATGGACACGGATACGGCGGGGAGAGAAATATACGCGTACTGAACCGTGCTAGCCGGGCTCAGAGACCGCCCGACACGCTCTCCCCACCTCCAACGGACTCCGACCACCGGGAACGTGATGTCCTTTCGACGACATGTAGCGGTCATGCCTTCGCCACCGTTCATCGATCGGGAATCCGGAGAGCTCGACCTGGGTCAGATTCGCGCCGAAGCGTTCCCCGTCGCGGGGCTCGTCGTCCTCTTCGGAGCGCTGGCGCTCCTTCCGTTCCTGCTCACGCTGTTGGTCAGTTCCAACCGGCTGCTCGCCGGCTTTTTCACCCTCGTCTCGCAGTTCGTCATCGCCGTCGGCGTCGGCGTCGTGTTGCTGTACGTCGTCGCGCGGGGGATCCAGCTCGCCGACGGGTGAACGCGTCGGATCCGCGGCGGCGGGAACGGTCTCCGAGCGCTCACATTTATAAAAGCCCGCCGAGCGTGAAGGCGACGTAGCAGAGCCCCACGAGCAGCCCGGAGTGGAGCAGCGCGGCGTAGCGCCCCCGAGAGGCGGTGCCGGCGAACCAGCCGGACGCGAGCATCGTCGCCTGCGTGACGACGTACAGCCGGAAGCGCTCGAGGTCCGGGTGGACCGTCTCCGGCTCGGTCACGAGGTCGGTGGCGCCGGCGAGGCCGGCGAGGCGCGCGGCGTCGATCACCTGCGTGTTGACGACGGCGACGACCGCCGCGACCAGCGCGGCCGCCGCCCAGCCGACCGCGACGTACGGGTGCATCGACGAGCGGAGCGCGCGCTGCTCGCTGTAGAGCCGACCCACCTCGATGCGGAGCGTCTCGAAGACGGCGTCGGCGTCGCTGCCGGCGTTCAGGGCCCCGGTGACGAGCCCGAGCGTCCCCTCGGCCAGCGGGGTCCCGACGCGGTCGACGAACCGGTCGATCGCGGCCTCGCGGACGTCGGTCGGGGGCGCCGACTCGGTCGGCGCTACCGTTCCCCCCGCGCCCCCGGCCGCAGTCGTCGACCGGAGCGCGAACGCGAGGTCCGCCACGTCGTCGTCGAGGACGCCGAGGTCCGCGTCGCGCGCGACCGCCTCGACCGCCGCGGGGAACGGCCGGCCCTGCGCGACGTGGCCCGAGACGGCGTGGACGAAGTCGGCCAGCTCGCGGTCCCTCGCGTCGTCGATCCGGGTGCGTCTCCCCGCAACGGCGCCGACGGGGACCGCGAACGCCGCGTACGAGAGCAGTCCGACGTTGACGAGGGTGTAGCCGGCGAGCGCGAGGGCGAGCGCGAACAGGACCGCGGGGGGCGCGCAGACGACGGCGGCGCTCGCCGGGTTGCGCCCGGCCGAGGCGAGGATCTTCCGGGGCGTCGCCGGCAGGTCGTAGCTCGCGCGCTGGCTCGGCGGGCGGAGCGTACCGACCGCGACCGCGCCGGCGAGGCCGATGGCGACGAGGAAGGTGACGGCGCCGTAGAGGACGACCGCCCGCGTCGGCACCACCCCGACCGGCGTGTCGACCGGGGGGAGGAGTTCGGGGACGACGACCGTGAGCGCGGTCGCCGCGATGACGAGCAGCGCCGGCAACACCAACACGAGGACGAACAGCTCCGTGAGCAGCTCTAAGAACCGCCGCGCGCGCTTCCGGGCCCGGTCCTGTCGGTGCGCGAGCATCCGGCGCTCCGTCCGGAGGAACTCCGCGAGCGCCGCGTCGCCGGTGGCCGCGTGCTTGCGGAACTTGAGGAGGAACGGCGCGAGCAGCTCCCGCGAGGGGGTGTCGCGGGCGACGCGACGGAGCCCCTCGTCGAGGCTCCCGGCGAGCCGCGCGGCGTTGAGCGCCTTCCGCAGCGAGGTCGCCGTTCCGCCGTAGGCGTCGTTCGCGGCGGCCTTCTCGACCATCTCGCGTGGGCCGTCGCTCCCGGCCGCGAGCAGTTCGAGGTAGCGGACCGCGGGCGGGAGGGTCCGCTCGATGTCGGTCCGGCGCGTCGCCGTGAGCCATCGGAGGTGGATCCCGCCGAGCCGGATCGTCGCGCGCTTCGCGAGGAGCCCGGCGGTCCCCGCGACGGCGACGGCGACCCGGTCGGCCGGCAGCGACCCGATCGAGACCGGCAAACGCGCGCCGATCCGGGCGTCGGCCGCCGCGAGCAGGTCCGGGGCGACCGACGCGGCGACGAGCAGCGAGGGGGCGGCGACGGCGACGCAGACGACCCACGAGAGCCCGTACACCCGCGACAGGTGCGTCTCGAACCCCGTGTCGAGCGCGGTCCCGCGGTACCGCTTCCGGTCGGCGTCGTGCCGGCGGTCGCTCGCGTGGCGCGCGAACAGGGCGTACAGGACGCGGTCGACCACCGAGGAGCCGCCGGCCCGGGTGAACCCGTCGGCCTCGGCCGCGTCGAGGGCGCGGCTGCCGCCCGCGGCGTCGGTTCCCGTCTGCGACTCCCCGCTCACGAGCGTCCCTCCCCGCCCATCGTGCGGGCGGCCCGCTCGACGGTCGCCGCCTCGTCGGTCCGGAGGTCGGCGAGGAACTCGAACAGCGCGTCGAAGTCGTCGACCCCCTCGCGGACGAGGTACTCGACGTACCGCCGCTTGGACGCGAACTCGGACTCGACGGCGTCGACGTCGCGGTCGGTGTGGTCGGCGACGCGAGCGAGCGCGTGGAGGCGCCGCCCGTCGCCGGGAGCGGCCGGGTCAGCGCCCGCGTCCGCTCCGGAGCCGCCGGTCGACGACCGGCCCGGCGCGCCCGGGAACCGGAACTCGCCGTCGGCGTCGCGCCACGCGACCGTGTTGTAGTACACGGCCTCCGCCCCCTTGTCCACGACACCGGCGCCGCCGTGTTTGGGGTTCCCCGTGGGGCTGCGCGTCGCCTCCGGGTCGAGCGCCTCGTACTCCGCCTCGGAGAGCGGCTCGACCGCCCGCGAGACGTAGCGCTCGCCGTCGACCTGCCGCGGGAAGACGACCAGATCGACCTCGCGGAGGAGGTAGGCGGGGAGCCCGCGCTCGATCACGCGGTTGACGAGCGCCTCCACGTCCTCGGCGTGCGTGGTCCCGATCACGCCGTGCCCCGTATTCAGGGTCTCCGCGAACGTCTCGAAGCTCGCGGGCGTGTTGATCTCGGCGATCACCTCCACGTCCGGGTTGAGGTAGTTCGCCTCGGCCATCAGCTCCGACATGCTCACGGCCTTATACGCGTCCTCGTGGTCGCGCGTCGTGAGCGACACCCCGGTCTCGTGCGGGAGCCGGACCTCGCGGGACCCCTCGTCGATCGACACCGGCCGGTCGTCGAACGGGATGAAGGGCGTGTGCGCGTTGAGCAAGGTCGTCTTCCCCACCCCGGTCGGCCCGGCGAAGAGGACGACCCCGCGGTGCTCGTACAGCAGCCACAGCAGGGTGACCAGGTCGGGCGAGATCGTGCCCCGGTCGACCAGATCGACGGGCGTCAGGGCGTCCGCGCTCTGCTTGCGGATCGAGACGTGCGGCCCGCCCTCCGAGATGACCGGAAGCGCCACCGCGCACCGTATCGTCTCGTCGACGCCGTCGACGTCGAGGTTCACCTTCGCCGACGGCGTCGACGCGTTGAGTTCGGTCCCGTCTCGGGCCGCCAAGCCGGTGACGACGTTGACGAACGCGGTCTCGTCGTCGAACGCGAGGTTGGTCGGGACGCGCCGGCCGGCTTCGGCGGAGCGTCCGCCGTCGGCCCCCCGCAGGATCGACGTCCGCGGGACGACCTTCACGCGCTCGCCGACGCGGTTCGCCTCCACGTCCTCCAGGTTCGGGTCGCGGATGGGGATCGTTAAGATCCCCTCGCCGACGAAGTCGCGCAGCACGTAGTACGCCAGGTCGTCGAGCCGGTCGTGGGCGTACCGCGAGTCGACCGGCGGGACGGCGAGCCCGCGGTCGGCCAGCGCGGAGCGGACCCGGTGGGCCGCCGCGCCGAGCCACGCGCGGGTGTTCCGCGCGGTGAGCCGCCGCGAGAGGAACCGCCGGGCGTGCTCGGCGACGAACGCCTCGCGGTCGTCGACGACGCCGTTGACGGTCGTCTCCCAGATGCGCTCCTTGCACTCCTCGATCAGCGCCTCGTCGCCCGGGAGGAGGTCTGGCTCGCGGACGGCGTACTTCGTCTCGAAGGCGTCGGAGCCGAGCAGTCGCTCGCGGGCGACGACCACCTCGACGGAGAGCCCGGCGAAGCCGACGGTGTACCGGGCGAGCCGCTCGGCGGCGACGCGCTCGACGTACTCGGCGTCGGCGTCGAGGCCGGTCTCTAGGGGCGCGAACGTCTCGGTGTGGACGACCAGCTCGCGCTCGTCGCCAACGTCGGCCACCTCGATCCGGTCGTCTAAGGCGAGGGGCGTCACGTCGCCGAGGAGCCGGAGGTCCCGCAGCGCGTGGTAGTCGATCCGGCGGCGCGCCGCCGCGCTCGCGTCGAGCAGTCGGTCGAGCGCGCGCTCGTACTTCGGCTCGAACCCCGCCTCGGCGCGCTCGTTCACGCCGACCCGCGTGAGCGGGCGACGGTGGCGCACCCCGGAGAAGTGGTCGCGGACGCGGTCGAGCGCGCGCTCGCCNCCGCCGACAGCGGCGGCTCGCGCGCGTCGTAGCCGAACCGGCCGCCGTCGCGCTCGCGGACGGTCACGACGACCCCGGGCGCCGATTCGTACTGCGCGCGCACGTCCGGCGCGTACCACGCCTCGGGGTCGTCCGGCGGCACCGGCGCGGGGACCGCGCCGCCCGGGTCGTCGTCCGCGTCGTCGACGATCCGGAGGGTCGGCCCGTCGCTCACGGCTCGGCCCCTCTCGCCGTCGATCCGCCGCACCTCTTCGGTCCGCCGCACCTCTTCGGTCCGCCGCGCCTCGTCGTCATTGTGCTCGTTCGCGGGTCGCCCGGTGAATCTGTTAAGCGTTTTCTTCTCGAGTATCTTAGTTATTTCAGATAGTATAAACGGGGAATCACCGAACAGAGATCCGCGTCCGCGACCGCCTCTGACCGGCGCGGGGCCCGCGCGGGACCGGCGGACGGCGCGGTCCACCGGTGGATATTTGCTTCCGATACACGACGACCCAGTGATGGGGTACGACCCGGCGGCGCCGGTGAGCGTCGTGTTGCCGACGCGGGAGTGGACCGGCGCGTGCGACGAGCTGACGGCGCAGACGACGCCGGCGGACGAGTTCATCGTCGTCTGCGACCGGTCGACGGACCCCGTCGTCGAGGCGGCCGCGGAGCGCGCCGCGACGGTCGTCGTCGCCGGGGAGCCGGAGGGCTGCTCGGCGAAGTGCAACGCGCTGGCGGCGGGGCTGGAGCGCGCGACGCACGACCGGTTGGTGTGCACGGACGCCGACTTCGAGCACGGCGACGAATGGGTTGACACCGTCCGGCGGCGTCTCGCGCGGGTCCCCGACGGGCACGTGCTCTCGACGGCGCCGGTGCTGGCGAGCGAGGGGCCGCTCGGCAAGCTGCTGGAGCCCTCCAGCGTCGTGGGCGTCGCGGCGACCGTCCGCTTCGACACGGGCGTCTGGGGCGGGACGATGGCGTTCCGGCGCGGCGATATCGACCTCGGCGCGTTCGTCGCCGACCTCCGGCGGACGATAGGCGACGACGCCCTGCTGGCGGAGCGGGCCGACGGGGTCGAGGCGTCGCGCTCGCTCGTGCGCGAGATGCCCGTCGACGGCACCCTCCGCGGGACGCTGGCCCGGCGGGTGCGGTGGACGCGGATGGGCCTGTACCTCGGTCCCGCCGGGATCGCGTCCAGGGCGCTGCTGTCGCTGGCCGTCGTTCTCGGAGCGCTGTTCGCACCGCTCGTCACCGTCCCGTTGGTGACCGGGGTCGCCGCGGCGGCGTACGCGGCGCTCGGCGTTCGCCGCTGGACGTTCCTCCTCGCGGTGCCGGGGTACGCCCTCGCCCTCGCGCTGCTGTGCTACGGGCTCGTCCGCGTCGAGTTCGAGTGGAGCGGGCGCCGATACCGGTGGCCGTCGCTGTACGACGTGACCGTCTGCGACCGCGGCGAGGAGGTCGCGACAGACGGCGGGTCCGCCCGAGACCTCCCCGACGACGCGAACAACCTCGGTCCCGCGGGAGTCGAGACGGACGAGACCGGTGGCGCTGCTCAGTGTCGAAGAGACCGGTGACGCCGCGCTTTTCTGCGAGCCGCTCTGAGCCGCGGTATGCGCGCCGCCATTTTCAACGGCCCCGGCGACATCGGCGTCGAGGAGCGACCCCGCCCCGAGATCGAGGCCCCGACCGACGCGATCGTTCGGGTGACCCATACCGCTGTCTGCGGCTCCGACCTCTGGTTCTACCGCGGCGACAGCGACCGCGACCCCGGGTCCCCGGTCGGCCACGAGCCGATGGGGATCGTCGAGGCGGTCGGCGACGCGGTCACCTCCGTGGACCCTGGAGACCGCGTGCTCGCCCCCTTCGCGATCTCCTGCGGCGAGTGCGAGTTCTGCCGGAAGGGGCTCCACACCTCCTGTGAGAACGGCGACTCGTGGGGCGGCGACAACGGCGGCGCGCAGGGCGAGTACGTCCGGTCGACCCACGCCGACGGCACGCTCGTCCGGGTCCCCGACCGGTTCGCCGACGACGAGGAGACGCTCCGGTCGCTGCTCCCGCTGACCGACGTGATGGGCACCGGCCACCACGCGGCCGTGAGCGCGGGGGTCGAGGCCGGCTCGACCGTGGCCGTCATCGGCGACGGCGCGGTCGGGCTCTGCGGCGTCCTCGCGGCCCGCCGGCTCGGCGCCGAGCGGATCGTCGCGGTCGGCCACCACGGGGACCGCCTCGACCTCGCCGCGGAGTTCGGCGCCACCGAGACCGTCTCCGAGCGCGGCGAGGCCGCCGTCGAGCGCGTCCGCGAACTGACCCACGGCGGCCCGAACCACGTGATGGAGTGCGTCGGCGCCGCGAGCGCGATGAACACCGCCATCGACGTCGTCCGTCCCGGCGGCACCGTCGGCTACGTCGGGGTTCCCTACGGCGTCGAGGAGGAAGGCCTCGACGTGTTCGGGATGTTCGGCGGCAACGTGACGCTCTCCGGCGGGGTCGCGCCGGTCCGCGCGTACGCCGAGGAGCTGATGGGCGACGTGCTGCAGGGGACGCTCGATCCCGCCCCCATTTTCACCGAGACGGTCGGACTCGACGAGGTCGCCGAGGGGTACCGCATGATGGACGAGCGCGAGGCGATCAAAGTGCTCGTGAAGCCCTAAACGACCCGGTTCGGTCTCTCTCTCCCGGTCCCGGCGTAATCCTTATCTGCGGGCACTCCATGGCAATAGTTGTCATGTGTCATCACTACTCCGAGGCGCGCTCGGTCGAGGAACTCCGGGAGCGCCACCGGTCCGAGGAGGCGGATAGGCGTTCCGACGAGTTCGCCGATGCCGAGGCCGTGGACGACCCGGCGGACGAGCCAGAGCCGCCGGCCGAACCGCGCCCCCCGGCCGACGACTGACGCGGCCGGGGCCGACTTCGCCTCGAACCCCGACGATTTTTTCGCGACCGACCCCGCGCTGAGCACCGATTCCGTATCCCGCAGCACAGCGACTGAAACCTCGGTTCAGGGTGTACCTGAAGACGTTTCAGTAGACAGAAACGACGGTTCTGGCGGCGAAATACTACACCTCCCCCGCTACTTCATCGAGACATCTCCACGACGAAGTATACGAGTATCCGTATGTCTACGGACGCTCTATGCGAGGCGGAACAACCGACGGGTGGTAGCAGATGGTACGCTTGCAGCACCACGCCGCAATCGTGATGCTGCCCGTGGTTGCGTTGTCGCGAGCAGCCGAGGCCGCTCCGGTCGAGGAGCCCGGCCTCTTCTCGCTGACCACGCTCGGCGCGGTGATCGGGGCATTCATCATCGCCCTGCTGATCGTGGCCGCCGTCCGACGCGTGGACCGTTGACTCACCGGCCGCAACGGGTGGACCGCGGGGCACCGCGTTCGTTCACCACCTGTTACCGGCCGCCCGTGCCACACATTTACTCGCTTCATACTCAGAGAAAATACCCCCGCGTAAGGTAGCTTTATTTTCATGGACAAGCGTGATAGATTCGCTAAACATGACCGACGTCACTCTTCGCCGAACCCAGTTGGCGACCCCGGCGAGCGACGAGAAAATGATGCACTCGGCGGCCGACAGCGACGCAGACGAGGTGTTCCTCGATCTTGAAGACTCCGTGGCCCCGAACGCCAAGCCGGACGCTCGCGAGCCGCTCATCGAGGCCGCCCGCGAGGAGGACTGGAGCGACAAGGTCCTCAGCTTCCGGATGAACGGCATCGACACCAAGTGGTGGTACGACGACCTGATCACGGTCGTCGGCGAGGCCGGCGAGTTCATCGACGACATCATCGTGCCGAAGGTGAAGTCCGCCAGCGACATCCACACCGTCGAGAACCTGCTCGCACAGGTCGAGGAGAACAACGGGCTGGAGGTCGGCGGCATCGGCCTCGAACCCCAGATCGAGGACGGCGAGGGGATCCACAACGTCCACGACATCGCGCACGCCTCCGACCGGCTCTCGTCGATCATCTTCGGGCCGGGCGACTACTCCGCGGCGATGGGGACGCCCGGACTGGACATCGGCCAGTTCCCAGAGTACCCCGGCCACTACTGGCACCACGCCCTCTCGGAGTGTAACTCCGCGGCGAAGTCGGCCGGCCTGCCGTGTCTCGACGGCCCGTACGCCGACATCGAGGACGCCGACGGCTTCCGCGAGTCCGCCGAGAACGCCAACATGATCGGCTGCGACGGCAAGTGGGCGATCCACCCCTCGCAGATCGAGATCGGCAACGAAGTGTTCGCGCCGGACCCGGAGACGGCCGACCGCGCCAAGCGCATCGTCGACGCCTACGCCGAGGCGATGGAGGAGGGCAAAGGCGCCGTGAGCGTCGACGGCCAGATGGTCGACGAGGCGACCAACAAGATGGCCCAGGACATCGTCGAGACGGCCGAGGCCGCCGACATCCTGTAATCGGTCGACCGAACGCTCGACCGCGGACCTCCGACACACCGATTTTTTCGCGGCGACCGCATCTCGGAGCGACAGCGGTCGATGACGGGAGCGGGGGTTGCGATCTGTCCGTGACGAGGGTGTATTTAAAAACGTGAGCGACTGCGACGATCGCTTATAAACAACAGCGCGGTGGCGCGCGCGTCCGAGCGGTCGCCATCGGCGACCGCGAGGAGCACGCGCGAGGGAGTCGCTCGCCTCTGGCGAGCGACGAGGCTGGGGAGGTGTGAGGTGCGGTCGCTGTGCGGGGTGGGACTCAAAGGGGCAGTCGCCGGCGGCGTAGCCACCGGCTTCCAGAGGCGCGAAGCGCCTCGCTGCCGGGAGGACGGCGCAGGAGACGTAAGCACTGGAAGGAGCGAGCAACGCGAGCGACTGAAGCGCGCGGCGAGCGTGCGCCGTCCTCCCGGCTGGGGCTTTGGCGGTGTTCACCACGCCGTCGACGGCGTCTGTACGACCGCCTGCAACGCTCCGGAGTCAGTTAGAAACTCACCCCTCGATCGCCGACCCGATTTATAAGGGTTCGATCAGCTCGACCGCGTGCCCGTCGGGGTCCTTCACGAACGCGGTCCGCGCGCCGGCCTCCGGCTGGTCGCCGGGCTCCTTCACGACGCCGTGGTGGTCGATTCGATCGAACGCCGCGTCGACGTCGTCGACGCCGACGGCGACGTGGTCGTAGCGGTCGCCGTCCGCGCTCGGCTCCGCGCCGTCGGTGTCGGACAGCTGGAACTCGACGCCGGCGTCGTCGGCGACGTACACGTTGCGCGTGTCGCCGTCGGCGGTCGTGAACTCCCAAGAGCGCTCGAACCCGAGCTGCTCGACGTACCAGTCGGCGGCGCGGTCGGCGTCGGCCACGTTGAGACACGTGTGGAGTATCTCCATGCCCCGCGGTCGCACGGCGACGCAATAAATCCCGGCGGGGTCGCACCCGCCCGCAAAACTATCATTAACAAAGGTTTTATTCACGGTTCGACCCCCGGTTACGGTATGGCAACTGAGCCCACGCGGGGGAGTGACACGCCCGACTTGGACACGTCGGCGGCCGCGCTCGGTCACGACCGACCGGACGTGCCGGCCTACCGGTCGCTCGCGGCGGACCTCCGCGAGCGCGTCGACGGCGACGTCCAGTTCGACGAGTACGCGCAGGTGCTGTACGCGACCGACGGAAGCATCTATCAGGCGCGCCCGGCCGGCGTCGTGATCCCGCGGTCGGTCGAGGACGTGCAGGCGACGATGGAGGTCGCGGCCGACCACGGAGTCCCCGTCATCCCGCGGGGAACCGGGTCCTCGCTGGCCGGGCAGAGCGTCGGCCCGGGCTGCGTCGTGCTCGACTTCTCGACGCATCTGGACGAGATCCGCGAGGTCCGCCCCGACGAGCGCCGAGCCGTCGTCCAGCCCGGCGTCGTGCAGGACCACCTCGACGACCGGCTGGCCGAAGACGGGCTGAAGTTCGCGCCCGACCCGGCGTCCTCCGCGCGGGCGACCGTCGTGGGAGGTATCGGGAACAACTCGACGGGCGCGCACTCGGTGCGGTACGGGATCACCGACGCGTACACGGAGGAGCTGCGGGTCGTGCTCGCTGACGGCTCGCTGATCCACACGCGCGAGGTCGCCCTCGACTCGCCGGAGTACGAGGAGATCGTCTCGAAGGACGACCGGGAGGCGGCGCTGTACGAGACCACGCGCCGGCTCGTCGAGGAGAACGAGGCCGAGATCGACGAGCGGTACCCGAACCTCAAGCGCTCCGTCTCGGGCTACAACCTCCACAAGGTCATCTACGAGAACGACGACGGCGAGGAGGTGATCAACCTCACGAAGCTGTTCGTCGGCGCCGAGGGGACGCTCGGCACGATCGTCGAGGCCGAGGTGTCGCTCGTCACCCGCCCCGAGGAGACGGCGCTCGCGCTGTACACCTTCGACTCGCTGGTCGACGCGATGAAGGCGGTCCCCGAGGCGCTGGAGTTCCCGGTGAGCGCGGTCGAGCTGATGGACGACGAGGTGTTCTCGCTCGCCGCCGACTCGCAGGAGTTCGCCCAGTACGCCGAGCCGATCCCGGACCGCGCCACGGCGGCGCTCATGCTGGAGTGGGACTCCGAGCTCGTCGACGACTTCGAGGACGCCGTCGCCGACACGAACGCGCACTTCGTCGAGGAGGGCGACGCGTTCGACGTGTTAGAGGCGTACACCGACGAGGCCCAAGCCGACCTCTGGAACCTCCGGAAGGCGGCCATTCCCCTCTTGATGAGCATGCAGGGCGATCCGAAGCCGTACCCGTTCATCGAGGACGCGACGGTGCCGCCCGAGGAGCTCGCGGAGTACGTCGGGCAGTTCGAGGAGGTCCTCACCGACCACAACACTTCGGCCGCGTACTTCGCGCACGCCGGAAGCGGCACCCTCCACATCCGACCGATCCTCTCGCTGAAAGAGGAGGAGGGCGTCGAGAAGATGCACTCGATCGCCGACGACGTCACCGACCTCGTCTTGGAGCACCACGGCGCCTTCTCGGGCGAGCACGGCGACGGTCTCGCGCGCACCGAGTTCAACCCCAAGATGTACGGGGAGGCGCTCTGGAGCGCGTTCCAGGAGCTCAAGTCGACGTTCGACCCCGAGTGGCGGATGAACCCCGGGAAGGTCGTCTACGTCGACGGCGAGACGGCCGCCGAGCGCGGCTACCCCGACACCGCCGCCGACACGGACATGCGCGAGAACCTCCGGTACGGCCCGGAGTACCAGTCGATCGAGCCGCAGACCGAGCTGGACTTCGCCGACGAGGGAGGATTCACCCACCTCGTCGAGCTGTGTAACGGCTGCGGCACCTGCCGGGAGACGGACTCCGGCGTGATGTGCCCGACTTACCGCGCGTCCGAGGAGGAGATCCAGGCGACTCGGGGCCGGGCGAACATGCTCCGGGCCGCGATCAGCGGCGACCTCGACGACGACGAGATCCACTCCGACCGGTTCCAAGAGGAGGTGCTCGGGCTCTGCGTCGGCTGTAAGGGGTGTCAAAGCGACTGTCCGACCGGCGTCGACCTCGCGAAGCTCAAGGCCGAGGTGAAACACGAACACCACGAGGAGGAGGGGTCGGGGCTCCGCGAGCGGATCTTCCGGGACATCGACCGCTTCTCGGCGCTCGGGAGTACGCTCGCGCCCGTGTCGAACGCGGCGACGAAGGTCCCCGGCGCCCGCGCGGTGATGGACGCGGTCGCGGGGATCGCCCCGGACCGCGAGCTGCCGACGTTCCGGTCGACCAGCTTCGAGGAGTGGTTCGAGTCCCGCGGCGGGTCGGCGGTCGCGCCCGAGGAGGCGGTCGACACGGTCGCGCTGTTCCCCGACACCTACACCAACTACAGCTACCCGGCCGCCGGCAAGGCGGCCGTCGAGGTGCTGGAAGCGGCCGGCGTTCGCGTGGAGGTGCCTGACGATCTGGCGCCGTCGGGGCGGGCGGCGTTCTCGACGGGGTTCCTCGACGAGGCCCGCGAGCGCGCCGAGACCAACGTCGCGGCGCTCGTGCCCCGCGTCCGCGACGGACAGTCGGTCGTCTTCGTCGAGCCCTCGGACGCGGTGATGTTCCAGGACGAGTACCTCGATCTGCTCGACGGGGAGGAGGTTGAGGCCGTGTCGGCCGCGGCGTCCGGCGTCCTGGAGTACCTCGACGTCGGACGGATCGACGAGCGCCTGGCCTTCGACGCGCCCGGGGAGTCCCTCACGTACCACGGCCACTGCAACCAGAAGGCGACGAACAAGGACCACCACGCGGTCGGCGTGCTCCGCAGGGCCGGCTACGACGTGGACCCGCTCGACTCCTCCTGCTGCGGAATGGCGGGCTCGTTCGGCTACGAGTCGGAGCACTACGACCTCTCGAAGGCGATCGGGCGGATCCTCTTCGACCAGGTCGAGGAGAGCGGCGGCGAGACGGTGACGGCGCCGGGCGCCTCCTGTCGGTCGCAGCTCGGCGACCGCGACGGGGCGGAGGAGAACCCGCCGCACCCGATCGAGAAGGTCGCCGAGGCAGTGACCGGCCCCGCACCCGACGCCGTCGCCGACGCGGGCGCCGACGACGCGACGAGCCCGTCGCCCGCTGACGACTGAGGCGGCGTCGCTGCTCGCGTGTGCACTCGCGTTGGAACCGCCCGTCGTTGTTAGAATCACCCGTTTTCCCGTCTGCGGTGGCGCGCTGTCGCCAGTGCCGACGCGTCGTCGCCGTCCTCTCAGGCGACGCTATCGATTGTTATCCAAGTTACATTACATATACGAAGTCTGTCAACGTCAGGCTCAAACACTTCGATTGCTCCGTTTTCGAGGATGATCGCGAGGTGACTATAATTATTGTTTCCAGTAGATTTAATTGATGAGATTGAGACGCCCCAGATATGCCACTTCGTGGCAAACTCAAGAGACGGGTTCACGGGTGGGTGGGCCCTTGGGGTATCGCGAGTCGGAATGACGACTCCAGCGTAGGTTTCGGAGGTGGTGTTTGTGGCTGACCCGCTGCTCATTCTGCTGGCCCTGCTGCCGCTCGCGGCGATTGCGATCATCATGGTCGGCCTGTACCAGCCGGCGACGATCACGATGCCCATCGCGTGGGGTATCGCGGCCGTGGGCGCGTACGTCGGGTGGGAGATGTCTCCGACGCTGATCGCGGCGGCCTCTATCCGCGGGGCGTTGACGGCGACGCGAATTCTCGTCATCGTGTTCGGCGCGATACTGCTGTTGTACACGCTCAAGCAGTCGGGAGCGTTCGAAGTCATCAACGCGGGCTTCTCCTCGATCAGCGACGACAGGCGCGTGCAGGTCATCCTGCTCGTGTTCCTGATGGGGTCGTTCATCGAGGGGGCGGCCGGATTCGGGACGCCGGCCGCGATCGTCGGCCCGCTGCTGGTCGGGCTCGGCTTCCCGCCGCTGGCCGCGGTGGTCGTCGCCCTGACCGGAAACATCCTCGCGATTACCTTCGGCGCGGTCGGGACGCCGCTTATCATCGGGTTCGAGGACGTCGTCTTCGGGCAGGACCCGACAGAGGCCGGCACGGCCGCGTACGCCGTCGTCCAGAACGGCGGGTTCGAGAGCGTCGGCGCCTACGTCGCCCAGATCGGATTCTGGGCCGCAGTCATCCACGCCATCGTGGGCATCGCGATTCCGTTCATCGGCGTGGCGATGATGACTCGCTTCTTCGGCGAGGAGCGCTCGCTCAAGCCCGCCATCGAAGTGCTCCCGCTGACGCTGTTCGCGTGGGGCGCCTTCGTTGTTCCGTACCTCCTGACGGCGTACTTCCTCGGCCCGACGTTCCCGGGACTGCTGGGTGCGATGATCGGCCTGCTCGTCGTCGGCTCGACGCTGCGTGCGGGCTACTTCATCCCGGAAGAGGAGTGGGACTTCGGACCGCAAGACCAGTGGCCGGACCACTGGATCGGCAAGATCGAGCCCGGAACGGGGATGGGCGACTCCAGCTCCGGCCAGCGTGTCGCGACCGACGGCGGAACGAGCCGCTTCGAGGAGATGCACAGTCAGGACATGTCGCTCGGGATGGCGTGGGCTCCCTACATCCTCGTCGCGGCCCTGCTGATCGTGACCCGGGTCGTCGGTCCCGTGCAGAGCTTCCTGTCGTCGACCGGCGTCATCGCGTGGAACAACATCCTCGGAACGCCGTTCTCCGAGGGCATCGAGATGCTCTACCTCCCGGGGTCGCTGTTCGTGGTGGTCGCGGTCGTGACGTACGGGCTCCACGACATGGACGCCCAGGGGATCAAAGACTCGTGGGGTGAAGCCGTCAGGAACATCATCCCGGCGGTCATCGCCCTGTGGTTCGCCGTCGCGACGGTAATGATCATGCAGAAGACCGGTGCCGACGTCGTGATCAACGGCGTCGAAACCGTCGATCTGGGCATGCTACAGCTACTGTCTCAGGAGACGGCGAATCTCACCGGGCAAGCGTTCCCGTTCTTCTCGGGGTTCATCGGGGCGTTCGGCGCGTTCATCGCCGGTTCGAACACGGTCAGCGACATCCTGTTCGGCCTCTTCCAGTTCGAGGCGGCCCAGCAGATCGGCGCCCCGACCCAGATCGTGGTCGCCGCGCAGGCGGTCGGTGGGGCGATCGGTAACCTCATCGCCATCCACAACGTCGTGGCCGCGCTCACCGTCGTCGGCCTCATCGGCGAGGAAGGGCGCGTCATCCGACTGGAGCTGATACCGGTGCTGTACTACGGGGTCGCGACCGGCATCCTCACGCTGATTCTCGCGTACGTGGTGGTGCCGGGGACGTTCTGAGGTCCTCAGCGGGGACATTTTTCTCGACGGCGGCATTTTCCGCGGCGACACGTCCGACGACAGCACTGGCGGCGACCGCGTTTCGCCCGAGCAGTCATGCCGCTCGCGCCCCAACCTCGCTCATGGACCGCAACGACGTGCGGCGCGCGTGGGAGGACGTGGCGGCGACGTACGCCGCCCGTCGCGACCCGGACGGCTCCGACGCCGCGCTGATCGACGACCTGCTCGCCGGGCTCCCGTCCGACCCGAACATCCTCGACGTCGGCTGCGGCGACGGCGCGCGGACGCTCGCGAACCTCCCGGCCGGCAGCGTCGGGCTCGACGTCTCGCGGCGCGGGCTCGACCTCGCGGCCGAAGCGGTGCCGGGCGCGCGGCTCGTCCACGGCGAGATGTCCGCGCTGCCGTTCGACGCCGACCGGTTCGACGGGATCACGGCGTATCACGCGGTGTTTCACGTCGAGCGCGACCGGCACCCGACGGTGTACGAGGAGTTCGCGCGCGTCCTCCGGCCGGGCGGTCGGCTCCTGATGACCCTGCCGGGCGGCCGGTTCGAGACGGTGCGCCGCGGCTGGATGGGCGGTCGCATGTTCTTCTCGGCGCCGGGCCGCGACCGCACTCTCGCGCAGCTCCGCGAGGCGGGCTTCGAGGAGGTCGAGACGACGACCGCGACCGACCCGCTCGGGAGCAACACCGAGTTCGTCTTCGCGACGCTCGGCGGGGAGTGACCGGCGCGACCAGAGACGGCGGCGGGACCGCGGCGAGGCTCTCGGCCGAGTGAGTCCGGCGGAGCGCTTTTCGCTCCGGCCCGCCCACGGTCGGTATGCGCGTCGCTACGCTGCTCCCCTCCGCCACGGAGACGCTGTGCGCGCTCGGCGTCGAGCCGATCGGCGTCTCGCACAGCTGCGACCACCCGCCCGCGGCCCGCGATCTGCCGACACTTACGAGCACCGTCGTCGACCACGCGGACCGCTCTGCCGCCGACATCGACGCCCAGATGCGGTCGGTCGACGGCGCCGTCTACGATCTCGACGTTGACCGGCTCGCCGCGCTGGAGCCGGACCTCGTCGTCACGCAGGCGACGTGTGACGTCTGTGCGGTCGACGCGGGCGCGGTTCACGAGGCCGTGGCCTCGCTCGCCCCCGCGCCCGAAGTGCTGACGCTCGACCCGCACTCGTTCGAGGACGTCCTCGGCGACGTGACTCGCCTCGGCGAGGCGGTCGACCGCCCCGACGCAGCCGCGGCGCTCACCGACCGACTGACGGCTCGCGTCGAGCGCGTCCGCGAGCGCGCGACCGACACCATCGCCGACGAGGGCCGTCCTCGAACCGCGGTCCTCGACTGGACCGACCCGCCGCTCCGGGCCGGTCACTGGGTCCGCGACATGGTGGAGATGGCGGGCGGGGACCCGTCCTTCCAGCCCGACGGCGCCTCCGAGCCGGTGGCGTGGGACGACGTGCGCACGTCCGACCCCGAGGCGCTCGTCGTCGCTCCCTGCGGCTTCGATCGCGACCGCGCCGTCGAGGCGGTGGCCGACCTCGCCGGTCGTCCCGGCTGGCGGGACATCGCCGCGGTCGCCGACGACCGGGTGTACGCGGTCGACGGGAACGCGCTCTTCAACCGCCCGAGTCACCGGCTCGTCGACTCGCTGGAAGCGCTGTTCGCCTGTCTCCATCCCGACGACGCCGCGACGCCGCCCGCCGAGAACGACCGGATCGCGCGCGTCGATGACGCCGCGGTCCGGTCCGCCCGCGCCGACGGCGGGTGAGCCGGCCCTCCGACCGCCCGGGCTGGCCTCGTCTCACTCCCCGCGACCCGTCCGGTCGCGGAGCGCCGAGAGCGTGGCCGCCGCGCGCAGGTCCTCGACCGTACAGTACCACGCGCCGCGCACCCCGTTCGCGTCGTTCTCGACCGGCGAGTCGAGCGGGACCAACTCCTCGAGCTCGAAGACGACGACGACCCGCTCCGCGGAGACGGGGTCGATCAGCGCCGCCCAGTCCGCGTCGTCCATCGGCCCGGGCTCGCCGCGAGTCTGCTCGATCCGGTCGACGACGCGGGCGTAGTGGGTGATCGCCGAGACGGGCGCGGTCCGGTAGAAGGCCATGTAGTCGAAGCCGGCGCGGGTGCGGTCGTACGACCGCGGCGCCGGATAGACCCCGCCGCGACAGCGCTCGAAGGTGTCCGGTCGCGTCGCGACGACGCAGACCCGCGCGTCGCCGGGCGCGTCGTCGGCCGGCGCGTCCGTCGCGAACCGATCGAGGTCCATCGTGTGCTCCGGGGTAGCCGCCGGACGCGGATATATCCGCGCTCGGCACGTACGAGCGGCCGATGGCACGCAGCGCGGCGAACGACCGCGGCGGACCACGCGAGCGCGATGACTCTCGGCGCGACGGCGCCGGTCGTGACGACGCAGGACCCGACGCCCCGGCGGACTCCTCCCCGCCGGCGCTCGCGATCGAGGGCGTCTCGAAGCGGTTCGGGTCCGGAGAGGCGTCCGTCCTCGCGGTCGACGACGTGAGCCTCACCGTCGAGCGCGGCTCGATCGTCGGGCTCCTCGGGCCGAACGGCGCCGGCAAGACGACCCTTATCAAGTGCGCGCTCGGGATCGTCCTCCCCGACGCCGGCTCGGTCCGGGTGTTCGGGACGGACGTGGGCGACGGCCGCCGGGCGGCCTACGCGAACGTCGACGCGATGTTAGAGGGCGCGCGCAACGACTACTGGCGGCTCACCGTCCGGGAGAACCTGCGGTACTTCGCCACGATCGCTGGCGTCGACCCGGACTCGGTGCAGGCCCGCCACGACCGGCTGCTCGACCGGCTCGAGCTGACGGCGAAGGCCGACACGCCGGTCCGGGACCTCTCGCGAGGGATGAAACAGAAGGTGTCGCTGGCGAGTGTGCTCGCCGGGGGCGCGGACCTCGTCTTCCTCGACGAGCCGACGCTCGGGCTCGACGTCGAGAGCTCCCGGACGCTCCGCCGGGAGCTCCGCCGGCTCGCGCGGGAGGAGGGGCTCACCATCGTGCTCAGCAGCCACGACATGGGCGTCATCGAGGACGTCTGCGACCGCGTGGTGATGATGGCGAACGGGCGGATCGTCGCCGACGACACCGTCGGGGCCCTCCTCTCCGGGACCGAGCGCGACGTCGTCCGGGTCGTCAGCGCCGACATCGACGACAGGGTCGTCGCGACCCTCCGGGAGCGGTTCGACGTGCGAGCGGTCGAGGCCGGTCCCGGTGCAGCCGGGCGCGACGGGCGCGGCTCGACGGCCGTCGAGGTCGCCGCCGCGGGCGACGCCCTGTACGACCTCATGGACGCGCTCCGCGAGGCCGGCGTCACGGTGGAGGACGTCAGGACCGTCCGCCCGGAGCTGGAAGAGGTGTTCGTCGACCTCACCGGCATGGAGTCGGGCGGGAGCGGAACGGTCGGAGACGATCGAACAGCGGCGGAACCGCGGGGGCGGTCGTCGTGAGCGGCGGCGAGGACATCCCGTCGTCGGCCGCCGCCGACCCTATCGACGAGCCGCGGCCGGCCACGTACTACCACCTCGCGCGGGCCGTCCTCTACCGCGAGTACCTGATCTTCGTCCGGTACCCGGCGAACGCGATCGGGGGGATCGTCGTCGCGCTGTTCTTCTTCGGCGTCCTCTTCTACGGCGGCCGGCTGCTGGCCGGGCAGGCGCTCACCGACTCGCTGTCGGGGATCATCGTCGGCTACTTCCTGTGGACGCTGTCGGTCGGCGCCTACTCGTCGGTGTCGAACGACATCGGCAGCGAGGTCCAGTGGGGGACCTTAGAGCGGCACATCACCACGCCGTTCGGGTTCGCGCCGGTCGCCCTATTTAAAGGAGTCGCGAAGGTGATCCGGACGTTCCTCACGAGCGCGGTCGTGCTCGCCGTCATGCTGCTGCTCACCGGGACCCGGCTCAGCCTCGACCCGCTCACGGTCGTCCCCGTCGCGGGACTGGCGATCACCTCGGTCCTCGGCCTCGGCTTCGCCGCGGGCGGGGTGACGGTCCTCTACAAGCGGATCGGCAACTGGCTGAACCTGCTGCAGTTCGGCTTCGTCGCGCTGATCTCGGCGCCGGTCCTCGACGCGCCGTGGACCCGCTTTCTCCCCCTAGCCCACGGGAGCGCGATGCTCCAGCGGGCGATGGTCGACGGCGTCCGGCTGTGGGAGTTCGGCCTCGCAGACATCGGGCTCCTCGTCGCCGTCGCCGCCGGCTACCTCCTCGGCGGCTACGTCGTCTTCCACTACGCGACGCGGCGGGCGCGGCGCCTCGGCGTACTCGGGGACTACTGAGGCGGCGCGGGTCGCACCGAGGCCCGTCGCGCTCAACGAGCCGCCAGGACGCGAGTGACGGAGCAGGCGGGACGCCGCCGGGGGGCGACCTACCCGGGCCCGTCACTGCTGTTCGCCGTCACCACGACGTAGATCAGCGCTACCGGGATTGCCGCGCCGAGCGCGCCGGTCGGGATCAGCGCCGTGGACGCGCCGACCGTGACCAACAGCCCGACCGCGACGCCGGCCGCCGCGGCGCCCGCGAGGAGGACTTCGACGGTTCTCCGCATATCCGATCGATGACACCGAGTTCACATGGGCGTGTCGCTCCCGGCCTTCGGAGCAAGACTGCGCTTCGCCTACCGATCCTCCTCCGGCTCGGCCGCGAGCGCCTCGTCGCGGAGCTCTCGGCAGCGGTCGCCGGCGACCTCTAACTCGGGGACCGGGGTCGGCTTCCCGTCTGCGTCGACGGCGACGAAGACGAAGTACGACTCCGTCGTCAGCTCGCGCTCGCCCGTGCGCGGCGACTCGCGGTACGCGCGGATCCGCGTTCGGAGGCTCGTCCGCCCGACGGCGTACACGTACGACTCGACGATGCAGGTGTCGCCCTGCGGCACCGGTCGCTTGAAGTCGAGCCCGTTGATCTTGGCCGTGACGCACGTCTCGCCGGCGGCGCGCATCGCTGACATCGCGCCGATCTCGTCCATCCACTTGACGACGTTGCCCCCGTGGGCCGACTCGTAGTTGTTGGTGTGCGTGGGCTGAACGCGCTGGCGGTTCTCGATGTAGGTGTCGCTGACGGACGGCATACCGACCGGTGGTGCCGCTGGGGCAAAAGCGTCGCACCTCGGCTTGGGTCGTGCTTTCGCGTTCTCGCGGGCCGTGGTTTCGCGTTCTCGCGGGCCGTGGTTTCGCGTTCTCGCGGGCCGTGGTTTCGCGTTCTCGTGTCCGATTGCCACGTCACGCGGAGCCCTCAGGTCAGTCGATCCGAGGCGCAAACAAATTATCGAAAAGAGTAATTTGAGCTATGCTTTTAAATAGAGCGACAGACCCTCCGTGAGTACAATTTATGTTAAACGCGATCACCGCGCGGTACGGGCGACGCGTCGGGGCGGCGGTGCTCCTGACGCTCGCCGCGACGCTCGGGTTCATTGCCCTCTTCACGGCTCACGCCGCGACGCTCGGGACGCCGGCGGCCGCGACCGCGGCGCTGACGTCGACGGCGCTCGTCGTCACGCTAAATCTCGGTCTCCTGGGTATCGTTCTCGTCGGCAACGTCGCGGTCGAACTCCGCCGCCTGACGGAGACAGCCGAGGCGGTTGGCCGCGGCGAGTTCGACGCCCGCGCGACCTCTGACCGGAGCGACGAGATCGGGCGGCTATTCGTCGCCTTCGACGAGACGCGCCGGTCCCTCCGCGACGCGGTCGCGGACTCCGAACGGGCCCAGTCGGAGGCGGAAGCGGCCCGGGAGGAGGCGGAAACGATGTCTGAAACCCTGCTGGAGCGCGCCGAGGATATCGGCGGCGCCATGGAGCAGGCGGCCGAGGGCGATCTCACGCGTCGGCTTCCGGAAGAGACCGAGATCGACGCGATCGAGCGGATCACGGCCGCGTACAACGAGATGACCCGCGGGCTCTCGTCGACGGTCGAGGACATCCAGTCGTTCGCGAGTGACGTGGAGTCGACGAGCGGTGAGATGGCGACCCGCGCCGACGACGTTGCCGGGATGAATCAAGAGGTAGCCGCCGAGATGCGAGCGCTGGCCGACGAGTTAGACGAACAGACGGACCGGCTTCGCAAGACAGCCGCGGACACCGACGACTTCTCCGCGACGGTTGAGGAGATCGCCTCCACCACGGATGAGGTGGCAGGCGACGCGACCGCCGCGGCCGAACTCGGTGAGGAGGGCGAACGCCGCGCGACCGAGGCGATCGAGGCGATCGTCGCGATCGGCGACCTGCTCGGGGATCTCGACGGGCTCGTGGCCGGGCTCGACGACCGGATGGACGGGGTCGCGGAGACGACCGACGTGATCACAGATATCGCCGAACAGACCAACATCCTCGCGCTCAACGCCTCCATCGAGGCGTCTCGCGCCGGGGGCGACGGGGACGGATTCGCGGTCGTCGCCGACGAGGTGAAGGGGCTCGCCGAGGAGACGCGCGAGGCGACGACGGAGATCGAGGCGACGATCGGCGAGGTCACCGAGGACGTGTCGGCGGTCACCGGCGAGATGGACCGGACGATGGCGGAGTTGGACGAGACGACCGCTGCGGTCCGAGCGGCCGGCGACGCGATCGAAGAGCTCACCGGCACCGTCGAGGACGTCGACGTGGCGATGGGCGACATCGCCCGCGCGACCGACGAGGGCGCGGAGGGGATCGAGGCGGTCGCCGCACGCGTCGAGGCGGTCCACGCCTCCGCCACGGACGCCGCGGACCGCGCTCGGTCGCTCGCGGAGACCGCGGACGACACCGCCGAAACGGTCGGCGATCTGGCCGAGACGGCGACGGCGCTCTCGGAGCGGACCGCGTCGCTCACCGAGCGGCTCGACCAGTTCCAGACACGGGCTGACGCGGCGACCACCGGAGGAGGGCCGACCGACGCGGAGGCCGACGCTCCCGCCGTCCCCGCCAGCGTCGACGCGGAGGTGAGCGCCGATGATTGAGCCGTCGACGGTGCGGTTCGCGTCCGCGGGGATCTACGCGGTCTCCGCCGTGGTGTTGCTCGCGCTCGCGCGCCGCAAGCCCGCGGAGCTCAGCCGGTACTGTTACCCCTTCGTCGCGGTCGTCGCGCTCGCCGGGGTCGGGGTCGGCGCGTGGGGTGCCGAGGTCGGAACCATCGAGGTCGCGAACGGGTCGCTGCGGGGCGGACAGCTGCTCACCGACTACGTGGCGTACCCGTTCCTGTTCGGGTTCGCGGCGTTCGTCGCCGGGGTGAGTCGGAGACACGTCGGCGGCGTGGTCGCGATCACCGTCGTGATGCGGCTCGGATACGACTTCGCGGAGGTGTTCGAGGGGGCGCTCGCGTTGGCGGGCAGCGGGATCATCCTCGTCGGGTACGCGACGCTCGTCGGGCTGTTCTTCGGTCCGATCGCGACCGTGGCGTCTCGCCAGCCGCCCGCCCGCGAACTGTTCTACAAGAAGACGCGGAACCTCTCGCTGTTCGCGTTCGGCGTGTTGATCGCGTGGGCGATGATCCAGATCGCCGGGCTGTTCGACGCGTTCACCGCGACGGTAACGCTGGAGTATCTCGACATCCTCCTGCGTGTCGGGTTCGCGGGCTTCGTCTTCGCGAACGTCGAGACGCTACTCGCCGACGGCGACGGCCCGGAGAGCACAAGCGGAGACGACGCCGAGAGCGGACCTGCAGAGTTCGGTTCGGGAACCGCTCCGAGAGCGACCGACTGATCAAGCGAACGGGGCGGCGGGGCAGCCGCCTCCCGTCGGTTACAGACGATTTGCACAGTTCTGTCGGCGAAACCCGATCGTTCGTGGCCGTTTTCGCAGATCGATAGAGCCACAAGAAGATATATATACTCGCGTGGCATTGTTTAGCACGCATGTCTAGTAGTGCACCCAGCGCGGACGACGACGTGTTCGACGAGTTCCTGTCCGACCGCGGCCACGAGACGGAGATCGTACGCTGGGAGCGATCCTATAACAAGCTTCAGTGTCCGGAGTGCGGTGCGCTACATCCCGAGGGAACCGCGCGGTGTGACGTCTGCGACTGGCGCCCCACCTGACTCGACGGCGTCGCACGACGGGTTAGCGGTTTTCTTTCGACTGGAGCCGGCGGCAGTATTATGTGCTGTCAATCGATAGTTGCGATCATGCCGACCTGCCAGAACTGCGGTTCGTTCGTCACGACCGACTACGTTCGGGTGTTCACGCCGAACGAAGTCGACCGGCCTCGCGTCTGCCCCGCCTGCGAGGACCTCGTCCGCGACGGCGCCGACGTGCGCGAGGCGCGGGCGACGCGAAGCAACTGAACGTGCCGTCGATCCGACGAGGGACTGAGCGCACATCCGACCCGACAGCGACCATGTCGACGAACCGACAGCCGACCCGGAGTACCCCCGACGCGGCGTTTCCTCGGGAGCGCCCCGAGCCACGTCGTTTAAGAAGAGTCGGGAACAGGAGTAGACAATGACCGATCCCACGGTGACGCGACTGTTCGGCGGTCCGGGCAGCGGGAAGACCACGGCGCTCCTGGACCGCGTCGAGGGGATCCTCGACGACGAGGACGCCGACGTCCGCGACGTGCTCGTGGTCTCGTACACGCGCGCGGCCGCCGCCGAGATCCGCGAGCGCCTCGCCGAGCGCCTCGACATCTCCCCCCGCAGCCTCCAGGGGAACGTCTGTACCATGCACGCGAAGGCGTACGAGCTGCTCGACCTCTCGCGCGGCGACGTGGTCGGCGAGGACGACAAGGAAGCGTTCTGCGAGGAGTACGGCGTCGAGTTCGAGGACCAGCACGGCGGCGCCGGCCGCCGGACCGCGCGGTCGACGACGATCGGCAACAAGATCATCGCCACCTCGCAGTGGCTCCAGCGCACCGAGCGCGACGTGGCGGACTGGTACGACGTGCCCTTCCAGTGGAACGTGGAGGAGGTCCGGCTCCCGCCCGAGGAGGACCCCAACGCCCAGGAGGGGAACAAGTACACCCCGACGTGGCCCTCCGACGACGAGCGGATCGACATCCCCGAGACGATCCGCGCGTGGCGGGCCTACAAGGGTGACAACGACCTCGTCGGCTTCGCTGACATGCTCGAACGGGTCGCGCAGCGCTCGCTGGTACCGAACGTCGACTACCTGATCATCGACGAGTTCCAGGACATCACGACGCTGCAGTACAACGTCTTCGAGGAGTGGAAGCCGTACATGAAGAAGGTGCTCATCGCCGGCGACGACGACCAGGTCGTCTACGCGTGGCAGGGCGCCGACCCCGACCTCCTCCTCGACACCGAGGTCGACGAAGACGTCGTCCTCCCGAACTCCTACCGGCTCCCCTCCGAGATCCTCAACGTCGTCAACGCGGAGATCCGCCACATCGACAAGCGGCAGGAGAAGGACCTCCACCCGCGCAAGGAGGGCGGCACCGTCGAGGCGATCGAGTCGCCGTCGATGCTCGAGCTGGTGCGGAACGTCCGGTACACCGTCGACGACGACGAGGGGAGCGTGATGTGTCTGTTCCGCGCGCGCTACCAGATGTTCGACTTCATCGACGAGTTCATCGACCACGGGATCCCGTTCACGATGCTGACCGACGGCCGGATGTGGACGGACCGGGTACAGGACTACGTCAGCGCCATCGAGAAGACCGACGCGGGCGATCCCGTGAACGGGCTCGAGGCCCGTCGGCTCGCCGACATGCTGCAGGACTCGGCGTTCGGCACCCACGATCGCGACGAGTTCTACGACTTCCTCGACGACCGGGAGGAGGCCGCCGACGCCGACGACATCGCCCAGATCGAGGTGACGACCGACGAACTCGACGAGCACATCCCCTTCATGCCGGACACCGCGAGCGTCGACGACATGGTCCGGAAGGTGACGAGCTTCCAGCGGAAGTCGATGGGCGCGTACTTCGACGGCGACTACAAGGGAATGGATCCGACCCGCGTCCGCGTCGGCACTATCCACTCCGCGAAGGGCCGCGAGGCCGACCACGTGTTCGTCGCGACCGACCTCACGGAGAAGGTCGTCGAGCAGATGGCCGCCTCCATCGACGACCCGACCGACGTCGACGGCGTCGAGGAGTTCACGAAGACCACGAGCCCGGTCCCCGTCCTCACCGACAACGAGCGCCGGGTCTTTTACGTCGGGATGTCCCGCGCCCGCGAGCGGCTCGTCATCATGGAGAGCCTCATCAGCGGGGCGCCGACGCTCCCGATCAGCGTCCTCCTCTTTAACGAGCTCCGCGACGAGCCCGCACAGGAACTCATCGAGGAGGTGCAGGCGGAGTTGGCCGTTCCCGAGCCTGAGCCGTGAGCGGCGGGAGCGACGCGGCCGAGTCGCTCGACCGCCCCCCGCTGCGTACCGACCTCGTCCCGATCGTCGAGGCGATCGCGGCCGCCGACGCCGACGCCTTCGTCGCGGTCGGTGACCGGTCCGACGACGACCTCCGGTACCTCACGCGCTTTGCCGGTCCGGACCGGGCGTACGCGCTGGTGGTCGTGCCGACGGACGAGGCCGTCGGTCGCGCCGTCTGCTGTGCCCCTTCGCTGTTCCGCGAACAGGCCGAACGGGAGTTCGTTTCGGGAGCGCGTCGCCGGGGAGAGGGCGACGGCGAGTTCTACGACGGCGTCGCCCGCGAAGTGCGGACCGAGCGCGCCGGCGACCACGCCGGCGAGCGCGCGGCGGCGGTCGTACGCGACCTGATCGGCGGCGACGACGAGCGCGGCGACCGGACCCTCCTCGTCCCGCCGTCGATCCCGCACGACGCGGCCGTGTACCTCGAACGGGCCGGCAACGCGCTCGCGTCGACCGATGCGGTCGCGACCGCTCGAGCGCGGAAAACCGACGCCGAGATCGACCGACTCCGCCGCGTCCAGCGCGCGGCGGTCGCGGGACTGGCGCGAGCGGAGGCGGTCCTCGCCGAGAGCGATGTCGTTGAGCCGACCGACAAGAGCGCGGGAGAACCCCGGTCCGACGCCGATCGCCGCCCCCCGCTCTGCTGGGGCGGCGAGCCGCTAACGACGGAGCGGCTCCGCCGCGAGGTGAACGCGGTCCTCGCCGCTCGCGGGGTCCGCGACGCCGGCAACACGGTGATCGGCGCCGGCCTGTCGGCGGCCGACCTCCACTACGTCGGCGACGACCCCATCCGACCGGGAGAGACGGTGCTGATCGACGTCTCGCCGCGCGGCCCGGACGGCTACCACGGGGACCTCACCCGGACGTTCGTCGTCGACGGCGACGGCGGCTGGGAGCGGCGGGCCTACCTCGCGGTCGAGTCGGCCCGAGAGGTCGCGCTCGCCGAGATCGAGCCGGGCGCGACCGCCGCGAGCGTCCACGGTGAGGCGGCCGCCGAGCTCGGCGCGTACGGGTTCGACCCGAGCGCCGGGGAGGGCGAACCGGGATTCACCCACGGCACCGGCCACGGCGTGGGCGTGAGCCTCCACGAGTCGCCGTCGCTGTCGGGCGCGGGCGAGCTGCGGCCGGGCCACGTCCTCACCGTCGAACCGGGGGTCTACGACCCCAAGGTCGGCGGCGTCAGGCTGGAGGACCTCGTCGTCGTTACCGAGGACGGCTACGAGCTCCTCGCGGAGTACCCGTTCGGGATAGTCCCGTCGGAGCGGGAGTGAACGGCA
Source organism: Halorubrum kocurii JCM 14978 (assembly GCF_000337355.1). GTDB lineage: Archaea > Halobacteriota > Halobacteria > Halobacteriales > Haloferacaceae > Halorubrum > Halorubrum kocurii. Next base: position 9,099 of record NZ_AOJH01000065.1, on the reverse strand, counting down.
GATAGCTACGACCGCTGTTTGAGCTATCGGCGTTTCTTTTTCAGTGCCCATCGAAGCCCGACTCGAATGCGATCGAGACCCTCCATCGGAGCCGGTGAAGCCGACGAGTCCGAGCCGGGTTGCCGTGTGACGAAGAGATACCCGACCGCACTGACGCTTCTCGTGGCGGCGGTCGCGGTCGTCGGAATCGGTGTTGTCGGCGCCGGCGTCGCCACCGCTCACGGGAGCGCCGAGTTCGACACGGGAGCCAGCACCGTGACCGATGGCGGAACCACCGTGATCCCCGTCGAGAGCGATAGTATCGACGCGTTCGAGATCACCGTCGGCGACGAGGACGAGGTCGGATACGAGCTCCGCGCGACGGTGACGCCGGCAGAGGACGGTGTCACGGCGCTCGTCTTCGACCACACGGAGGCCGGCGGGGGCGGCGAGACCGTGACTGCCCAGGGCGACGGCGCGGTCGAGATCGACTACGAGACATCCCTCGACGACGCGGTCGCCCCCGGCAGCTACGACGTGGCGCTGTTCGTCGGCGGCGGCGAGCCGACGGACGTCAGTACCCTCGTCGTCGAGGACGGAGACGACGACGATACCGAGCGCGACGAAGACGACAATACCGACGGAAACGACGCGGACGAGACATCGGCCGAGCCTGCCACGGTCACCGAGTCCGACGTGGAGGAAGCCGACCTCGTCGTCGAGTCGGCGGAGGCCGAGGTGAGCGTTCCGGTGGACCTCGACGACGGCGAGACGGTGACCATCCGGATTCGGTCGGCCGGGGACGCGAGTCCGGGGTTCATCTTACAGAAGGAGACGACCGTCGAGGACGGGTCGGCGAGCGCGATCTTCGACCTGAGCCAGGCGACCCACGGCGACCGCGCGACGCTGACCGTCAGCGGGAACGAAGCCCTCGACGAGCCGGTTGACCGCAAGGTGCTCGTCGTCGACGAGAAGGTCGGCGTCGAGGAGAGCGACGGCGGTCTCGACGTCGAGACGCCCGGGTTCGGTGTCGTCGCCGGCGGACTCGCGATCCTCGCCGCCGTACTCGTGGCCCGGCGACGGGGATAACGGGGCCGAACCGCGCTACTTTTCGACCGAATCGCCCTCCGAACCGTTGGCTTCGGGGTCGTTCGCTCCCCGGACCTGTCGGGGGAGTAGCCCAGAAAGAAGCCTGCGGAGGATCCGGGCCGGATCGAGGAAGTACTGCGGGAGGACGACCATCGCGACGGCGACGACCAGCAACCCGGCGCCGAGCGCGACCTCGCCGGCGACCAGCCGGATGACGGCGTAGTTCGCGAGCGGCAGCGCGAAGACGAGCGACGCCGCCAGTCCGATCATGTCCACCAGTCCGAGTCGCATCGACCGTCCGTTGATCCCCGGGGGGCAAAAGGGACGCGGCGACGGCGCGGCGCGGCGCGCGACGAGGCGGGCGTCCCGATCGCGCGGACCCAGAACCGATATCCGTCGCCCGTCCCCAGTTCCGGTATGTTCACCGGCATCGTCGAGGACACCAGGACCGTCCGCGAGCGGACCGAGACCGAGGACGGCCTGCGGTTGCGGATCGGCGTCGACGGGTTCGACGACCTCCACCACGGTCAGTCGATAAGCGTCAGCGGCGTCTGTCTGACCGTCGAGGAGTACGACACTGCAGCCGGCGACGCAAGTAACGCCGACGGCGACGACTGGTTCGCGGTGTTCCTCGCGAGCGAGACGGTCGCGAAGACGTACCTCGGCGACGTCAGCGAGGGAGACCCGGTCAACGTCGAGCGCGCGATGCCCGCCGACGGGCGGTTCGACGGCCACGTCGTACAGGGCCACGTCGACACCGTCGCAGAGGTGACGGCGATCGAGCGCGTCGGCGAGGACTGGCGGTTCACCTTCTCGATCCCCGAGGGCCACGGCGACTACCTCGTCGACAAGGGGTCGGTGACGCTCGACGGCATCTCGCTGACGGTCGCCGAGAAGCGCGAGGCGGAGTTCGACGTCGCGATCATCCCGACGACCTACGAGCTGACGACGCTCTCGGGGAAGTCCGTCGGCGACCCGGTCCACCTCGAAGTGGACGTGATCGCGAAGTACGTCGAGAACATGGTCGAGGGGTACTGACCCCGGAGCCGGGAGCCGCGCCGCGGACACCCGGACTACGCGTCCTTCGCGCCCTTCACCGTCTCGCGGACCGCGCCGACGCCCTCGTCGTGGAGCAGGTCGCCGACGACGATCACGTCGCTGTGAGCGGCCATCTCGTTGGCCGACTCGTAGCCGTGTATCCCGCCGCCGTAGAAGAGCGCGGCCTCGTCGAGCGCGTCGTGAGCGGCCGCGACTTTCTCCGTGTCGCCGAACGTGCCCGAATACTCGACGTAGACAATCTCCTGTCCGAACATGCGCTCGGCCACCTTCGCGTAGGCCTCCACGTCGTCGGCGCTGAGATCGCAGTCCGCCTCGGTCAGCTGAGCGACCGACGCGTCGGGGTTCATCACGATGTACGCCTCGGTGTGCGTCCGGTCCCAGTCGAGGTCGTCGATGCGGACCCACTCCTTGTGTGCGCCGGTGATCCAGAACGGACCGCCGGCGTTGAACACGGTCGGGATCAGGTACCCCTCGAGCGCCGGCGAGTCGATGACGACGCCCGGATTCGACGGCTCCTGATAGAGCGGCACGTCGTACTCGGCGGCAGCGTCGACGACGCGGGTCATCTTCTCCGCGGTGACGTCGAGGGTCCCGCCGATCTCGATCGCATCGGTCCCGGTCCGGCAGACGTCCTCGAAGGTGTCGTCCCCGTACAGCTCCTTGTCCGGGTCGACCTTCAGCACGTGGTCCCAGTCGTCCCACGGGTTGTTCATCGGAAGCGACTCCACCGGGCGGAACCAAAAAGGTGCGGAACCTGTCTCGCCAGCGCGCGGACTCGACAGCGGGGGCTACAGCAGGTCGTCGAGGTCGTCGTTCCGGAACGCGTCGGCGGGGTCGGGCCGTTCCTCCGGCTCGTCGCGGACCGCCTGTCGCGCGCGTTCGAGAAACTCGTCGACGCGGCGCGAGCGCTCGACGCCCCCGAGGAAGACTAAGGCGGCCACCCGGTCCGACTCCAGCGGGAAGTCACCGCCGCGCACCTGCATCGACCCGGTCTCCTCCTGCAGCCACTTGCGCGCCTTCTCGGCTCCCTTCCGGGAGATACGGTCGGGGTCGCCCGCGACGGCGACCAACGCGGCGTCCGCGTCGGTCGCGTTCGGGAGCGACATCCCGGTCATCATCGCGCTCCGGACCGCGCTCATCACGGTCGTGACGTTCTCCTCGGCGTCCTCTGCGGCGGGCGCGGACGCGAAGCCGACCGCGGCCATGCCGCCGGCGCGCAGGGTGTTGATCACCTCGCTCGTGTCGACGACCGACTCGGCGACCCCCTCGACCGACTCGCCGGCCGCGAGCAGAAGCCCGACCCGCTTGGCCATCGAGGCGTTGATCGCCGCGTAGCCGCCCTCGACCGACTCGCCCGAGGAGCGCCACGCGTCGTTGTCGAGCAGGATCGTCGCGTCCGCCTCGCGGACGAGCGTCTTCAGCGACCGGCCGGCGTTCACCTGATACATCGCCCCCTCGTCGCGACCGGGAAGGACGCCGAGCGCGTACACGGGCACGTCGTACACGCGGCTCAGTTCGCGGACGAGTATCGGCGCGCCGCCGGAGCCCGTACCGCCGCCGAGCCCCGCGACCACGAACAGCGCCTCGGCGTCGGCGGTCACCTTCGGCGCGAGCGAGTCGAGCACCTCGACGGCGTCCTCTTCCATCACCTCGGCGCCGAGTTCGTTGTCGCCGCCGACGCCGTGCCCGTTCACCCGCGACTGGCCGACGAGGACCGTGTCGAGCGGCAGCGGGTCTAAGTCCGCCGCCGCCGTGTTCACCGCGAGCGCATCGAGCACCGCGCCGTAGCCGGCGTCGGCGTCGAACTCGGCGAGGGCCGTCGCGAGCATCCCCCCCGCCTGTCCGACGCCGAGGAGGACCGCTTTCATGATCGGAAGCTAACTTATCCCATGATAATACCTTTTCCCCAGAGATTTAAGTAGTGGACCGCGGCCAACCGGCCGCGTGACCGACACTACTCGCGACCACGACCGACCGTTCGCCGGCGGCGGGAAGCCGGACAAGACGACAAGCGACGGGCCGCCGGGTGGCTCTCAATCGTTCGGCCGAGCCGACCGGACGCCCGCCGGGACCGCCGAACCGGCACGGTTGGCGGGAGAGCGGACGACGAGAGATCGACCCGACCGGTCGAACCGACGAGACGGAGGAGACGTGGAACCGCACACGGCGCGAGCCGAGTCGGACGGGGCCTCGCTCACCGGCGAGAGCCGAGTGCGGGCTGACGGTTCGGACGACGGTCCCGGTGTCGGCGCGAGCGCCGACTCGACAGCCCCTCCGGACCAGGGACCCGGCGCCGACCGGATCGAGGAGCGGCTCCGCGCGGTCGAGCGCGCGCTCACCGGAACCGACGACGCCGTCGCCGACATCGGAGACGAGGCGGCCGCGAGCGCGGAGCGGGAGGCGCTGTCGACGCGGATCGACGACCTCGAAGCGCGTGTCGAGGAGTTGGAAGCGGCGACGCAGGCGATCAGAGGATACGTCGGGTCGATCCGCTCGGTGAACCAAGCGGTGGAGCGACGCGCCGACCTCGCGCTCGCCAGAGCGAGCACGGACGGCGGCGGGACAGCGACGGGCGAGAGGACAGCGGACCGGGACGCGACCGAGGCCGGGGCGCTCGACGACGATGTCCCGAGCGAGGCCGCCCTCGACGCCGCCGTTCCGACGGAACGATCCGGGGAAAACGGGACGGGAGCGGCGGCCGAGTCGGCAGTCGATCGTCCGGGGACGCGCGGCGGGGACGCGGACGACTCGTGGCGCGCCGGCGCGCTGGATCGGCTTCGTGAGTCGTTATAGACGGCACCTCGCGGCGCGGGGGGGTCCGTGATCCGCGTCGTCCTCACGGTCCTCGTCGCCGTCGCGCTCCTCGCCGTCTCGATGCCGGCGCTGGAGGACGCCCGCGTCGGAACGACCGACGAGCGGCTCGGGACCGAGTCAGATCGGATAGAGCGGGCGGTCGGCGGGCTCGTCTCCGGATCGACGAGCGTCGCGGACCCGTCGCTCGCCGCCCGGACCACGGTGACCGTTCGCGCGCCGAGCGGCGTCGCCGCCGCGCGGATCGACCGGCTCGCGCTCGTCGAACCGGATCGGTCGGGAGACGAGTCCGGCGCCGCGCTCCGGTATCGGATCGACGGCGGCCGCGACCGGACCGCGGCGGTCGTTCCCGACGTCGTGACCGCGACCGTCGAGGTCGTCGACGGGCCGGTCGCGCTCCGGACGAGCGGCGAGAGCCGTCTGGAGCTCAGCCTCGTCGACGACGGCGGCCCGACCGTCAGGATCACGCGGGTCGAGTGAGGATTTATACGTGATACCGCGGCCACGCCCCGCATGAGCTTCGATCTCCCCTCGCTGTCGGGGCTCGGGGGCGACGACGCGCCGCTGCGGTCGCTCCCGTGGCTCGACGGCGACGCGGACGGCTGTCGATGCAACCCGTCGTTCAGAGAGCCCGTCGGAACCGGCGTCGACGACCGGGTGGTCCTCGCGGTGGACGCCGACGGCTGCCCCGGACGCGGCGACCTCGCCGCGAGTCCCGCCTGTCTGGCGACGGTCGTCGAGGCGCTGACGGAGCGCGACGCCGACGTGGTCCGGACGCGCCACGCGGGTCGAGAGCGGACCTACGCCGGGCGAGCCGCTGCGTGTCTGATCGCCGCCGGACGGTTTCGCGAGCGGGTCGAGTTCCACGAGACGCGGCTCGCGGAGCGCGTGGCTCGGGAACCGATCGAGGCGGCGCGGGAGGCGGGCGGCCGCGAAGGACCGCCGAAGCGGATCGCCGCGGAGACCGGACTGACCGAGGCCGCCGCGAACGCCGCGACGACCGGCGACGTGTTGCGAGCGCACGCCGGGCCGACGGTCGCGGCCACGCGCGTCGCGTCGGCGCCGCCGCCGAACGCGGCGCTCGTCGACCGCTGGGAGGTCGAAACCGGCGCGACCGTGCGGCTGTACGAGGGGGAAGGACCCCTGCGGACGTATCACCTCACGCCGCCTTCGGCCCGGCTCGACGACGAGGCGGTCGAGCGGCTCNGAGCGGCTCGCCGCCGCCAAAGACCGGCTGCTCGACGATCCGACCGGCGGCGACAGGGCGCCGGGGCGGGCGGTCAGAGCGGTCGCGACGACCGGCGACCCCGTCTCGACGCTCGCCGACGTGCTTCGACGGCACACGCGCGGATACGGCGCGTTCGAACACGTGTTCGCCGACGACCGCGTGAGCGACGCGACGCTGTCCGCGCCCGTCGCGGAGAACCCGCTCCGGGTCGTCGTCGACGGGGAGCGCTGTCGGACCAACGTCAGGCTACCGCCCGAGGGGGCGGCGACGCTGGCGTCCCGCCTCCGGCGGACGAGCGGGCGAGGGTTCTCCCGGGCGAGCCCCACGCTCGACGCGACGATCGAGACCGAGTCCGGTCGCGTGCGGGTCGCGGCGACGACGGACCCCGCTAGCGACGGCCTTTCTTTTACCTTCCGTCGCGGCGACCCGGACGCGTGGACCCTCGCGCGGCTCGTGGACGTCGGGACGATATCGCCGGGAGCCGCCGGGCTCCTCTCGGTGGCCGTCGAGCGGGGCGCGACCGGACTCGTAGCCGGCGGCCGCGGCGCGGGGAAGACGACCGCGCTCGGGTCGCTCCTCTGGGAGCTGCCGGCGGAGACGCGGTCGATACTGATCGAGGACACGCCGGAGCTTCCGGTCGCCGCGGTGACCGCCGCCGGACGCGACGTCCAGCGGCTCCGAGTGGGCGACGGCGCGGAGCCGTCGCCGAGCGAGGCGGTGCGGACCGCGCTCCGACTCGGCGGCGGCGCGATCGTCGTCGGCGAGGTCCGCGGCGAGGAGGCGGCGGCGCTGTACGAGGCGATGCGCGTCGGCGCGACCGGCGAGGCGGTTCTCGGAACGATTCACGGCGAGGACCCCGACGCGGTCCGTGAGCGCGTCGTCACCGATCTCGGCGTCTCGCCCTCCTCGTTCGCCGCGACGGATCTGATCGTTGTGCTCGACGATCACCGCGTCGAGACGATCGCCGAAGTCGTCGGCCACGACCGCGGCGCGGCGTTCGAACCGCTCTTTAAGCGAACCGGAGCGGGACTGGCCCCCACCGGTCGGATCGACCGCGGCGAGAGCCGGCTCGTCGACTCCCTCAGAGAAACTAGCGAATCGTACGCCGCTGTCCGCGACACCGTCGATCGACGGGGGGAAGAGATCGGAGAGGCGGCGAGAACTGGACGGGTCACACCTGAGCGGTACGTCGACCGCGGCAGTGACGGGTGGCGACTGGGCGGAGGCGATCGATGACCGGTCCGGACGGGGATTTCGACGGGCCTGGACGACGCGGTGCGACGGACGACGCTGGGGAGTCGAACGACGCTGAGGGGTCGGACGAGCTCCGTCGAGCGGTCGCGTTCCTCGGGTGGGACACGACCAGCGCACGTGTGATCGAATCGGGGTACCGGATCGGAGTGGGCGTCGGGCTCGTCTGCGCCGTCGGCGCCGCGTTCGTCTCCGGACCGGTCCCAGGGCTGTTGTTCGGCCTGGCTGGAGGCCTGGGTACCACCCACGCCGTGCACCGTGGACCGGTGTGGCTCGCCTCGCTCCGACGGACCAGGGCCCTCGGGGCTGCGCCCGGGCTCGTCGGACGACTCGTGCTGCGGATGCGGTTGGATCCGTCGACGGAACGCGCCGTCCGGTTCGCCGCACGGACCGGTGACGGACCGCTCGCTGACGGGCTCGCGCGCCACGAACAAGCGAACGCTGACGGGCCGACCAGCGGTATCCGCGCGTTCGCGCGCGAGTGGCAGCCGTGGTTCCCGGCGATCGATCGGGCGGCCGCGCTCGTCCGGACGGCGGCGTCGGCGCCTCCCGAACGCCGAGGGCGATGTCTGGACCGCGCGCTCGACGCGACGATCGCCGGGACGACCGACCGGCTCGCCGCCTTCGTCGGCGAGGTCCGCGGTCCCGTCTCGGCGCTGTACGCCTTCGGGGTGTTGCTCCCGCTCGCGCTCATCGCCCTCCTTCCGGCGGCCGCGGCGGCGGGTGTTCCGATCGGTCCCGGGGTCGTCGCGGCGCTGTATCTCGTCGCGCTGCCCGCGGGCCTCCTCGCGGCGTCCGCGTGGTTGCTCTCCCGTCGTCCGGTCGCGTTCGCGCCACCGAGCATCGACGAGACCCACCCAGATGTCCCAGAGAGAGGAGTCCACGCCGTGGTCACCGGACTGGGAATCGGCGCCGTCGCAGCCGCCGTTACAGCGCGGTTCGTCGCCGGATGGGCCGCGCCGGTGGCGGGCGTTGGTGTCGGAGCGGGCGTCGGGCTGTTCGTCGCCGTCCGCCACCGCAGAGCGGTGCTGTCGAACGTTCGAGACGTCGAGCGGACCCTTCCGGACGCGATGACGGTGATCGGCGGCGACGTGGCCGAGGGTGTCGCCGTCGAGACCGCGATCGCAAACGCAGGTGAGCGGCTCGATGGAGCGACCGGCGAGCTGTTCGAACTCGCCGGACGGCGGAGCGACACGCTCCGCGTCGGCGTTCGAGAGGCCTTTCTCGGCCGCGGCGGTCCGGCGGTTCCGGTTCCGTCACCGCGGGTACAAGGCGCGGTCGCGCTGCTCTCCGTCGCCGCGCGCGAGGGGCGCCCGGCGGGCGACGTACTACTCGAGCTCGCAGACCAACTGGAAGACCTCCGCGAGCTCGAGAGCGACGCGCGGCGGCAGCTCGCAACCGTGACGGGGACGCTGACGAACACCGCAGCGGTGTTCGCGCCGCTCGTCGGCGGGGCGACGGTCGCCCTCGCCACCGGAATCGACACCGTCGACGCCGGAGGGCTCGGTGCCGGAGCGACCGCCGGGGCGGACGCGCTGGTCGGCCGCGGTGTGGGTGACCCCGCCGCTGTCGGTACCGAGACGGGCGGAGCGACGGTGGGACCGGACGCGAAGTCGACCGACGGCGGCGCGCTCTCGGTGCCGATGCTCGGACGAATCGTCGGTGTGTACGTGTTGATCCTC
>NZ_AOJH01000064.1 GCF_000337355.1 Halorubrum kocurii JCM 14978 | reverse complement strand
GTCGCGACCGTCGGTGTGACCGCCGCGCTCCCGGCCTCTCCGCCGCCGGACGCGAGCGGCGTCGCCCACACGATCGACTCGGTCGGAGGGGGCGAGTATCCAGCGACGGCGGAGCACGGACTCGCCGCGGACCGAATCCACCTCACGAGCCGATCGGTAGCACTCGACGGCGGGGGCGGAACCGCACGCGCGACGGTGCACGCGCCGCGGGTCACACCCGTCCCGTCGGGGAGGGAGGAAACGCCCGGAGGCGCCGGTCTCCGTCGGGTTTTGGATGGCGCCCCGGCGGACGCGGCGTTCAACGGCCCTGAGGAGTTCGCGGCGGCCGCCGAGCGCGCCCGGGCGAGCGACCACGAGTGGCGTCCTGCGCCGGAGCGACTGACCGTGAGACGGGTTCACTACGGGGAGGAACATGTCACGCTCGTCGGGTGAACGGTTCATCCGCGGTGAGGGACGCGAGAGCCGCGCCGCGGTCGAGCCGCTCGCCGCCCTCGTCGCCGTGCTCGCCGTTGGTGCGGCGCTCGGTCTGTACGTCGCCGCGCTCGACGACGCGGCACCGGACCGAGGGCGTCCGACCGCCGAGGCGACGCTCGACCGGGTCGAGCCCGCAGTGACGACGGGCGGCATCGTGGAGCCGGAGCGCCTCCGCGGGGTCGACGGGATCGGACCCGCCGCGACCGTCGTGATCGAGGCCGATGGCGAGACGTGGACGGCCAGCCCCGATGACGAAGCGCCAGCGCCGGGGGGCGATCGGCGCGCGGAGGCGGTCGCAGTCGCGGAGCGACCGGTAACGGTGGGCGTCGGCCCAGGACAGAACGTTCGCGGAACGCTTCGAGCGGTGGTGTACCGATGACGAGCACCGTACTCGACGTGACGGTGTTACTCCTTTGTGTCTCCGCGAGCGTCGTCGCACTCGGTGCGGTCGGTGGCGACCGCGGTCCGGCGGGAGCCGACGCGGCAGAGGTCGCCGATCTGATCGCGACGGAGACGGTGACGGTGACGTACGCTTCGGCCGAGGCGCCGAGCGGGACCCGGACGGTCCACGCGACGCGCGCCGAACTGCTAGCACTGGTTGCGGCCGGCGCCGATAGCGGCGGCGAGAAACAGTCGGCGGGAGAGGCGTTCGAATCGGAAGCCCTCGCGGCTGTCGAGCGGGCCATCGGGCCGCGGACGCGAATCGACGCGAGGGTACACGCGGAGACGGCAGAGCGACGCACGAACGGAAGCGAAGGCGGATCGGGGGCTCCTTCGCCCGACGCCGGAATTGGACCAACGCGCTGGTCGTCGAACGCGTCTGCGGCGCCGCTCCGATCGGAAGGATGGGAGTTCGGACCGAGCGGATCCGGAGGGGGACAAGATCCGATCGGAACGGGAGTCCCGTGGCGCGTCGAACGGCCGGAACGCGGCGAGGATCGCCCTGGGCCAGAAAGCTCGTCGGTCGAGCCGAAATCGCCGGACTCGATCGCCGTCGGACGCGAACCGCCGCGGGACGTCGACGTCTCGGTCGCGGTGGTCAGGCATCCGGCACCGGACGCGGAGGACGCCGCCGAGCCGGTGAGAATCGTGATCAGAAGGTGGTAAGCGTGCGAAGCCTATCGCCGGGAACGCGCGCGGCTGGAGACGGGACGCGGTGTCGATCGTTCACCGTCGACGAGCGAGCGAGAGTGCCGTTCGCGCTGATCGGCGTTCTCCTCTTGGTGACGAGTTCGACGTACGCCGCGGGGGTCGCGGATCAGGGGCTCATCGGCGAAGACCGAAGCGTGGAACGCGCCATCGAGCGCGTCGACGCCGATTCGACCGCCGCGCTCAGAGCTGCCGCGCGTCAAGCCGCACACGATGCGGCTGCGGAGCCAGTGACGCGAGCGCCGGACGGGCCGAGCGCTGGCGCGGAGGGCGGAGACGGAGCGACGGCGGTCAGAAACGGGTCGGCGTTCGAGGACGCGTTCCGGATCCGGCTCGCGATCGCCGGCGCCGAGGCGCTGACTGCCGTCGATGCCGAAGTCGGCGACGTGACGGCGACGACGTCGCTACCGGCGGTGGACGACCCGGACGAGGTAGCGGCGGCGCGCGACCGGGTCCACGTCAAGCCCGCCGCGAACGGGACGGCGACTCGCGTGACGTTCGAGGGCGTCGAAACGACTGCGGTGCGGAGCGGACGCACGCTCGTCGACCGAACAGAAGACAGGACCGTCGTGGTCNGACGCTCGCGGCGCACGAGCGGACGGAGCGGTTCGAGGAGCGGCTCGACAGAGGACCCGTCGAAGGGCCGGGGTTGGGCCGTCAGCTTACCGCGAGCCTCTACCCGATGACGTGGGCGCGCGGGTACGGGCAGTACGCGGGCGCACCGGTCGAAAACGTGCTCGCGAACCGCCACGTGGAGCTGTCGACGAACGCGGGGATCGTCCGGACGCAACGCGACGTGTTCGGCACGAGCGACCCGCAGGCTCGGGGTGGAGTGGCGCGTGCGACGGCGCGGACCGGAGTCACCGACCTCCTCAAACCGACGGGCGTCGACGAGGGGTCGTGGACCGAGGCAGTGCTCAACGCACCGACGCCGGAGGGAAGCGACGGCGCGAGAGAGGGAACCGACCCGAACGAGACCGACGCCGCGTTCGAGTCGGACGACGACCGGACGGATGAGCGAACGTCGGTTCCGGTCGGCCGCGCTGCTGACGAGGGAGCGAGGCGGGTCTACGACGGCCTGGACGCGATCATCGAGGACGCGTACCGGGTCCAAGCGAGCGTCGAAACGTCGACGACGCAAGTGGCAGACGGGGGGCGTCCGACGCCCCCGACCCCCTCCACATCGGAGGTCACGACGACCGAGGGCTGGGAGCGCGTCGACTTGACACGGACGGAACGGTCGCCGGAGGTCACTGGAACCGGCGTGCCCGCGGGCGTCCCGTCGGGTACGGTCGAACCCGGCGATCGCGTCTCGTTCGGCCTCGCCACCCGCGAGGCGACCATCGAGCGCGTCGCAGTCGCGGAGTGGAAACGGGTGACGGTCGAGCGCGGTCCGAACGGGAGCGTCGTCAACGAGACGGTTCACCGGGAGACGACGCGTGACGCGGTGACCGACCGCTACCGCGTACGGGTGTCGGTCTCGGGGGAGCACGCGCCCACCGGCGAAGCGCCCGACCGAGCCGCTGCGACGTTCGGTGCGGGCGACGCGAGCGACGGGCCGGACCTGCGCGACACGCCGGCGGCCGCCCGCGCTGATCTCGGTGTCGACACCGAACGCGGCGTCGACCGGATCGCAGAGGACGCGGTCGACGGCGGAGAGGTCCGCGAGCCGACGACCGTCGTCGGGTCGTACTCGTCCGACGATCGGGACGCCGTCGCGGCCGACGTAGCCGAGCTCGCGAGCGAGGTGCGCGACATCGAGACCGAGGCGTCGATGGAGGACGCGGCGGTCGGCGAGGCCGAGCCGTACGCCGACCTCGCCCACGCGCTCCGCGACCGACGCCCAGAGCTTGTCGACGCGCCAGAGACGTACGACGGCGCCGTCGATCGGGCCGGGACCGCCGCCCGCAGCGCGTACCTCGACGCCGTGATCGGCGAACTCGAAGCCGCCGCGGACGATCGCGAACGCGCGACTGACGGGTTTCTCGACCGAGTGAACGGCGCCTTTGACGGGCCCGACGTGGGCGACGCCCTCGCAAGCCGCGAGGCGGCCCGCGATCCCGGGACGTACGCGGTCGGCGAAGAGGGCCCCGGAGGAGAGGTGACGTTCGCGCCGAACGGCTCGCCGGGATACCTCCCGCGGACGACCGTGGACGGAGAGGCCGTTGACGGCGTAAACGGGACGACGACCCGACCGCTCGCGGTTCGAAACGTGAACTACGTCACCGTACCGTACGGGGAGGTGTCGAGCGGCGTCGTCGATCGGATCCTCGGTACCCAAGACACGGTTCGGGTCAGGACCGCCGGCCGGTCGCTTCTCCTGGCAAACGAAGCGCTGGCGACGGGCGACGATCCCGACCTGCGGGCGGACCGGGACGCCCTCGCCCGACAGGTGTCAGACTCGCTTGAGGAGGTGGACGTGGAGCTCGGAGCGACGCTCCGCACCCGGACCTCGCTCTCGCGGGACGAGCGGCACAGGGCGCTCGAAGAGGCCGCCGCGAGCTACGGTTCGACGGGTGAACGGGCCGTCGCCGTCGGCAACGGGTCCTATCCGGAGCGCGTCGCCGCCGAGGCCGCGACCGTGGGGTCGCTGTCGCGGGCGGCCGAAGAGGCGCTCGCAGCGAACCTCCGCGTCGCGACCCGGACCGCGGCCGGCAGGGAGACGGTCCGGGTCCCGACCCGGTTCGTCGACGGGACGACGAGCGGTGCGCGGGTGCTGCTCAGAGACCGGATCGAGAAAGCGATCGAAACGGAAGCGGTCCGGGCGGGCGACGCGGCCGCCGGCAAGGTGAGCGAGAAGGCGGCGGAGGAACTGGGCGACAAATGGTCGATGAAGCCCGCCCGCTCCGTCGGCGCGGGGCTCCCGGTCGCACCCGTGCCGGGGTACTGGATGACGACGGTGAACGCCTGGCGGGTGCAGGTCCGCGGGGAGTACCCGCGGTTCACGCTGCGCGCCGACGTGGGCGCGCCCGGAGAGCGCTTCGCGTATGTCCGGAGCGAGGGCGACGTGACCGTCGACGTCGGCGGGGAGACAGTGCAGCTGGGCGAGACGGAGCCGGTCGCGTTCGAGACAGAGACGGTGGTCGCCGTCGCGGTCCCGGCCGGCCCGCCCGGCGTCGGCGACGTGGACGGGACCCGCGACGAGCGGTCAGCGGGGTGGCCGTGTCCCGGGGCGATGGGGGAATCCCCCGCAAGCGGCGAGGGGACGTGTGCGGATCCGTGACCCGACCGCAGCCGTTTTGAGACGCCGCGACCGAGAGCGACCATGTTTCACGAGGTCGTCGCCGAGGGCGCAGCGGGAGCCGAAAGCGACACTGGCGAAGTGACCGCGGCGACGCTGCTCGCATCGTTTGAGACGCTGGTGAGCGAGGCGGTCGCGGAGGCCGGCCGCGATCGGATCGTCGAGGAGACCGGGATCGACGGGGAGAGTCTCGATGCCGCCGCCGGCGGCGAGATCGAGGGATTTCGGCTCGAAGACGGGGCCGCGATCCTCGCCGTTCCGGCCGACCGCGACGGCGACGCGGTCGTCGCCGAAGTCCGCGACTACCTGCTGATGGGAATGGCGACGGCGGTGCTCGACGTCGACACGATCGCCGCCGCGATCGACGCGGACCTCACGGGACAGGAGGTTCAGCAGGCGCTCGAGGGGCGCGCCCCGATGACGCTCGGCCAACTGGCCCAGATCATGGCGGTCATCGAGCGGCGGAAACGATGAGGGTCGTCATCGTCGGCTGCGGCTACGTCGGCCTCGAACTCGCTCGACAGCTGGCCGGCCGCGGTCACGCCGTGACAGGGGTTCGGCGGTCGGACGCCGGGCTGGACGCGATCGAGTCGGTCGGAGAGCCGATCGACGGTGACGGAGACGCCGACGGCGGCGCCGCTGAGGGAGAGGTGGACGCGGTCCGCGCGGACGCGACCGATCCGGCGACGCTCGACGCGCTCCCCGACGCGGACGCGGTCGTGTTCGCGGCCAGCTCGGGCGGTCGCGGCGCCGCGGCCGCCCGCGAGGTGTACGTCGACGGGCTCGGAAACGTGATCGAGGCGTACGGCTCGCGCACGGCGGCGCCGGACCGGTTGGTCTACACCTCGTCGACCGGCGTGTACGGCGACCACGACGGCGCGTGGGTCGGTGAGGAGACGCCGATAGAGCCCACGACCGAGAAGACGCGGGTCCTCGCGGAGGCGGAGCGGACAGCAGTGGAGACGGCGGCCGAGTTCGGGATCGACGGGACCGTCGCGCGTTTCGCCGGCCTGTACGGCCCGGACCGCTACCGACTCAGGCGCTACCTCGACGGCCCGGTGACGGCCGGCTACCTCAACATGATCCACCGAGACGACGCCGCCGGAGCGGTCTGCCACCTCCTCGAGTCGGACCGCGCCCGCGGAGAGGCCGTTCTCGTCGTCGACGACGAGCCGGTCGACAAGCACGCGTTCGCCGACTGGCTCGCCGACGCGTGCGGGGTCCCGCGGCCCGAAAAGCGGTCGAAGGCCGAGCGGATCGCGGAGGGCGACCTCTCCGCGGCGGCCGAACGGCGGATCCGGACCAGCAAGCGCTGTTCGAACGACCGGCTGCGGGGGCTCGGCTACGAGTTCGCGTATCCCACCTTCCGCGAGGGATACAGAGACGCGGTACGGGCGTTCAGAGCGGCGAACGAGCGAGCGTGAGCCATCCGTGACAGGTCGAACGGCCGGGGATCGACCCGTTGTCGGTGGGGCGAAACGGTAACGAACCTTGATGTACCGGGAGCGAGTCAACCGGGACGTATGCGGTCTCTGAGCGCGGTCGACGACCGACTCTCGCAGGCGGAAGCGATGACGAGAGAGAACCCAGAGCTCGTCGTCGGAGCCGCAGTCGTCGCGGTCGTCGTAATCGCGGGCGCGTACGTGCTNGCGCCATCAGAGATGTGTATAAGAGACAGGTTCCGCGCTCGCAGAACCCCGGGCGTCAGGTTCCGTCGCCTGTTGGCCGAACGCGACGAGATCGCGGTGCTGATGCATCCGAATCCGGATCCGGACGCGATGTCGGCGGCGCTCGGCGTCGCCTCGCTCGCGGAGCAGCTCGACGTCGACGCGACGGTCCAGTATCCCGGACAGATCCGCCATCAAGAGAACCGAGCGTTTCGCACGGTGCTCGACTTGGAGCTAGACCCGATCGAACACGTGAGCGATCTGGCCGCCGAGTCCGTCGTACTGGTCGATCACAACGAGCCGCGAGGCTTCGCCGGCGCCGACGGCGTGCTTCCGCTCGCGGTCGTCGACCATCATCCCGGCGACGGGGCCGGTGAGGCGTTCACCGACGTGCGGACCGATTACGGCGCGACGGCCTCCGTCATCGCCGAGTACTTCCAGCAGAACGACGCGACGCCGGTGCCGCCGGACAAGCACGCGAGCGAGACGGACAGCGACCTCACGCTTCCCACCGACACGGCGACCGGGCTCCTGTACGGGATTCTCACCGACACCAAACACCTCACGGTCGGTGCGAGCGAACCCGATTTCGCGGCCGCGGCGTACGTGTATCCCGGCGTCGATCAGGACCGGCTCGACCGGATCGCCAACCCGGCCGTCGACGCGGAGGTACTGGAGGTGAAGGCGCGGGCCATCGCGGGCCGTCGGGTCGAGGGGTCGTTCGCGGTCGCCGACGTCGGCGGGGTCAACAACGTCGACGCGATCCCCCAAGCGGCCGACGAGCTGATACAGCTAGAGGGGGTCAGCGCCGTCGTGGTCATCGGGGAACGCGACGGGACGGTCCACCTCTCCGGTCGGTCACGCGACGACCGCGTTCACATGGGCAACGCCATCGACTCGGTCCTGTCCGACCGCGACAACGGCAACGGCGGCGGGCACTCGCGGATGGGCGGCGGGACGGTCGGCCCGACGATCGACGCGACGACCGACGAGGGGCCGAAATCGGTGAACCGCGATGCGCTCGCCGACGACCTCTTCCGTGCGATGGCGGGGGACGTGTAAGCGGGAAGCGGTCATTCGGAGGAGAGCGTCGCGGGCCGAACCGGCCACCGGTATTTAAGTCGACGGCGGCGAAGCCACGGACATGAGCCCTGACCTCACGGATCGCGGCCTCCCCACCGACGACGGTTGGCGCGCGCTCGCCGGCGTCGGCGTCGGCTACGCGATCGCCACCGGACTGATCTTCGCGCTCTTCTTTTTGGCGCCGTACGTGGTCGTACGGGCGCTGTAGCGACTGGCGGGGAGACGGGGGACGGCAGAAAAACGGGGGAGACGAGCCGCGTCAGGCGAACGCCAGCGAGTCGTCGGCGCCGGTCTCGTCGTCCTGCTGGAGCTTCTCGTGAGCCCCGAGGAAGTCGTCGAGCGTGACCTCGGTGCGGTCTTCGCGGATCGCGAACATCCCGGCCTCGGTACAGATGGCCTTGATGTCGGCGCCGGAGGCCTCCGGGGTCATCTCGGCGAGCTCTTCGAAGTCGATGTCGCTCGCGAGGTTCATCTTCCGCGTGTGGATCTGGAAGATGATCTCTCGGCCCTCGGTGCCCGGCTTGGGGACCTCGATGAGCCGGTCGAAGCGGCCCGGGCGGAGGATAGCGGGGTCGAGCATGTCGAAGCGGTTGGTTGCGGCGATGATCCGCACCTCGCCGCGCTCGTCGAAGCCGTCCATCTCGGAGAGCAGCTGCATCATCGTCCGCTGGACCTCGGCGTCGCCCGATGTCTTCGAGTCCGTCCGCTTCGAGGCGATCGCGTCGATCTCGTCGATGAAGAGCACGGCGGGCTGGTTCTCGCGGGCGACCTCGAACAGGTCCCGGACCAGCTTCGCGCCCTCGCCGATGAACTTGTGGACGAGCTCGGAGCCGGCCATCTTGATGAACGTCGCGTCCGTCTCGTTGGCGACGGCCTTCGCGAGCATCGTCTTCCCGGTGCCCGGCGGCCCGTACAGCAGGACGCCGCTCGGCGGCGTGATGCCGACGTCCTCGAACATGTCGGGATGTTCGAGGGGCATCTCGACGGTCTCGCGGACCTCCTGCATCTGGTCTTCGAGCCCGCCGATGTCGGCGTAGGTGACGTCTGGGGAGTGCTCGACCTGCATCACGCGGGCGCGCACGTCCGTCTCCTTCTCCAGCTTCTTGACGACGGACAGGGAGTTGTTCACCGCGACTCGGTCGTCCGGGCTGAGCTTCTCCCGCATCTCGGCGGTGATCTCGGTGAGCGCCTCTTGGTTGTTCCCGTGCTGTTTAATGACGGCGCCGTCGGGCGTGATCTCCTGGACCGTCGCCACGAACAGCGGAGACTGCTTCAGCTTCTTGTTCTCGTGCGTGAGCCGCTCGAGCTTCTGTTGGTACTTGTTGTTCTCGGCGTTCGCGTCGAGGAGCTTGTCGCGCATCTCCTCGTTCTGCGACTCCAGCACGTCGAGCTCCTCTTGGAGGGACTCGATCTTCTCCTGTCTCGACGCCGACCCCTCGTAGGGCAGCTCGACGTCGTCGACGGTGTCTGTCATTGTGCGTAATAAAGCGTCTCGCGCGTAAGAGGTTTCGGGTGGGGGAGAGATAGCGCGACTCGGCGAATATAAATGTCCAACAGTAATTAAATAGGATAGTAAATATTATCTAACAGCATGAGATATGGAGAGGTACGCATGAGCACTACCGACGCCGTCGCCGCCGAGGAGGACGTCACCGATCGCTGGAGCGCCGTCCGAGACCTCCCGCCGAGCGCGAAGCTCGTCGCGAAGGTCCTCGATTACAACGACACGCTCACCCAGAGCGAACTCGCCGAGGAGACGCTCCTTCCGCCGCGAACCGTCAGGTACGCACTCTCGCGGTTGGAGGACGAGGGCGTCGTCGACTCCCGGTTCTCGTTCGCCGACGCTCGGAAGCGGCTGTACACGCTGTCGGTGTGAGGGAAGCGAGGACCGGACTCGGTCACCCGGCTCTCGCGCTCGCTCCGGTCCCCTCTTCCCCCTCGCGGAACGACTCCTTATGACCGATAGCGACCCACCCCGCCCATGGTCTCGACCGCCGCCGTCAAGCGGGCGCTCTCCGCGCTGGCGAGCCGTACCGACACCGCGACACGACCCTCCGGCACCGTGATCGACGAAGCCGAGGCCGCGCAGGTCGACCTCAGGCGAGCCGCAGGATTCGTCGACGCAGACGGACTGGACCGCCTCGACGAGGCGATCGCCGCCGCCGAGCGCGCGGGTGACGAGCGCGCCGCGGAGCGCGGACGCGAGGCGCGCGCGGCGTTCCGTCGGTTCCGCGAGGCGGCCGGCGGCGGCCCCAGCGATGACGGCGAGCGTGTCCGGTAACGCGACGGACCACTTTCACTCCGCCCCCGGAACCCCTAAACCCGATACCGGCCAAGACCCGGGCAGATGACACGGGTGATCCACACCGGCGACACCCACGTCGGGTACGCGCAGTACCACTCGCCGGTTCGACGACAGGACTTCCTCGACGCGTTCGCGGCCGTGATCGACGACGCGATCGAGGACGAGGTCGACGCGGTGGTCCACGCGGGCGACCTCTTCCACGACCGCCGGCCCGAGCTCGCCGACCTGATGGGGACGATCTCGATCCTCCGCCGACTCGACGACGCCGAGATTCCCTTCCTCGCCGTGGTCGGAAACCACGAGTCGACGCGGGGCGGCCAGTGGCTCGACCTGTTCGAGCGGCTGGGGCTCGCGACCCGGCTCGACGACGAGCCGACCGTCGTCGGCGACACCGCCTTCTACGGGCTCGACCACGTGCCCGTCTCCCGACGCGACGACCTCGACTACGCGTTCGCGAGCCACGGCGTCGACTACGCCGCCCTCGTCGCGCACGGCCTCTTCGAGCCGTTCGGCTACGCGGACTGGGACACGGAGGAGGTGCTCGCGGAGAGCACGGTCGAGTTCGACGCGATGCTCCTCGGCGACAACCACACCCCCGACGTCGCCGAGGTCGACGGCACGTGGGTCACGTATCCGGGGTCGACGGAGCGCGCGAGCGCGAGCGAGCGCGAGGGGCGCGGCTACAACCTCGTCACCTTCGACGCCGCCGGGGGCGACGACCGCGTCGAGATCCGACGGCGAGCGCTCGACACGCGCCCGTTCGTCTTCGTAGCGGCCGACCTCCGCGAGGGGGAGGGCGCGGCGCGGGTACGCGAGAAGGTCCGCCAGCACGACCTCGACGACGCCGTCGTCCTCGTCGACGTGACCGGCGAGGGCGACCCGGTCACGCCCGCGGCGATCGAGGAGTTCGCGACCGACGAGGGGGCGCTGATCGCTCGCGTGACCGACCGCCGCGAGGTGGAGACGGACGCTGAGGTCGACGTGAGCTTCGCCGACCCCGAAGACGCCGTCCGGGAGCGAGTCGAGGAGATGGGGCTGTCGGAGGCCGCCCTCGACATCGAGGAGGCGGTCCGCGCCGACACGGTTCCCGACGCGAACGTCCGAGAGACGGTGAAACGGCGGGTCGAAGAGCGGATCGACGAGCGCGCCGACGGGGCGGCCGGCGACGCCACCGACGAAGAACCGGCCGACGACGAACCGACCGAAGGGAAACCGACGGACCATGAAGCCGAAACCGCGGCGACAGGCGACGACGGAACCGACGACGCCAACGAAACCGACGACGCCAACGAAACCGACAACGAAACCGACGACGGAACCGACGGACAAGTCTCCATGGAGGACTACCTGTGAACTTCGACCGAGTCCGGCTCGCGAACTTCAAGCCGTACGGCGACGCCGACCTCCGGCTGACCGAGGGCGTCACGGTCATCCACGGGCTCAACGGCAGCGGGAAGTCCTCGCTGTTGGAGGCCTGTTTCTTCGCGCTCTACGGGTCGAAGGCGCTCGACGGCACCCTCGAAGACGTGATCACGAACGGCGAGGAAGAGACCGAGGTCGACCTGTGGTTCACCCACGACGGCGCTTCCTACCGCGTCGAGCGACGGCTCAAGCGGTACGACGGGCGGATCGACCACCAGTGCGCGCTCGAAGCGACTGACGGGAGCGACGTGACCCGCGACGGCGCGCGGGCGGTTCGGGAGTTCGTCACGGAGCTGCTCCGGATGGACGCCGAGGCGTTCGTCAACTGCGCGTACGTCCGGCAGGGCGAGGTGAACAAGCTGATCAACGCCACGCCGCGCGAGCGACAGGACACGATCGACGACCTGCTCCAGCTCGGGAAGCTCGAGGAGTACCGCGAGCGCGCCGGCGACGCGCGGCTCGGGGTCGAGGACGTGCTGGAGAACCGCCGCGGGCGGCTCGACCAGCTCGACGAGCAGATCGCGGCGAAAGAGGAGAAGGACCTTCACGACCGGCTCAACGCGCTCGAAAGCGATCTCTCGGAGGTCACAAGCGAGATCGACCGCTACGAGGACCAGCGGGAGCGGGCGGAGGGGACGCGCGAGGCCGCCGCGGAGACCCTGTCGACCCACGCGGAGAAGCGCGAGAAGCTGGAGGCGGTCGAGGCGGAGATAGACGAGATCGAGGAGACGATCCGGGCGACGGAACGCGAGCGCGACGAACACCGCGACGCGATCCGGGAGGCCCGCGAGCGGATCGGCGAGATCGAGGCGGCGGTCGACGACCGCCTCGACGACGCCGGGCTCGGCGCCGCGAGCGACGAGGCCATCGCCGAGCGCCGCGAGGAGCTCGACGACCGGGAGAGCGAGGTCCGCGAGGAGCTCGACGCCGAGCGGGTGAACGCCGAGGCGTTCCGCAATCAGGCGACGAACCTCGCCGGAAAGGCCGACGACCGCGCCGAACGCGCCGCGGAGATCGAGTCCGAGGCCGACGACCTCGCAGCCGAGGCCGAGACGGCCGCGGAGGAGGCCGACGAGCGCGAGTCGTCGGTGGAGGAGCTCCGCGAGGAGGCCGAGGGCCTGCGCGAGCAGTTCGCGGCCGTCGACGCCGACGTCGACCGCGACGAGGTCACCGACGAGCGCGACGCGCTGCGCGAGCGGCGCGGGGAGGTCCGCGAGCGGATCGCGGAGCTGTCGGCGGAGCTGAAGAACGCCCGCGAGCGCGTCGAGGAGGCCGAGGCCCTTCTCGCGGCGGGGAAGTGCCCGGAATGCGGCCAGCCGGTGGCGGACTCGCCGCACGCCAGCGGGATCGACGAGGACCGCGAGCGGGTGACCGAGCTGGAGACGGAGCGGGAGGCGGCCCGCGAGCGCGAGGCAGAGCTCGACCGGCGGGTCGCGGAGCTGGACGAGCTGTCGACCGCGGCGGACCGGCTGGACGAGATCGACGAGCGGATCGAGACCCTCGAAGAGCGGGCCGAGGAGAAGCGCGCGGAGGCGGAGCGCAAGCGGGAGGCGGCGGCGGAGAAGCGCGAGCGCGCCGCCGAGCTCCGCGAGGAGGCCGAGGAGACCCGCGAGGTCGCCGCCCGGAAGCGCGAGGAGGCCGAGGCGGCCGCGGAACGCGTGACGGCGCTCGATGACACCCTCTCGGCGGTCGACGACGCCCGGGAGGGGGTGGCCGCGATCGAGGAGCGGCGCTCGGCGATCGCCGACGCCGAAGACGAGATCGAGCGGCGCCGCGAGAAGCGGGAGCGCCTGAGCGAGGTGAACGACGAGCGGCGCGACCGGCTCGCCGACAAGCGCGAGCGGCGCGACGAGCTCGCCGACGCCGTCGACGAGGACGCGGTCGAGGCGGCGAGGGGGAAGAAGAAGCGGGCCGAGGAGTACCTCGAGAAGGTCGACGGGGAGCTCGATCGACTCGAGGAGCGTCGGACGGAGCTAGAGAACGCGATCGGCGGAGTCAACGGCGAGATCCGGGAGTTAGAGAACCTCCGCGAGGAGCGCGACGCGCTGGGCGCGACCGTCGAAACGCTGGAGGACATCCACGGAGAGACGAGCGAGCTGGAGGCGATGTACGGCGACCTCAGAGCGGAGCTCCGCCAGCGCAACGTCGCCGAGTTGGAGCGCACCCTCAACGAGACGTTCGAACTGGTGTACGGCAACGACGCCTACTCGCACATCGAGCTCGACGGCGAGTACGTCCTCACCGTCTACCAGAAGGACGGCGAACCGCTCGACCCGGAGCAGCTCTCGGGCGGCGAGCGCGCCCTGTTCAACCTCTCGCTGCGCTGTGCGATCTACCGGCTGCTCTCGGAGGGGATCGAGGGCGCGGCCCCGACCCCGCCGCTCATCCTCGACGAGCCGACCGTCTTCCTCGACTCGGGCCACGTCTCCCGGCTCGTCCGGCTCGTCGAGGAGATGCGCGGGTTCGGCGTGCGTCAGATCCTCATCGTCAGCCACGACGACGAGCTGGTGGGCGCGGCCGACGAGCTGGTGACGGTCGAGAAGGACCCGCGCTCGAATCGGTCGACGGTGCATCGGGAGGACGCCGCCGCGCTCGACGTCGCCGAGCTCGCAGACGACTGAGCGGGCGCTCCGTCGCGCGAGGCGTCTGATTACATGCTCGACATCGAGGCGCCGGAGGACCCCGCAGAGACATCGCGTCTCCACGGTGACGACGACCCAGGCTCCACAACCTACCCCGCCCCGTCGGCGCGCTCGCGAGGGAGGCGGCGGGTCGGCACCGTCCGCGGACCGGAGTTATAAACGGGTTACTCACCGCGTTCCGTCCCGCCCCGCAGCAGCTCCAGCGCGTCGGTCGCGACCGGCGTCGCCTCGTAGCCGCGCCGGCCCGCGACCTCGGCCTCGTCGATCAGGCCGGCCGCGCGGAACTCCGTGAGCGTGCCGTGGAGGTCGGACTCGCACATGTCGGCCGCGTCGAGGAGGTCAATCGCGGCGATCGGTCCCTCGTCGACGACCACCGCGAGGAGCCCGAGCGACCGGTCGTCGCGGACCGCTCCGAGCGTGCGACGGACCGGAGACGGCACGCCCGAGGCCGCGGTCGCGAGCGGCGACTCGCCGTCGACGACGCGGAGTTCGGCGTTGTCGACGTACCGCTCCTCGCCGGTGGCCGGGTCTCGGACCCGACTCGACTCGGCGGAGCGTTTCACGAGGAGGTACGTCTCGCCGGCCGCGTCACGAACCGTCTGCATGGATCGAGAAGAGCGGTCGCGGGGGCATTACGCTTCCGGGGGCTCCGCGTCGGGGTCCGACTCCTCGACGGCGGCTTCACCGTCGGGGTCTGACTCCGCCGCGTCCCGGGAGCGCTCCCACGCCCGGTACGTCTGGTAGGTCCGGACGCTCGCGAGGACTCCGGCGACGAACAGGACCGGACCGATCCGCGACCACCCCTCGAAGAACCACACCATCGGACCGAGCGCGACGAGGAGCACGGCCGCGTTGGCGTAGACGACGGCGACGACGAACGCGCGGAGGGTCCCCGAGTCGACGTCGCTCGCGCCCTCGAAATCGCCGCCGTCGTCGAACGTCTTCACCGAGGGCGCTTTGGGGATATCCGGTGTCATCTCCCGCTCGGCGTCGGAGCTCTCGCCGAAAGAGACCTCGCCCTCGTCGTCCTCGTCGAGACTGAACACACCCGACGTACGCGGGGACGCGGCAAAGGAGTTCCGTCCGGGCGCGAGCCGCGGCTCCGGAGCGGAATGAAGGAGAGGGGGGAATCGTCGTCAGGTCGCGTCGGCCAGCCGGACCGTTCGGCTCGCCTCGACCCACGCGAGGGGGTTCGCGGCGTCGAAAAGCACCACGTTCCCGTCGTCCTCGTACACCTCCACCTCGGCGTCGACCGCGGCGGAATCGGCCGTGCGAGCCGTCTGGGGTTCGGAACGTGGGTCCGAAGACATAGACCGTGGTATGCCGTCACACATTATATGCCTTTCCGTGTCGGGAGTCCTCGCCGCACCCGAAAGCCGAGCTTTTTAGCCGGGTGCGCCGAAGCACGGATATGACTCAGTCGGGGCTGTCTGACTTCTCGTCGGCCGGAGCGGCGGGCGACGAGCCGGGAGACGGCACGGAGGCCGAACGGGAGGATCTGGCCGCGCAGGAGGCGGCCGTCGTCGCCGGCGGCGGCCGCGGGCGCGTCAGCGACGTGGTCGACGTCGACGAGGCGAAGTTCCCGGAGTCGACCGGGACCGTCGAGCTGATGATCACCCAGATCGACTACGCCGTCGAAGGGTACGGGAGCGACGAGTACCCGGTCGTCCACGTGTTCGGCAGACGGCCGGTCGAGAACGGAGACGACGCCGTCGAACACCTCCGCGTGCTCGGCGTCGAACCGTACTTTTACGTGCCGACCGCGGACCTCGACCGCGACCCGGTCGAAGAGTACGACGTGGTGATCGGCACGCGCGAGGAGAATCCGAACGGCGAGCCGTACGAGAGCATCCGCGGCGAGCCGCTCACGCGGATCGTCACCCGGACGCCCCGGGACGTGGGGAACATCCGTGACGACTTCGAGACCAGCTTCGAGGCGGACATCCTCTTCCCGAACCGCTTCCTGATCGACAACGGACTCAACGGCGGCCTCCGCGTCGAGGAGCGGCGGCTCGACGACGGGGAGGGAACGATACAGGTCCACGAGGGCCACCTCGAACCCGCCGACGTCGAGGCCGACCTCCGGGTGAACACCTTCGACATCGAGGTCGACGACCGACGCGGCTTCCCCGAGGACGGCGAGGAGCCGATCATCTGTCTCACCAGCCACGACTCCTACGACGACGAGTACGTCGTCTGGCTCTACGACGCGCCGGAGGCCGAGATCCCGCCGCCCGAGGACCTCCCCGACTACGAGGGGATCGTCGGCGACGGCGAGGATCTCGACTTCAGGGTCCGCACGTTCGAGGCGGAGGCCGCGATGCTCGACGCGTTCGTCGAGTATCTCCAGGAAACCGACGCAGATCTTATGACCGGGTGGAATTTCGAAGATTTCGACGCGCCGTACCTTCTCGATCGGATGGAAGTGCTCGACGACGGGAGCCAGTACGACCTCTCCGTCGACCGGCTCTCCCGCATCGGCGAGGTGTGGCGCTCCGGCTGGGGCGGTCCCGACATCAAGGGCCGGGTCGTCTTCGACCTGCTGTACGCCTACAAGCGCACGATGTTCACCGAGTTGGAGTCGTACCGCCTCGACGCCGTCGGCGAGCGCGAGCTCGGCGTCGGCAAGGAGCGGTACACCGGGGACATCGGCGACCTCTGGGAGCAGGACCCCGAGCGCTTACTGGAGTACAGCATCCGCGACGTCGAGCTGTGCGTCGAGATCGACCGCAAGCAGGACGTGATCGCCTTCTGGGACGAGGTGCGCACCTTCGTCGGCTGCAAGATCGAGGACGCGCCGACTCCCGGCGACACCGTCGACATGTACGTCCTGCACAAGGCGTTCGGGAAGTTCGCGCTCCCGACGAAGGGCCAACAGGAGTCCGAGGAGTTCGAGGGCGGCGCCGTCTTCGACCCGATCACCGGCGTCAAGGAGATGGTGACGGTCCAGGACCTGAAGAGCCTCTACCCGATGTGCATGGTGACGATCAACGCCGGCCCGGAGACGAAGGTCGACCCCGCCGAGTACGACGGCGAGACGTACGTCGCGCCCAACGGAACGCACTTTCAGAAGGAGCCCGACGGGATCATGCGCGAGATGGTCGACGAGCTCCTCTCCGAGCGCGAGGAGAAGAAGGCGCTCCGCAACGACCACGATCCCGGGACCGAACCCTACGAGCAGTACGACCGACAGCAGGCTTCTGTAAAGGTTATTATGAATTCTTTATATGGGGTAACGGGATGGGATCGGTTCCGACTCTACGACAAAGAGGGCGCAGCAGCCGTCACAGCGACCGGTCGGGAGGTTATCGACTTCACCGAGGAGGCAGCCAACGAGCTAAACTATCAAGTTGCCTATGGTGACACTGATTCAGTTATGATTTCTTTATCTGACATGTCGAAGGAGGAGGCCATCGAGACCTCCTTCGAGATAGAGGACCACATCAACGAGCGGTACGACGACTTCGCGCGCGAGGGGCTGAACGCCGACGAGCACCGCTTCCAGATCGAGTTCGAGAAGCTCTATCGTCGGTTCTTCCAAGCGGGCAAGAAGAAGCGGTACGCCGGCCACATCATCTGGAAGGAGGGGAAAGACGTCGACGACATCGACATCACCGGCTTCGAGTACAAGCGCTCCGACATCGCACAGATTACGAAGGAGGTCCAGCAGAACGTCATCGAGACGATCGTCACGGGCGACGACATCGACGAGGACATGGAGGAGGTGAAGGCGTATCTCGTGGACGTCATCGCGCGCGTGCTCGACGGGAATGTGGACCTCGACGAGATCGGGATCCCCGGCGGGATCGGCAAGAAGCTGGACGCCTACGACACGCCGACCGCGCAGGTGCGCGGGGCGAAGTACGCCAACCTCATGCTCGGGACCAACTTCGGCAGCGGGTCGAAGCCGAAGCGGCTCTACATCGAGAAGGTTCATCCCGACTTCTGGCAGCGGATGGAAGAAGAGGTGGGACTCGACCCGCAGCGAGACCACCTGTACGGGGAGTTCAAACGCGATCCGGACGTGATCTGTTTCGAGTACGCCGACCAGGTCCCCGACGAGTTCGAGGTCGACTGGGAGAAAATGCTGGACAAGACCCTCAAAGGACCGATCGAGCGCGTTATCGAGGCGCTCGGCATGTCGTGGGAGGAGGTCAAAACCGGCCAAGAGCAGACCGGGCTCGGCTCCTTCATGTGAGTCGGGGCGGGACCGAAACCCGACTCTGAAAAGCAGATTTCGATCGGTGGGAAAAATTCTTGCCGATATCTAGATAATCTACAGGAAATGCGTAACCATTAACCCGCCAAGCCACCACTGTACGGACACGAGGCACGAGAATACATATGGCAACTCTCGAAATCAACGATCTTCACGCGCGAGTGGCGGAAGAGGACGGCGAACGCATTCTTCGCGGGGTCGACCTGACTGTCGAGTCCGGGGACATCCACGCGCTGATGGGCCCGAACGGCTCCGGGAAGTCGACGCTTGCGAAGGTCATCGCCGGCCACCCCGCGTACGAGGTCACCGGCGGCGAGGTCCTCCTCCATCTCGACGAGGAGGACGTCGCCGACATCGACGCCGAGCTCGACGACGAGGACTACCACTGGGAGCTGCTGGAGCTCGAACCGAACGAGCGCGCCGCGCTCGGGATCTTCCTCGGCTTCCAGTACCCGGCGGAGATCGAGGGCGTCACGATGACGAACTTCCTCCGGCAGGCGCTCAACGCCAAGGCGGACGAGCGCGAGGAGCTGTTCGAAGACGAGGAGGAGGCGGAAGCGGCCGACGCGGACGACGACGACGACGGGTACGACACCTCCCCGATGGAGGGTCCCGCGGACGACGGCGAAATCGGCGTCGCCGAGTTCCAGGAGATCCTCTCGGAGAAGATGGAGCTGCTCGACATGGACGAGAAGTTCATGCAGCGGTACCTCAACGCGGGCTTCTCCGGCGGCGAGAAGAAGCAGAACGAGGTGCTGCAGGCGGCGATGCTCGAGCCCGCGGTCGCGGTGCTCGACGAGATCGACTCCGGGCTGGACATCGACCGGCTGCAGGACGTCTCGAAGGGGATCAACGCGCTCCGCGACGAGCAGGGCACGGGCGTTCTCCAGATCACGCACTACCAGCGGATTCTCGACTACGTCGAGCCCGACCACGTTCACGTGATGCTCGACGGCAAGGTCGTCAAAAGCGGCGGCGCGGAACTCGCCGAGAAGCTCGAGGACGAGGGGTACGACTGGGTCCGCGAGGACGCGTTCGAGACGGCGTAACCGAATCCAGTCACGCGATACACGTAAATCAGGCAAGACGTAACACGAAATCATGAGTTCACAACAGGACGAACTGAAAGAGACAGACACCGAGGCCCGCTTCGAGTTCAAGAAGGAGGAGAAGTCCGCCTTCCAGACCGAAAAGGGCCTCACCGAGGAGACGGTCCG
>NZ_AOJH01000063.1 GCF_000337355.1 Halorubrum kocurii JCM 14978 | reverse complement strand
TCGGGGTCGATGGGGTCGAAGGCGACGATGCTGTACCCGTCGACGATCCTGAAGGGCCGCGGCGCCTCCGACAACCACATCACCATCGCGTTCGCGGGCGAGGGACAGAACATCGACACGGGCGCGAAGGTGTACCACAACGCGCCGGACACCAAGTCGACCGTCGAGTCGAAGTCGATCTCGAAAGACGGCGGCCGCACGAACTACCGCGGGCTCGTCCACATCGCGGACGGGGCGGAGAACTCCTCGACTGCGGTGGAGTGCGACGCGCTGATGTTCGACAACGAGTCGACGTCGGACACGATGCCGTACATGGAGATCAACGAGTCGAAGGTCGACGTCGCCCACGAGGCGACCGTCGGGAAGATCGGCGACGAGGACATCTTCTACCTCCAGTCGCGCGGACTGGACGACGACGACGCCAAACAGATGATCGTCTCGGGCTTCATCGAGCCCATCACCGAAGAGCTGCCCATCGAGTACGCCGTCGAGCTCAACCGGCTCGTCGAACTCGAAATGGAGGGCTCGCTNGGCTTCATCGAGCCCATCACCGAAGAGCTGCCCATCGAGTACGCCGTCGAGCTCAACCGGCTCGTCGAACTCGAAATGGAGGGCTCGCTCGGATAACATGAGCACGCAAGCAATCGAGAGCCTCTCAGAGGACACGGTACGACGCATCGCCGAGGAACGCGACGAGCCCGAGTGGCTCTTGGAGACACGTCTGAACGCGCTGTCCGCGCTGGAGACGGCCGAGCTGCCGGACGTGATCCAGACGCCCGGACGCCGCTGGACCGACCTGGAGGCGCTCGACTTCGAAAAGCTGGTCGACCCGCTGAACCAGTCCGACGCCACGGAGCGGTCCGCCGGCGACGACGGCGTCGTCGTCCTCCCGTTCACCGAGGCGTTCGACGAGTACGGCGACGTCATCGAGGCGCACTTCGGGTCGGTGCTCGATCCCGAGCACAACTACCTCACCGCGCTGTCGGTCGCGCTGTTCACGACCGGCACGTTCGTCTACGTCCCGGAAGGCGTCGACGTCGAGGACGTGACGGTGCGCGCGGAAATGAACTCCCGCTCGCTGTTCAGCCAGACGCTCGTCGTCGCCGAGGAGTCTTCCTCCGTGACGATCCTCGAGTCGATCGAGTCGGGCGACGAGGAGGTCGGTGACGACCGGTACTTCTCGAACCTCGTCGAGATCGTCGCTGGAGAGAACGCGAACGTCCAGTTCGGCTCGCTCCAGAACCTCGACGACGACACGTACACCTACTCGCTGAAGCGCGGCGACGTGGGCACGTACGGCACCGTCGACTGGATCGAGAGCAACTTCGGGTCGAAGCTGACGCGCTCTGACGTCGAGTCGGAGCTGAACGGCGACGGCGCCGAGAGCCAGATCGTCGGGACGTTCTTCGGCACCGACGACCAGCACTTCGACATCAACGCCCGCGTCTGGCACCAGGCCGAGCACACGACGGCCGACCTCGTCACGCGCGGCGTGCTCGACGACGTGGCCCGCTCCGTCTACGAGGGGGTCCAAGACGTCGGCAACGACGCGTGGAACACCTCTAGCTACCAGCGCGAGAACACGCTGATGCTGTCGGACGACGCCGAGGCCGACGCGTCGCCGAAGCTGATCATCCACAACCACGACACCGAGGCGTCCCACTCCGCGACGGTCGGGCAGGTCGACGCCGAGGACCTGTTCTACTTGGAGAGCCGCTCGATCGACTCGCACACGGCGCGGAACATGCTCGTCGAGGGCTTCTTCGTGCCCGTGTTAGAGGAGATCGCGGTCGACGAGTTCCGCGAGGACGTCGAGGAACTCGTCTTCGAGCGCCTGCAGTAACCGGGGTATCCGTCGACGGATCGACCGTCGTCGGATCCGTCCGCGGTCGGGTCCGGCCGTGGTCGGATCGACGCGGCGACGGGCGACACCGATTTTATCCCAGCGTTGAGGGACTCGAGATACCGATCTCCCGTGACGTTTATTGTTTCAAGAACAACTTATTTTCATATTACCTACAGGACTAAACGGTCGAGAGCCGTAGGCCTGCGAATGGGAGACGACAAGAGCGGACGAGAGAAACAGGCGCGAGACGAGGACGACCGCCAGCGGCGGCGCGATGTCGAAGCGGAGCTGGAGCGCGGCGACGAGTCGGAACCGGAGCTCGACGCCGCGGATCTTGGAGAGTTCGAAGCGGAACTCGAACAGTTGGAGTTCCCAGTGACGGGGGCGGATATCGTCGCGACGGTCGGCGACCGCGAGATCGCCTCACCCACAGCGCGGTACACCGTCGAGCAGTTAGTCCCGAACACGGACCGAGCGGTGTTCGACTCCCCGGACCGCGTCCGGGTTCGGATACAGCGACCCACGGTCGCCACGGCGATGAAGCGGATCGTGGAGGCCAGCGAGACGCTGCCGAACGAGGAGCTCGACGGGTCGCAGTACGACGCCTACGAGAAGACCTTCCTCGAACTCAAGCGGATCAGTCCCGACGACGACGAAGCGATCGCTGAGATCCGCGAGTGGGTCGTCGAGCGGATCCGCGACAAGGAGACGCTCCCGACCTCGCGGGGGATCCGCCGACAGGCGGCGAAAGTCTGTCGGCGGGAGGGACACCAGATCCGGAACAGCGACTGGCTCGGGATATAGAGCGCCAGCATCGCACCGGAGGGGAACTTCTTAAGTCGGACTACGTCTGAGTTGACGTGTATGCGAACGGGCGTATCGAACGGTGACGGGTGGTTGCCGTGAGCGTGAGCCAGCGGATCGCCTCCGACGACCAGCTCGCCCGGCTGTTACAGATCGGGATCGTGCTGGAGGAAGTGGTGGAGGCGCGGGCCCATCATCACTACCAGAGTCTCGACGCCGAGCTTGACGAGGAGATCGAGACGCTGCTCGCGGACGCAGCGGAGGAGTCGGCCGAGCACCGCCGGCGGCTGGAGTCGCTCATCGACGGACTCGGCGTCGACAGCGTCCCGTTCGACGAGATCGAATCGCTCGTGGACGCGCGGTACGGTCGAACCCGGCCAGAGGACTTCGACGGCGTGCTGTACGACCAGCTGTGTAACGAGGAAACCGCCTACAAGTTCTACGACGACCTCATCCAGGCGATCGAGGAGTCGAACGCCGAGTTCTCGATCGACAGCGGGGATCTGTTAGACGAGCTCAAAGCGATCCGCGAGGACGAGGCGGAGGGGGTCAGCGAGGTGACGGAGGTCATGGAGCGACGATGAACCGGGGCATCGAACCGACGACGAGCGCCGACGGAGGGAAGCCGTGAACACCGCAGACCAGTACCTCAAGACGATATACGTCGTACAGGAGCAGGAAGACGGCCCCGCCTCGACCGGGTCTGTCGCCGACTCGCTCGGCGTCAGCCCGGCGAGCGCCAACGAGATGATCGGGAAGCTCGAAGACCGCGGGCTGGCCGAGCACGAGAAGTACAAGGGAGTCCGCCTCACCGACGACGGGATCGTGCGGGCGCGGGACGCGCTCCAGACCTACTGTATCATCGAGCGCTTCCTCGCGAACGTGCTCGCGGTCGAGGACTTCCAAGCGGAGGCGCGCGAGCTGGAAGCGGTCATCGACGACACCGTCGCCGAGCGGCTCGACACGATCATCGACCGCCAGCCGGAGTGTCCGGACTGCTTCGATCCCGAGACCGACGCCTGCGCGTGTCTGGAGATCGCGGCGGCGCCCGTGGAGCCGGAGCAGTAGGCGAGCGTACGGACCTTTCGAGGCGCCCGCTTAGACGCCCGTGGAGTAGCGCAAAATACCCGCGATACCGCCGAACGCGTCCATCAGCTGTTCTCCCTTCTCGAAGTCGGTGGAGATGAACTTCGTCTCCGTGCCGCGCTGTTCGGCGATCGTCATCAGGTGTTCGATCACGTCTTCGCGCTCCTCCACGGCGGCGGCCTCGCCGCACTCGGAGCACTCGTGGTCCGGCGTCGAGTGCCGCGAGTCGACCACTTCGTACTCCTCGTGGCCGTTCGGGCACTCGTAAACGATCACGTCGGAGCGGAGGTCCTCGGAGATGAGCAGGCGGTCGACCGAGCCCATGATCAGGTTGCGGCGGGTCTGGTCGAAGCCGTAGGTGGCCTCCTCGCCGGTGTGGAGGTTCTCGAAGAACTCGTTCATGTGGCGTTTGTCCTCGACGATCTCCTGATCGGCGAGCGCCTCGCTCGCGTTGTCGACGAGGTCTTTCAGGCCGGACTCGTCGGTGTAGGCCACGTCGAACTTGCCGAGCACCTTGTCCTGCAGCTCGTGGTGGAGGTAGTCGCCGTCGAGGAACTCGTCTTTCGTCGGAGAGGGGCCGCCGACGAGGATGCCGTCGAGCTCGTGGCGCTTGTCCACGAACAGATCGTTGGCCATTCCCGCAACCTCCTGGTAGAAGTTGTCGATCGCTTCGAGCCGGAGGCGGGCGAACCGCTGGGCGGACTGCCCCCCCTTCCGCTGTTTGCCGGGGACGAGCGAGGAGGCGGACTTGACGGGCTCGATCCGCTTGCCCTTCAGCCAGCCGACGTTGGCCTCGCGGCGGTCGAGGACGATGAGCCCGAACAGCCCGGAGTCCTCCAGCATGTGTTCGAGCGGCTCGGTGAGGAACTCGGAGTCGCAGTGGTAGCGGAACGACTCGACGGGCTGGGGCGGCGACTCCAGCGTTCGGGTGACCATGTCGGTCTGACCGCCGCCGGCGTCGATCGCTCCCGAGAAGATCACGATGCCGTTCTCGGGCGGGAACGTGTCGTAGTAGCGGAGGCGGTCCTTGATCGACGTGAGCGCGTCCTGAACGGCCGTCCGGGTCTGCTTGGACTTGATGTTGGACGCCTCGCTGTGTTCCTGGGTGACGTGGGCGACCACGTCGGAGATCTGCCGGTCTTCGGGGATGTAGATGGTGACGAGCTGCGTGCCGGAGCCCTCGAAATCCTTGAGCTCCTCGATGACCTTGCGGAACTCGTACTTCCGCCGGTCCTCGCTCGCCCCTTGGGCGTCGCTACTCATTACCCGAACTACGGCGGCGTGCGTGTAAGTAAGCTTTGACCTCCCCGCCGGTGCGGCGGTACCGGGTCGCATGAGCGGTCGATCGCGGTGTTGTTTATAACTGATAGGCGGTGGCGCGTGCCGACGAGCGGCCACCGGCCGCGAGTCGCACGCGCGAGGGAGCCCGCGGCCGCCAGCGGCGGCCGCGGCGAGGCTGGGGAGNCCGCGAGTCGCACGCGCGAGGGAGCCCGCGGCCGCCAGCGGCGGCCGCGGCGAGGCTGGGGAGGCGTGAGGCGCTGTGCGGTGCGGGGCGAGGTGGGACTCAAAGGGGCAGTCGCGAGGACGAAGCACGACGACGCAAGCACCACAGCGAAGGAGCGATAGCGACTGAGCGAGGAGCACAGCGAGTCGCGCGAGTCGTCGCGACTGGGGCTTTGGAGGTCTTCACCGCAGGGTTACTAGCAACTATTTATAAGCGAGCGACTGGGGCTTTGGAGGTTTTCACCGTGGCGTCACCAGCGATGCTCCGATCGAAGAAAACCGGACGACCGAACCATTCTTCCCCGCTCCTACATCGACTCGGGCGCCTCGACCCCGAGCACGTCCAGCGCGTTCGCCATCGTGTGCTTGGCGGCCGCGACGAGCGCGACGCGGGCGGCCCGGAGCTCGTCGGTCTCGGCGGTGACGACCGGGCACTCCCGGTAGAAGGCGTTGTACGCGTCGGCGAACTCGCGGGTGAACGTGGCGATCGTGTGCGGTTCCAGGTCGTCCGCCGCCGCCTCGATCGCGGCCGGGAAGCGGGCGACCTCGCGGAGGAGCTCGCGGGCCGCCTCGGTCTCGAAGACCGCGGCGTCGACGTCGAGGGCGTCGACGTCGACCGCGCCCTCGGCGTCCGCCGTCACGCCCGGGACCTCGATCCCGGCGTCGGCCGCCTCGGCTAAGATTCCGCAACAGCGCGCGTGGACGTACTGGACGAACGGGGCGGACTGCCCCTCGAAGTCGAGCGCGTCCTCCCACTCGAAGGTGATCGCCTTCGCGGGCTGCTTCGAGACGATGTCGTACCGGACCGCGCCGATCCCGACCTGATGGGCGATGCGCTCGACGTCCGCCTCGGTGAGGTCGTCGTCGCGGATCCGGTCGTCCATCCGGGTCTCGACCGCCTCGCGGGCGCGGCCGATCGCCTCGTCGAGGAGGTCGTCGAGCATCACGCCCGTCCCGCGTCGGGTGGACATCTTCCCCTCGGGGAGGTTCACGTACGAGTAGATGACGTGGCCGAGCCGGTCGGTGTCGTTCCCGAGCAGCTCCAGGGTCGCGTCGAGCTGGTCGGCCTGCAGCTTGTGGTCCTCGCCGAGCACGGTGACGGCGCGGTCGTAGTTGTCGAACTTCCACTCGTGGTGGGCCAGGTCCCGGGTGGTGTAGAGGCTGGTGTCGTCCGAGCGCAGGAAGACGAGGTTCTTCTCGATCCCCCACTCGTCGAGTTCCAGCTGCCACGCATCCTCCTCGTAGACGGCCTGATCGGTCTCCTTGAGCCGCGCCGCGATGTCGTCGGTCGAGCCGTCGCGCATGAACCGCGTCTCCTTGACGAACTCGTCGAACTCCGCGGGGAGCCGCGCCAGACACGCTTTCATCCCGCCGAGGACGGTGTCGACCACCTCGCCGACGCGCTCGTACGTCTCCTCGTCGCCGGCCTCGAGCCCCTGCAGGATCGCGGCGATCTCCTCCTCCGCGGCCTCGACGGCCGCGTCGTCGGCCTCCTCCAGGTACGCGTTCCCCTTGCGGTAGTAGCGGACGAGGTCGTACTCGGCGCGGTCGCGCGCGGGCTCCTCGTTGAGGTCCGACTCGTCGAACCGCTCGTACGCCCACGTGAACACCGCCATCTGGCGGCCCGCGTCGTTGACGTAGTAGTGGCGGTCCACGTCGTAGCCGGCGTACGACAGGAGGTTCGCGACCGCGTCGCCGACGATCGGGTTGCGCGCGCGGCCGACGTGCACCGGGCCGGTCGGGTTCGCGCTCGTGTGCTCGACGACGACCGAGGCCTCCCGGTCGGGGAGCGCGCCGTAGCTCGCGTCGGCGGCGGCCGCGTCGAGCGTGTCGACGAGGTAGCGCTCGCCGGCGTGGAAGTTGACGTACGGGCCGGCGGTGTCGACCGCGTCGAGGTAGTCGTAGCCCGAGACGTCGACGGCGTCCGCGACGTCCGCGGCCACGCTCGGCGGGGCGGCGCCGACCTCGCCCGCGAGCCGGAAGGCGACGCTGGAGGCGAGCGTCGCGTCCATGTCGTCGGGCGGACGTTCGATGCCGAGGTCGTCGGTCGGGAGGTCCAGCGCGTCGAGCGCGTCGCCGAGCGCGTCGGCCACCTCCGACCGGAACTGCCTGAACATACCGTCCGTTCGTCGGTCGGCCTAAAAGGCCCTTCCGAAGCGGGGCGCGGGAGGAGGACGGACGGGCGAGTACACTCAATCCGCGCTGGCGCGTGCCGCCGAGCGCCCGCGCGCGGTCGTCGAGCGAACCGCGAGGCTGGGGAGGCGTGAGGTGTCGTGCGGGGCGGGCTTTGGAGACATCCCTGCGTGAACCAGCCGTAGCAGACGCATCTGCGTACAGCCGAGCGGCTGGGGCTTTGAAGCTGCTCGCCGTATCGGTGCTGATTTATAAGCGAGTAGCGTGGCCGTTCGAGAGTCCCGTTGCGTCAGCAACACCGAGGTACGACTCAACGGCGCTGTTGAAATTGATAGAATCTCACGGGAATAGCGAGACCGACACAGAGCGCGTCTCTCACAGCGGTTCACGTCGGGGTCGCCGAGCGAGTATTCATACCACGTGGCACCGATACTTCGGACATGAGCCTCGTTGCGGAGTTTACTATCGGTGGTGATGAGTTTCTCCTCGGTGAAGTACTTGCCAGCGACTCCGTCGCCCACATCGAGATGGAGCGCGTTGTCCCGGCGTCTCGACGGATAATGCCGTACGTCTGGATACATGGAGATGAACTCGATCAGTTCGAGGCATCGCTTCGCACCAGCGAGCAAGTCGTAGACTTCGCGCAGTTGGATCAAACAAGCGGGAGCGCTCTGTACCGCATCGATTGGGAAGACGAGGCGGAGAGTCTTATTGACGGAATAGCCGAAACCGACGCGACTATTCTCGAGGCTCGTGGGAAAAAAGAGTGGTTCTTCCGAATACGATTCGATTCTCACGCTGAATTCCTAAATTTCATTACGTTCTGTCGACAGCATGCTATCTCGATCAAATTGAACCGCTTGGACACGGTGACGGACAGAGGAGATCGCCCGGGGTTCGAGTTGACTGATTCGCAACGAGAGACGCTATTTCAAGCCGTCAGAGACGGATATTTCGAAGTTCCCCGTCGAACGACGCTCGACGAGATAGGGAACAAGCTCGGTATCACTCCACAGACCGCCTCAGAAAACCTTCGACGAGGGACGAACAAAGTTTTAAAAGAGATGTTACTGGATCTGTCATGAAGTCGTTCTGATCAAGCCGGGGTACTTATACGGGCTTATATAACAGGTGAAGAGTGAGGCGAGACTGCATCGAACTCATATATAATGCCAACCGTAGACCGCACGGAATGGAGTAAGATCTATGCTGCGCTGTCCAATGACGAGCGGCGTGAGTTACTCCGATACCTCAAAGACGTTCACGTGGCGCAAATCGAGGACGTGGCACAACAGCTTCTCAAGCGGGAGAGCGGCTCTGCTGAGGAGAAATCCGACGCGATGAAGATTAGACTTCACCACATGCACCTCCCGAAAGTGGGAGAGGCGGGACTTCTCACGTGGGACCCCCAGCAGAACCAGATTGCGCTGACCGCGCTGGGCTCACAGCTGCCGGCGGAGTTGATCGAACCGCGTCTGGGATCGTCACCGTCTGCTGGCGACAGAGAGATCGCACTGGACTGAAACCACGGTCCGGCGCGCTGACCTCTAACTGGGTCGACGAGACCGAACCGACCACACTATTCAACGATCTCGTCGATCAGCTCCCGCGCGCTTCGCCGGACGGCCTCGTCGCTCTCGATCGAGGGCTCCCAGCCGAGGTCGACGAGCCGCTCGATGGCGAGGCGCATCTTCGGCACATCGCCGGTCCAGCCGCGGTCGCCGCCGGTGTAGGCGTAGTCGGGGTCGACGCCCATCTCGTCGGCGACGATATCGGCGATGTCCGTGACCGAGGTGGTCGTGCGCGTCCCGAGATTGTAGACGTTCAGGTCGTCGTCGGCGTGCTCGACGACGTACTGGATGGCGTCGACGCACTCCGAGACGTGCATGTACGACTTCTCCTGCCGGCCGTCCCCGAGTATCTCCAGCTCGCTCGGGTCCGCGTCCAGCTTCTGGATGAAGTCGGGAATCACGTTCCCGCGCTGGTGGGGGCCGACGATGTTCGCGAACCGGAACACCCACGACTGGACCCCGTACGAGTGGGCGTGCGTCGAGATCAGCGCCTCGTCGGCGAGCTTCGAGGAGCCGTAGATGGAGATCGGCTCTAACGGGCCGTAGTCCTCCGGCGTCGGGCGGGGCGCCTCGCCGTACACCGTCGAGGAGGAGGTGAACGCGAGCCGGTCGACGCCGACCTCGTGCATGCGCTCTAAGACGTTGTACGTCATCGCCGTGTTGTCCTCGAACAGCTCGCGGTCGTCGTCGTAGTTCGTGTCGGTGTACGCGGCGAAGTGGAAGACCACGTCGAGGTCGCCCGTGACCGCCGCAGCGACGTCGCCGGGGTCGGTCAGGTCGGCCTCGACGAAGTCGGCGCCGTCGGGGACGCGGGCGCGGTCCCCCTTAGAGAGGTCGTCGGCGACGCGGACGGCGGCGCCGCGGTCGAGGAGGCTCGCGGCAAGGTGGCTGCCGACGAGCCCGGCGCCGCCCGTGACGAGCACGGTCGAGTCATCGAGCATACTCGCGGATCGGTTCGGCGCGATAAGTACGCGTCGGTCGATCTCAGACGGCGGGCCCGGGCTCGCGGTCAACCGCCCCCGAAAAGTCTCTCTCGCCTCTCCTCAGTTCCTCTCGGCCGCCTCACAACCCCTCTCGGCCGCCCTCCTGCGCGAGGATGACGACCATCGAGAGCCCGGAGATGACGAGCAGGATGAGGGTCGGAACGACGGCGTACTGGTACAGGGCCGTCTCCTGTGCGCGCCAGATCTGCGTGACGATCGTCTCGAACCCGGACGGGCGGAGGATGAGCGTGACCGGGAGCTCCTTCATCGTCGTGAGGAAGACGAGGGCGGCGCCGGCGACGATCCCGGACCGCGTGAGCGGGAACGTCACGCGGCGGAACGCCCCCATCGAAGACTCGCCGAGGGTGCGGCTCGCCTCGACGAGCTTGGGGTCGACCCCGAGGATCGCGGTCCGCGTCGAGCCGACGACCTGCGGCAGGAAGCGGACGACGTACGCGAACACCAACAGCGGGAGCGTCTGGTAGAGCCACGGGAGGTAGCCGGAGCCGAAGTAGACCAGCGCGAGCGCCAGCACGATCCCGGGGACGGCGAACCCGACGTACGTCGCCCGCTCGAACAGCGCCGCCAGCGGCGAGTCGTGGTTCGCGGCGAAGTACGCCACGGGGATCGCCGCCAGCGCGGCGGCGACCGCGGCGGCGGCGGCGACTGAGACGGAGTTGACGACCTGGATCGGTTCGAACGCCATGGAGGGACGGCGCCCGGTCTCGGAGCGGAGGAGCCACAACAGGAGGATCCAGATCGGAACCAAGAGCGCGACCGCCGACACCGACGCCGGCAGCAGCGTCGCCGGCCACCGCCACCGACCGAGACTCACGAGGCGGTCGGTGGTGCCCGCGTCGTCGCCCGGCGCGTCCCGGTTCGAGCGGACCAGCCACTCCAAGGCGAGCACGACGAGGACGACCGCGAGCAGTTGGAGCGAGAGCAGCGCGGCGTAGTCCCGACCGAACGCGTTGTACTCGACGTAGATCTGGCGGGTGAACACCGGGAGTCGCATGATCGACGGCGTGCCGAAGTCGGACACCGCGTACAGCGCCGCCAGTAGCGACCCGGCGGCGATCGCCGGCCGGATCACGGGGAGCGTGACCCGGCGGAACGCCTCGGTCCGGCCGTGGTTCAGCGTCCGAGCGGCCTCGATCAGCGTCGTGTCGAACGAGAGGAGGGCCGCGCGCGTCGTCAGATACACGTACGGGTACGTGTACAGCGTGATCACGAGGATCGTTCCGGGGAGCCCGTATATTTCCGGGAGCCGTTCGACCCCCAGCGGCGCGAGCACGTCGTGGAACTCCCCCTGCGGACCGAACGCAGAGACGAACGCGAACGCGCCGACGTAGCTCGGGACGACGAGCGGAAGCGCGGCGACGACGGACCAGAACCGACGGAACGGGAGGTCGGTGCGGGCGGTGAGGTACGCCAGCGGGACGCCCAGCAGAATCGAAAAAACCGTGACGCCGCCCATCAGCAGCAGGCTGTTGGCCAACACCTCCGCAGTGTCGGCGCTGAACAGCAGTTCCATCGCTCGCGCTCGCTCGACGGTGACGGCCTCGATCACCAGCCACGCGAGCGGGAACACCATCGTCGCGGCGATGGCCGCGGACAGCAGGGTCAGCCCCGGCGGGAGGCGATCGTCGCCGTCGGTCAGGAAATCGCGGAGCCGGCGTATCAGTCTCATAGTCCGAGAGGTGAGGTACGTGTCGACGGGAGGCGGCACCGACCGTTAGCAGTTCCGATCCGGTCGTCGTTCGGGTCCGACGGATATAATAGTTTAGGGAAGCCTAAACCGACTATGGAACTGACGCGGCGCGACGCGGCGGCCGCGCTGGCCGCCGTCGGCGCGACCGGTGGGGTCGCCGTCGCGGTCCGGCGCGTGACCGACGGCGCGGACGACGGTCGAGGGGCGACCGACGCCACAGACGGCGACGAAGGCGAGGCGCCCCCCAGCGAGGCGACCGTCCGCGGGTCGATGGCCGCGGTCGCCGCCGTCCTCTATCCGAGCGAGGTCGAGGGCGTCGAGGCGTTCGTCGACCGGTTCCTCGACGGGCGGCTCGACGGCTCGGCTCACGCCGAGGGAGTCCGTACTGCGGTCGGCGAGCTCGACGACGCGGCTCGCTCGTGGTACGACGCCCCGGTCGCGGCGCTCTCCGAGAGCGAGCGCGACCGACTCCTCCGCGAGGTCGGCGCCGACGTCGCCGACGAGGACCCTGAGGGGACCCTCGCCGAGCGGGTGCGCTACTACGTCGTCAACGAGCTGCTGCTCGCGCTGTACGCCTCGCCGACCGGCGGCGAGCTGGTCGGACTGGAGAACCCGCAGGGGCACCCCGGCGGGACGGAGAGCTACCGACGGGGGCCGCGATGAGCGCGGGAGAGCCCGACCGGTCCCCCGTCACGAACGCCGACGTCTGCGTGGTCGGCGCCGGCCCCGCGGGCGCGCTCGTCGCCGACCGGCTGGCGGCCGACCACGAGGTGGTCGTCCTCGACGCCGGTCCCCGATTCGACCCCGCGGACCGCCTCGCGCGCCAGGAGCGGGCGATCCGCCCGAGCTACGACCGGCCCGACGTCTGGGACGTTGGCGGCGAACGAGACGCACACGCCAACTCCGGAGAGCGGGTCTACCCGCTGAATCACGCCCGGGTTAAGGGAGTCGGCGGGTCGACGCTCCACTGGCAGGGGATGGTGATGCGGCTCCACGAGGACGACTTCAACTCGGAGACCGAGCGCGGCGTCGGCGCGGACTGGCCGATCGACTACGCCGACCTCCGGCCGTACTACGCCGCGGCGGAGCGCGAGCTGGGCGTCGCCGGCGCCTCCGATAACCCCTACGCGCCGCCGCGCGAGGAGCCGCACCCCATGCCGGCGTTCGAGCCCTCCTACAGCGACTCGCTGTTCGCCGAGGCGTGCGAGGAGCTCGGGATCGATATGCACTCGGTACCGAACGCCCGCAACTCCGAGGCGTACGACGGCCGGTCCGCCTGCGTCGGCTACGGCACCTGCCAGCCGGTGTGTCCGGCCGGCGCGAAGTACGACGCGACGGTCCATATCGAGCGCGCCGAGGAGCAGGGGGCGACCGTCATCGACTGCGCGGCGGTCGGGCGACTCGAACACGACGCCGACCGCGTCACCGCCGCGGCGTACGCGACGCCCGACGGCGAGGAACACCGACAGACGGCCGACGCCTTCGTCGTCGCCTGCGGCGGCGTGGAGACGCCGCGGCTCCTGCTGCTCTCCGAGTCGGACCGGTACCCCGACGGGCTGGCGAACTCCAGCGGGACGGTCGGGAAGTTCTTCATGGACCACCTGTTCGCGGGCGTCGGCGGCACCCTCGACGAGCCCACCCGGCAGAACCACGTCGGCTTCTACACGAGCGCGTGCGACCAGTTCTACGACGAGGCGGACGAGTCGGTCGGGCCGTTCAAGCTGGAGTTCTTCAACTACGCCGGTCCCTCGCCGGTCGAGCAGGCGCTGACCGGCGACGACTGGGGCGACGCGCTTCTCGACCGGCTCCGCGACGGCTACGGCACCCACGTGGCGATGGGCGGGCTGGTCGAGCAGCTCCCCCGAGCGGACAGCTACGTCGGGCTCGACCCCGACCGCACCGACGACCGCGGCAACCCGGTGCCCGAGATCCACTGGAGCGTCGGCGACCGCGCCCTCCGGACGATCGAGCGCGCGAACGAGGTCCAGCGGTCGGTCCTCGAAGCGCTCGGCGCGGATATCGAGTGGGTCGCCGGCCCCGACGCGACCGGACCGGCCTACCACCACATGGGGACCACCCGGATGAGCGCGGACCCCGACGCCGGCGTCGTCGACGCCGACTGCCGGACCCACGACCTAGACAACTGCTGGATCGCGTCGAGCGCCGTCTTCCCCACGAGCGGCGCGATGAACCCCACCCTGACGATCGCCGCGCTCGCGCTGCGTGCCGCCGACGACGTCCGAGAGCGCCTCACACATACGCTTTAGGTAAACCTAAAAACTCAAGTGGGTGGGGCGACCTGTTCGAGGTAATGAGTGAGTCACTCAGCGCGAACGGGTCGGCCGACGAGGTCGACGAGACGGAGACCGCACCCGATATCGACGCGGCGACCGCCGACGGCGAGCCGGTGACCGCCGAACGCGGCGCCGCGACCGCCGACGGCGACGCCGATCGCTACACGTTCGACGATCTGAGCGTCGTGATGGGGACGTACAACGAGGAGGAGGCGATCGGCACCGTGCTCGACGACATCGAGCGCGTCACGAACGGGCGAGCCGAGGTCGTCTGCGTCGACGGCTCCTCGGACCGGACGCCCGAGATCGCCCGCGAGCGCGGCGCGACCGTGATCGAACAGGAGCCGCAGGGGTACGGCGTCGCGGTCCGCGAGGCCGTCCTGACGCCGGACCGCCCGGTGGTCGTCACGACCGACTGCGACGACACCTACCCGATGGACCGGCTCCCCGACTTCCTCGACGCGGTCAACGACGGCGCCGACGTGGTCAGCGGCGACCGGCTCTACCACGGCGCGGAGTCGATGCCGGCGTTCAACCGGTTCGGGAACCAGGCGTTCGCGGCGCTCGCGTCCCTCCTCATGGGCGAGCGCGTCCACGACACGACGACCGGCATGCGCGCGTACCGCCGCGAGGTCGTACAGGACATCGGGTGGACCGAGAACACCGGGCTCTCCGCCGAGCTGCTGATCCGCCCGCTGATGCGCGGCTACGACGTGCGCGAGGCGCCGATCGAGTACGCCGAGCGGCTGGGCGAGACGAAGCTCGACCCGATCGAGGGCGGCGCCGCCATCGCGAAGTCGATCGTGACCGTCTGCCTCGAAGAGCAACTCCGACGGTTCTGAGCGGGGAACGGTTCCAGAATACCGGAGAGCAGGACTTTCGCTGACAGTACGAAACACGGCAGCGACGTAGTGTATAAATAGAACTGCGGTCGCGACAACTATTTATAAATGAACGCGGTGGCGCGTGCCTCCGAGCGGCCGAGGCCGCGAGGAGCACGCGCGAGGGAGTCAGTCGCCCGGAGCAACGCGGAGGGCGGCTGACGAGGCTGGGGAGGCGTGAGGCTGTGCCGTGCGGTCGGATGAGACTCAAAGGGGCAGTCGCCGGCGGCAACGCCGCCGGCTTCCAGAGGCGCTTCGCGCCTCGCGGCTGGGGCTTTGGAGGCCGTCACCGTCGATCCGTCATCAACTATTTATAAGCGAGCGGCTGGGGCTTTGAAGGCCGTCACCGTCGATCCGACGACAACCGTTTATAAGCATCTACCGGCAGCCCACCGCTATCCCTCATCTCCGACACCGTCAGCGTCCGTCTCGAAGACCACCCACTCGGCGTGGGCGTCCGGGTTCTCGGGGAGGTACGTCCCCTCGGTCCCGCACTCGGTGACCAGCCGACACACCGAGCGCTCGGGAGGCCAGACGACCTCGACGCGGTCGCCGTCGCCCGCAGCGGCGTCACCCGCGACCCGAACCGCCGCCTCCTGTCGGTAGGTGAACGTCGAGCCCGCCGGGTCGACGAGCGTCACCGTCACGATGACCTCGTCGCCAGCGGGGTCGATCGGGACGGTCGCGTTCGGCGCGCCGCCGAGCCGAACCCCGTCGGCCGAGACCGACCAGTCGACGGAGAGCGATCCGCCGGGGTCGTTCACCGCATAGCGTGCGAACCCGTTCCCGCCGACGGCTATCCCGTCGCCGACGCTCTCACCGCCACTGCCGCGCACGGTCTCCACGCGGATCCGCGCGCTCTCGACGCGCTCTGGGACGCCGACGGTCGTCTCAGCGTCGACCCGGGCGCCCTCGCGGACGTCGAGCGGTTCGAGCTTCGGAGCCACGTGGCGGTCCGGATCCGGCGTCCACTCCCCCTGATACGCGTACCGACGAAGCTCGCGGTCTGGGTACGCGTCGATCACCGCGAAGTCCTCGGCCGGGTCGCGGTCGAGCGCGTACACGACCTCGCCGTCCAGCCCGGGGTCGTTCCGGAGCGGCTGGAACGGGTGGTTGAGCCACTCGCCGTACGGCGTGGGGACGAACACGAGGTCGCCGTCGAACTCGGCCGACTCGATCGGCTCGTAGGCCGCCCCGTACTTGTCGGCGTGCGCCGCGTGGCGGTCGAGGGGGCCCTCGACCGCGG
The DNA here is from genome assembly GCF_000337355.1 of Halorubrum kocurii JCM 14978. GTDB lineage: Archaea > Halobacteriota > Halobacteria > Halobacteriales > Haloferacaceae > Halorubrum > Halorubrum kocurii. The sequence goes on along the minus strand of NZ_AOJH01000063.1, from coordinate 4,825 downwards.
CGGCGGCGCCGAGCGCCCCGCCGAGGAGCGCGAGGACCGCGACCGCGACGACCGCCGCGCGCGCGGTTCCCGGCGTCAGCCGAGCGGCGAGCCGCGTCCGAAGTCGGACAAGACCCCGGCTGCCGGCGACGACGGCGACCGCGCCGAAGAGCGACAGCGGCACGAGGAGGTCGAAGTGGTAGAACGGCCCGAAGCCGGCGACCAGCCCGTCGGTCGGGTCCGACAGCGTCGCGAGGAGGTTGTTCGTCCCCCAGAAGAAGAGGTTCCCGACCACGACGGAGACGACGACGCCCCCGATCAGGAGCCCGGCGGTGCGCTCGAAGCGGCGGTCCGCGAGAGCGTCGCCGCCTCCGTCTCCCGCCCCGATCGCGCGCCGCCCCGCCAGCCACCGCCGCGCGGCCAGCCCGCCGCCCGCGAGCGCGAGCAGCGTGCCAAGCGGCCCGGCGACGACCCAGCGCGTGGCGAGGTACCACAGCGCGTACCCGTTCGAGCGGAGCGCCAGCTCGGGCGTGTACTCCTCGCTGTGGCCGAGGATCCGACGTTCGCCGAACCCGGGACCGTCCATCGGCGCGAACGCCTCGTAAGGGAACGTCAGCGGAGACCCGGTCAGCCGCAGGTTGTACGCGAGGGTGATACCCACGAAGAGGGTCCCGAACAGCGCCGTAAGCCCGTGGCGACGGACCGGACCGGGGAGCGGCCGAAGGGCGGTCTCCCGGCCCGAGAGGTCGTCCCGAACGGCGACGGCGACCCCCCTGATCGCGTGCAGGATGAACGGTGCCGCGAACAGCACCGCCGTGAACGGCCGGGCGAAGAAGGCGAGCCCGATCGCGACGCCCGCGAGCCCGGCGAGCGGGAGCGAGCGGTCGCGGACGCTCCGGAGGTACGCCACCGCGAACAGCAGGTTCAAGAACGTCGTCGGGGCGTACGGGAGGAACACCGAGGAGGTGACGAGCGCCAGCGGCGAGGCCGCGAAGAGGACCGCCGCCGCGAGGCCGACGCGCCGGTCGAAGACCATTGAGCCGAGCAGGGACACGAGCGCCGCGTTGCCGGCGGCGACGACGGCGAGCGTCACCCGCGGCTCCCCGAACAGCCACATCGAGACCGCGTACATCGCGGCCGGGACGGGGTTGTACTTCGGGTAGAGCCGCCCGCCGTCCTCGACGAAGAACCACGGGTGGACGGCGTCGGCCAGCTCGCCGGCGTGGATCTCCAGCTGTCCGGAGAGCAGCATCGCGGCCTGGGTGAGGTACACTCCCTCGTCGTGGTTGACGGAGTGGTACCGGAACAGCGTCGCGGCGATGGCGAAGGTGAGGACGCCGGTCGCGACGGCGACGAGAGCGGCCGCCAGCGTGAGGCGGTCGGCCCCGGCGATCCGGGCGCGGCCCCGGCTGACGAGGCGACGGACGAGCGAACGCGGACTGGAGGAGTCGGAGCTGGACGACACGGGAGTCGGTGAGTGAGGGGCCTAGACCTCGACGCCGGCGTCGCGCATGAGGTCGATCGTCGTCTCGAGGTCGGAGAGCTTCGTCAGGTCGATGTCCGGCACGTCGAGCTCGTCGATTGTGGGGAGGTCGCCGATCGGCTCCACGTCCGGAATCAGCGGGTATTCGAACGTCGTCCGAGCGAAGTAGTCCTGCGCCTCGGCCGACAGCAGGTGCCGGACGAAGTTCTCGGCGAGGGTCGGGTCGCTCGCCGTGTCCACGACCGCGGCGCCGGCGACGTTGAACACCGCGCCGGCGTCGCCCTCCGTGAACGCGGTCTCGATCGTCGCTTCCGGGTTGCCGTCGAGGACGCGCTGGATGTAGTAGTGGTTCGTGAACGCCGCGTCGATGTTGCCGTCGGCGATCTCCTGACAGACCCGGAGCTCGTCGCCGTACGAGCTGATCCCCGACTCCACGACGGCCTCGAGCCACTCCCGAGTCGCCTCCTCGCCCTCGATGAGTCGCATCGCGGTGACGAACGCCTGACAGGAGCCGTAGGAGGGCGCCCAGCCGAGGTCGCCGTCGAACTCCTCGGGGAAGGCCATGATGTCAGTGGGGATCTCCGACGCGTCGTACTCGTCGCCGTCGTAGGGGATGCTCCGGGCCCGTCCGGACGTACCGACCCACTGATCGGTCCGGAACTCGGACCGGACCAGGTCGGTGATCTCGGAGGGGAGCGACCGGGTGCGTTCCTCACTCGCGAGCGCGCCGAGCGCGCCTGCGTTGACCGAGTAGAACACGTCGGCGGGCGAGCCCTCGCCCTCGCTGACGATCGCGTTCACGTGATCGGTGGAACCGGCGTATCGGACGGTCAGGTCGAAGTCGTCGTACTGCTCGTCGATGTACTCGACGAGGTCGCCGACAAGGAACTCGCCGCGGCCGGAGTAGACGGTGAGCTCGCCCTCCAAGTCGGGCATCTCGGCGATGGGGGTGCCGCCGGGAAGTCCGCGCCCCTCGCGCCCGGAGCCGATCTGTCCGATCGAATCCGTTCCGTCGCCGCCGTCGTCCGTCTCGTCGCCGCCCGTACAGCCCGCGAGCCCGACGGTCCCGAGTGCGCCCGTAGCCGCGAGGAATCGGCGGCGGTCCACGTCTTCTGGAAGAGTGTAAGTCATGTATTTTAGGGTAGCCTAAATCAACTTAGTGGTGTCGATTCAGTCGTCCGCGACCGCCGGCGTCCGGCGGATCGCGTCAAGGCAGTCGAGCCAGTCGCGCATGTGTTCGCCGACGTGGGTGAAGAACGCACCGTTCCGGTACTCGTCGAACTCGCCGTCGGCGAGCCGGTCGGCCATCGCGTCGTACACGGCGGCGTAGTCGTCGGCGTCCGCGCCCGCGTCGTCAATCAGCTCCCAGAGGTGCTCGTTGAGCTCGAGCCCGGCGACCTCGTTGTGGAGGTCGTCGAACGTCGAGCGAGCGGCCTTGTTGTGTTCACAGAGCGGCCGGCCGTTGTAGATCCGCTTGCCCAGCACGTCGCAGGCCCGTTTTAAGAACACGCCCGACCAGATGTCGTCGAACCGCCCGACCTCCCACTCGTTGTCGTCCATCGGGAGCTGGTAGAACGCGGGGATCACCTCGCGGCGGAACGCGAGGTTCATCGAGCAGACGGTGAGGTAGTTGCCGCGACCGGCGACGAAGTCGTCGCCGAAGTCGTCGGCGGTCGTCCGCGTCTGCGCCTGCCCCTCCAGGTCGCCGTCCATCAGGATCCGGACCGCGTCGAGGTCCGGGACGTTCGTCCACAGGCCCTGCGAGGCGACGACCTCGCCGGACTCGATTTCGACGGTGTCCATCTCGACCGTCTCGTCCATCGCGGAGTACGGGTAGCCGCGCGGGTAGAGCCCGTGTTCGTCGGCGTTCTGGTAGAGGACGTTGACCCAGCTCTCGTCGGAGCTGACGCGCTCGATCTCGCCCTCGAACGCGAGGTTCTCCATGTGACGGCCGAAGTAGTCCTCGTCGTCGTGCGGGAGCGTGTCGTCGTCGATGAACAGGCCGTACTCGAACGACTCGTCGGCCCACATGTAGAGGAGGCCGAAGCTCGTCTCGGCGTGGCTCGCGGCCGGGACGACGTGGCCGTACTCCGCGACGTCGTTGGCCTCGTACCACTCCTCGCGCCGGGCCCCGTCAAAGACCTCGCCGGAGACGTCGAGGTCGTCGAGCATGGCGCGCATCTCGTCGACGTCACAGAAGTCCTCGGTGACGAGCACGAAGTGGAGCCGCGACACGTCGAACCCGTGCTCCCGGGCGTTCGCGACGTACTCGCGGAGGCACTCGTACTCTCGGATGGTGGGGACGATCACGCAGATGTCCCCGCTCGCGTCGTGTGGGCGGCGTTCTCCCATATCCTATAATTTTTAGGTCGACCTAAAAGTCTGACGGTCCGGAGTTCGACGACTCGCGCTCGCCGGGCGGGTCGCCGGCCGCTCCCGCCGCACCGGACTCGGCCGTGACGCTCCCTCCGTCGGCTTGCGCCGAGGGAGCCGACTCACCGTCTCCCGGGGTGCCGGCCGTCGGCGAGAGGCCGAGCGCGAGGGCCGCGACCCCGCCGCCGGCGAGCGTGATCGCGTTCTTCAGCGCGTGGTCGAGGATCGCGGCCGCGAGCGCCGTCTCGACGGGAAGCCCCGTGGCGCTCACGACGAGCGCGGTGAACGCCGCCTCGTACAGCCCGATTCCACCCTGCGAGAGGGGGAGCACCTTCGCGAGGTTCCCGACGCTGACCGCGAGCGTCCCGACGACGACCAGCGTCGGCGCGGGGACGAGCCCACCGACCCCGCCCGTGAGCGCGGCGAGGACGAGAACGGCGGTGAGCACGTCGAGCGCCCAGACGACGACGCTCCACAGGAACACCGCGCCGAGGCGACGCGGGTCGGCAGCGACGACTCGGACGGACGCACCAAACCGGACGGCGGCGGCGACTGCCCGCGCGAGCCGCGGCCTGGCGACCCGAGCGCGGAGCGCCGGGCCGAATCGCCGGTCGCTTCGGGCGACGGCGACGGTACCGACGGAGAGGACGACCGCGATGACGGCGACGCCGGCCGCCGCCGCGAGCGCGGTCGACGGCGCGACGGCGCCGACCGACCGGCCGGACTCGGGCGACCGACCGGTCAGGAGCAGGACCCCGAGCGCGGCGCCCCCGAGGACGCCGATCGCCACGAGGTCGAACGCGCGCTCGACCGCGAGCGAGGCGATCCCGGTCGGATACGCCACGTCACGTCGCCGCTTGAGGAGGTACGCCCGGACCCCGTCGCCGGCCCGCGCGGGGATCGCGAGGTTCGCCGTCTGGCTGGCGAACACCGTCGCCGTGAGGAACCCGGTCCGGCAGCGCCGCCCCATCGCCGCGAGCACGTCGGCGT
>NZ_AOJH01000062.1 GCF_000337355.1 Halorubrum kocurii JCM 14978 | reverse complement strand
GTGCATACGTTGATTTAGGTTGACCTAAAATACTTAACGCTGACGGTCCCCATCGCCGCGAGCATCGGTCTCAGTCGAGCGGGGACGCCGATCCGGCACACGCCGCCCCGTCGAGTTCGACTCCCGCCACCGGAACCCGTTTGTGCGTAGAATTCGAAATACAACACATGACCGACGCTGAGACCGACGCCGAGCGCGTTCGGATGTGGCTCGTCGAGCGCACCTACTCCGACGACGAGCAGAACATGGTGATCCTCACGTACGCCACCCCGGACGGCGAGCGCTACTTCCGCAAGGAGCGAGCGCTCACCTCCTTCACCGACGTGCGCGACACGACGGCCGCCGTCGACGCCGCCCCCGAGAACGTCGGCGCGGTCGGCGACCCGGCCGACCGCGAGCGGTACGCGGCCGAGGCCGAGCGGATGGCCGGTGAACACGACCCGGACGACGTGATCTGATTCGGCGCATCCGGCTTTAACCCGTTCCGGTGCGAACGACTGACCGATGCGTGCCACGTTCGAGACCCTCGCGGTCGCGGCGCTGGTCGGGACCGCACAGCTCGTGCTGAGCGCCGTCGGCCTCGGGGGGATATTCGCGCTGTCGATGCCGCTCACCGTCGCGCCGTGGACCGCCGTCACCAGCGTGTACGCGCACGGGTCGATCGGCCACCTGCTGGCGAACGCGCTCGCCCTGCTCCTCGTCGGTCCGCTCGTCGAGCGCCGGACCACGCGGCCGCGGTTCCACGCGTTCGTCGTCGGGACCGGTGCGCTCGCCGGACTCGCACAGGTGACGCTCGGCGGACTGCTCGGCCCTCCGTCGGCCGTGTTGGGGTTGAGCGGCGCCGTCTTCGCGCTCGGCGGCTACCTCCTCGCGGGCAACGTCGTGAGCGCGACGCTGTTCGATCGCCTGCGGCTCTCCGCCCGGGCGCAGTTCGCGCTGTTCGGGCTCGCCGCCGTCGTCCTCACCGCGACGACGGCGGCGCCCGGCGTCGCGCTTATCGCCCACGCGACCGGCGCGTTCTGCGGGCTCGTCGCCGGGCGCGCGCGGCTGCTCGACGCCAGATAACGACTCCAGGGAGGTGCGCGCGTGCGTCGGACCACGGACAGCGGCGGCGCTAGCGGGCGCGAAAGAAAACGAAGAGAGTGTGAACGGACGCCCTAGCGCTTAGTCTTCGAGAACGATCTCGATGCTGACGTCGTTGGGCACTTGGACGCGCATGAGCTGGCGGAGCGCGCGTTCGTCGGCGTCGATGTCGATCAGACGCTTGTGGACGCGCATCTCCCAGTGCTCCCACGTCGCCGTCCCCTCACCGTCCGGGGACTTTCGCGACGGGATCTCGAGCGTCTTCGTCGGCAGCGGGATCGGGCCCGACAGGGCGACCCCCGTCGAGTCCGCGATCTCGCGGACGTCGTCGCAGATGTCGTCGAGGTCCTCGGGGCTCGTGCCGGCGAGGCGGACGCGTGCCTGCTGCATCGATTATCGCTCGTTGACTTCGAGCACCTTGCCGGCCGCGATGGTCTGACCCATGTCGCGGATGGCGAAGCTGCCGAGCTCCGGGATCTCGCCGGACGGCTCGATGCTGAGCGGTTTCTGGGGGCGCACGGTGACGACCGCGGCGTCGCCGGACTTGATGAAGTCCGGGTTCTCCTCGGCGACCTCGCCGGACGACGGGTCGATCTTCTGGTCGATCGACTCGATCGTACAGGCGACCTGCGCCGTGTGGGCGTGGAAGACGGGCGTGTACCCGGCCGTGATGACGCTGGGGTGCTGCATGACGACGACCTGCGCCTTGAACGTCTCGGCGACGCTCGGCGGGTCGTCGGCGGGGCCACAGACGTCGCCGCGACGGATGTCGTCCTTGCCGATGCCGCGGACGTTGAAGCCGACGTTGTCGCCGGGCTCGGCCTTGGGCACTTCCTCGTGGTGCATCTCGACCGTCTTCACTTCGCCGCCCACGTCGGACGGCTGGAAGGAGACGTTGTCGCCGGTGTTGAGGATCCCGGTCTCGACGCGTCCCACGGGGACGGTCCCGATGCCGGAGATGGTGTAGACGTCCTGGATGGGGAGTCGGAGCGGCGCGTCCGTCGGCGGCTCGGACTCCGGCAGGTCGTTGAGCGACTCCAGCAGAGTGGGGCCGTCGTACCAGGGCGTGTTCTCGGACGCCTCGGCGACGTTGTCGCCCTCGAACGCGGAGATCGGCACGAAGGTCGTGTCGTCGGTCGCGAAGCGGACCTGGTTGAGGAGGTTCTTGACCTCCTCGATGACCTCGTTGTAGGTGGACTCCTGGTAGTCGACCAGGTCCATCTTGTTGACGCCGATGATGAGCTCGTTGATGCCCAGCGTGCGGGCCAGGAACACGTGCTCTCGGGTCTGGGGCGCGACGCCGTCGTCGGCCGCGACGACGAGCACCGCGTTGTCGGCCTGCGAGGCGCCCGTGATCATGTTCTTCACGAAGTCACGGTGCCCCGGGCAGTCGACGATGGTGAAGTAGTAGTTGTCCGTGTCGAACTCCTGGTGGGCGATGTCGATCGTGACGCCACGCTCGCGCTCCTCGGCGAGGTTGTCCATCACGTAGGCGAACTCGAAGCCGCCCTTGCCCTTCTCTTCGGCTTCCTCGCGGTGCTGCTCGATTACGTGCTCGGGGACGCTCCCCGTCTCGAAGAGGAGGCGACCCACGAGCGTACTCTTGCCGTGGTCGACGTGGCCGATAATGGCCAGGTTCTGGTGCGGTTTGTCACTCATGGGGTAATCACGCGCTAAGGCGCTCTGTGAGTAAGTTTCGGTAGAATCCACTAAAACGGTTTCGATACGGCCCACAGACGATCGCGGCGCCTTCGGGCGATTCTCGACAACGCGGGGCACGGCAGAACGACACACGCCCAGGTCACCGGTGACGAACTCTGCGGTCGAGGCGGCCTACTCTAGCCGACCGACGTCCCCGAGCACCGCGCTCGCGGTTTCGGGACCGCCCGCGCCCCGCCCGGAGATGTTGAGCCGACCGGCGTGGGTGGTCTCGATCTGGACGATGTTCTGCGTGCCGGTGACCGCGAGCGTCCCGTTCTCGGGGACGAGACGCGGCGCGACCCGGACCGTCTCACCCGTCGCCTCGCCGATGAGCCGGACCGTCCGCCCGTCTTCCGCCGCGAGTCGGAGCGCGGACCCCGGCACGTCGCGGATCCCCTCGACGTCGGCGTCGTCGAGCGTGAACTCCCTGGCGTCGGCCGGACCGTCTGCCGCGCCGAACGAGAGCACGTTCGCGAGGATGACGCACTTGAGCGCCGCGTCGGTGCCGTCCACGTCGAAGGAGGGGTCGGCCTCGGCGACGCCGAGGTCCTGCGCCTCCGCGAGCACGTGGTCGTAGTCGAGCCCCTCCGCCGCCATGCGCGTGAGGATGAAGTTCGCCGTCCCGTTCAACACGCCGCGCACCGCCGTGACGTGGCCGGGTTCGATGTCTTCGACGGTCGACACCGCGGGGATCGCGCCGCCGACGGTAGCCTCGAACCGGATGTCGCCCGCGCTGTCGGCGACGAGCTCGCGCAGGTCGCCGAACCGCTCCGCGACGGGTCCCTTGTTCGCGAGCACGGCGTGGCGGTCGCGCTCCAGCGCGGTCCGGACGTGCGAGAAGCCGGGCTCGGCGTCTCCCAGCGTTGTCGGCGTCGCCTCGACGAGGGCGTCGTAGTCGGCCGCTAGCGCGTCGGCCGGATCCGCATCGCCGACGATCCCTCGCTCCGCCTTGCGGGCCACGACCGCGTCGGGGTCGACGCCGACGCCCCGACCGCTCGACCCGTCCGCGACGACCGCGCTCGACGAGTCCGCGACCGCGACGACCTCGTGACCGTACTCGCCGGCCAGATCGACGACGGAGCGCCCGACCGCGCCGGCACCGACGACGGCGAGCTTCACGCCTCCACCCCCATGAGCGGCTCGACCAGCCGAAGCTCCTTCTCCTCCGCCAGCTCGCGGACCGCCGCGAGCGCCGCGTCCGTCTCCCCGGCGCGGGCCTCCACCCGGAGCCGAGCGCTCGACGCCTCCTCGGTCCCCTGCGGGGCCGCCAGCGACACGTCGGCGACCGACGCCGACTCGCAGGCCTCGATCCGCGAGAGCGTGTCCGAGAGGTCAGTGTCGATGAGGTGGCCGAAGAGGAGCAGCGTCACCTCCTCCGCGTACCGCTCCGTCCCCGCCTGCATCACGTTCACGCCCTCGCTCCGGAGGGCCTCGACGATCCCCTCGAACCGCTCTTGGGTCGCCTCAAAGTCGACTTCGACCGGGATCCGGCCGCGGGGGGTCTTGTTCCCGCGCTCGTGGTAGATCGAGAGGAGGTTCCCGCCGTTGTCCGCGATCGGGTGGAGCGCCGCGAGCAGCTGTCCGGGCTCGTCGACGAGCTCCAGCCGGACCGTGTGCGTCGACGGCGTCGCCGAGGCGTGGCCGCCGTCGGGCGACGGGTCGGTCGCGTCGTCGCCGTCGTCGCCGGCCCCCTCCGGGGCGCCGTCGCGACGGTCGCTCACGCCGCCACCTCCGGCGCGGCGCGGCCGCGAGCGCGCGGCGAGCGCTGGCACGTTCCTGTGCCCGGCGTGGAGCGGTGGCTCAGTGGCTCCGTCGCGGTGCGCCGGGATGGTGTCGTGCCCGTCTGCATACCCGAACGGAGTCGGACGATCGGGTATAAGCCTTCGGCGATGGCAGGCGTTGCCTCGCTTCCGCGTCTGCCAACGCGGCACACGCCCGGACGGCCCGTCGCCGGTCGAGCGAAAACCGCTCGACTCCGAGGGGGAAGTCCGCGCGGAACCCCCGCAGATTTATGTGTCGGGAGAGTATCGCGTCGGTGTGAACTCCCTCCCCGCAGTTCGTCGACAGCTGCGACGCCACCGCTCGCGCGGAACCGCCCTCCGTCGCCCCGAGATGAGGTAGGATGGGGGACGACGGACTCAGCGTTAGCGGCCCGAAGACGAGACGCGGCGCGGTCCTCATGCTCGTGATCGGGCTCGCGGCGACCGGGTACGGCGCGTACGACTACACCCAGCAGTCGGACGCCGTCGCGGACGCCGTCGAGGTCGACGCCGAGATAACCGAACTGAACGTGGAATCGACCTCCTCGGGGAGCAGCACCGACGTCGACTACCGCCCGACCGTGCGGTTCACGTACGAGTACGAGGGGACCGCCTACGAGAGCGCGAACCTCTTCCCGTCGGCCATCTCCCCGAACTACGACACCGAGTCGGCGGCGCGGGCGGCGATCGAGGGGTACGCCGTCGACGAGCCGGCGACCGCGTACGTCGATCCGGCCGATCCGGACGGGGCGTTCCTGAAGGACCGCACGTCGAACGCGCCGCTCGTCGCGGTCGCGGTCGGACTCATCTTCGTCCTCGTCGGCGGGCGCTCAGCGATCCGATAGAGTCGTCGCTGCCGGGTTGAGCGCGCCGAAAGAACCGAGAGAGACCGCAGAAGGTCGCAGACCGCCCGGGACCGCGAACCGCGTCGTCGACTTAGAAGTAGTCGATCGACTGCGGCAGTTCCAGCTTCATGCCCTTTCGCTCGCGGATCTCCATGATCTTCTCGCGCTGGAGGTTATCGACGAGGACACGGAAGCCCGCGTTCTCGGTGTTCCACGAGGCGCGGCCCTCGGTGGCCGAGCGGATGTCGGAGGAGAACCCGATCATCTCCTCGACGGGCGCGATGCCCTCGACGACCATGAGGTCGCCCTCCTGGTACATGTCGTCGACGCGGCCGCGGCGACCCTGAATCTCGCCGGAGGCGGCGCCCATGTGCTCCGAGGGCACGTCGATGCGCACGTCCTGAATCGGCTCGAGCAGGCGGACCTCACCGTCGATCAGCGCGCGGTGGACCGCGTCGCGGACCGCGGGGATGACCTGTGCGGGACCGCGGTGGATCGTGTCCTCGTGGAGCTTCGCGTCGTGCAGGCGGAACAGCGATCCCTGGACCGGCTCGGCGGCGAGCGGCCCGTCGTCGAGCGCCTCCTGGAGCCCCTCCAAGACGAGCTCCATCGTCTCGTTGAGGTGCTGGATCCCCTTCGTGTCGTCGATGAGGATGTTGGTCCGGTGGATGTCCTCGACGTTCTGTGAGGTGTCCTTGTCCATGCCGGCCTCCTGCAGCGCCTCGCGGCGCTCCAGTTCGGGCATGTCCATCGAGACCTCGCCGAGCTGGATGGCGTCGACGATCTCCTGGGCCATCGGCTCGACGGTGAGGTAGAACTTGTTGTGGCGGTTCGGCGACTGCCCCTCGACCTCGCGGGAGGCCTCCTGGGGCTGCTCGCGGAAGACCACGATCGGCTCGCCGGTGATGACCGGGATGCCCTGGTTGTCCCGGATCCGCTGGGTGATCACTTCGAGGTGGAGCTCGCCCTGCCCGCTGATGAGGTGCTCACCCGTGTCCTCGTTGATCTCGATCTGGATCGTCGGGTCCTCTTTGGCGACCTGCTGGAGCGTCTCGATGAGCTTCGGCAGGTCGTCCATGTTCTGCGCCTCGACGGACTTCGTGATGACCGGCTCGGAGATGTGCTCGATCGACTCGAACGGCGTCATCTCCACGGAGGAGACGGTGGAGCCGGCGATGGCGTCACGCAGTCCGGTGACGGACGCGATGTTCCCGGCCGGGACGTGTTCCACCTCCTCGCGTTCGGACCCCATGAAGAGCCCGACGCTCTGGATGCGGTTTTTGCCCGCGGTGCCGGAGACGTACAGCTCCTGGCCCTTCTCCAGCGTGCCGGAGAAGACGCGGCCCGTCGCGATCTCGCCCGCGTGCGGGTCCATGGAGATGTCGGTGACCATGAAGACGACCTCGCCGTCCTCGTTGACCATCCGCATCGTGTCGGCCAGCTCGCTGTCCGCGTCGCCGCGCCAGATGCGCGGGACACGGCGGGGCTGGGCGTCGACCGGGTTCGGGAAGTGCTCGCAGACCATGTCGAGCACGACGTTCGACAGCGGCGTCCGCTCGTGGAGCTCCTCGCGCTTGTCGTTCTGCTCGAGCTCCATGATGTCGCCGAAGTCCATGCCGGTCCGCTGCATCGACGGCATCGAGACGCCCCACTTGTACAGCGCGGAGCCGAAGCCGACCGTTCCGTCCTCGACGGAGACGGTCCAGTCCTCGGGGATGTCGTCCATGTTCTCGGCCATCCCGCGGATGAGCTCGTTGACGTCGGCGATGACCGACATCAGGCGCTCCTGCATCTCCTGGGGCCCCTCCTGGAGCTCGCTTATGAGGCGGTCGACCTTGTTGATGAACAGCGCCGGCTTCACGCCCTCGCGGAGCGCCTGCCGGAGCACCGTCTCCGTCTGGGGCATCGCGCCCTCGACGGCGTCGACGACCACCAGCGCGCCGTCGACCGCGCGCATGGCGCGAGTGACGTCGCCCCCGAAGTCCACGTGGCCCGGGGTGTCGATGAGGTTGATGAGGTGGTTGGTGTCCTCGTACTCGTGGGTCATCGAAACGTTCGCCGCGTCGATGGTGATTCCCCGTTCCTGCTCGTCCTCCTTCGTGTCCATCGCGAGCTGCTCGCCCGCGGTGTCCTGAGAGATCATGCCGGCACCGGCCAGCAGGTTGTCGGAGAGCGTCGTCTTCCCGTGGTCGACGTGCGCGGCGATGGCGATGTTCCGGATGTTCTCCGGAGTGTCCATCAGCCGCTCGCACTCTTGAACGATCTTCTTGCGTCGGCCCATTATACCGTTCGTTACCGACAGCAGGGTCAAAAGGGTAGTGTTTCGCCGCGGCCGTTTCACCGTGGATCACCCCGGATCGCCGTCGATTTCGTGCCTATCGGTCGCACGATCCGCGCCCGCGTGGCGACGGCGGCCGCCCCGTGCGCATCCGCGTGTATTTAAGTAATCCCTCGGAAACGGAGTCGTATGAACGAGACGCTCTCACGGCTCGTCGACAGCGGCGTCGTCGCGGTGCTGCGCGGGGTCGAGGCCGATCAGCTCATCGGGATCACCGAGGCGCTCCGCGAGGGCGGCGTCACCGCCGTCGAGATCACCGCCGACACGCCCGACGTGGCCGAGAAGCTCGGCGAGGTCGCCGGCTCCTTCGACGACGAGGTCGTCGTGGGCACCGGTACCGTCCTCGACAGCGAGACCGCGCGGACCACGCTGATGGCCGGCGCGGAGTTCGTCGTCTCGCCGAGCCTCCACGAGGACGTGATCGAGACGTGCAACCGCTACGGCGCCGTCAGCGCGCCGGGCGTGATGACTCCGACCGAGGCGATCCGCGGCTACGAGGCCGGCGCCGACTTCGTGAAGGTGTTCCCCGCGAAGACCGTCGGCCCGGACCACCTCGGCGCGATGAAGGGGCCGCTCGGTCAGATCCCGATGATGCCGACCGGCGGCGTCGGCCCCGACAACGCCGCCGACTACATCGACGCGGGCGCGTTCGCGGTCGGCGCGGGCGGCGCCCTCGTCGACTACGACGCCGCCGAGCGCGGCGACTACGAGGCGATCACCGAGACCGCTCGCGAGTTCGTCCAAGTGGTCGAGGCCGCACGCGACGACGACTGAGGCGAGGCGACAACGGCGGCCTGCTTATAAACAGATAGGACGGCAGCAGCGGTGGCGCGCGCCTCCGAGCGGCCGAAGGCCGCGAGGAGTGCCGCGCGAGGGAGTCGCTGGCGGCGACAGCCGCCAGCGACGAGGCTGGGGAGGGATGAGGTGCGGTGCTGTGCGGGGCGGGTGGGACTCAAANAGGAGCGAGCGAAGCGAGCGACTGAAGCGCGCAACGAGGTGCGCGAGTCCTCGCGACTGGGGCTTTGGAGGTGTTCGCCGTTGATCTCCGATCGGTTACTTATAAACGACAGACGATCCCGATAGTTCCTCAGAAACCCGCAGAAAACGCCCAACGAACCGGATCTCTCACATAAAGTCCGCGATGCCCGACTGCTTGTTCGTGTCGTCTTCGAAGATAGACTCCAGCGACTGGTCCAACACCTTCAGGCGCTGTTTCGTGTAGGGCCGGCAGCCGAACCGGTCGGCGACCTCGATCGCGGTGTCGACGTACTTGCTCACCGACCCCTCGTGAACGGTGAGGTTCACCCGCCCGCCGCACTCGCGGCAGTCGCCGGTCAGGGGCATCCGCCGGTACTTCTCGCCGCAGTCGAGACACCGCGTCTCCTGCCGCGAGAACGCCCGGAGGTTCCCGATGATGTCCGGCAGGAAGTGGTACTCGATCACCCGCTCGGCCACGTCAGTCTCGTCGACCGCGCGGAGCTTCCGAGCCAGCTCAAGCTGGGCGTCCATCTTCTCCATCATGTCGCCGAGCGTCTTGTACGCCGACAGGTCCGGCCCCATCGCGATGTCCGTCGTGTCGTGGGTGTGACCGAACCCGTGGTACTCCTCGTCAGTGCCGAGCGTGTCCTCGCCGATCTGGATCAGGTCCTCGACCGACTCCGGATCGGCCATCTGCAGCGTCGCGTCGTAGAACTCGCGCGGGTACTCCCGCGCGATGTCGACGTTGTGCGCCTCGTCGTCGATCTCGGAGGGATCGATCCGCGAGGACATCACGAGCGGTGCGTCCATCGAGTTGTGAGCGTACAGCCAATTCGCTGTGAAGACCGGTTCTCCGCCGACTTGTAAGTCGTAGAGATGGCCGTCGTAGTCGACGCGATCGATATTGCTAACTCGGAGGTACGAGAGGTCACCGTCTACAAGCGGACGGACCGCGTCGAGTTTCTCGCGTGCGGCGGGAGGGAGGCCGCGTTCATCGAGCGTCTCGACGATCGATTCGAGCTTTTCGAGACTGATGTTTTCACGCCGCTTGAGGTATTTCGGAATGATCTCGGTGATATCTGAGATGTCCATCTGCCGGATTTCGAAGAGTTCCTCGGGGATGCCGACCGTAAGGCTCTTGCGCTGGTACGGATCTTCGCCGTCGAGGACGCGTCGAAGCGGATTGTCCGAGGCACCACCAGAGACGGTGACAGAGTAGATCCGTTGCCGAGGGGGTTCCCGATCGCGTGTCGAGACGTTAGCGACGATACCGAGCCGGTGCAGCAGAAACACGATCCCGTCTTTGAGATCCTCACTCGTCGTGTGGAACGCGATATTCGTGTGGTTGTCGTCGCTCGTTTCACTCCCGTCTCCGACGATGAATCCGCGGAGGAACGATCGCACCGTCGATCGGTCGCCGCGTCGAATCGGTTCGGGGACGACCTTCTCACTCGAGTCGTACGACTCCTCGTCACGGAACCCCAGTTCAAACAAGACATCCTCGAACACAGCCGGGAAGCCGATTTCGTACGCCTTGTTCGACCACCGTATCGACGGCTCTACACCGAGCGTGTCTTTGATGACGCGCTCCGTCTGCCGAACAATCTCCTCGTCGGCGTTAGTGATCGTCGGTCGAACGGATGAGGTTGAGCCCTCGGCGGCAAACAGTCCAAGGAGCCACGAAAAGTCGTCATTCATCGGGATATGACGTGCAATCCCCTTCGAAGAGCCCTTTCGACCGATCCGTGGATTCAAGTCGGAACGCCAGTTTCGTGATACACCCTCGATGTCGCGCAGCGTTCGGAGGGCGACTTTCTTTTTCGAGAGGCGGTAGGAGAGTCCGCCGTCGAAGGCAGCGCGCGCGTCGCTCCCCCAAGCCGATTCATCCCACACTTCACAGAGATACGATTCGACCGGGTCGTCGATGAACACGTACGGATCGTCGACGCACTCGGCCACATCGACTACCGTTCCCGCCTGCGTCTCGACGTCGAGCTGCTGCGGTGCAAGAATGAGATCGCCGACATCTAGGTCGTCACCAGCCACTTCTTCGATGCCGTCGTCGTATCGGAACAGACTGTGGTTTGAGGTGATATCGAGCGAGCGACCGAACTGCGTCTCCACTCTGAGAAGCGTCTCGTCGTCGTCAGCGCGGTATCGGATCGCCTTTTCGATTGGCTGGAGGCTCGACTCGTGGTTCTCGTCGAAGGTGTACGTCTGCCACCCCTCACGCACGCATGTTCGCTTTTTAAATTTCCCGTCGACATCGATGGGTGATTCGAGTTCGTTCCAAAACTCGTCGAACGTGAGGTATCGGATCCGTCCCTGCGGATCGCGAGCAACGAGTCGAGAGTCTTCTGAGACGCTCCCGCCACGTTGATCGGGAAGGAATTCTTTCGAGAAGTTGAGAAGTCCGTCCATGAGCAGCATTACGCAATCCTCGTCGCCGTCACATTGGGCTACTGACAAATCGTTCGCCGCGAGCGTGTGCGTCTCGGCGACGGTAAGGTTGTACGTGTACTCGACGCCGCTTTCAAGAAACGAAACCGACGTAACCTCGTCAGTTTCGATTCCTCCGTCCGTCGCCGTGCGAGTGGCGGCGTCCATCGACGCGTTCTGCTGCGGGGGACTCGCCGGAACGGTATCGCCGACCTCCAATTCGTTCGCGGCGATCTTTTGAACTCCACCGTCGACGACTCGCAGCATTGTGTGGTCGGGCGTCACGCGAATCGAACGCCCACGCCGTGTCTCGATCCGGACGAGATGATCCTGACTCGGATGTTTTGAGACGGCTGTCACCGACTGTGTCGACCCGTTTCCATGTTCGTCGATCGAAGGAACCTTGACGTCGTCATTGAGTTCGTCGACGAGCGTTCCGAAGTCGTCGGTCTCGGGGTCGTCCAACCGATCCTCGACGAAGTCCTCGATCGTTTCGCGGTGCCAACCCGCGTCGTCTCGGTACTCGATCTCCGTCTCCGGGTGGAAGCAATTCCGACGCTTGGCGGCGTGAAAGTACGGATGCGCGTATCCCACCGCGGCCGATGTGAAACCGACCACTCTCCCGACAGTCGCGGCGCTCGTGTGCGGCGCCATCCCGAAGACGAGCTCGCCGACGAGGTCGTCGCGCTCGTTCACCTCGTAGAAGCGGTCGAGCCCGTAGAACTGCTCTAAGAGGTCGTCGACGAAGTCCGCGGTCTTCAGCATGTGCTCCGCGGCGCCGTCCGAGAGGACGATGTCTTGGACCCGAAGCTCCACGAGCTGGTCGTCGTGACGCAGCGGCTCGCCGTCGATGTCGGTCTCGTAGCCGATCTCCCGGAGGTGGTCGGCGGTGACGTCGAGCTCCTCCGCACGGACCGACGTGACGGGGAGGTCGGTCATGTCGTAGCGGACCGTGCCGTCCTTGAACGACGTGACGCCGTTCTTCGCGCGGAGGACCCCCTTCTCGATCGGCTCGGGGGTCTTGTCCCGCGAGGTGAGCCCCTGGACCCCTTTGAGGATCTCGAAGGCGGACTCCCGCTCGCCGACGTTCGCCAGCGCCGAGCGGTACGCGTCGTTGAGGTCGACCTCCTGGTACGTCGCCGCCGTCACCTCCCACTCGCAGCGCGGACACTCGACGCGGCCGGCCTCGTCCGGCTCGCAGACGGTGCCGCAGTCGCCGCACTCGTAGTGGAGGTTTGTGTGGACCTCGCAGTCCGGGCACCGCGCCCGGTACGTGTGCTCGCCGCACTCGGGACAGACGCGGTCGGAGACCTCCAGCTCCAGCCGCCCCCGGTGACCGGAGTCGTCCATCACGCTCGCGGCCTCCGCCACGTCGCGCTGGGGACCGCCGGCCTCGTTGATCGGGAACAGCGTGTGGACCGCCGGCGAGAGGTCTCGGCTCTCCGACTTCTCCGGGCGGCCCATCCGGTTCCCGATCCGGGTCGGCGCCCGCTCGCGCACCTCGAAGGGCGCGACCTCGTTGACGGCCTTCACCGCGTTCTCGCCGTCGTCCCACTCGCGGGCCGCCGCCGAGAGGTCGGCCGCGTCCCACGCCTTGCGGAGCCCGTCGTCGACGCCGAGCGAGCGCGCCAGCGGGCGCCACGTGGGGACTCGGAGCGCGTCCGGCGTCGCGGCGTGCTCGATCAGCAGCGACTCCAGCGTCGCGCGGGTCGTCTCCGTGCGCTCGATCGCGAGGACGCCCTCGACCACGTCGCCGGCGGCGACCGCCTCGGCGAGCGCCTCGAACGCGTCGACGGACACGTCGTGCCAGAGGTAGGTGTACTCCGGGTGGAGCGGGCAGTCGTACTCGCGCGCCCACGCGAGCGCCTCGTCGACCTCGGGGTGTTCCAGGTCGACGTGGGGATCGTCCCGCATGGCCTGCACGTCGGCGCCGGCGACCTCGAACTCCTGGACCCACCACTCGGAGACGTACGAGGCGGGCGCGAGCGGGTGGTTGTTCTCGACGAACTCGCCGTAGTTGACGAGGTACTCGCCCAGGTCGAGCACCTTCTCGACGCCGTTGCGGACTTCCTTCGCCTCCTCGGGGTCGTCGATCCGCCGGACCTCGCCGTTCGCGAGCCGTACCGTCGGCCCCTCGATGGAGTCGACGGGAACGACCCCGTGGGCCTTCCCCGGTCGCTCCGTCTTGATCTGGGTGCCCGCCGCGAGGAAGTCGTCCACGAGGTGCATCGTCGCCGGGTGGACCCCGCCGGTCGCGAACCCGTGGTTGCGCGCGCGGCCGTACCGGAGCCGGAAGCCGCCCGCTTCGCTCGGGTGGGTGAACACCGGGCGACCCGCGATCAGGTCCCGGAGGAACTTCTGTGAGGGCTTCGCGCGGAGGGGGCCGTCGGGCTCGGTCGCCTCCGACCCCGGGTCGGTCCCGTCCGCCGCGTCGCCCGGCTCGTCAGCGTCGTCTCCACCGGACTCGTCGGCCTCATCGCCCTCGGCGTCGCCGTCGTCCGCCTCTGCGTCGGCGTCCTCGTCGCTCGCGCCGCCACCGTCCTTCCCGATCGTCCCGTCGATCAGGTCTTGGAGCCACGGCCAGTCGACCTCGTCGAGGTCGCGGGTGTACCGCTGGATCTTCGGGGCCTTCAGCGCGATCCCCTCCGCGGCGACGAGGCACATCCCGCCGCGCGCGGAGTTGGTGTCGACGCGTTCCAGGTCGCGGAACCCGGAGACCTCCTCGTCGCCCGTCGCCTCCCCGTCGAGCATGACGGGCATGTGCTGGGCGATGAACTTCGACTCCTTGTCCTTCGGCGTGTACTGGAGCCCCGTCTCCTTGTCGTAGAGGGCGATCTCCTCGGCGTAGCGCTCGACCTCCACGTCGCGGGGCTTGTACTCGTCGATGTCGAGCAGCGACCGGGCGTAGTCCGCGACGAGCACGGACAGCGCCTGCGCGGTCCCGCCCGCGGACCGGATCGGACCGGCGTAGTAGACGTTGACGAACTCGGTGCCGTCGTCGTTCTGGAGCAGCTCGACGCGGTCGATCCCCTCGATCGGCGCGGCCACGACCCCTTCCGTGAGCAGCGCGACCGCGGTCCGGACCGCGCCCTCGACCTTCCCGGCTCGGGAGTCGTAGTCGCCGACGGTCCCCTCGACGAAGTCGGTGACGAGCTCCAAGGCCGCCTCCTCGCGGGACATCTCGCCCTCCAGCTCGCGGACGCGCTCCGCGACGCCGTCGATCCCGAGGATGTTCTCGACGCGGTCGGCCATGTCGCGGGCGATCGGTATCTCGATCTCCGGTTTCGGGTCGTGGCCCTGCCGTTTGGCGGCCTCGGCCGCGTCCCACGCCTCGTCCAGCCGGTCTTCGATCCGGGCGAAGTAGCGCTCGTCGTCCGGCCTCATCGCCGCGCGCCCCGCCTCACAGCCATAGGTCGAGGTCGGTGGTCTCGTCGTGGGAGCGCTCGAGCGGCTCCGCGAACGCCCGCAGGTGGCACTCGCCGGCCCAGACGGTCGCGGAGTCGAGGTGCCCCGCGAGCGCCTGCCCGCTCGGCCGCGACAGCACGGCGTGCGTGTGCGCGAACACGTCGCCGTCGAGCAGCGAGACGTTACCGACGCAGGCCGCGACCTCCAGCGGCTCGTCGAAGGTCACCGACCGGTACTCGGTCTCGTCCTGGTCGTAGAACCACACCTCCGCGTCCTGGACGGCCCCGAGCGCCGTGAACCAGCCCGCCTCGACGTCCTCCGCGCGGGCGAGGTCCTCGAGCTCCTCGCGCCAGTCGGCGCCCGTCTCGAACCGCGCAACGTACTCCGCCGTCGGCTCGACTTCCCGATGGTGCATAGGAACCGTCCACGACCGCCGGGGGCAAAAAGCCTTCAATCGCGCCGAGAATCCGAATTAATATAGCGTTATTTGATTTACTCCGATTCCACAGGACCGATCACCGAGTCCACAAAATCGGCTGGCGAGACGCTACGACTCCCGAAGACGTGCGAACAGCTCTCTGGTTTTAAAATCGAAGGAGAACGGAGCCGCGATTTCGGGAGAACCGCTCAGAACGGGGCCTGGGGGCCTTCGTCGTCGCCGCCGTCGTCAGTCGTCTCTCCGGGGAAGGAGGGGGACATACCGCCGCTGCTGGTGCCGCCGAGGTCGCCGTCGGCGCCCGCACCGGCGCCCGTGTCGGCGTGGACCGTCTCGATCTCGGGGATCTCCTTGACCATCCGGGACTTGATCGCCTGGATCGTCATGGGAGAGATACCGCAGCCGGAGCAGGCCCCGCCGAGCTGGATCGTGACCTCGCCGCTCTCGCGGTCGAGGTGGCTGATGGCGGCGCTCCCGCCGTGCATCTGGATCTGCGGGAAGTTGCGCCGCAGGAAGTTCGTGATCCGCTCGCGGAGGTCGTTGTCCGCGTCAGTCGTGTCCGTGCTCATGCCCGCGAATTCGCGTCCGGGCGGCTTATGCCTTTGGTTCGCCAGTGCGCGCGGCGCGAGAACCGGCGTTTTCGGCGGTAGAGCGGGCCGAACGCGGCCGGCTCACTCCGGGCGATCGACGCCCAGCGTCCGGTACAGCTCCGTCTCGATCCGGTCGACGTACTCGTCGAGCGTCTCCTCGAACGTCTCGTCGTCGACGGGAACGACCCCGCGGATGCGCTCGCGGGGGTTCTCGGGGAGCTCGACGCGGAACTCGCCGTCCTCGTAGAACGGCTCGGACTCGTTGAGCACCGTCTGGTCGATCCCGTGGATCAGCTCCGAGTCGTACCGGTCGTTCATCTGGTTGAACGCGTTCTTGTACGCCCGCTGGAGCTCGTTGAAGTAGTTCGCGTACTTGTCCTCGAACTTCTCGGGGTCGAACTCGTCGGCCATACCCCATCTGACGGCACCGCGGGGAAAAAGCCGGTCGATCGCCGCTCACGGGACCGGAAACGACGAGCGAAGCGGTCGTTGTCCTCAAGAGGGGATTGAGGCGAGAGCGTATAATTAAATAATATACCGCTATATCAAATCGGATCGCGCCGGCCGAGCGCGCCCCACCGGGTCCCGCACAAGACCCTGCACGCGCTGGCGTAAGCGGGGATAAGCGCCGACGGTCTCTTCTGGTTGGTCTGTCGGCCGCGCTCGAGGCGATCGCCGGCTGCAACACGCCGGGAGGCGGATCGACCGCTCCGGCGGACACGCCGGGACCGGCGGCCGGACTCGGAGTTCTCCGAGTCGTCCCGGCGGGCGAAAGCGAGACGCGAACGATGGCAGCGGCGACGGCCGGCGAAGTTGACGACGGAGGCGACGGAGCCGAGGCTACCGAAACCTGCTCGCATTTATAAATTCAGACGCCGAGCGGGTGACCCTCCGAACGGACGAGCCGACGGCCGACCAGGTCGTCGACGACGTCGAGGCGACCCGGTTCCGGTACGCCGGTCAGGCGTCCCGCGTGACGAGAGGCGAAGCGTGAGCGGAGCGGTCGGCCGCGCTCAGCGCAGCCGACCGAGCAGCTCGTAGTCGCGGTCCGGTTCGTACCGGCGGAACAGGAGACTGTTGGTGAGCACGCTCACGCTGGAGAACGCCATCGCCCCGGCGGCGAGCACGGGTTGCAGCAGTCCGAGCGAAGCCAGCGGGATCATCGCCGTGTTGTACCCGAGCGCCCACACGAGGTTCTGTTTGATCTTCTGGAGCGTCGCGTCGGAGATCCTGATGGCCTTCACCACGTCCAGCGGGTCGTCCCGCATCAGGGTCACGTCCGCGGCCTCGATCGCCACGTCTGTTCCCGAGCCGATGGCGGTGCCGACGTACGCGACCGCGAGCGCCGGCGCGTCGTTGACCCCGTCGCCGACCATCATCGCCTGTCGGCCGTCCGCTTGGATCGCCTCGACCGCGTCGGACTTGTCCTCGGGGAGGACCCCGGCGCGGACGTTCTCGGGGTCGATCCCGACGCGCTCGGCGACCGCGCGGGCGGTCCGCTCGTTGTCCCCCGTGATCATCATTACGTCGACGCCCCGGTCGCGGAGGGCGGCGACGGCGTCGGCCGCGCTCGGCTTCACGGTGTCCGCGTCGGCGACGATCCCCGCCAGCCGGCCGTCGTTCGTGCCAGCGGGCACGCGGGCGACGAGCATCGCCGTCTTCCCCTCGCTCTCTAACCGCTCCATCTCCTCCGCCGCGGGGGCGGGGTCGATCCCGTTGTCGCGCAGCAGCTTCCGGTTGCCGACCAGCACCTCGCTGCCGCCGTCGAGGTGGTCCGGCGCGACCGTCGCGCGGACCCCGTGACCGGGGACGTTCTCGAAGGCCTCCGGCTCGGAGACATCCAGGCCGCGCTCCTCGGCGCCGTCGACGATGGCGCGCGCGAGGGGGTGTTCGCTGCCGCGCTCGGCGATCGCCGCGAGCCGGAGCACGTCGTTCTCCCCGAGCCGATCGGTGTCCGAGGCCGCGAGGTCGCCCTCGCCGGAGTCCGCCCGCGACGCCGTGCCGCCGTCCGGGATCGGGTTGCCCTCGCGGTCGAAGGCGATCACGTCGGTGAGTTCCATCTCGCCCTCGGTGAGCGTCCCGGTCTTGTCGAAGACGACCGTGTCGACGTCCTTGGCGCGTTCGAGCACGTCGCCGCCCTTGAACAGGACGCCGTGTCCGGCGCCGATCGTCGTTCCGACCATCGTCGCGGCCGGGGTCGCCAGCCCGAGCGCGCAGGGGCAGGCGATGAGCACGGCGGAGGCGAACACGATGATCGCGAACTCGAAGACCGAGACGCCGCCGCCGGCCGCCCCGGGGCCGCCCGCGACGAGCCCCCACAGCGGGAGCCCGTCGACGAACCCGGCCAGCGCCTCCGGGAACAGGAACCAGACGGTCGCCCAGAGGACCGCGTTGACGATGACCGCCGGGACGAAGTACGCCGAGATCCGGTCGGCGAGGTTCTGGATCTCGGGCTGGCGCGACTGCGCCTCTTTGACCGTCCGGACGATCTGCTGGAGCGCGGTGTCGGAGCCGACCTTGGTCGCCTCGACGACGAGCACGCCGTTCTCGTTGATCGTGGAGCCGACGACCTCGTCGCCCGACTCCTTCTCGACCGGGACCGACTCGCCGGTCACCATCGACTCGTCGACCGCGCTCTGGCCGTCGACGACGACCCCGTCCGTCGGGATCTGCTCGCCCGGGCGCACCTTCATCCGGTCGCCGACGGCGACCTCGTCGAGGGGGACCTCCCGCTCCGTCCCGTCTTCGTCGACGAGCGTGGCCGTGTCGGCCTCCATCTCCAACAGCTTCCGGAGCGCCTCGCCAGCCTGTCCCTTCGAGCGGGCCTCGAGGAAGTTCCCGAGCGTGATGAACACGAGGATGAACGCGGCCGTGTCGAAGTAGAGGCCGCCGGCGATCGCGCCCGAGAGCGACGCGACCGAGTAGACGTACGCGGTCGTGGAGCCGAGCGCGATCAGCACGTCCATGTTGGCGCGCCCGTTCGTCACGAGCGCCTTGTAGGAGTTCCTGTAGAACGGCCGCCCCAAGACGATCTGGACGGGCGTCGCGAGCAGGAACTGGACCCAGCCGAACGAGACGCCGAAGACCGTCTCCGGGAAGATCTCGCCGCCGAACAGCAGGTGATCGGTCATAAACGCCAGCAGGGGCGTCGCGAGGACCGCGCCGAACAGCGTCAGTCGGAGCTGTTTGCGGATCTCCTCCTCGCGGGCGGCGTCGCGGGCGTCCTGTCCGGAGTCGCCCGCGCCGGCTCCCGCACCGGATCCCTCGCCGTCTCCGCCGCTTCCGCTCCCCTCTCGAACCGGGGAGTAGCCCGCCGACTCGATCGCGTCGTAGAGGTCCTCGAGCGAGGCGTCGGCCGGGTTGTACCGGACCTGCGCCTCGTCGGTCGCGTAGTTCACCGTCGCCTCGATCACGCCGGGCGTCGACTCGAGGGCGTCGGCGTTGGCCTCCGCGCAGTTCGCACAGGACATGTCCGTGATGGCGACGGAGACGGTCTGGCTGACCGCGCCGTACCCCGCGGACTCGATCGCGTCGAATAGCTCGCCGAGCGACACCTCCTCGGGGTCGTACTCGACCGACCCCTCGTCGGTGGCGTAGTTGGCGTTCGCCGACGCCACCCCGTCGAGGTCGTCGAGGGCGTCCTCGATCGACGCCGAGCAGTTGGCGCAGGACATCCCCGTGACGTTCAGGTGGGCTGTTCTCGTTGGCATACCCATTACTACGTGCCCCACCCTTAGGCGGTTTTCTGCTTCGCGATCGGGGGTTCGGGTGGGTCGAAAGCTTCGAATCCAAAGCGACCGTCGCGGGCGAGGGGTCGGAGAGACGAGAAAACAGGACGAGCGAGGCCATCGATTTAAAAGGAAGGCGGTGGCGCGTGCCTGCGAGGCCGCGTCGCGGCCGAGCAGCACCGCGCGAGGGACGCGGCGACCGGAGGGAGCCGCGAGGCTGGGGAGGTGTGAGGTGCGGTGCTGTGCGGGGTGGGACTCAAAGGGGCAGCCGCGAGGCGGGCGCAGGCGTTCACGAGAGCAAAGCTCTCGTGAGCCAATCAGAACGCTTTGCGTTCTGATGACGACGTAAGCACTGCAGGGAGCGAGCACCGCGAGCGACCGAAGCGCGCAGCGAGCGTGCGCCCGCCTCGCGGCTGGGGCTTTGGAGGAGTTCACCGTCACTCCGCCGTCAGCAGTCACTTATAAGCGAGCACCAGGGTCTTTGGCGGTGTTCCCCGCCGATACGGTGTTAATCGTTTATAAACGAGCGACTGGGACGTCGCAGGCGTTCACCGACGATCCGCGGTCAACCGATCCACCGAATTACACCCCCTCCTCCAGTCGCTGGTACCGGTCTCGAAATCGCGACAGGCAGGACGGACAGCAGAAGTGGTACACCTCACCGTCGATCCGCGCCGTTTCACCTTCAGTATCAACGGTGTTCGAGCACTCCGCGCAGGTCAGCGCGAACTCCACGCCCTCGATCGAGGGCGTCCACTCGAACTCGTCGACCAGCGTGACCGCGTAGTCGTCGACGGCGATCCCGTCGAACAGCCCGGCGACCCACTCCCGCGCGGTCCGCCCGTCGACGCGGGCGTACACCCGCAGGTCGCCCTCGGCCGTGACGAACACGTGTTCGACCGCGTCGGCCTCGCGGGCGCGCTCCCGGGCCTCGTCGAGAGGGGCCGTTCCGTCGGCGGACACCCCGCTGACCGGCAGCTCCGCGTCGATCAGCACGGGGACCCCGGCCCGGAGCTTCGTGCGGTCGACGTCGACCGTGAACCCCTTGATCACGCCGGTCTCCTCCAGTCGGGTGACGCGGTCCGAGACCGCCGGCCCCGACAGCCCCACGCGGTCGCCGATCTCGCTGAACGGGCGCCGAGCGTCCGCGGCCAGAAGCGACAGGATCTCCAGGTCCGTCTCGTCGAGGTCGCGCATGGCTCGGGGTACGACTGGGATATATAAGACGGTTGGGCAGAGCAGTTCGGATTCCGAAGCCAGGGCGGCGTTCGAACCGTGATCGCGAAGCAGAAAGCGACAAACCTCCGCCTCCCCTATCGTCACCCGTCATGAGTCGAACCATCACCGTGGAGGGAATGTCGTGTGAACACTGCGAGCAGAGCGTCGCGGATGCGCTCGAGGGCGTCGACGGCGTCGAGAGCGCGACCGCCGACCACGAGAGCGCGTCGGCGACCGTCGAGGGCGAGGCCGATCCGGACGCGCTCGTGAGCGCGGTGAGCGAGGCGGGCTACGACGCCTCGGCTTAAAACGGAAACCGGGCGTCGAGCCCGCCATGCGAGTTCCGCCGACCGCCTACCGATTCAGCGTGTGAATCGCCTGTCCGCGGGCGTTCTCCGCGGCCTCCATCACCGCCTCCGCGAGCGTGGGGTGAGTGTGGACCGTCGCCGCCACGTCCTCAAGCGTCGCGCCCATCTCGATCGCGAGCGCGGCCTCGGCGATCAGCTCGGAGGCCTCCGGGCCGACGATCTGCGCGCCGAGCACGAACCCGGTCTCGTCGTCGGCGACGAGCCGGACGAACCCCTCGGTGTGGCCGGTCGTCATCGCGCGGCCGGAGGCGTTGAACGGCATCTCGCCGACGACGGGGTCGAACCCCTCCGCCTCGGCCTCGTCCTCGGTCAGCCCCACCGTCCCGATCTCGGGGTCGGTGAAGACGGCCGCGGGGATCGCCTGCTGGTCGAGCGCGGCGGGCTCGCCCGCGATCACCTCGGCGGCGACGATCCCCTCCTTCGAGGCCGCGTGCGCGAGCATCGGGTCGCCCGCCACGTCGCCGACGGCGTGGACGTGCTCGACCGCGCTCCGCGTCCGGTCGTCAGTTTCGATGAACCCGCGGTCGTCCGTCTCGATCCCGGCGTTCTCCAGATCGAGCCCGTCCGTGACCGGCTGGCGCCCGACGGCGACGAGGACCTTGTCGACGCCGTACGTCGACTCCTCGCCCGCTTCGGTCTCCGTGTGCAGGAGGTAGCCCCCGTCGGCGCCCTCCGACCACTCGCTCGCGCCCTCGCCGAAGTGGAACTCGACGCCCAGCTCCTCCGCGCGCTCCCGGACGATCCGCTTCACGTCGTCCTCGTAGGGGTCGAGGATGTCGTCGAGCATCTCGACGACCGTCACGTCGGCGCCGAGCTTGGCGTACGTCGTCGCCAGCTCCATCCCGATGTACCCGCCGCCGACGATCCCGAGCCGGTCCGGGACCGAGTCCGCGGCGAGCGCGTCCGCGGAGCTCCAGACGTGGTCCTCGGCGAAGTCGAAGCCGGGGATCTGGATCGGTCGCGACCCGGTCGCGACGATCGCGTGCTCGAACTCGATCGACTCGGAGCCCTGTCCCTCGCCGCCGTGGGCGACGCGGGCGGTGTGCTCGTCGACGAACGACGCGGTCCCCTCGATCAGGTTGACGCCGTTCGCCTTACAGAGCTTCTCGACGCCGCCGGTGAGCCGGTCGACCACGCCGTCCTTCCACTCGACCATCTTCCCCATGTCGACGGCGGGGTCCGCGTGGATCCCCATCGACTCGGCGTTGCCGGCCTCGTGGGCGAGCCCCGAGCCCGTGATCAACGCCTTCGAGGGAATGCAGCCGCGGTTGAGGCAGGCGCCCCCGTAGGCGTCCTTCTCGACGAGCGTCGTGTCGAGCCCCTCCTGTGCGGCGCGGATGGCGGCAACGTAGCCGCCCGGTCCCGCCCCGATCACCAGTACCTCCGTTCCGGTTGCGATGTCTCCGACGACCATTATAGAGTCAACAGTAGCAGCGGGTGTTCAAGGTGTTCCATCACGGTGTTCGCGAACGCGGCCGCCTCTGCACCGTCGATCACGCGGTGGTCGATCGACAGCGACAGCGGCAGGGTCGGCGCCGCGACGACCTCGCCGTCGCGGACGACCGGCCGCTCCTCGATGGCGCCCAGCCCGAGGATAGCGGTCTCGGGGTAGTTGATGATCGGCGTGGCGTACTCCCCGCCGATGGCGCCGAAGTTGGTGATCGAGAACGTGCCGCCCTTCATCTCCGCCGGCGCGAGCTCTCGCTCGCGGGCGCGGGCGGCCAGGTCGTTCACCTCGTCGGCGAGCTCGAAGAGCCCCTTCTCGTCGACGTCCTCGACGACCGGCACCATCAGCCCGGCGTCGGTCGCGACGGCGATCCCGAGGTTGTAGTCGCCCTTCAACACGATCTCCTCGTCGTCCTCGCGGAGCTCGCTGTTGAGGGACGGGAACTCCTTCAGCCCCGCGACGATGGCCTTCATCACGAACGGCATGTAGGTCAGCTTCACGTCCTCGGCCTCCGCCTGCGGTTTCAGCTCCGCGCGCGCCTCGACCAGCGCGTCGACCTCGGCGGTGTCGTGGTGGGTGACGTGCGGGGCGGTGTACACGGAACGCTCCATCTGCTTCCCGATGGTGCGCCTGACGCCGCGGTAGGGAACGGTCTCGTCGGCCGCGCCGGGCGCGCTCGGCTCGGCCGCTGACGGCCCGGTCCCGCCGGCGGCGGCGGCGTCCGCGCTCCCCGAGACGTCGACCGGCTTCGGGTCTGGCGCGTCGGCGGGCGCGTCGACCGCTCCCGCCTCCGACTCCAGCGCCTCCGCGTAGGCCCGAACGTCCTCGCCGGTGACGAACGCCTCGCCGTCCCGGGTGTCGTCGGTCGGCACGTCGTCGACGTCGACCCCCAGCTCGCGGGCGACCTTCCGGGTCGCGGGCGTCGCGAGCGTCGTCTCGCGGGCGGCGGGGTCGGGGGCGTCAGACGCCGCCGACGCGGCGTCCGCGGCCCCGGTCTCCGAGTCAGCCCCGCCCGCGTCGCGCTTTTTGACGGCCGACGTGCGGCCGCCGGATCCCACGTCGGTCGGCGTCGGCGCCGGCTTCGGGTCGGGCGCGTCGGACGCGGACCCCACGGAGGGGCCGTCGGCGCCGGCGTCGGCGCCGCCCTCGGCGTGCGCCCGCACGTCGGCCTCGCCGATCCGCCCGCCGGGACCGCTCCCGTCGACGGCGGCGATGTCGACGCCCAGCTCGCGGGCGAGCCGGCGGGCCGACGGCGGCGCGAAGGTCCGCCCGGACGGGGTGGCCGGCTCCGTCTCGGTCGCGTCCGCCTCGATCGCGTCCGCCTCGTCGTCGGGTTCGGTCGTGTCCGCCTCGTCGTCGCCGGCCGCCGCCTCCGACGCTGTCGCGCCGGCGTCGCTCTCCGCGGTCGCCTCGCCGGCGTCGCCGTCCTCGTCGACGCGGAACGAGATGATCACGTCGCCGACGGGGACCATCTCTCCCTCCTCGACGAACAGCTCCTCGACGACCCCGTCGTAGCTCGACGGGACCTCGACGAGCGCCTTGTCGGTCTCGACCTCCGCGACCGGCTGGTCCTCCTCGACGCGGTCGCCGGGCGCGACGAGCCACGTGACCAGCTCGCCCTCGGCGACCCCCTCGCCGACGTCCGGCAGCCTGAACTCCTCGACGGTCATGGGGTGACCTCCGTGCGCATGGTTAGAACTCCACCGCCTCCTTGATACCCTCCTCGATGCGCGTCGCGGTCGGGAGGTAGTAGTCTTCCAGCGCGTACAGCGGGTACGGCACGTCGAAGCCGGTGACGCGCTTCACGGGCGCCTCCTGGTACAGCAGCGCCTCCTCCTGAATGATCGCCGTGATCTCGGCCGCGAGCCCGCCGGTCTTCGGCGCCTCGTGGACGACGACGGCGCGGCCGGTGGCCTCGAACGCCTCGACGACGGCCTCGCGGTCGAGGGGAGAGACGGTCCGGAGATCGACGACCTCGCAGTCGATCCCCTCCTCGGCGAGGCTCTCGGCGGCCTCCAGCGTCGGCCGCGTCATGGCGCCGTAGGTGAACACCGCCACGTCGCCGCCCTCGCGCCGGGTGGCGGCCTCGCCGATCGGGACGGTGTACGGCTCCTCGGGCACCTCGTCGCGGAACGCCCGGTAGATGAGCTTCGGTTCGAGGAAGATCACCGGGTCGGGGTCGCGGATCGACGCCGCCAACAGCCCCTTCGCGTCGTACGGGGTCGAGGGAATGACGACCTTCAGCCCGGCCTCATGGGCGTAGAACGCCTCCTTCGACTCGGAGTGGTGTTCCGGCGCGCGGATCCCGCCGCCGTACGGGGCGCGGAGCGTCATCGGCAGGGTGAACCGGCCCCGACTTCGCGTCCGGAAGCGGGCCATGTGGGAGACGATCTGGTCGAACCCGGGGTACATGAACCCCGAGAACTGGATCTCCGGGACGGGTCTGAGCCCCATCGCCGCCATCCCGACGGCGGCGCCGACGATTCCCGACTCCGCGAGGGGGGTGTCGACGACGCGGTCGCCGCCGAACTCGTCGAACAGGCCCTCGGTCGCGCGGAAGACGCCGCCGTTCTTCCCCACGTCCTGACCCAACACGAGGACGTCGTCGTCCTCGCGCATCTCTGCGTACAATCCGTCTCGGACCGCCTGTACCACGGTGAGGTTCTGTGTCTCGCTCATTCACTCCTCCAGGAACGCCTCGTCGCCGTGCGCTTCGCGGAACGCCGCGAACTCCTCGTACTGGCGCTCCAGCTCCTGCGGCAGCTCCGCGTACGCGTGTTCGAACATCTCTCTCGGCTTCGGCCGCGCCTCCGCCTCGGCCGCCTCGATCGCGTCGGCCACCCGCGTCTCGACGGCGGCCTCGATCTCCGCGACGCGCTCGTCGTTGAGCACGCCCTCCGACCGGAGGTACGCCTCCAGCCGCGGGATCGGGTCCTTGGCTTTCCAGCGCTCGACCTCGTCCTCGTCGCGGTAGACCGTCGGGTCGTCCGCGGTCGTGTGGGCGCCGAACCGGTACTGGACCGCCTCGATCAGCGTCGGGCGCGGTCGGTCCGTCTCCGGGTCGCGCGCCTTCTCTAAGGCGGCCGTCGTGACGCGGTACACCGCCAGCGGGTCCATCCCGTCGACCTGTACCCCGTCGATCCCGTACGCCTCCGCCTTCTGGGCCAGCGTCGCGCTCCGGGTCTGTCGCTCGCGGGGCACGGAGATCGCCCACTGGTTGTTGTTACAGAAGAAGACGGTCGGCGTGTCGAACACGCCCGCGAAGTTGACTCCCTCGTGGAAGTCGCCCTCGCTTGTCGCGCCGTCCCCGAAGTAGCAGAGGAACGCGTCGTTCTCGTCTCGGAGCTTCGAGGCCCACGCCGCGCCGGTGGCGTGGGGGATCTGCGACGCGATCGGAACCGCGACCGGGAACACGTTCACGTCCTCGGGCGTCGCGTTGCCCGCCTCGTGGCCCATCCAGTAGAGCAGCGTCTGTTTCAGCGGGAGGCCGCGGACCAGCGCGGCGCCGTGCTCGCGGTACGAGGGGACCAGCCAGTCGTCCTCGGCGAGCGCGGTCGCGGAGCCGATCTGCGCGCCTTCCTGACCCGACAGGGGCGGATACGTCCCCATCCGCCCCTGTCGTTGAAGGCTCACGGCGCGGCCGTCGAAGTGCCGCGCCAACCGCATGTGCCGGTACATCTCGACGAGCGCCTCGTCGTCGAGGTCCGGCACGTCGCCGACGACCTCGCCGTCCTCGTCGAGCACGCGGACCGGATCGTCGTACGCCCTGTCGAACACGCTCACGGTCGGACCCACCTCTTCATACACGAACGGTCCACCGCCCGGCTATTATGGTTTTCGTAAATAGTTTATTATAGTCAGAAATCGGTAGGGGGCGTGAGAAACTGTCCACCAGATTCCGGGAGAACCAGACGTTTCTACACAACTCACGGCGAGGCCGGCAATATTTTCGCCGAAATCGGCGGTTCCCCGAACAGTACCGAACGATCGGGAAGGTTTCGCCGCGATCGGCGCCGCCGCTAGACGTGCGGGAGGCCCTCCGCAGGGAGACGGGACGGCCCGTCGTCGACTACCCGAGCCGGAACGAGGGCTCGTCGGGCTCGCCGTCGAGGTCTTCGAGCTGGATCACCTCTTCGTCGCCGTCCTCCAGCTGCTCGCGGAGGTAGTTGACGTAGCGTTTGTGCTCCTCCAGCTGCTCGCGGAGGTGGTCCGCCTCGAGCTCCAGCCGCTCGTGCTCGCGCACGAAGCTCTTCGGGACCTCGATCTTCGGGGGGAACGACTCCCCGCTCTCGCCCATGCTGTCGAGCTCCGCCTCCGGGACGACGCGGACCTGTCCGTCGTGGGCAACGAGCGTATCCACGTAGTCCCGGAAGACCGCCGACAGCGAGATGTCTCGCTCCTCGGCGATGTCGCGGAGGGTCTCGAACGCGTCCTCGTTGACGCGGAACGAGATCGTCTTGTTCTTGTTGCCCATTATCTGATCGTTCGTCACGCTACCTACTTAAGCGTTTGTCAGACGATAGCAAGATCGATACCGACGGCGCGGGACGCGGAGCTCGCCCGACGCGTCAGGGCTCGGGGGTGCCGGTCGGATCGCCGGACTGCGCGCCCTCGCTCGCGGCGTCGCCGCCGGCCGACCCGTCGCCCGCGAGCTCGTCGCCGTCGCCCTCGTCGAGGTCCTCGAGCGCCGACAGCGCGGCGGCCTTGTACGTCTCGGGGTCGAGGTCGTACTCCTCGCGGGCCATCCGCGCGTACTCGTTCCCTTCGTCGTCGAACGCGGCGACGCGCTCGATCGTCCGCTTGGCCGTCTCCGCGACCCAGCGGTCGCGGGTGTCGGCGTCGACTTCGGTGATCGACTCGGGGCGGACCGAGACCCGGACGGTGCCGTCGTCGGTCTCGTACGTCCGGGGCTTCCCCACGACTGCGACGTAAGCCGGCGGCTCCAGGTCGCGGAGCTTCGAGGCGGCCTCGGGCTGGTACTGGCCGGCGTACACGAAGAACGTGCCCGTCGGGTCGACGATGCGGCCGCGCCAGTATTCGGCGTCCTCGCCGACGTCCTCCTTCTCCGTGAGGGTGCCGACGAAGAACACGCGGTTCGACGACTCGCCCGTCGGCAGCAGCGCGTAGACGGGGGCGCGCTCGTCGTCGGACTCGGTGAACGTGTAGCCGGCGTCGTTGAACTCAGTCGCGAACACGCGCCGGGCGACCTCTCGGGTGGGTGCGGATTGACTCATTTAAATCGACCTCGCTTCGATCAGCGCGCTTTCGACGTCGACTGCCCCGGGGTTCTCCATCTCATCGACCAGGACGTACCGGCCGAAGGTGGGACCGGTGACGCGGTAGTAGCGCCCGAGCACGTCGTCGCCCATCTCCTCGGCGACGACGGTGGTGTCGAGCGCGTCCATCGCCATGTCCTTGGCCTCCTCTAAGCCCATCCCGGTGAGCTCCTCGGTGGCCTCGCGGTCGAAGATGACCTCGGTGACGGTCTCGCCGTCGTCGAGGACGCCCTTGATCCGCAGGTCGAACTCGCCCTCGACCTGGCCGTGCTCCGAGCACCGGCCGTTCTGGAGGACGCGCGTGCAGTCGTCCTCCGGGCAGCGCTTGATCAGCCCGGAGCCGGACTGGATGTCGACCAGCGCGCCCTCGACGGTGTCGGCGTTGTCGCCGACCTCGACCTCCTCGTCGATCTCGGTGATCTGAGTGGTCCGGTTGAGCTTCACCGAGTAGCTGCCCTCGTACTCGTCGGTGACGACGTTCGAGAGCTCGTACGCCTGCCCCTCGGTCAGTTCGGGGAGGTCTGAGGTCTCGAAGGCGACGAACTTGATCGTGCCCGACTCGTCGCCGAGGAGCCCGACCTGCGAGATCGAGTCGCTGCGGGGCTCCCAGAGGTCGACCAGCTTCACGCGCAGGTCGACCCACTGCTCGTCCTCGTCGATCTCGTTGACGAGGACCGACTCGCTGCCGCCGCGGCCGAGCTCGTCGCGCTCCATCCCGGCGTCGTCGAGGTAGCTGTTGGTGACGCTCCGGCGCGCCTCGTCGAGGGGGACGCGGTACTCGTTGACGAGGTTCTCCAGTCGCTCTTCGATCTCGTCGGCGTCCACGTCGAGGTGGTCCGAGAACTGTTCCGCTATCGCTTCCGCTTCCTGTCGCAGTTCGCTCATGGGGTGTCTCCGCCTCCGGTCGTGTTTCAATGGGAGGCGTACGACGGTTGGTTCCTGACGGTATTAAAAATCCCGCAACCGCGGTGAAAGTGGTCGGCGCAGACCCGTTGAGCGGCCTCTTCCGTCGGTTTCGGGCTGTGGGTCCCAATCGCGTCTGACGCTCGTCAGCCACGCGCGGGCGCCGTTTCAAGTGGAACCGTACCACGTGAAGCGTCCACGCGCGACGATATCGACTTCGCTGCGGCTTTATAAACAAACGCGCGGTGGCGCGCCGCCGAGCGCCCGCAGGGCGCGAGTAGGGAGAGACCGAAGGTCCCTTGCTGGAGCCGGACCGGCGCAACTGCGCCGGTCCGACGAGGCTGGGGAGGCGTGAGCCTGTGGTCCCGCGAGCGACCGAAGGGAGCGGGAACGTCTTCCGGCGGTTGCGGTGCGGGTGGACTCAAAGGAACAGTCGTGATCCCCGCGAGCGACGCGAGCGGGGGCACGGGAGACGAAGTCTCCCGGAGGGACGAGGCTCGACGACGCAAGCACCGCAGACCGCGAACGAAGCGAGCGGTTGCGGAGCGTGGTTCGAGACGCCACAGGCGTCTCGAAATCGCCGAAAATCAAGATTTCCGGCTAGCAGTCAGAACGCTCTGCGTTCTGACGACATCACGAAAGGTGCGAAGCGCCTTTCGAACGACAGCGAGTCGCGCGAGTCGTCGCGACTGAGGTTTTGAAGCTGTCTGCCGTCGATCCGTTACCGGTTATTTGACTCTGTTGAAATCCTTACGAAATGATAGGATCGGCATGCGAGATCCAGAGGATAAAGTCAGCATCAGAGCATTATTTATTTCAAATAGTTAAATATCATTAATTTCTCGGTATCGACAAGGCCAATTTCAGTCCTGATTCTGTTACAGTAGTTTTTTGATGATACTAACACTTTATATACCATGCCGTTCAGTTCTCACCAAGAGATTCAGATTCTCCACGTCGATGACGACCCCTCCATCACGGACCTGACAGGGACGTTTCTCGAACGCGAGGACGACCGCTTCGTTGTCCAGACAGCGACCAGTGCCGACGAGGGGTTGGAGAATATTAATGACCGCCCGCCTGACTGTGTCGTCTCGGATTACAACATGCCCGGCATGGATGGCATCGAATTCCTGCAGGCTGTCCGAGAGGAGTATCCCGACCTCCCGTTTATTCTCTTCACCGGCAAGGGCAGCGAGACAGTCGCCAGTGACGCCATTGCTGCCGGTGTCACCGACTATCTCCAGAAGGGCAGGGGCACCGAACAGTACGAACTCTTGGTCAACCGGATCCACAACGCCGTTCGCGCCCGCCGCGAGGCCAAGCGGGCCGACAGACAAGAACAATTGATGCGATTGACGGAATTCAACGGTGATACCGGTGGTTTCGAACTGGACACAGAGAGCAATACTGTCGTGCTGACGGCAGGCACTCGGCGAATCATTGGCCGTCATAACCAACACGAAATGCCTCTGGAGGAGGCGCTGAAACTGTTCCATCCAGACGATCGCAAAGACATCCAGCATACACTCGACAAGGTATTGGAGACGCGCGAAGAACTACACGACACATGGCGACTCCAGCCGGGTGACGGCGAGGAACGTCTCCTCGACATGACAATTACTCCGGTTGTCGAGAATGGGGAGAAAGTAACAAAGCTCCGGGGGGCCGGTCATGATATTACTGAGCGTGAGGAGCACGAACGGACCGCTCGGCAGCGACAGAAGCAATTATCGCTATTCTTTGAAGAATCACCGCTTGGGGCAGTCCAGTGGGATCCTGAATTCCAGTTTGAACGAATGAACGGACGGGCCGAAGAGATTCTCGGCTACAGTGAGGCAGAGTTACGTGGCGAGTCATGGGAGGGAATTGTCGCCGGTGACGACAGCGGACAGGTGGGTGATACTGTAGAAAAACTCCTTGACGCGGACGGCGGAACCCACGTGATCAACAGGAACGTCCGAAAGGATGGCGAGGTAATCACCTGCGAGTGGCACAACCGTGTCGTCACCGCCGCAGATGGGGACGTCCAGACGATTTTTTCGAAGTTTCAGGATGTTACCGACCGAGAGCGGCGTAAGACTGAATTAGAAGAGTACGAGACGATTATTGAGGCACTCAGTGATGCAGTGTACGTGCTTGACGAAGAGGGGCAGTTCACCTATGTTAACGACGAGTTGGTGGAATTAGTCGGCTACGACCGGGAGACGATTCTCGGGAACACACCATCGCTGATCAAAGACGAAGAGGCCGTAGAACGGGCCGAGCAGGAATTGGGACGGTTACTATCGAGCGATGGCCCGGAAGGGGTAACATTCGAAGTGACGATCCACCCCCGCGAGGGCGACCCAATCGTCTGTGAAGATCACATGGGCGTCCTTCCGTACGATGGCGAGGAGTTCAACGGGTCGGTCGGCACACTCCGGGATGTTACCGAGCAACGAGAACGTGAAGCCGAACTCCGCCAGACCACCAACCAACTTCAGGGTGTTATCGATAGCGTTGAGTCCGCGATGTGGATTCGAAACACCGATGACGAGTACGTGTACATGAATCAATATCATCGGGACCTGTTCGACATCGCTGACGATACCGACATCGCTGGAAAACGGGCAGTAGATTTACACTCGGCGGAAGTGGCTGGGAAATTTCAGCAGAACGACCAAAGAGTCTATGAGACGAGAGAACATGTCGAGGTCGAAGAGGTCATTCAGACCGACGACGGTCGTCAGTACTTTCTCACCCGGATTGTCCCACTGTTTGACAATGGCTCCGTATACGCCACCTGTGGCATCGCCACCAACATTACTGAGCAGAAAGAGTACGAAGAAAAATTGCAACGACAGAACGAGCGTTTGGAAGAGTTCGCCAGCATCGTCAGCCACGATTTGCGGAACCCACTCCGCGTGGCCGAAGGACGGTTGGAACTGATTCGGGACGAGTGTACGAGTGACCATATCGACGGCGTAGCACAGGCACTTGACCGGATGGACGCGCTCATTGAGGACTTGTTGACACTGGCACGAGAAGGCAGCCGAGTTGATGAGATCGAACAGATTGGACTTGCGAACGTAGCTAAGAACAGTTGGCAAACTGTAAAGACGCGACAAGCAACACTCGACGCCGACGCACCACAGGTCATCGAAGCCGACCGGAGTCGGATCCAGCAACTGTTCGAGAATCTCTACCAAAACGCCATAGAACACGGCAGCGACGACGTGACAGTGTCTGTCGGTGCGATAGACGACGGCTTCTACGTGGCAGATACCGGCCCCGGAATCCCCGAGTCTGACCGTGAGGACGTATTCGAGGCAGGATACTCGACAAATGAGGACGGGACCGGGTTCGGCCTGCGGATCGTCGAACAAATCGCCGACGCGCACGGCTGGGAAACTATCGTGACTAAGAGCAAAGGGGGCGGGGCCCGCTTCGAAATTACCGGTGTCGAAAAGGGTGCGTGACCGATACGCGCTCTGTATTCAGCACAGCTCCAAGAACATATCACCGTTTGAGGATTTCAACAGAGTCGGTTATTTATAAGCGAGCGACTGGGGCTTCGGAGGAGATCACCGCAGAGTCGTCGTACCGCCAACGGACCTATATCCGACGCGCCGAAACGGCAGGGTATGGACGACCGACTCGAACGCGTCATCCGCCAACAGCTCCGCAAGGCGGGCAAGCAGTTCGAGGAGGCGAAGCGGGCGTACTCCGAGGCGAAGGCGGACCCCGACGGCAGCGGCGCGGGGGCGAAGCGGTACGACCTCCCGACCGACGACGAGGGGCGCGCCCGGATCGTCTGCCGCCGGCACGCGGAGCGCCGGGCGGTCCCCGTCGACGGCGAGGGGCGACCGTCCTGTTTCGAGGGCGGTCACGCCGACTGCGAGGGGTGCGCGGAGGACGTGCGAGAGGGGTTCGTGGAGACGTGGTGAGCGGGTCGACGGGCGCGAATCGCCCACCCAAAGCGGTTTCTCTCCCGCACTCTTCAGACGACGCATGAAACGGACGACGGTCGTCGTCGCGCTCCTCGTCGCGGTCGGCGTCGGGCTCGCGGCCTCCGGGTTCTTCGCCGGGGCTGGAGACGAGGCGCCGCCGCCGACCGCCGAGGAACCGCCGGCGCCGACCGTCGACGACGAGGCGCTCATCGCGGTCGACGGCGACTACCGGCTCTGGCCGTACACGAGCCGGAGCACCTCGGCCGAGGGGCGGACGCTCGCGATCAACGTCCTGTTTCGCGCCGACGCGGAGACGACGCGGCGAGCGATCGAGGGTGGGTCCGAGACCGATTGGGAGGAGACCGAAGCGGAGGAGGCGGCGGCCACCGCCGACGCGGAGCAGGTGCGGGCGCTCGTCGAGCGCGACTGGGCTGACGCGCACAGCTCCACCCGCTACAGCTACGTCGAGGGGCCGGACGGCGGCGTCTGGCTGGCGGAGACGTTCGAGCTCCACGACGGCGCGTACCTCGGCGTCCGCGACCACCTCCGGGCGTACGAGTCGCCGGACGGCGCGTACACCGCGGTCCAGGCCCACGAGGAGTACTACGACTGGTTCCGGCTCCGGCACACGGTGCCGGGCATCGACGACCCGGCGGTCCGGCTCGAAGACGAGTTCATCCACGGCGGGGTCGACGCCGAGGTGCGCCGGGAGTACCGCGGCATCGAGGGCGGGTGGAGCGACGGCTGGGTCTCGGTGATCGAGCTGGCCTCGCTGGCGACCGTCGGGGGCGCGCTGCTCCGGCGCCGGACTCGGGCGGCGGTCGTCGAGCTCGCGCACCGGAGCCGGAGAGAGGCGGCGCGACACGTCGACGCCGCGGTGCTCGGCGCCGCGCTCGCGGCCGTCATCGTCGGCGTCCGGGTGGCGGGGGTCACGCTGGAGGCCGCGTACCCCGGACTCGGGCCGAAGCTCATCGCCGCCCCGCTGTACCTCGTCATCGCGGTCGGCATTCCGGCGCTCGTCGTCGCGAGAGCTTCCGAGTCGGACCCGAGCGCGGCGCTCATCGGCGTCGTCGTCGGGCTCGGAACGGGGTTCGTGGTCGACTTCGCGGCGCTCGGCGTGGCGGTGCCCCCCGCGCTCCTCGTTCACCGGGTCGCCTTGCTCGCCGCGCTCGGCGTCGTCGCGATGGGGCGCGCCGCGGGCGATCGGCCGGTACTCGCGGCGGGGCTGGCGGCGTGGACCCTCGGACTGGCGCTCCCGCTCGCCGACGTGATCTGAGGGGTGCTTGCTGCCGTTCGGCCGGTTCGGACGGCCCGAGGATCACGTCGGTGAGTCCGATCCGACGACGACACCACAGAAGAGATATACACGGGGAGCGAAAGAGCGGCAAACGAATGACGCGGCAGGCCAGTCGACGCGGGGTACTCGCAGGGGTCGGGATCGCGGCCCTGAGCGCCGGCTGTCTCGGCCGCACGCGAAACATCGCGGGACGCGGTCGCTCCTCGCAGTTGACGCTGGAGATCAACGCGCCGCCCGCCGACAGGGATCCCAACGCGATCCGGATCGCCAGACACCTCGCGGAGAACCTGGAAGCGGTCGGGATCGAGGCCCGGATCAACACCCTCGGTCACACGGACCTTCGGCGAAAGGTACTGATCAACCACAACTTCGACGTGTACGTCGGGCAGTTCCGGGAGGCGGAGCCGTTCGATCCGGACGCGATGTACGGGTTTACGCACTCCCAGTTCGTCGCGGAGTCGGGATGGCAGAACCCGTTCGGATTCGCCGACATCAACGGCGTCGACGAGCGGCTCGCGAGCCAGCGCCGGTTGGACGGTACCGAGCGGCGCGAGGCCGTGGCAGAGCTCCAGCGGGATCTCGGAGACTTACAGCCGTTCACGGTCGTGGCGTTCCCCGACCCGCTCACCGCGGTCCGCGAGGACCGGTTCGAGAACTGGACGAACCGCCAGCCGCTGTCGGTCGGCGGGCTGCTCGGCTTGGAGCGGGCCGACGCGGCGGCTGGAGCCGGTAGCGAAACCGAATCCGAGGAGGGAACCGCCGACGGCAACGAGAGCGACGGCAACGAGAGCGACGGCAATGAGACCGACGACGGGCTGATCGACGACAACCCGCTCGCAGACGACGACGGCGAGGCGGGAGACGCCGCGACCCTCCGGCTGGTGACGACCGACGAGCGCATCACGCAGAACTGGAACCCGATCGCCGCCGAGTATCGACGCTACGGCACGTTCACCTCGCTGTTGTACGACCGGCTCGTGCTGGTCGACGACGGGGAGGTGATCCCGTGGCTCGCCGCCGACTGGGAGCCGGTCGGCGACGCCGGAGTCGAGATCTCGCTGCGGGAGACCGACTGGCACGACGGGGAGCCCGTGACGGCCGCGGACGTCGAGTTCACCTACGAGTTCCTCCAAGACACCTCGATGGGAACGGCCGAGTCAGCGATCCCGACGCCGACGTTCCGCGGCCGCGTCTCGGCGGTCGAGTCGGCGACGGCGATCGACGAGGCGACGGTCCGGCTGACGTTCGACGGCGTCAACGAGCCGGTCGGCGTGCGCGCCCTCCAGGTTCCGATCCTCCCGAAGCACGTCTGGGAGGAGCGGACCGGCATGGCGACGATCGCCGGCCTCGAGTTCGACGCGGAGACGACCGAGGCCGTGGTGACGAACAACGAGGACCCGGTCGGGAGCGGGCCGCTGCGTTTCGTCGAGGCCGCCCCCGAGGAGTCGGTCGCCTTCGAGCGCAACGCCGGTCACTTCGTCGTGCGCACGGCCGAGGAGAGCGGGTCGGACAGTGACGCGTCGGATCCGCTCGCGGGGGTCCCCGAGCGGTTCCGCGGGAAGCCGGCGTTCGACCGGCTGGAGATCGAGGTGATGGGGTCGGACGTCGCGGCGGTGCAGGCGGTCGGCGACGGGCGCGCGGACGCGACCGTCTCGAACCTCGGTCCCGACTCCGTCCCGCGGATCGGACGCGAGGCCGACGCGCGGCTCGTGACGGGGCAGTCCGGCGGGTTCTACCACGTCGGGTACAACACCAGACGGGCGCCGCTGTCGAACCCCCGGTTCCGGACGGTCCTCGCGTCGCTCATCGACAAGCGAACGCTCGTCGACACCGCGTTCGACGGGTACGCCGACCCCGCCGCCTCGCCGCTCGCCGCCACTCCCGAGTGGGTGCCGACGGACCTCCTGTGGGAGGGCGGCGAGACGGATCCCCTCCACCCGTTCGTCGGCGAGCCCGGGTCGCTCGACGTCGAGACGGCCCGCGACCGGCTCCGCGAGGCCGGGTACCGATTTGACGAGGACGGGCGGCTGCTCGCGTCGGGGACATGAGTCCGCTCCTGTCGGTCGTCGCCTCGCTCGCGTTGTGGGTTGGCTCGGCCCTGCTCGTCGCGAGCGTGACCATCGTCGGCCCGCGGCGGCTGTACGCGCTCTGGGACGATCTCCGCGACCGGCTGTGGGAGATCCGGAAATCGCTCGCCGCGCTCGTGGTGGTGCTGATCGCGAGCGCGATCGGTCGCGGCTCCCTCCAGACGGTCTCGGAGCTGTTCGGCCTCCAGCTGACGTGGGCCATCTACGCGTTGGAGGGGAACTTCGTCGCGTGGGTGCAGGCGACGTTCGGGTCCCCCGAGTTGACGGTGTACTTCGCGTCGGTGTACGTGTACGGGTACGTGTTCCTGCTCTCGTTCCCGTTCCTCGCGTATCTGGCCCTCCCGCGGACGACGACCGTGAAGCGGCTGGTCGTCGCGTACGCGCTCAACTACGCGATCGGGCTCGCGCTGTACACGGTCGTGTTCGCGTACGGGCCGCGCAACGTCATGCCCGACCTGGTGACGTCGCTGCTGTTCACCCACAACCCGGAGTTCATGGCGCTGACGGGCGAGATAAACGAGCCCACGAACGTCTTCCCGTCGCTGCACACGTCGCTGTCGGTGACCGTCGGGACGTTCGCGGTGCTGACCCGGCGAGAGTACCCGCTGTGGACGCCGGTCGCCGCGTGGCTCGCGACGAGCGTGGTGATCGCGACGATGTACCTCGGGATACACTGGCTCACAGACGTGATCGCCGGGACCGGGCTCGCGCTCGGCGCGGTGTACCTGTCGTACCGAGTCGTCGACGAGGACGAGACCGACGGAACGGACGAGCCAGGAGTCGACGACGCGGGCGGCGGAGCCGACGGCGCGGTCGACGAGGTCGACGCGGGCAGCGAAGCGGTCGGAGAGTGAGGCGACGGCCCGAAGGGGCGACGAGCCGCGGTCCCTACCCCTCGACGAGCCGTTCGAGCTGCTCCGGCGGCACCGCGCCGCGGGCGGCGTGGCCGTCGTAGGCGAACGTCGGGACGCCGGTGACGCCCCGTTCCCGCGCCGCGGTGAACAGGTCGGTGACGCGGTCGCGGAGGTCATCGTCGTCGAGCGCCTCGTCGACGATCGCCGGGTCGAGCCCGTCCACGCGCTCCGCGATGTCGACGAGCACCTCGCGGTCGCCGATGTCGCGGCCGTCCTGCCACAGCGCCGCGAAGACCGCCTCGTCAAACGCGAGCCACGACTCGGGCGCGGTCTCCCGCACGTGCACGGAGACGACCTGCGCCGGGAGCGAGTCGACGTCGGTCCGGAGCTCCTGTGCCATCTCGGCGTCGTACTTCTCCTGGAGCCGGCGGACGTTCTCGCGGGCCTGCTCGTAGTACTCCTCGTCTTTCCCGTCGGCGACGGCGTCGTCGATCTCGCCGTCCGGACCGCGCTTGCCCGCGCGGAGGTCGAACGGGTGCCAGTCGATGTCGAGCGGCTCCTCGCGCGTCTCCTGATACTGCGCGAGCGACTGCCGCCCGAGGTAACAGAACGGGCAGACGTAGTCGGAGTAGATCGTGATCGACTCGGTCGCGTCGGGGGTCGATTCGTCCGCCGCGTCGGTGTTCGACATACCGTCGGTTCGGCCGCGAGGGGCAAAGGCCGTTCGGCGTCGGCGATCGCCACGACTTTAGACAACCGAGTGGTATTACTCAGACATGACATCTGCGCGCGACCCGGTTTCGCCGCCCGTCGCGCTCGCGATCGCCGGGAGCGACTCCGGGGGCGGAGCGGGGATACAGGCCGACCTGAAGGCGATGACCGCGCTCGGCGTCTTCGGCGCGTCGGTCGTGACGGCGACGACCGCCCAGAACGCCCGCGGCGTCCGCGACGTGCACGCGGTGCCGCCGGCGCACGTCGCGAGCCAGTGCGACGCCGTCTTCGACGACTTCGACGTGGGCGCCGTCAAGACCGGCATGCTGGCGACGGCCGAGACGGTCGAGACGGTGACCGGAGTGGTGGCGGCCGCCTCGGCTCCGGTCGTCGTCGACCCGGTGATGGTCGCGGCGAGCGGCGACCGCCTGCTGTCGCCCGACGCGGAG
Source organism: Halorubrum kocurii JCM 14978 (assembly GCF_000337355.1). Lineage (GTDB taxonomy): Archaea > Halobacteriota > Halobacteria > Halobacteriales > Haloferacaceae > Halorubrum > Halorubrum kocurii. The sequence continues at coordinate 35,704 of NZ_AOJH01000062.1, read as the reverse complement.
GCCGCCTACGAGGGGCTGATCGAGGCGGCGACCCTGGTCACGCCCAACGCCGACGAGGCCGAGGTGCTGGTCGACGACAGGGTCGAGACGCCGGCCGACGCCGAGCGCGCCGGGCGGGCGTTGGTCGCGACCGGCGCCGACGCCGCGCTTATAAAAGGCGGCCACATCGGAGACGGAGAGCGCGTGACCGACACGCTCGTCGTGGGAGGCGAGCGGGGAGACGACGGATCGGGCGACGCCGATTCGGCGGGCGTGCTCCGCTTCGAGACCCCCCGCGTCGCGACCGATGCGACCCACGGCTCCGGCTGCGCGCTGTCGAGCGCGATCGCCGCCCGGCTGGCGCGCGGCGAGCCCCTCCGCGAGGCGGTCGCCGCCGCCGTCGACGAGATGGGAGGAGCGATCCGGCGCGGCTACGACGTGGGCGAGGGCCCCGGCGCGGTGAATCCGACGACGTTCGGCGGGGGCGCCTAAGCGGGTTCGGCCGCGGGCGGGCGCGAGGCGCTTCCGCCCGCGGTCAGATGAAGTTGAGCGGGACCATGAGTGCGACGCCGAGCGCGATCCCGCCGGCGAGCACGCGCTTCCCGCCGCCGGGGAGGTCGGTCCCCGTCTCGAGCGCCTCCGGGATGAACTCGGAGAGCACGAGGTAGATCATCGCGCCGGCGGCGAAGCCGAAGCCGTACGGGAGGAACTCGCGGGCGTAGCGGACGAACGCGAACGCGATGACCGCCCCGATCGGCTGGGGCAGGCTGGAGAACACCGACCACCACACCATCTTCCACTTCGAGACGCCCATCGACCGCAGCGGGATGGAGATGGCGGTCCCCTCAGGTACGTTGTGGATGGAGATGGCGACGGTCATGAACACGGCTAAGAGCGGGACGGTGAACCCGAACAGCTGCGTGCCGCCCTCCAGCCCGAGGTCCGCGAAGGAGACGCCGACGGCGATCCCCTCCGGGAAGCTGTGGACCGTCAGCACGCCGAGGATCAGGATGAGCTTCTTGAAGTCGGCCTCCTCGTACTCCTGCGGGTCGATCTCGGCGTCCATCAGCACCTCGTGCGCGAGGACCACGAGGACCACGCCGGCGAGCATGCCGATCCCGATCTCCGTCGGCGTCCCCTCGGCGAGCCCCTCGTCGACGAGCCCGAACAGCGACGCCGCCACCATGATCCCGGAGGCGAACCCCCACAGCGCCACGTTGCCGCGGGCGCTGATCGAGTCGAAAAAGAAGAACGGGAGCGCGCCGATACCCGTCGCGAGGGCCGTGATGAGGCCCGCGACGAAGACGAACGCGAACGCGTCGAGTGCGACCATACGTTCGGTCGTTCGATCGGTCGACACTTAATAATCGTGAACCGGCTACGCAAGTCCGCGGACGAGTCCGAATATCAGGGCGAGCAGGACCAACACGGCCAACGCGAGCAGGACCGTCAGTTTCGCCCCGACCGGAGACCGACGGACGCGGGGGCCCGAACCGCGACGCTCCGCGGGCTCTCGCGGCCGGATCGGGGAGTTCACCGTCACGCCTCGCTCGCGAACAGCGACGGAAGACTGACCGACCGGAAAACGGCGCTACTCACCGATTCGGGGGCGTCCTCCCCGAGCACCGGGGGGGTCTCGGTGGTGGCGTTGCCCGTGGAGTCCGACGCCGAAGGCGCCGGATCGTCAGTGTCCGTGGTCGTCTCGTCTTCCGGCGACACCGAGCTGTTCTCGGACGGCGCCGAGCTGTTCTCGGACGGCGCCGAGCTGTTCTCGGACGGCGCCGAGCTGTTCTCGGGCGGCGCGCCCTCATCTTCCGGCACCGTCTCGTCTTCCGGCGGCGCCGAGCTGTTCTCGGAGGGCGCGCTCTCGTCTTCCGACGGCGCCGACTCGTTCGCGGCCGGGTCGTCCGTCGGGACCGAAGCGTTCTGTGACGGAGCAGTACCGTTCGTTGGCGGAGCGGTGCCGTTCGTCGAGGGAGCAGTACCGTTCTCCGGCGGAGCGGTGCCGTTCTCGACCTCCTCTCCCCCCTCCGTCTCGTTCCCGACGGGAGCGGTCGCGACGGCGAAACCGCCGCCGGAAGAGGCGTCGATCTCGGTGAGATTGTCGGTGGTCCCGAACGTCGTCGTCACGTCGACGGACGACGTGAGGACGGCGGCGGTGAGCCCCCCACCGAACGCGACCCCCCACACCAACACGGCGAGGGCGACGGCGCCGACGAGCCCGCGGTTCGCGGCCATCAGTCCCCCTCCCCGGCGCTGTCCGGCTGCGCCGGCGGCGGCGCGGTCGCCGGGGACGCGGTCGCCGGCAGCGCTCCCAACCCGTCGGTCGCCGCGTCCCGGTCGACGGGAGTGAGCGGTGCGGGCGCGTCCGAGTCAGGCCCCGACGCGGGCTCACCGCTCGCCGAGTCCGCGACCGATCCGCCGCGATCGAGGACGCCGCTGGCCGGGACCCACGCCGCGAGCGCGCCGAGCAGGAGCGTCGACGCCGCCACCGCGACCGCTATCGCGACGGCGGTGCGAAGCTCGAACGCGACGTAGACGGCGTACGGCGCGAACGCCGCGAGTACCGCGGCCGCCCCGCCGACCGTGTCGACGGACACGCCCCCGGATCCGGTCGCAGCCGGTGTGTCGGACGTCGCGGCGGGGTCGGTCGCGGCGGGGTCGGTCGCGGCGGCGGTCGCGTCGCCGTCCGAATCGCTCGGCGACCCCTCGGCCGCGGCGGTCGCCGCCGCCCGTTCGTCCCGGTCACGGACGATCGACCAGACCTCCGTGACCGCGAGCAGGCCGAACGGGAGCAGCACCAGCGTGACGAAGCCGGCTCGCGTGCCCGCGAACTGGATCACGTACCCGATGTACGGGATCGTCAACGTGACCGCGCCGACGAGGTTGGCCGCCGGGACGAACCCGGGGTCCGGCCCCTCGTTGGCGTCGCCCTGCGTCTCGAACGCGAGGGCGCCACCCTCGTCGACGACGCCGATCACGCGGTGCGTCACCGGCACGTCGCTCGCGCCGAGGGCGAACGTGATCACGTCGCCTTCGGCGATCGCCGTCGGGTCCCGCTCGGCGACGACCACCACGTCACCCGGGGCGATGGCGGGCGTCATACTCGGCGTGAGCACGACGAAGCTCTCGTCCGCACCGACGAGCTCCGGGGCCGCGTACACCGCGAACGGCGCGACGAGCGCGATCAACAGGACGATCCCGAGTACGTTCGCCGCCTTCCTGAGTCGTGGTGATGTGAGTGGATTGTTCATCAGATAGCCTCCGAGTCGCAGAGCGACTCGCCGTCCGTCGTCGTGCCGCCGGTGACCTCGAACAGGTCGCCGTCACCGAACCGCGTCCCGACCGCGAGCGGCTCCGAGCAGCTCACGTGAAGCGATATCGGCTCCCCGCCGTCGACCGTGATGTCGACCTCCGGGCCGAGCTTGTCGGGGCCGGCGTTTCCGTTGCCGGCGTTCCCGCCCCGAACCACGTCGCTGCCGAACAGCGTGAACGCCCCGCCGGGGGTGAGCGTGCCCTCGAAGAGGGTCCCGCCGGTGTTCCCCCCGGTCGAGACCGCGGTGACCGACGCGTCGTCGCCGCGGTAGCGGACGTCGAGCGACGCGAGCGAGACCGCCGAGTCGTCGCAGACGACGCAGTCGCTCGAATCGTCGCCTCTGTCGCCGTCATCGCCGGAGCAGACGAAGACGACGATGTGGCTGATCCCGTGTCGCTCGTCGCTGTCGGGCTTTCGAGGCGCGAACAGCACCTCGCCCGTCGCCGGAGCGGCCGGGTCGATCTCGTAGCGTTCGGTCCCCCGCCCGCCCTTGATCTCGACCGCACACACGGCCGGTCCGGGAGCCCCGTCGGCGGCGCGGAGGACGAACGCGGCACCGATCGCCTCGTCGTCCGCCTTCGTCTCGACCGCGGTGATCTCGATGTCGTGTGCGCCCACGCCCGCGGGGAGTCCGGTCAGCGGAAGGACGTCGCCCACCGCGAGCGCCGCCTCGATGTCGTCCGCCTTCCCGAACTCGACGCACGCGGGGCAGTCGTCGTCCGAGCCCTCGCAGACGCGGTCGGCGAAGGGGTTCGACGCCGCGGCGTCCGCCTCGGCGACGTGGCGGCACTGCTCGGCGTAGAGCCGGAACGTCAGGTCAGTCGCCTCGCCGGCGACCTCGTCGGGCGCGTCGCCGGGCAGCTGCCAGTTCACCTCGACGGTCACGCGGTCGTCGGGACCGAGACAGCCCGCGTCGATCCGCTCGCCGGCGACGAGCTCGCGTTCGACCTCGGCGAGGGGCCGGTACCCGTCCGTCACCGACTCCCGGTCGACGGCGACGTCGACCTCGATGGCGTCGGCGAGGGCGTCGCCGGCCGCCGGACAGTCGGTCGCGAGCCAGACGCGGGCGGGGTTGGTCCGAACCTCGATATCGAACGTCTCCGTGCCGCCGTGGCCGCGGTCGATATCCGACACGTCGACCGCGAAGGTCCCGTCGGTGACCTCCTCGTTCACTATCAGCTCGACCGAGCCGGCGCCGAAGACGTTGTCCGCAAACGTCTCCCGGTCGGCGAGGTACGCGCCCGTACCGAGGCCGCTCGCCATCCCGACGGCGCCGACGCCGCCGATACCGGCGAGGAGGCGGCGCCGGCTCAGTCCGCTCTGGCGCCCCGCGCCGTCGTCTCCGGGGGTCATAGCGGCTCCTCGCTGCTGTCGGACGACCCCGTCTCGGCCCCGGCGTCGGACGCGTCGAACGGGTTGCCCTCGTTGCGGCAGTCGTCCGCGGCGAACTCCACGTCGAAGTCGACGGCGCCGCCCTGTCCGGCGTTGCCGCCGTCCGAGCTGAACTCCCACGCGAAGATCAGGCAGCGGCGCTCCTCGGTCGTGAGACAGTCGCCGCCGAAGAGGCCGGGGCTCAGCTCGATCCCGTCCGCGAGCGCCGAGCCGTCCAGCTCCGCGAGGGTGCCGACGGCGATCAGGTCGCCGTAGCCCGCGAAGTTCCCCTCGGCACCGCCGCAGCCGCCGATGCCGAGTATCCCCGTGTCGTACCGGACCTCGATCGAGATGCGTTCGGCGAGCGCGGCGCTCGCGGCGTCGGCGGTGTCGAGGCGGGGATCGATCCGCAGCCACACCCGGACGCCGTCCGGGGCGGTGCCCGCGGGGTCGTCGAGCCGGAGCCCGACGCTCGCGGTCCCGGTGTCGCCCGGGAGCGCGTTGTCCACGTCGACGAGCCGGATCCCGGCCGCTTCGACGTCGTCGAAGCCGTCGGTCGGGCTCGACCCGACGACCGTCCCGTTCTCCGTGCGCCGCCAGCCGACCAGCAGGTCCCACGGAGTGTCGGACTGCGCGTACGTGTACTCCGGGTACTCGTTCCAGCCGTCCGTTCCCGTCGGCCGTCCGGAGGCGGCCCCGAGGGCCGCGAAGCCGACGGCTCCGACGCCCGCGAGCGCCTCCCGCCGCGTGAGTTTCGATTCCTTTTGTGTCATTGTGTGTCGTTGCGGCTCCGAACGGCCGTCTCGTCGATGGCTTCCCTACGTCGACAGCGCTGGTATGTATGCGCGTCCTACCCGGACGGACCGGCGACCGTACCCCGTGGGTACGGACGCCATACCCCCGCGTGGTTCCCCGGTTTCGCACCCGCTCAGACGCGGATCGACCGCGTATCGGGCCGGTGCGATCCGAGAGGTCAGGCCGCCGACGGCCCGGCGCCGTCGTTGTGGCGCGCCTGTTCGGTGTAGAACCCGAGATCGAAGGCGAGCGTGTCGCCCTGGACCTCGTTGCCCACCTCGAGGGGCAGCTCCCACTCGAGTGCGACGCAGTGCATCACGCCGTCGCCGCGGAACGCGTCGCGGTCCGGGTCGTCGGCCGGGTCGTTGAGCTCGTCGTACAGCGTCGCACGGTTGCCGTCGAGCGGGATCCCGTCCCCGTCGGCGAGCTCGGCGAGGACGGCCGCGAGCGTGTCCTCCATGATGACCTTCTCCTGCACGGTCTGGGCCGCGAGGTTGCCGAAGACGGTCGGGATGTTGAGCGGGTCGTCGACGTCGTTGAAGAACGCCGGGTCGCCGCCCGGTCCGCCGGCCGGACCGGCCATCGCTTGGAGCGTACCGGCGCTGCCGTTCACGTTGATGGTGAAGACGTCGGTCTCGGGACCGGGCGACGCCGCGCGGGCGTCGTCGGCCGCGTCGGTCGGCGAGGAGAACGCCGTGGTCCCGTCGCCGTTGAACGACTCACCGTCCGAGAGCACGATGTTGCGCTTCTCGACGTCGGTGCGGCCGTTCGAGTCGAGCTCGGCCTGCGCGTCGTCGACGCCCTCGCCGATGTACGTGCCCGTCGCGATGCCGTTCGCGTTCGAGAACGGGTCGGGATCGCCGTCGCCGTCGAAGGGCGCAGTTGGCTTGTTGCTAGCGGTGAATCCGGACCCGGTGACGACGTTCGCGAGCTTCTGGCGGAGGTTCGTCAGTGACGTGTCGACCGCCGAGAGGTCACTGGTGAGCGGCTGGTAGACGCCCGTCCGGGGGAGCGACTCGCCGCTCCCCTCGCCGTCGAAGTACGCGACTCCGACCCGCACGTCCGACCCCTGCGACTGCAGGTAGTCGACGAACTGGCGGGTACCGAGCTCAACGAGGTCGATCTTCGTCGTCTCGTCGTAGGTGTTGCCGCCGACGGTGATGTCGTCGTCGCTGACGACGCCGCCGTACTGGTCGTACAGCATGGAGCCGGAGAAGTCCAGCGTCAGCATGATGTCGACCGGCTCCGCGCCGTCGTACACGTTGTCGCAGTCCTCGTCGTACCAGAGCGTCGCCTGGATGGCGTCGCCGAGGTCACCGAGGTTGCCCGGGTCGACGAGCAGCTCGGGCTCGGTGGCGGCGCCGCCGTCGTCGGAGATGTTGTCCGCCTGCATCCAGATGTAGCCGGGGTTGTCACAGAGGTGCAGCGAGAAGGTGATCTCGCCGGAGTCGCCGGGCTTCACGTCGGTGATTTGGACGAGGCTCTCCATCTCCTCGCCCGTGACGGGGTCGACGTTGAAGTACGCCTCCGAGAGGGGCGGGATGTTGTCGCAGGTCAGCACCGGCAGGTTTGCGCCGTTGCTGTCCTCGTCGTCCTCGTCCGGGAAGTCGCTGTACTTGATGACCTCTTGGGTTTCCGGGTCGATGATCGACTGCTCCCCGTCTTCGTCGTGGTCCGGGTGTGCGCTGATGAACTTGCGCCCCTCGCCGAAGTCGTAGGTCTGTTGCCAGTCGACGAGCAGGTCGAGCTGACCGGCGGTGAGGGTGTTCTCCTCGAACGACTCGGTGTCGTTGAAGTACGCCGTGGTGCCGAGTCCCGCGCCCGCGGAGGCCACGCCGACCGCGCCGAGGCCCGCCAGGAGCGTGCGGCGCGAGAGTCCGACCGTGTCGATGTTGTCTTTGTCTGTCATGAGTGTAATTCCCCGAAGGGAACTCCCACCGACGGAGTCGAACCGTCGTCCCGGCCGCCCGCGCGGGTCCGGTGTGGGTGATGGGAGAGCGCTCCCCCGCCCGTCCGCGGCGCGTTCGCCTACGCGTCGATCACCTCGACGTACACCGCGGGGTTCTCGTCCGAGGCGCTCGGGTCGTTGTCCAAGCCCTCGAACGCCACGTCCGCGGTCAGTTCCCAGTCGGCGCTGGCGTCGACGTCCTCGATCAGCAGGGAGACCGTCTCTGCGCCGTCGGCCTCGACCGCGTCGGGCCCGGTCGGGGCGCTCCCGTTGACCCGGACGTTCGAGACGCTCGCGAGGTGGCTCGCGTCGTCGCCGCGCGCGACGATGGAGATCACGTCGCCGGCGGCGTCGCTGACGGCGTAGCTGACGTCGGCGGTGGTGCCGTTCGCGATTTCGAGGCTCGCTTCGCCGGTGTCGGCGTCGTACGCGACCGTCAGCTCGCCGTCGAAGCTGCTGCCGCCGAAGTCGTAGTCGTCGGTGTCGGCGTTCGCGTTGTCGTCGCCCACGATCAGCTCGAAGGTGTTGGAGCCGCCGTTGCGCGCCTTGGACGCCCACAGCACGTCGGCGTCGTCGTAGTCCGACTTGCCGAAGCCCTCGACCTCGCGGGAGGTGATGCAGGGGTTGTGCGTCCCGTCGTTGTGACGCGACTGCACCGCGTAGAACTCGAAGTCGAACTCAACGGAGTCGCTCTGGATCTCGTTGCCGACCTCGAAGGGAACCTCCCACTCGAAGCAGACGCACTGCTCGGCGATGACCGGCTCGTTGTCGTCGTCGAAGGGCGCATCCACGCCCTCGAACACGGGGCGGTCCGCGAGAGGCGCGTCAGCGTCTCCGTCGCCCGACAGCGGTACGCCGTTGTCGAGCGCGCTCATCACGTCCGCGAGTGAGCCGGAGATGATCTCCTCGCCGGTCTCGCCGGCGGCGGTGCAGTACGAGACGGTCACCTGCATCGCGTCGGCGAGTTCGCCCATACCCTCGCCGACGGTCGAGTCGACGTCCATCTCTGGCTCGTTCTGCCCGTTCTCGTCGTTCGCGGTCACCTCGCCGCACATCCACATGTACGCGGGGTTGTTGACGATCGAGAAGCAGAACTCGCCCTCGCCGGAGTCGCCGGGCTTCAGGTCGGAGACCTGGATGCTGAGGGATTCATCCTCGGTAGTGACGATTGCATTATCGTCGATCTGCCCCACGACGTTGCCGTTGATGAAGCTTCCCGGAGGGGTCGAGTAGCTCGCGTAGCTGCCCTGGTCCTCGGAGTAGTCGACGTGGACGAACAGGTCGAGCGAGCCTGCAGTCAGCGTGTTACCGTCGAACGACTCGGTGTCGTTGAAGTACGCCGTCGTTCCGAGGCCCGCGCCCGCGGAGGCCACGCCGACCGCGCCGAGTCCGACCAGCATCTTGCGCCGCGATAGTCCGATTGTGTCGTCGTTCATTGTGTATCATCCCCATTGGGGGAACTCCCGGCGGCGGTCGCGAACCGCCGCGTCGGCCGCCCGAAGGCGCCGAACCGGGAACCGGGCGAGTGTCGCCCGGGGGGAGCGGGTGTCCCGCTCGGAGTCGCGTGTCTACTGGGACACGTTTCCGGTGCTGGTGCTGTTCGCCTCCGTCCCGTTGAACGTCACCTGCGGGTCGTCGTTGTGCCGGAACTGCTCGGCGTAGAAGCCGAGGTCGAAGACCACGGAGTCGGTCTGAACCTCGTTGCCGACCTCGGCCGGCAGGCACCACTCGAAGCCGATACACTGGGTGAGGCCGCCGTCGAACGGCTCCCGGGACTCGGTGGCACGGTTGCCGTCGAGCGCAATTCCCGCTTCTAGCTCCGCCATCGCGTCCGCGAGCGAGCCCTCGAAGATGATCGACTCTCCGAGAAGCGTCTCGCTGATCAGACCGAAGGCCTGTTCGAGCGCACCGTCGTCGCTCGCGAAGAAGACGTACTCCTCGTCGGGATCGCTGGAGATGTCGTTGAGCGTCGAGACCTGTGCGTTACCGACGCCGAGCGCGTAGATTTCGGTTCCAGCGTCTTTTGCATCGTCCGCGGCGTCTCCGGGGTCCGGAGGACGCACAGTGTTCTCGCCATCAGTTAGCACGACCATCGTCGGCGACTCGTCGTCGTCGCAGTTCTCGAGGTCGCCCTGTGCCTCCTCGATCCCCTCGCCGATGGCGGTGTCGCTCCCGTTCGCGGGGAGCGTGTCGATCGCGTCGAGTACGTCCTGTAGGTCGTCGGTCAGCGTCTGGATGACCTGCGCGCTCTGGTCGTAGCCGGACGCGCTGAAGAACGTCACACCGACTCGGCTGCCGGCGGGGCCGTCCTGTAGGATGCTCTCCGCGAGCGTCTTCGCGCCGTTGATGGCCTGGCTGTTCCGATTGCCGGTACTCATCGATCCGGACGCGTCGAGGACGATCTGGACGCATAACGGTCCGCCGCTCTCGCCCCCGGCCTCGTAGACGTTGTTGCAGTTCTCGTCGTACCACACCGTCACGTCGATGGCATCGGCCAGCTGGCCGTCGCCCTCGGGGTCGTCGGTGGAGAGTTCCAAGCCCTCAAGCGCCTCGATTTCGGGCTCCGAGTACCCGTTCTGTGCGTTCTCGGTCAGCTCTCCGTTCATCCACACCCACGAGGGGTTGTCACAGATGTGGAGACTGATCGTCACTTCACCGCAGTCGCCGGGTTTCACGTCGTCGAGGACGAAAACCGGGATCTGGTCGCCGTTGATCAGGCCCACGTCAGGGGCACAGAAGTCGCGCGTCTGGACCTCGTCCTCCCAAGAGTCCGCCTCGTCGATGCTCGGAACCTCGCCGATGAGGTAGACGCCGTCCTCCTCTTCGACGACCTCGAAGGGCTCCCCCGGGCCGCTCTCGCTGTACCAGCCGTTGATCTCGTCGATGCGCCCGGTACCGCCCGCGTACGTTGCGCGGTAGTCGAGCTTGAGGTCCAGCTCGCCCGCGGTGAGCGTGTTGCCCTCGAACGACTCGGTGTCGTTGAAGTACGCCGTGGTGCCGAGTCCCGCGCCCGCGGAGGCCACGCCGACGGCCCCGAGGCCGGCGAGCAGCTTGCGCCGCGAGAGTCCGATTGTGTCGTTTGTGTCCGGGTTCATGATTCTCTCCGACTCGCCCCCCCGTCCGCGTCGGTCAGCCGAATCGGTTACCCTCACCTCCGACGGATACCCACCTAGTTACGCGCAGCCACGTCACCGTCGAACGAACGCTTCGATCCGGTGGAACGAGCGCTTCGCGCGGTCAAACGCCGCCTTTGACCGGCGGCCCGGCGGCCCTACTTCGGGTCAAAACGGCGGCAGGGCGCCCATACCTCGGGCGAGATCGCCGGTACGGAGTCCGTGCCGCGGCAGCGGAACGGCCGGTGGCGTTCGGACCGAACCCGCGTCGTCAACCGCGGCGGGGGCTATCGGTTTTGTGAGATCGGGGTCCGGTCCGAGACGCCCCGGGCGGCAGCCCGTGTGAGCGCAGCGAGCGCATACATATACCCCCGAGAGAAGATGTACCGGCAGCGACCGATCTCCGTGCTGCGCGGAGCGTCGGACTCCACATCCATGAAGCTCCGAACAGACCTCCTTCCGGCCGAACAGGTGTACGCCATTCTCGCGAACGAGCGCCGGCGGCACGCCCTCGAACAGCTCCGGAGCGTCGGCGGCGTCGTGACCGTCCACGAGCTGTCGGCGCTCGTCGCGGGCCACGAGACCGGCGAGAGCCCGCCGCCGAAGCGCTGTCGCGAGAGCGTGTACACGTCGCTCGTGCAGACGCACCTCCCGAAGCTGGAGGCGCTCGGCGTGATCGAGTACGACCGGGAGAGCCAGGCGATCGAGGTGTCCCGTCACGCGCGGGACGTGGCGCTGTACACCGAGGTGGTCGCGAGCGCCGGCGTCACCTGGTCGGAGCTGTACCGCGCGCTCGGCGTCGTCTCCCTGACGGTCCTGCTCGCGGCGCTGCTCAACGTCCCCCTCGTCTCCGCGGTCGACCCGATCCTGCTGACGAGTCTCGCGCTCGCGCTGTTCGCCGTCGCGAGCGCCTACCAGCTGTGGGTCAACCGCTTCTCCGTGCTCCGGCAGCTCCGAGCCGGACGAAGCGGCGCCTCCCGTCTGCGACGACGCGGCTGAGGCGAAATCCGAGTTTGCGACGTTTCGATGTTACTTATAAAAGCCGTCGCCGAGGCGGTGGCGTGCGCCGGTGAGCGGCCCGAAGGGCCGCGAACCGCGAGGCGCTTTGCGCCTCGCGGCTGGGGCTTTGGAGGTGTTCATCGTCGATCCGCCGTCAACCGCTTATAAACAGCCGACAACGACGCCGTAGATCGATTATAAATGCACGTTCGCCGCGGCGAGCGCCGTCGACCGAACGGCGTCAAAAACGGGTCCGTACTACCGCGCGTTCGCGAGCGACGGCGGGAGGTCGATCTCGAACAGCCGCGCGTTACACGCGGTACACCGGCCGGCGACGACCTCGTAGCTCGAACAGCAGGACTCGACGACCCGCTCTTCCAACTGCACCGCGCCCTCGCAGGTCGGGCAGCGCTCGACGAACAGTCTGAGCGCGCCGAGCACGCCGCTCCGCGAGGCGAGCGGGAGCGACGCCCAGTCGTCGAGGTGCGTCGTCAGCGCGCTGTCGGCGGCGACGTCCGCGAGGAACGCGGACCGGGACTCCCAGTGGCCGATGCGGTCGTCGCCGGCGTGCGCGAACCCGGCGTCGCCGCGCCAGCGCAGCGAGAGCCCGTCCTCGTCGATCCCGGTGAGCTCCGCGAGGGCGTCGACGTCGGCGGGAGCGGCGGGGCGCGTGCCGTCGGGCGACGCCGCGACGGGAGCGGCGGCCTCGACGGCCGCGTCGCGGAGCGCGGCGAGGTGCGTCCGCCACGCCGACTCGAACCACGGCGCGAACGCGAGGTCGCTCCCGTCCGGCGTCTCGACGAGCACCCCGGCCGACAGGAGGTACGACTCCGCGTCGATCGCCGCCGGAGGCCCGGGGTCGCGGCCCTTCCCGAACAGGCGCAGCGCGCGCTCGGGGAGGTAGCGCTTCGTGAGCTCGGGCGTCCCGGGCACGAGGTAGCCGCGCAGCCAGATCGCCGCGAGCGCGACGACGAAGAGGGCCGCGCCGAGTTCGACCGCGACCAGCGCGCCGACGCCGACCGCTCCGACAGCGGCGAGCGCCACGTTGACGACCGTGCAGGGGAGACAGCGGTTCTCGCCAGTGTACTCCGGGCGCCGAAGGCGACCGAGACTGGTGTCGTGTGATGCCGTCATACCTGCAGTTGGCGGTGAGAGAGCCTATGTATGCGCGGCCTACCGGTCGCTGCGGGGCGCCGACCGCAACCGTGGCGGGGTCTGCGAGTCCGACCGGCACTGGGTCCGCGAGTCCGACCGCGACCCGAAGGAGGCCGGAAAAGGGGCGGTTCAACCGTGTGACGGGGCGCGGAGCGGCACACGATCCGTCGGTCGGGTCCGCCTCGCGATCGGCGCGGCGTCCGGTAGCACATCAGAGATACGGATCCCTGACAGTCCCGGAATAACATTAATAGATAATGATATATGGCTCGGAGTCGATAGGTAGAGTGGCTCAGCGCGTGAGCGAACCATGACACCACAACTGACGGGGGAGACAAAAGTGACGGGCAGCGACGTCGACAGTCCCTCGCGCGATGAGGTGTTCACGGCGCTCAGCAACCAACGGCGGCGGAACGTGATCACCTACCTGAAACAGCACGGCGACGGCGCGCGCGTCAGGGACATCGCCGAGCAGCTGGCGGCGTGGGAGAACGACCTGGAGATCAACGAGGTGACGTACAAACAGCGCAAGCGGGTGTACACCGCGCTGCACCAGTCACACCTGCCGAAGCTGGCCGAGAGCGGGTTCATCGACTACGAGCCGGACCGCGGGATCGTCTCGCTGACCGAACAGAGCCGCCAGCTGGAGGTGTACCTCGAAGTGGTCTCCGAAAACGAGATCCTCTGGGGGGAGTACTACGTCGGTCTCGCGGTCGTCTGCGGGCTGCTCGCCGGTGCGGCGTGGATCGGAACGGTCCCGTTCGCGTCGGTCTCCGGATACGCCTACGCGGTCCTGTTCGCGGTGCTCTTCGGTGTCTCCGGGCTGGCACACCGAACGGTGACGCGTCGCAACCGGATCGGGTAGCAGCCCGGTCTGGCCCGGTCCGACACCCGTAGGGTTTTACCCGCCGACGGCGGGAGTACGGATATATGCCAACGGGGATCGTCGGGGAGTTCCTCGATCTCAAGGCGGAGACCGACGCGGACGTCCTCGCCATGCAGTGCGGCGACTTCTACGAGTTCTTCGCGGACGACGCCGAGCTGGTCGCCGACGAGCTGGACCTGACCGTCTCGCAGAAGTCCTCGCACGGATCGTCGTACCCGATGGCGGGCGTGCCGCTCTCCGAGCTGACCCCGTACGTGAAGGCGCTCGTCGAGCGCGGCTACCGGGTCGCCGTCGCCGACCAGTACGAGACCGACGACGGCCACGCCCGCGAGATCACCCGCGTCGTCACGCCCGGAACCCTTCTCGAAACGGCCGACGACGACGCGCGATACCTCGCCACGGTCGTCCGCGAGGGGGACGGGCCGGCTGCCGGCTCGTCGGCGGCCAGCGGCGACGCCAGCGGCCCCTACGGGCTCGCGCTCGCCGACGTGACCACCGGTCGGTTCCTCGTCACCGAGGTAGAAACCGCGGGCGACCTCCGCGCGGAGCTGTACCGCTTCGACCCCGCCGAGGTCCTTCCGGGGCCTCACGTCCGCAACGACGACCGACTGCTCGGGGCGGTCCGCGAGGACCTCTCGGGGTCGGTGTCGGTCTTCGACGCGGAGGCGTTCGCGCCGGGGCGCGCCAAACACGCGGTCCGCGAGCAGTTCGGCCGGGAGACCGCGGACAGCGTCGGGATCGACTCCGAACCGGCGCTGCGCGCGGCGGGCGCGGTGCTCGGCTACGTCGAGGAGACCGGCGCGGGCGTGTTGGCGTCGATGACCCGACTCACGGCCTACGACGACGGCGAACACGTCGCCGTCGACGCCACGACCCAGCGCAACCTCGAGCTGACGGAGACGATGCGCGGCGACGCCGACGGCTCGCTGTTCGAGACGGTCGACCACACCGTCACCGCCGCCGGGGGGCGGCTCCTCCGCGAGTGGCTCACCCGACCGCGCCGAGACCGCGAGGAGCTCGACCGTCGGCTCGACGCGATCGCTGCGCTCGCGTCGGCGGCGCTCGCGCGCGACCGTCTCCGGGAGACGCTCGGCGACGCGTACGACCTCGAACGGCTCGCCGCGCGGGCGACGAGCGGAAGCGCGGGCGCGCGGGAACTGCTCTCGGTGCGGGACTCGCTCGCGCTGGTGCCGGCGCTCGCCGACGCCGTGTCCGGGACCGCGCTCGCGGACTCGCCGATCGCCGCGATCCTCGACCGGATCGACCGCGACCGCGCCGCCGCCCTCCACGCGGAGCTCGCTGACGCGCTCGCGGACGACCCGCCCAAGACGAAGACGCAGGGCGGGCTGCTTCGAGAGGGGTACGACGAGGAGCTCGACGAGCTGATCGCGAGCCACGAGGAGGCGGCCGAGTGGCTCGACACGCTCGCGGAGCGCGAGAAGCGGCAGTACGGGCTGAGCCACGTCACCGTCGACCGCAACAAGACGGACGGCTACTACATCCAGGTCGGCAAGTCGGTGGCAGACCAGGTGCCCGAACACTACCGCGAGATCAAGACGCTGAAGAACTCGAAGCGGTTCGTCACCGACGAGCTGGAGGAGCGGGAACGCGAGGTCCTCCGGTTGGAGGAGGCGCGCGGCGAGCTGGAGTACGAGCTGTTCGAGGCGCTCCGCGAGCGGGTCGCCGACGACGCCGAACTGCTGCAGGACGTGGGACGGGCGGTCGCCGAGACCGACGCGCTCGCGTCGCTGGCGACCCACGCGGCCGGAAACGACTGGACGCGCCCCGAGCTTGCCGACGAGCGCCGGCTCGACGTGGAGGCGGGGCGCCACCCGGTGGTCGAGCGGACGACCGACTTCGTGCCGAACGACCTCCGGCTCGACGCGGAGCGCGGCTTCCTCATCGTCACCGGCCCGAACATGAGCGGGAAGTCGACGTACATGCGGCAGGCGGCGCTGATCCAGCTGCTCGCGCAGGCGGGCTCGTTCGTCCCCGCGCGGGCGGCCACGGTAGGGCTCGTCGACGGGATCTACACGCGCGTCGGCGCCCTCGACGAGCTCGCGCAGGGCCGCTCAACGTTCATGGTCGAGATGCAGGAGCTGTCGAACATCCTCCACTCGGCGACCGCGGACTCGCTCGTCATCCTCGACGAGGTCGGCCGCGGCACCGCTACCTACGACGGAATCTCGATCGCGTGGGCCGCGACCGAGTACCTCCACAACGAGGTGCGCGCGCGCACCCTCTTCGCCACGCACTACCACGAGCTGACGACGCTCGCCGACCACCTCCCGCGCGTGGAGAACGTCCACGTCGCCGTCGACGAGCGGGACGGGGAGGTGACGTTCCTCCGAACCGTCCGCGAGGGCCCGACGAACCGGTCGTACGGGGTCCACGTCGCCGACCTCGCCGGCGTCCCGGAGCCGGTCGTCTCCCGCGCCGACGCGGTGCTCGACCGGCTCCGCGAGGAGAAGGCGATCGAAGCGAAGGGGGGAGAGCGAGGCGGAGGCGGCGGGGGCGGGACCCCCACCGACACCGCCGAGGGCGACACGAAGCAGGTCGTCTTCGACCTCTCGTCCGGATCGTTCTCCGAAAGCGACGGCGCGGAGTCGGCCGCGGCCGACGATCCCGGCTCCAGAGGAGGTCGAAACGGGGCGACTCCGGGGTCGGAGTCAGAC
Organism: Halorubrum kocurii JCM 14978; assembly: GCF_000337355.1. Taxonomy (GTDB): domain Archaea; phylum Halobacteriota; class Halobacteria; order Halobacteriales; family Haloferacaceae; genus Halorubrum; species Halorubrum kocurii. The sequence continues at coordinate 19,467 of NZ_AOJH01000062.1, read as the reverse complement.
GGCGCCGGTGGGACCACGGGGGCCGCGGAGACCGCAGGAGCAGCTGAGACGGCGGACAGCGCGGAGACCGGTCGGCTCGACCCCGAGACCCGAGCCGTGATCGAGGAGCTGACCGACGTCGACGTGGCGGAGACGGCGCCGGTGGAGCTGCTGTCGCGGGTCCAGGAGTGGCAGTCGCGGCTCGACGAGAGCCGCTGACGACCCGCGGAGCGGGAGCGTCTGACGTAAGAACTAATGTCCGACCTCGTCGTTTACTGTGTATGGGTATTATGAGCAAGATCCTCGGCGGCGGCGGGAACCGCTCCGTCGACGACTACGTCGAGCTCGACCTCGACGACTTCGCCGAGGCGCACGCGGACACGGGGATGCAGGTACACATCGCGGAGATCGGCGACCAGGGGGACGTGATCCCGATCAAAGACGCCGTCTACGACGGCGACTTCGTCATCGCGGACATCACCCGCCACTCCACGTCGGACCGGACGATCGAACACATCATCGACGAACTGCGGCAGGTCGCACAAGAGGTGGACGGCGACATCGTCCAGAAGGGCGACGACCAGATCGTCGTCACGCCGACCGGCGTGAGCATCTCGCGCGAAAAACTGTAAGACGGCCGTCGATTCGCCGCGCCGCGGCCGAACCGTGTCATATATGCCCGTCTCGCGCCCACGTACGACCGAATGGACGAGCCGGTCCTGCTGACGGGCGCCGGCGGACGGGTGGGGCAGGCCATCCTCCGCGGCATCGGCGACGACTACGAGTGGCGACTCCTCGACAGGGAGCCGCTCCCGGCGGCGAAGGTGCCCACCGGAGTCACCGACGCCGACCGGTACGTCGCCGACATCACCGACGCGAGCGCCGTCCGAGAGGCGATGGCCGGCGTCGGCTCGGTGATCCACCTCGCGGGCGACCCGCGGAAGACGGCGCCGTGGGACTCCGTGATCCGGAACAACATCGACGGGACGCAGGTCGTCATGCGGGCGGCCGCCGACGCCGGCGTCGAGCGGTTCGCGTTCGCCTCCTCGAACCACGCCGTCGGCGGCTACGAGACCGAAGAGCGCACCCCGGACCTGTACCGTACCGACGACGACTACCGGCTCGACGGCACTGAACTCCCCCGCCCCGGAAATCTCTACGGCGTCTCGAAGGCGACCGGCGAGGCGCTCGGTCGCTTCTACCACGACGAGTTCGGCATGAGCGTCGTCTGTGTCCGCATCGGGAACCTCACGAAGGACCACCCGCCGCGGGAGTACGAGCGCGGGCAGGCGATGTGGCTCTCGCACCGCGACTGCGCGCACCTGTTCGACCGGTGTCTGCAGGCCGACTACGGCTACGAGATCGTGTACGGCATCTCGAACAACGACAGACGCTATTACTCGATCGAGCGCGCCCGCGAAGCCCTCGGGTACGACCCCGCCGACAACTCCGCCGACTACACGTTCGAGGGGGAGCCGAAGACCGAGGGCAGCGGCGCAGGCGGAGGCGACGGACCGGCCGACGACGGCGAAGCCGGTCTCGACGACGGGCCGGCCGATCCCAACTTTCCGACTGACCCCGACACGCCGACCGACGGCGCCTGACCGCCCGAGACGTTCTTAAAAAAGGTCGTCGACGTCACGCCGCTTCCGCTCCGCCAGTTCCACGTGGTCCGCGAGCCGCGCCGCCACCTGCGGGCGGGCGTCGGGGCTGCGGAGGAACGCGAACAGCAGCTCCGCGAACCGCGTCCGGCCGGTGCCGCGCTCCCCCCGCGCGAGCGACGCCGCGGTCTCGAAGGTCTCCTCGTCGCCGGGCGCGATCGCGTCGGCGAGCGCGGGCGCCGCGAGCAGCGTCGCCGACAGGTCGAGGTCGCCGAACCGCGGCGCCGCGCCCTCGATCCGGAGCGTCGGCGGGGCCGAGCGCTCGACCGTCTCCGGGTCGGACGCGAGCCGGCGGCACCAGTCGCGAACGGGCCCGACATCGACACCGCGCAGCGTCGGCGGAACGCCGGCGAGGTACTCCTCGGCGTTGCTCGCGCAGCCGACCGCGCCGGACCAGTTGCGGCCACCGGCGTGGTGGGTCGCCGCCGCAGCCGCGATCAGGCCGTGGAGCAGGCGCTCGTCGTCGCCCGCCGCGAGGGGAAGCCAGGCCGCCTCCCACGGGTCGTGGGCCGCGAGAACGTGTCCCTCGTTGAACAGGGCGGCACCGGCGCGGAGCGCGGCTGGCACGGTCGGACTGTCGTCTCCGTCGCCGGAAGAGTCGGCGGCGGGCCCGTCGTTGGGGCCCTCGGCGGCGGCCTCGCGGGCGCCGGGCGCTCCGGCGTCGGAACCGGACTCGCGATCGGTCATATCGACTCGTCGGGGACTCCGACGTATAAGCGATGAGGCCGACCGCGACCACCGCCGGGATCGAAACGGGGGGAGGGCCGAACGGCAGCGGGGAGGCGGAGGGGCGGCCAAACGTCAGCGGGGAGACCGATGGAACGAAGCGATTCAGCCGTCGGCGGCGCCGGTGGGTTCGTCGCCGGGCGCGGGGAGCGCGCGCTCGAACGCGCGGTCGAACGCGTCCGGGTAGCGGCGGTGGAGGGCCGCACCGGCGACCGCGCCGGCGATGGAGGCCGCAGCGAACGCGACCGCGGTCGGGAACGCGGCGACCGCGAGCGTCAGGACCGGCAGCGCGGCGAACACCGCCGTCGCGCGCCACGAGGGCGCGCGGTCGGACGGGGCCGGACCGGCGTAGAGGTCGGGGTGTCTCGTGCGTCTGGAGGGGGAGTCTCGTTTCATCGTCGTGTGGTTGGGGTCGGGTGGATGGCGCGAAGCCTCGCGCCGCGGTCGGAGTCGATGCGTCAGTCGGGGACCGCGTCGACCGTGGTGTGGCCGGCGGCGTCCGCTACCGGGGACGCGCCTTGTGGACCCCGACGATCTCGGTGAGGTCGTCGACCGCGGCGTCCGGCGCGAGCCGGAGCGACGCGTCGACCTCGACCGTGAGGTCGTTGAGGCGCGGCCGGAGAGAGACGACGTCGACGGTCTCGACGTCGACGCCGTCACGGCCGGCGAGCTTGGCGCGGACCCCGGCGTGGAGGTCGCCCGCGGCGTCGCGGGGGACCGCCAGCCGGAGCGCGACATCGGTCGCGCGGTGGCAGGGGTGGACTGCCATACGGACCCGGGAGGGAGTCGATTCCTCAGCCCGGGGCTCTGCCGCTTGAGCTACCGGGTCCACGTGTCGGAAGGGGGGAGAGAAGGCGGCGCTCGCTCCGACGGGCGAAGCCGGCCGCCCCCGCGTCGGGGTCACGCGGCGACGGCGTCGAAGCGAGCGACGACCGTTCCGCAACCCCGCTTCCCGACGCTCCAGAGGGGGGCGAGCGTCGGGATGGTGTCGCGAACGGTCATGGTTGAGACGCCCAGTGGGTGGTTCCGCACGGGCGTATTCTCATTGACAGGAGGAACCGAATTAATAGTTGCTTGTGTGTGCGGATCAGTCGCGTGATTCGTCCCAGTTGAAATATGTCTTAGGGTTATTGAGTGCGGACCCACAGCGGCAGCGGACACCCGCGCAGCCGACCAGTACACTAAGGAGGACGGCGAACGTATCGCTGGTAGACGTGTCCAGCCTGTTGCCGGTCATCGCGGCGATCCTCGTGTCGGGACTCGTCGTCCAACTGCTCGCTCACCGCCTGAAAGTACCGAGCGTCATCTTCTACCTCCTCATCGGGGTCGTGTTGGGGCCGGAGGTGCTGGGGCTCGTAACGCTCGAAACGTTCGGAAGCGGGCTCGAGATAATCGTCGGGATCAGCGTCGCGATCATCGTCTTCGAGGGGGCGTTCGCCCTGCGGATCGAGCGGATCCGAGGGGCGTCCACGGTGTCGCTCCGACTGGTGACGGTCAGCGCCCTCGTGATGTTCGTCGGAACGGCGATCGCGGTCCGGTTCCTCGAGGGCGCCAACTGGGAGATATCGCTACTCATCGGCGCGCTGCTAGTGGCGACGGGGCCGACCGTGATCACGCCGATACTCAATGTGGTTCGCGTCAGAGACCACGTCGCGACCGCCCTGGAAACCGAGGGCATCGTCAACGACGTGACGGCGGCGATCGTCGCCGTGGTGATCTTCGAGACGCTGTTGCTCGACGATCTCGGCGTTCCCGCGACCGTGGCCTCGTTCTTCCAGCGGCTCGGTGTCGGCGTGGCCGCCGGGGTGCTCGCGGCGGTGATCATCTACTTGCTGTTGGACAGCGAGTACGTTCCGGAGCGCGACGTGCAGGCGTCGCAGTTCCTCGTGTTGGCGGCGGCAGTGGGGGCGTTCGGGGCCGCAGAGGTCGTCGCCGCCGAAGCGGGCATCGCGGCGGCGGCGACGAGCGGGATCCTCCTCGGGAACCTCGACATCGCCCACAGAGAGGAGATCGAGGAGTTCGCGGAGAACACGACGCTCGTCGTCCTCTCGTTCGTGTTCATCTCGCTGGCCGCGCTGATCGACGTCGAGGCGATCGCGGCGCTCGGCCTCGGGGCCGTCGGCCTCGTGCTCGTGATCATGCTCGTGCTCCGACCGCTCGGGGCGATCATCGCTACCGCCGGCGTCGAGCGGTTCACGTGGCCGGAGCGACTGTTCCTCGCGAGCGTGGGCCCGCGCGGGATCATCCCGGCGAGCGTGGCCACGCTGTTCGCGATCGAGCTGGAGCTCGCGGGGAACGTGGCGGCGGGCGAGCTGCTGGTCGGGACGGTGTTCGCCGTCATCTTCGCGACAGTCGCGATCGAGGCCGGGCTCGCGCGACAGATCGGCGACGTTCTCGGAGTGTCACCAATGCGCACGATAATCATCGGCGGCGGCCGGGTCGGCCGGGCGCTCGCCACACGACTGGAGCGGCGAGGCGAGTACGTCGTCATCGTCGAGATCGACGACGAAGAGAGCGAGCGGGCCCGCTCGGAGGGGTTCACCGTGTACGAGGGAGACGGCAGCGACGCGGAAACGCTGCGCGGCGCCGGTATCGGTGACGCCAAGCGGGTGATCACGGTGACCGGCGACGACGACATCAACCTCCTCGCGTGCCAGCTCGCGATCACGAAGTTCGACGTCGAGATGGTGTACTCGCGCGTGAACCAACCGGGCAACGTGGACGCCTTCAACAGCATCGGCGTGAAGGCGATCGACTCGCCGACGGCGACGGCGGTGGCCATCGACGACGAGATCGAGCGCCCGGCGATCACCCACTGGATGAACGAGCTGGGCGACAGCCACGACGTCCAAGAGGTCGCGGTAACCGCGGAGAACCTCGCCGGGAAAAGCATCCGCGACCTCAACGCGCAGATCCCCGACGGCACCTTCGTCGCCGTCGTCAGCCGCGACGGGGAGAACCACGTGCCCTCGGCCGATAGCGTGCTGGAGTACGGCGACCACGTCACCTTCATCGGCGATTCGGACGCGGTCAGGAAGGCGATGGATCGGTTCCACCCGCACGATTAAGACGCCGGCCGGGCGGTTCCGCCCGTTCGCGGATCGAGGGGGAGGAGCGGCGGACCGGCGCTCAGCTGTTTATAAATGGTCTGCAGCGAGAGATCGTCCCTCGGCGTCTCTACCCGTTTATAAATGGCCGTTGTTGGCGGCCACTCGGGGGCACGCGCCACCGAAGTTTCGTTTATAAATCGCGAACGGTCGGAGCGTGCAGCGCGGGACCCACGCACGGCTCGCGATGCTCGCCGTTTGGTGTGTTCGAAAGCGTCCTGACGGAGTCTCACGCGAGCGAAGCGAGCGTGAGGCACGTCAGGACCGAACGCAGCGGCTATCAAACGAAGTGAGACAGCAGCAAAGTGAACGTCCTGACGGAGAGTTGAACTCGGAAAGACGGTCGGCCTCGCTTCGCTCGGCCGCTGCGACTTTTCTGCTCAAATCTCCGCGGCGTTTTCGGATGTACGCACGGCTCGCGATGCTCGCCGTTCAGTGCATCCGAAAACGTCCTGACGGAGATTTGAACTCCGGTCCCTGGCTCCGCAAGCCAAGAGGATAGTCCACTACCCTACCAGGACTCAAATGAACGTACCGCGCTGGTACTTAAGACGGTTACGGTCCGCGAGACCCGTGACGAACGGTCCCACACGTCTCGGTCCGACCGGCGCGATCGCGCGGGGGATTGCACACCTTTTGTATCGATGGGACCGATGGACGGGTATGACGACGCTCCGACCCGGGACGGCGACGCCGCGGATCCCGCGGACCGAACGCGCCGATTCGACCGTGAGACCCCCACAAGGACAACGCTTATCCGCGGACTCGATAACCGATGAGGTACGCGTATGGGAGTGATAGAGGACGTCTACGACGATCTCGACACCGACGTGGAGTTCGAGGAGTTCGAGGCGGCGGTCGAGGACAAGGTCGAGCAGATGGGCGGGCTGGCCGACGAGGAGACCGCTGCGATGCTCATCGCGCACGAGCTGCGCGACGAAGAGGCCGACACGATCGCCGACATCGAGCCCGGTATGAACGACGTGAAGTTCCTCGGGAAGGTGACGTCCATCGGCGACGTCCGCACCTTCGAGCGCGACGACGAGGAGGCCGAGGAGGGGCGCGTCTGCAACGTCGACGTCGCGGACGCCTCCGGCTCCGTGCGCGTCGCGCTGTGGGACGACATGGCCGCCGCGGCCGAGGAGGAGCTTGAGATCGGCCAGGTGCTCCGCGTCATGGGCCGCCCGAAGGAGGGGTACAGCGGCCTCGAGGTGAGCGCTGACAAGGTCGAACCCGACGAGGACGCCGAGGTCGACGTGCAGGTGCTCGACACCTACCGCGTCGAGGACCTCTCGCTCGGCGCGTCGGACGTGGACCTCGTCGGACAGGTGCTCGACACCGACTCCATCCGCACGTTCGACCGCGACGACGGCAGCGAGGGGCGCGTGGCCAACCTCACCGTCGGCGACGAGACGGGTCGCGTGCGCGTCACGCTGTGGGACGGCAAGGCCGACCTCGCCGACGAGTTCGAGGCCGGCGAGGTCGTCGAGGTCGGCGACGGCTACGTCCGCGAGCGCGACGGCGACTTGGAGCTCCACGTCGGCGACCGCGGCACCGTCGAGCGCGTCGACGAGGACGTGGAGTACGTCCCGGAGACGACCGACGTCGCCGACTTAGAGATCGGAGAGACAGTCGACATCGGCGGTGGCGTCATCGAGACCGACCCGAAGCGCACGTTCGACCGCGACGACGGTTCGGAGGGACAGGTCCGGAACGTCCGCATCAAGGACGACACCGGCGAGATCCGCGTCGCGCTGTGGGGGGACAAGGCCGACCGCGAGATCGAACTGGCCGACCGCGTCGTCTTCACCGACGTGGAGATCCAAGACGGCTGGCAGGACGACCTCGAGGCCTCCGCGAACTGGCGCTCGACCGTCACCGTCCTCGACGAAGGGGGCGACGCGACCGGTGGGGCGACGGCGGGGACGTCAGACACCGGCACCGGGAGCGACGGCCGCGGCGCGAGCGACACCGGGCTCGGCGCCTTCGCCGAGGATGGACAGAAGGCAGCCGCCGAGGCCGTCGCCGGTGAGGCCGGAGACAACGAGAGCGATAGCGGGGGTTCCGGAACCGGCGGTGCCGCAGCCGCGGCGGCCTCGACGACCGACGGCGTCGAGTTCACCGGGACGGTCGTCCAGACCGGCGACCCCGTCGTGTTGGACGACGGGCAGCAGACGAAAAGCGTCGAGACCGACGCGAGCCTGCGGCTCGGCGAGGAGGTCACGGTTCGCGGGACGGAACGCGACGGGACGATCGACGCCGACGACGTGTTCTAGTCGCCGCGATCACGGCGTCACGGGGAGAGCGAACTGCGGGGGGATGCGGCGAGACGCCGAGCGATACAGCGACGCATCGAGTAGCCACGACGCCAGCGCTGAGGCGCGGAGACGGCGGTAACGGAAAGCGTTATACGGTACACGGACGCGACTGTGTGTATGAGTGTCGAGTTGCCGTTCGCGCCGGTCGACGGGATCATCCGGCGGAACGCCGGGGACCTCCGCGTGAGCGCGGACGCCGCCGAGGAGTTGGCTCGCCGGATCCAAGCGCACGGCGCGGAGCTGGCGATCGGCGCGGCCGAACGGGCAACCGAAGACGGGCGAAAGACGCTGATGGCGTCCGATTTCGGCGTCGAACAGGTGATCAGTCGCGAGGAGCTCACCCTCCCCGTCGCGCCGATCGACCGCATCGCCCGGCTCCGGATCGACGACCGATATCGAGTCGGCGTCGACGCCCGCATCGCGCTGGCCGACATCCTGGAGGACTACGCCGAGAACGTCGCGAGCGCCGCCGCGACGCTCGCGCGTCACGCTGACAGACGGACCGTACAGGCCGAGGATATCGAGACGTACTTCGCGTTATTTGAGTAGATGCGCTTCGGCTACAACGAGCGGTGTCTCGAACACGACACCGGCGAACGGCATCCGGAAAACCCGGACCGACTGCGCGCGATCCGCCGCGGGCTGGCGAAGCGACACGGCGTCGAGTACGCGGAGGCGGACCCGGCGACGCGCGAGGAGGTCGTCGCGGTCCACGACGCGGAGTACGTCGACGAGTTAGAGTCCTTCGTCGCCGACGGCGGGGGGAGCTGGGACCCCGACACCGTCGCGAGCGAGGGAACGTGGAACGCCGCGCTCGCCTCGGCCGGCCTCTCCCAGTGGGCGGCCCGGTCCGCGCTCGACGGCGCCGACGGACGAGACACCCCCTTCGCGCTCGGACGGCCGCCGGGACACCACGCGGTCCCCGACGACGCCATGGGCTTTTGCTTCTTCAATAACGCCTCCGTCGCGGCCCAAACGGTCCTCGACGACGGGGCCGCCGACCGCGTCGCGATATTCGACTGGGACGTACACCACGGGAACGGAACCCAAGACGTGTTCTACGACCGCGACGACGTCCTCTACGCGTCGATCCACGAGGAGGGGCTGTATCCGGACACCGGCGCGCTCGACGAGACCGGCCGCGACGAGGGCGAGGAGACGACCGTGAACCTCCCGCTCGCGGCCGGCGCGGGCGACGCTGATTACCTCTACGCCATCGACGAGGCGATCGCGCCGGCGCTCGAACGGTTCGACCCCGACCTCCTGATCGTCTCGGCCGGGTTCGACGCCCACCGGCACGACCCGATCTCGCGGATGCGCGTCTCCTCCGAGGGATACGCGCTGATGACCGACCAGCTCCGGTCGGTGACCGACGATATCGGGGCCGCGACCGCCTACGTCCTCGAAGGCGGATACGGGCTCGACACGCTGGCCGAAGGCGTCTCGATGGTCCACGAGACGTTCGACGGGCGCACTCCCGTCGACAGCGACGAGGACCCCGACGAGAAGACGGAGTCCCTGGTGGCCGAACTGCGGGAGCTGCTCGACCTGTGAATCCGAAAGGCCGACGATAGGCATTTACGGCGTCGAGTGTGTGAGGGATGCTCGTCCCAGGTGAGGGAGTGCGCTCCGCGCCTCGCTCGCCGTATTGTTCGTCGAAAGCGCTCGGAGCGGGATTTGAACCGGAATCAGACGTGCTCGCTCCCGTCGGTCGCTGCACGCGACTGATCGGGTTCACATCCTTACCGAGAGTTCGTCGACCCCGGTACGGCTCGCTACGCTCGCCGGTCGGAGTCGACAGAGAACGCCCGGAGCGGGATTTGAACCCGCGTCACGACCGTGACAGGGTCGTATGATGGGCCACTACACCATCCGGGCAAACAGCGACAGACCCCGAAGCGTGGGGACGCCCGGAGCGGGATTTGAACCCGCGTCACGACCGTGACAGGGTCGTATGATGGGCCACTACACCATCCGGGCTTGTCGCAATCATCCGTACCCCTGTCTGGCAAATAAGGCTTGTCATCCCCAGCGACAGTGGGGATAGGTGACAGGGAAAGACGGCGTCGTCGTCGCGCGACTTTTGGGGAGCCGCGAGAGCGGGCGAGACGGCCGTCCCCCGACGACTTGGGTGCAGTGCGCCGGTCTCTGCTCACGGGACCGCTCTATCCGACGGGCGGCGGTACCCTTTTGTGTGATACCCGCATGAGTAAGAGTATCGCACGCCCCCGTCGCCGTGAGCCGTGCGCGGCGGAGCCGCTTGGCAAGCCTTATGACGTTGGCGCATATAGCGATCTGTAGTATCTCGTGATAGCTTCTTTCAATAACCACCACCCATGGTAGACGTAAGCCAACACGAACTCGTCCCGGACCACGTTCTCCTCGAGCCCGAAGAGGTCGACGAGGTTCTGGCGGAGTACGACGTGAAACGGACGAACCTACCGAAGATCAAACGCACTGATCCCGCGCTCCCCGACGAGGCAGAGGTCGGCGACGTGGTGAAGATCGTTCGAAACTCCCGCACGACCGAGGAAGCGGTCGTGTACCGATTAGTCGTCTCATGAACAGGCAAGACCGACGCGTGGTGTCACGCGAGTACTTCTCGGACGAACGGCTCGCCGAACACCACTTCCGATCGTTCAACAACTTCCTGGACCGCGGCATGCAGGAAGTCGTCGACGAGAAGGAGACGATCGAGACCGACATCGGCGACAAGGAGGGCCAGGAGCCCGTCTACGTCGAACTCGGCGACGTGCGGATGGTCACTCCGCGCGTTCGCGAGGCCGACGGCTCCGAAGAGCTGCTGTACCCCCAAGAGGCCCGGCTTCGGAACATCACCTACTCGGCGCCCGTGTTCATGGAGATGTCCATCGTGCGCGGCGGCGAGGACGAGCCCGAACAGGTCGTCGACACGACCGAGACCAAGGTCGGCCGGATGCCGATCATGGTCGGCTCGGACAAGTGTAACATGGCCGGCTTCTCCGACGAGGAGCTCATCGACATCGGCGAGGACCCGGTCGATCCCGGCGGCTACTTCATCGTCAACGGCTCCGAGCGCGTGCTGATGACCTCGGAGGACCTCGCACCGAACAAGATCCTCGCGGAGTACGACTCGAAGTACGGCGACGAGATCCAGGTCGCGAAAACGTTCTCCCAGCGCCGCGGCTACCGCGCCTTAGTGCTGTGCGAGCGCAACCGCGAGGGGCTGCTCGAAGTGTCGTTCCCGTCCGTCTCGGGCTCGATCGACTTCGTGACCCTCGTCCGCGCGCTCGGGCTCGAATCCGACGAGGAGATCGTCCACCGCGTCTCGGACGATCCCGAGATCGTGAAATTCATGCTGGAGAACTTGGAGGAGGCCGACGTGCAGACGACCGAGGAGGCCATCGAGACCCTCGGCGAGCGCGTCGCCTCCGGTCAGGGGAAGAACTACCAGCTCAAGCGGGCGAACTACGTCATCGACCGCTACCTCCTCCCGCACCTCCACGAGGAGGGCGTCGAAGAGGAGGACGTGCGGATCAACAAGGCGTACTATCTCTGCCGGATGGCCGAGGCGTGCTTCGAGCTCGCCCTGGACCGCCGCGAGGCCGACGACAAGGACCACTACGCGAACAAGCGCCTGAAGGTCTCCGGCGACCTGATGCGCGACCTGTTCCGGACCGCGCTGAACAAGCTGGCACGCGACGTGAAGTACCAGCTCGAACGCGCGAACATGCGGAACCGCGAACTCACTGTCAACACGGTGGTTCGCTCCGACGTGCTGACCGAGCGGCTCGAACACCCGATCGCAACGGGGAACTGGGTGGGCGGCCGCTCCGGCGTCTCCCAGCTCGTCGACCGGACGGACTACATGGGCGTGCTCTCGCACCTGCGACGCCTGCGCTCGCCGCTGTCGCGCTCGCAGCCGCACTTCAAGGCGCGAGACCTTCACGCGACCCAGTGGGGTCGCATCTGTCCCTCCGAGACGCCGGAGGGGCCGAACTGCGGGCTCGTGAAGAACTTCGCGCAGGCGATGGAGCTCTCACAGACCGTAGACGACGAACAGGGGCTGAAACGAGAACTGGCGTCGATGGGTGTCGAGGGGATTCCCGGCATCGAGGGCGTCGAACGACAGACGGCGGACGACTAATATGGCTCAGGCAGAACGCGAAGCGAAGGTGTACGTCAACGGGAGCCTCGTCGGGACCCATCCGGACCCCGAGGCCCTCGCCGAACAGATCCGCGAGGCCCGCCGACGCGGCGACGTCTCGGAGATGGTGAACGTCTCGGTCAAAGACCGGACCCAGGAAGTGATCGTCAACGCGGACGCGGGACGCGCCCGCCGCCCGCTGATCGTCGTCGAGAACGGCGAGCCCCTGCTGGGCGACGAGGAGGTCGAGGCCGTCGAACGCGGCGAGGTCGAGTTCGAGGACCTGGTCGAGCGCGGCTACGTCGAGTTCATCGACGCCGAGGAGGAGGAGGACATCCTCGTCGCCGTCGACGAGGAGGACGTGACCGAGGACCACACGCACCTCGAGATCGACCCGCAGCTCGTGTTCGGTATCGGCGCGGGGATGATCCCGTACCCCGAGCACAACGCGAGCCCCCGGATCACGATGGGCGCGGGGATGATGAAGCAGTCGCTCGGGCTCCCCTCCGCCAACTACCGCATCCGACCGGACACGCGGCAGCACCTGCTGCACTACCCGCAGCTGGCGATGGTGAAGACGCAGACGTCCGACCAGATCAGCTTCGACAAGCGGCCGGCGGCGCAGAACTTCGTCGTCGCCGTGATGTCCTACGAGGGCTTCAACATCGAGGACGCGCTGGTGATGAACCAGGGCTCCGTCGACCGCGCGCTCACCCGCTCGCACTTCTTCCGGACCTACGAGGGCGAGGAGCGGCGCTACCCCGGCGGACAGGAGGACCGCTTCGAGATCCCCGACCAGGACGTGCGCGGCGCCCGCGGCGAGGACGCGTACACCCACCTCGACGAGGACGGCCTCGTCAACCCCGAGACGAAGGTGGACGAGTCCTCGGTCCTGCTCGGCAAGACCAGCCCGCCGCGCTTCTTGGAGGAGCCCGACGACATGGGCGGGCTCTCCCCGCAGAAGCGCCGCGAGACGAGCGTGACGATGCGCTCGGGCGAGTCCGGCGTCGTCGACACGGTGACGCTGATGGAGGGCGAGGACGGCTCCAAGCTCTCGAAGGTGAAGGTGCGCGACCAGCGCGTCCCCGAGCTGGGCGACAAGTTCGCGTCCCGACACGGCCAGAAGGGCGTCGTGGGCCACCTCGCGCCCCAGGAGGACATGCCCTTCACCGAGGAGGGGGTCGTCCCCGACCTCGTGATGAACCCGCACGCGCTGCCGTCCCGGATGACGGTCGGCCACGTGCTGGAGATGCTCGGCGGGAAGGTCGGCTCGCTGCGCGGCTCGCGGGTCGACGGCACGCCGTTCCAGGGCGAAGACGAGGAGGAGCTCCGCGGCGGGCTGGAAGAGCACGGGTTCAAATCCTCCGGCAAGGAGGTCATGTACTCCGGCGTCACCGGCGAGAAGATCGAGGCGGAGATCTTCGTCGGGACGATCTTCTACCACAAGCTGTACCACATGGTGTCGAACAAGCTCCACGCCCGCTCGCGCGGGCCGGTGCAGGTGCTCACGCGCCAGCCGACCGAGGGCCGCGCCCGCGAGGGCGGCCTGCGCGTCGGGGAGATGGAGCGCGACACGATCATCGGCCACGGCGCGTCGATGGTGCTCAACGAACGGCTCTTGGAGTCCTCGGACGCCGAGACGGTGCACGTCTCCGCGGAAACGGGGCTCGTCGCCGTCGAGGACCGCGAGCAGCGCCGAGTGTACGACCCGGTCACGGGCGACGAGGACGACATCCACGAGCTCGAGGTGAGCTACGCGTTCAAGCTCCTCCTCGACGAGATGATCGCCCTCGGCATCCGACCGAAACTCGAACTGGAGGACGCAATTTAAATGTCAATGCAAACACCGAAAGTGCTCGGCGGCATCGACTTCGGCCTCATGGACCCGGAGACGTACCGGGACATGTCGGCGACGAAGGTGATCACGGCCGACACGTACGACGACGACGGCTACCCGATCGACATGGGGCTGATGGACCCGCGGCTCGGCGTCATCGACCCCGGCCTGGAGTGTCGGACCTGCGGCTCTCACTCCGGCTCCTGTAACGGCCACTTCGGCCACATCGAACTCGCGGCCCCCGTCATCCACGTGGGCTTCACGAAGCTCATCCGGCGGCTGCTCCGCTCGACGTGCCGCGAGTGCGGCAAGCTCGCCTTGGACGAGGCCCAGCGCGACGAGTTCCGCGACCGCTACGAGCGAGCGAAGGAGCTCGGCGACGACGAGCACGACGTGTTGAAGGCCGCCGTCCGGCAGGCCCGGAAGGCGTCGACCTGCCCGTTCTGCGGCGAGCCGCAGGCGGACATCAAACACGAGAAGCCGACCACGTACTACGAGGTTCAGGACGTGCTCTCGGGCGACTACTCCGAGCGCATCGCGGCCGCGATGCAGCCCGACGAGGAGGAGGACGACCCCGGCACCTCGCCGCAGGAACTCGCCGAAAAGACGGACATCGCCTTAGACCGGATCAACGAGATCATGGCCGGCGAGTTCCGCCCGCGCAAGGAGGACCGCCGCGCCATCGAGAAGGCGCTCGACGTCGACCTCACCGAAGAGGACATGAACAAGCTGATGCCCTCGGACATCCGCGACTGGTTCGAGGACATCCCGGACGAGGATCTTGAGGTCCTCGGCATCGACTCCGAGCACTCCCGCCCGGAGTGGATGATCCTGACGGTGCTGCCGGTCCCGCCGGTCACCACCCGACCCTCCATCACGCTCGACAACGGCCAGCGCTCCGAGGACGACCTCACGCACAAGCTGGTCGACATCATCCGGATCAACCAGCGGTTCATGGAGAACCGCGAGGCGGGCGCCCCGCAGCTGATCATCGAGGACCTCTGGGAGCTCCTCCAGTACCACGTCACCACGTTCGTCGACAACGAGATCAGCGGGACACCGCCGGCGCGGCACCGCTCCGGCCGCCCCCTCAAGACCCTCAGCCAGCGGCTGAAGGGGAAGGAGGGCCGCTTCCGCGGCTCGCTGTCGGGGAAGCGCGTCAACTTCTCCGCCCGGACCGTCATCTCGCCCGACCCGACCCTCTCGCTGAACGAGGTCGGCGTCCCGGACCGGGTCGCCAAGGAGATGACCCAGACACTCAACGTCACCGAGCGCAACGTCGAGGAGGCGCGTCAGTACGTCCGGAACGGGCCCGAGGCTCATCCCGGTGCGAACTACGTCCGACGCCCCGACGGCCGCCGGCTGAAGGTGACCGAGAAGAACTGCGAGGAGCTCGCCGAGAAAGTCGAGGCCGACTGGGAGGTCAACCGCCACCTCGTCGACGGCGACATCGTGATCTTCAACCGGCAGCCCTCGCTGCACCGGATGTCCATCATGGCCCACGAGGTCGTGGTGATGCCGTACAAGACGTTCCGGCTCAACACCGTCGTCTGTCCCCCGTACAACGCCGACTTCGACGGCGACGAGATGAACATGCACGCGCTGCAGAACGAGGAGGCCCGCGCCGAGGCGCGCGTCCTCATGCGTGTCCAAGAGCAGATCCTCTCGCCGCGGTTCGGCGGGAACATCATCGGCGCCATTCAGGACCACATCTCCGGGACGTACCTGCTCACGCACTCGAACCCCGAATTCACCGAGACGCAGGCGCTGGACCTGCTGCGCGCGACTCGCGTCGACGAGCTGCCCGAGGCGGACGGCGTCGACGACGAGGGGCGCGAGTTCTGGACCGGCCGGACGCTGTTCTCGGAGCTGCTCCCCGACGACCTCTCGCTGGACTTCACCTCCTCGACGGGCGACAGCGTGCTCATCGAGAACGGCCAGCTGGTCGAGGGGACGATCGACGAGGACGCCGTCGGGGCGTTCGGCGGCGAGGTCGTCGACACCCTCACCAAGGAGTACGGCGAGACGCGCTCGCGCGTGTTTATCAACGAGATCGCGTCGCTGGCGATGCGCGCGATCATGCACTTCGGCTTCTCGATCGGGATCGACGACGAGTCGATTCCGCCGGAGGCCGAAGAGCAGGTCGACGACGCCATCGAGAGCGCCTACGACCGCGTCCAGGAGCTGATCGCGACGTACGAGGCCGGCGAGCTGGAGTCGCTGCCGGGCCGCGGCGTCGACGAGACGCTGGAGATGAAGATCATGCAGACGCTCGGGAAGGCGCGCGACTCGGCCGGTGAGATCGCCGATCAGCACTTCGGCGACGACAACCCGGCGGTCGTGATGGCCCGCTCGGGCGCCCGTGGGTCGATGCTGAACCTCACGCAGATGGCCGGCTCCGTCGGCCAGCAGGCGGTCCGCGGCGAGCGGATCAACCGCGGTTACGAGGACCGGACGCTCTCCCACTACAAGGAGAACGACCTGTCCGCGGAGGCGCACGGCTTCGTGGAGAACTCCTACCGCGGCGGGCTCACGCCCGAGGAGTTCTTCTTCCACGCGATGGGCGGCCGCGAGGGGCTGGTCGACACGGCGGTCCGGACCTCCAAGTCCGGCTACCTCCAGCGTCGGCTCATCAACGCGCTCTCCGAGCTGGAGGCGCAGTACGACGGCACGGTCCGGGACACCTCGGGCCGGATCGTCCAGTTCGAGTTCGGCGAGGACGGCACCTCGCCGGTGAAGGTCTCCTCCGGCGAGGGCGACGGCATCGACGTCGACGACATCGTCGACCGGGTCGTCGACTCCGAGTTCGAGTCCGACGACGAGAAAGACCGGTTCCTCGGCGAGCGCGCGCCGCCGACGAACCTCTCGGAGCATTCCGGACCGGGCCTGAACAAGGCCTCGGGGGTGGAGTCGGATGACTGAGTACGACCACGTCACCGACGACATCGAGGCGGTCGTGGAGGCCACCGAGCTTCCCAGCCGTCTCAAAAACGAAGTGTACGAGGCGATCGACCGGAAGGCCGAGGAGACCGGTGAAGTCACCATCGAGCAGGCGACCGACATCGCCACCGGCGTCGAGAATCGGTACATCGAGACGCGGGTCGACCCGCTCGACCCCGTCGGCACCGTCTCCGCGCAGTCGATCGGCGAGCCCGGGACGCAGATGACGATGAACACGTTCCACTACGCCGGCGTCGCGGAGATCGACGTCACGCAGGGCCTCCCCCGGCTCATCGAGCTGGTGGACGCCCGGAAGACGCCGGACACGCCGATGATGACGGTCCACCTCGAAGGCGAGTACGCCACGGACCGCCAGAAAGCCCACGAGGTCGTCTGGTCCATCGAAGCGACGCGCATCCTCGCGCTCGGCGACGTGTCGACGAACGTCGCGGACATGCTGGTTCGGATCGACCTGAACGACGACACCCTCCTCGAACGGTGGCCGACCCACTCGGACCCGTCCGAGGTCGCGGCCATCATCTCCGAGACGATCGAGGACTCGCTCGGCGTCAACACTCGGCAGTCGGGGACCGTCGTGGAGTTCGGGCCGAACGAGCCGAGCTACCGCGAGCTGCTCCAGCTCGTCGAGCGGCTCCGGGAGATCGTGTTCAAGGGGATCGAGGAGATCGAACGCGTCGTCATCCGGAAAGAAGAGATCGACGGCGAGGAGGAGTTCGTCCTCTACACCGAGGGGTCCGCGTTCGGCGACACCCTCGACATCGAGGGCGTCGACGCCTCTCGCACCACGTGTAACAACATCCACGAGATCTACCGCAACCTCGGGGTCGAGGCGGCCCGCGAGACGATCATCGACGAGACGAAGAACACCCTCGAAGAGCAGGGGCTCGACGACGTGAACGTCCGTCACCTGATGCTCGTCGCCGACATCATGACGAACAACGGCGAGATCGAATCGATCGGTCGCCACGGCATCTCGGGCTCGAAGGACTCGGTGCTCGCACGCGCCGCGTTCGAGGTGACGGTCAACCACCTCCTCGACGCCGCGGTCCACGGCGAGTACGACGAGCTCGACGGCGTCATCGAGAACGTCATCGCCGGCAAACCGATCTCGCTCGGTACCGGCGACGTCGACCTCCGGATGGGGTCGCGCGTCGTGGGCGACGACTGATGCGCGTCGAGCTCTCCGACGAGGCGCGGCGCTACATCGGTCGCTTCGACGAGCTGACCGGGGTCGCGCCGAAGGACTGCCTCGTGGAGGGCGACCGGCTCGTGTTCCTCGTGCCGGCCGGCGAGATGGCCGCCGCGATCGGACAGGCCGGCGAGACCGTCGAGGAGGCGGAGCGGCGGCTCGGCAAGTCCGTCGACCTCGTCGAGGACGCGGACACGCCGGAGGCGTTCGTCGCAAGCGCGCTCGCGCCCGCGGCGGTCAACGCCGTGACGATCTCCGAACAGAACGACCGGGTCGCGTACGTCGAGGTCCCGGAGCCGGACCGCGGCGTCGCCATCGGCGCGGACGGCGTCAACATCGAGACGGCGCGGACGCTGGCGGAGCGGCACTACGACATCGACGACATCCAACTGACCTAAGGGCGGAACCCCGCGCTCTTTTGCCGGCGCGCCCGTTGGTCGCAGTATGGACCGTAGACGCTTTCTCCTCGGAGCCGGGACCGGAGTCGCCGTCGGAATCGCGGGCTGTCTCGGCGGCGGCGGAGCGGACCGCCCGTTCCCCGACGCGGACTGGCGCGACGAGGACGGCCTCGACGTGGCGACCCTCGCGGAGACCCACGTCGAGGCGATCGTCGACGCGGAGGGCGCCACGCTGTTCTCGACGGCGGAGACGACCCACGACGGCGACGCGGAGCCGGAGGCGTGGCTCCCCTCTCAGGAGTACGAGTCCGCGTACGACGTCGAGAACGGGCGCCAGTACGTGCGACAGGAGCTGACCGAGACCGAAGCGACCGACGTGGCGGAACTGTACGTCACCGACGGCGAGGCGTTGGTCCGCCGGCGAGTCGGCGACGAGACGCAGTACGCCCGTCAGTCGACCGACCGGTCCGACGGGGACCTCGAAGACGCGATGGCCGCGGAGGTCGTGACGGGGATTCGCGTCGAAGGGGAGACCGCGGGCGGAGAGGCGGAGTACGAGGGACTGGACCTGTGGAATCCGACGAGCGACGGGGAGAGCGAGGTGCGCGACGAGCCGGCCGCGCGGTTCACCGCCGACTCCTTCGAGGGGGAGCGGAACATCCCCGAGACGGTCGAGACCGCGTCGGCGACGGTCCAGGTGTACGAGTCCGGCGTCGTCCCCCGACTCGAACAGTCGTGGGCGGGCCCGCACGGCAGTCAGGAGGCGGCCGTCGATGTCGGCATCGACTACCGCGACCTCGGCGCGACGGTGCCGGAGCCGGACTGGGTCGAGGAGGCTCGAGCGGACACGAGCGCCTGATCCGCGAACGCCCGATCCGTTGACCGGAGCGCGGGGTAGGTCCGCCGCCGCGAACACCGGACTTGCGGACGCGTTTGCGAAGGCGTTCTCGGTGTGGTTCCAGACGAAACGACGGGCGCTCTCGCCGGCTTACCGGTTCAACGGAAGCCAGCGCCCGTCGTTTCCAGTCCGTACTCGGTCCGCAAAACACCCTCAGAACGGACGAGAGGTACCGTTCGAGCGATCTGAGGGCGTTTCTCCGTGTCGAAAGACGACGCTTAAGTAGCTCCGTTCGGAAGTGGATGTACGATGGCGAACGGCAAATAC
>NZ_AOJH01000061.1 GCF_000337355.1 Halorubrum kocurii JCM 14978 | reverse complement strand
GGGCTTCGCCCGACTGCCAGAGGCGCGTCGCGCCTCGCTGTCGCCGGCGCTGCGCGCCGGCTACCAGAGGGACCTCCGGTCCCTCGCTGGAGTCGGGCGGCCGGAGCGACGCGGAGGCCGCCCGACGAGGCTGGGGAGGCGTGAGGCGGTGCGGGTGGCCCTCATGGCTGGGGCTTTGGCGGTCTTCACCGCAGCGCCGTCGATCGCTTATAAACGGCCGCCAGCAACACCGCTCGATCAGTTATAAACACCTACTCAACCGAACTGAGACACACTCCCGATCTCGCTCACATCGAGATCGACGGCACACCGCCGATCCGCACAGCCACCGCTGCAGGAGCGAACACGTCGAAAATATAGAAAACGGACCGCAGAGTCTCGCGTCGCTCGCGGGACGGCGCGCTCAGTCGTCGGCCGGCGCCGCGCCGGAGCCGTCGTCGGCGTGCTGCTGTTTGACCCACGAGAGCTTGCCGCCGGCCGCGAGGATATCGCGCTCGCGCTCGGAGGCGTCGAGGTCGGCGGTGAACTCCCACTCGCCGTTGACGCTCACGGTGAACTCCTCCTGGCCGGAGGAGACGCCCGCGGGCACGTCGTCGACGATCTCGAGGTCGTCGCCCTGCTCGATCTTCTCGTACGTCCCCGCGTCGATCGCCAGCGGGACGATCCCGAAGTTGAACAGGTTCGCCTTGTGGATGCGGGCGAAGCTCTGGGCGAAGACGGCCTCGATACCGAGGTACATCGGACAGAGGGCCGCGTGCTCACGCGAGGAGCCCTGACCGTAGTTCTCGCCGGCCACGAGGACGCCGCCGTCGGCGTCGAGCGAGCGCTGCGCGAAGGTGTCGTCGACGCGCGAGAGCGTGAACTCGGAGAGCTTCTCGATGTTGGAGCGGAACTTCAGGATGTCCGCCGTCGCCGGGATGATGTGGTCGGTCGTGATGTTGTCCTCCATCTTGAGGAGGGCCTCGCCGCCGTCCACGTCGATCCCGTCTTTGAGCGGCACGTCCCCGATGTTCGGGCCCTTGACGAGGCCGTCGTCGATCGCCTCGTCGGGCGCGATGATGTCGGAGTCGGACTCGCCCATGCCGGGACCGTACTTCGTTCCCATCTCGAACCCGGGCTCTTCGAGGTCGCCGAGCTCGTCGGCCAGGTCGCGCGGGTCGACGATCTCGCCGGTGATGGCCGCCGCGGTGGCGACCTCGGGCGAGCAGAGGAAGACGGAGTCGTCCTCGATGCCCGAGCGGCCCTCGAAGTTGCGGTTGAAGGTGCGCAGCGAGACGGAGTCGGAGGCGGGCACGTGACCGATGCCGATACACGCGCCGCACGTCGCCTCGGAGAAGTTGACGCCGGCCGCCATCATCTCCGCGGTCCAGCCCTCGCGGGCCAGCATCTCGGAGGCCTGCTTCGAGCCGGGCGCGACGATCATCTCGGTGCCCTTCGAGACCTCGCGGCCCTCAAGCATCTTCGCGCTGGGGAGGATGTCCTCGTAGGCGCCGTTGGTACAGGAGCCGATGATGACCTGCTCGACGTCGGTGCCCTCGTACTCGCTGACGGGGGCGACGTTGTCGGGCATCGACGGCGCGGCCACGAGCGGCTCGAGCTCGCCGAGGTCGACCTCGATGGTCTCCGCGTACTCGGCGTCGTCGTCGGGCTGGAGGTCGACGTACTCCTCCTCGCGGTCCTGGCGCGCGAGCCAGTCCTTGGTCTTCTCGTCGGTCGCGAAGATCGAGGAGGTGGCGCCGAGCTCGGTGCCGAGGTTCGTGATCGTGGTCCGCTCGGGGATCGAGAGGTTCTCGGCGCCGGGGCCGGTGTACTCGAAGATCTTGCCCACGCCGCCCTTGACGGTCAGTTCGCCGAGCAGGTGGAGCGCGATGTCCTTCGCGGTCGCCCACTCGGGGAGCTCGCCCTCGAGGTGGACGTTGACGACTTCCGGCATCTCGACGTAGTAGGGGCCGCCCCCCATCGCGACGGCGATGTCGAGGCCGCCGGCGCCGATCGCGAGCTGACCGAGCCCGCCGGGGGTCGGCGTGTGCGAGTCGGAGCCGAGCAGCGTCTTGCCGGGCGCCGCGAAGTTCTCCTTGTGGACCTGGTGGCAGATCCCGTTGCCGGGCCGGGAGAAGTACGCGCCGAACGTGCCGGCCGCGGAGCGGAGGAAGCGGTGGTCGTCGGTGTTCTTGAAGTCGAACTGGTACGTCTGGTGGTCGCAGTACTGCGCGGCGAGCTCCGTCTGGACCTCGTCGAGGTCCAGCGCCTCGAACTGGAGCCACACCATCGTCCCCGTCGTGTCCTGCGTCAGCACCTGATCGATCTCGATGCCGATCTCCTCGCCGGGCGTCAGCTCGCCCTCGACGAGATGGTCATCGAGGATTTTCTCCGTAATCGTTTGTCCCATATCATCCGAAGTTGGCCCTCCCGTGAATATAAAACCCGCGAGTTTTTTGCAAGATCGACCGTGTTAGATCGGTAGAAGCGGCGATTATTACGGAATTAACATCGTGGTGGCATTCACCATGGAAGGTATAGGCGTAACGAGTGTATAAGGCTAATAAAGGCCCATACCTCCCGAAATCGGAGGCCTGAGCGAAGTCGGTGATCGGGCCGATCGGCGCCGCGATCGCGGGCGACACCGTTTAGTCTCGCCCGCGGGTCCGGTCGAGCATGTTCGACTCGGGAGCGACGGTCGCGGCGGCGCTCGCCGCGGGCGGCGCCGACCTCAGTGACGCGCAGCGACAGCCGAACGGCGTGGACCTCACCGTCGGCGCGATTTTCGAGCAGGCGGAGCCGGGCGCGATCCGCCGCGACGGGAAGCGGGTCGGCGAGCGCGAGGAGCTCGCCCCCGAGGACGGCGCGTACCGGCTGGAGCCGGGGACGTACGTGGTCCGGTACGGCGAACCGGTGCGGATCCCCGACGAGCGGATCGGGTTCGTGCTCCCGCGGTCGACGCTGCTTCGCAACTCCTGTACCCTCGACACCGCAGTCTGGGACGCGGGCTACGAGGGCGTCGGCGAGGGGCGCCTCGACGTGGGCCACGCGATCGCGATCGAGCCCGGCGCGCGGATCGCGCAGCTGGTGCTCGCGGCCGCCGACCACGACGGGACCTACGAGGGGGAGTACCAAGGCGAGGGGCTCTAGGCCGATGGCCGACCGCGGTCGCGGCGATCGCTGCCGAGGGCGGTGACGCGAGACTGCAAAGGTGACGCCGAGGGCGGTGACGCGAGACCGCGAACGTGACGCCGAGAGCCGGCGGTACGTACCGGTCGCTCTCGAGTGGTAAAGGAACGAACGGCACGCCCGTGCCGGGAAAAGGTGGCACGGGCGTGCCGTTCAGTAGGTCCCCGCTGACGCTTCGGCCCTCCAAGCGAAGCGTCACCTGAGTTAAGCGGTGGAATCCACTTAAACGTGCCGGGGGCGGCAGAGCTGTCGTATGAGGAACCGGCGAGATCTTCACGACGCTGGGTCGAGACCGGCCTCGGTCACTGCTTCGCCGGGTGATCGTCGCGGAGCCGAGGGTGGCCCGGACCGAGAAGCCGCTCGCGGAGGGTCCCGTGGCCGCGCCGGGCGTCCTCCGCTTCGTCCGGGTCGGGGACGAGCCCGCGCTCGCGCAGCTCGGGGACGACGAGGTCGACGAAGTCGGTCAGCGAGTCGGGCCGGACGACTTCCTTCACGTTGAAGCCGTGGACGCCGACCGACTCGTGCCAGTGCGCCAGCTCGTCGGCGACCTGCTCCGGAGTGCCGACCACCTTCGGGGAAGTCGTGCCGAGCCCGCAGAACTCCGCGACCTCGCGGACGGTCCACTCGCGGTCCGGCTGGGCCTTCGTGAACGCGTTCATCGTTCCCTGGATGGCGTCCGTCTCGATGTGCTCGACCTTCTGGTCGGGGTCGAGCTCCGAGAGGTCCATGTCGAGGAATCCGGAGAGGAGCGCGAGCGTCGCCTCGACGTCGACGTGCTCGGTGTACGCCTCGTGCTTCGCCTCGGCGGCCGCCTCCGTCTCGCCGACGATCGGCACGACGCCGATGAAGAACTTGAGGCTCTCGGGGTCCCGCCCGTGGTCGGCCGCGCGCGATCGCACGTCGGACATGTACTCGCGGACGCCTTCCTCGGTCGGCTGGCTGGCGAAGACGGCCTCGGCGTTCGCGGCCGCGAACTCCCGCCCGCGGTCCGACGAGCCCGCTTGGTAGATCACGGGCGTGCGCTGCGGCGAGGGCTCGCAGCCGTGAGGGCCGGGGACGGAGAAGTGGTCGCCCTCGTGGTCTATCGCCGAGACCTTCTCCGGGTCGGCGTATCGCCCCGCTTCGCGGTCGACCTCGACCGCGTCCTCGTCCCACGACCCCTCCCAGAGCTCGTAGCAGACGTCCAGGAACTCGTCCGCGCGGTCGTAGCGCGTCTCCTTGTCCATCCGCTCGTCGAGCCCGAGGTTCTCGGCGGCCGACTGCAGGTACGAGGTGACGACGTTGATCGCGACCCGCCCGTCGGTGAGGTGATCCAGCGTGGAGAACTCCCGCGCGAGCTGATACGGGTGGGTGTAGGTGGTCGAGCGCGTGATCGCGAAGCCGAGGTCGTCGGTGACCTCCGCCATCGCCGGGACGACGAGCTGCGGGTCGCTCGCGGGCGTCTGCACCCCCTTCTCGACGGCCGTCTGGCGGTCGTCGCCGTACACGTCGTAGATGCCGCGCACGTCGGCGAAGAACACCGCGTCGAAGCCGCCCCGTTCGGCGGTCCGCGCGACCTCCGTCCAGTACTCGCGGTCGGTGTACTCCGGAGACCGGTCGCCGGGATAGGTCCACGACCCGGGCGAGACGTGCTCGACCGAGGCCATGGTGAAGAGGTTGAGACGCAGGTGGTCGGACATGGACCGCGGTAGGGGATCGGCGGGTAATACCCCACAGAAAGTGGCGGCACTTGTCGGCGTCGGGGACGCGCCGACCGAGAACGGCGAGAGGAGGGATGACTACGGCGACGGCGCGTCGGGCGAGGAGACGTACGCGGCGAAGTCCGAGGTGGTGATGATCCCGATCGGCGTGTCGCCGTCGACGACGGGGACGTGGTGGAACCCGTGTTCGACCATCGTCGCGGCCACCGCCGCGACGGAGTCCTGTGCGCCGGCCGTGATCGGGTCCCGAGTCATGTACCGCTCGACGGTCGTCTCGGCCTTCGGCTGGCTCTTCGCGACGATGTCGACGAAGTCGGTCGTGGTGAGGATGCCGACTAAGCCGCCGTCGTCGTCGACGACCAGCGCCGAGCTGATGTCGTTATCGAGCAGTACGGCCGCCGCGTCTTCGACCAGGGTGTCGGGCGTCACCGTGTGAAGCTCGCTCGTCATCAGGCGCGCCACGAACACGTCGTCGATATCGTCCATGCCTATTCGTTCCGCCGTCGACGTATAAAGCGTTGCCACGCGGAACGGCGACGGCGCTCACAGGAACCGCGAGAGCCCGGACTGGCGGCGCGGGCCGTCGCCATCGGGATCGGCCGCCCACGCGGTCCGCTCGTCGCGGAGACGATCCCGGTCGGTCGCGGGAGGGTCCGCGGGCTCGCGCTCGTCACAGGGCGCGCCGCAGTCGCGGCCGGGATCGACGACCCGGTCGAACCGCTCGCAGTACGGGCGCCCGTCGGCGGTCGCCGTCGCGTGCGCGCAGGCCGGGAGGTCCGGACGCCACCCCTTCCCGTACGCGCGCTCGGCGATCCGGCGGCGCTTCCGCGCCTTCGCGGCGGGGTCGACGAGCGCCACGTCGGTCCGAAGCGCGCGCTCCTCGCGGATCTCGACGCCGGGCGCCCCGGGATCGAGGGGGGTCGGCTCCCGGACGACCTCGCGCTCGCCGGTGTCGGGGTCGAACCGCCAGACGCCGACCGACTCGGGGATCCGGTTGAGGTGCGCGCGGGTGACGTAGGAGGCGGTGGCGAGGACCACCTCGTCGAACAGGCCGAGCGCCGCGTCGTATCGCAGTTGCGCCGCCAGATCGCCGGGCGTGCCGAGGTCCGGCTTGTTCTCGATCGCGGTCAGCGAGCCGACCCAGTCGCCGGGGTACCGAGCGGTGGCGCGCACGACCGGACGGCCGTCGCGGCGCTCGCGTTCGAGGTAGCCGACTTCGGCCGCCCGCTCGGCGACCGCCTCGGCGCGGTCGGGCGGGAGGTCGAACGCCGCCGCGAGGGGGACCGCCTCGCCCGGCCCGACTGCGGCCTCGATGGCGAGGTCCGGGATCCGGTCGGGCGTGATCGCCGCGCGCCGGTCGAACTCCGGCCCGGGCGTCAGCACGCAGACGTCGACGATCCGGCCGCCGGGGTTCTCGACCCCGGCGCCGAGCTGGCGGGCGACGACCCGGTCGGGAGATTCGAGCGCGGCGCACAGCGCCAGCTCGAACCGGAACTCCATGGGGGGAGAACGGCCGCGGACGAGTAAAGCGCGTCGGCGCCGGCGGGGGATCCGGACGCGGGGCGGGAACAGAAGCGGTTCCACCGCGGTCGAAACCGGTATTCCCCGCCGGCGCCAACGGCGACCATGCGCCGGGTCACCCGGAACCTCCTCGTCGCCATCGCCCTGATCGCCGTCGCCCTGCTCGCGTTGGGGGCGCTGCCGAGCTACCTCGGGAGCGGCGACCCCTACTACCTCACCGCCGAGCCGATCGAGACGAACGAGACCGCGGCCGACGTGAACAATGTCTCCGACCGGCGGTACCCGTTCCTCACGAGCGCGATCGCGAGCGAGGACGGACGCTCGGAGGGGTATCAAAGCGGTCCGTACGGGATGAAGGAGTGGTTCACCCACACCCCGTTCGACGAGGTGGACGCGCTCACCCAACAGGTGCCGGAGGCGGCGACCGAGGACGGGGTTCGCGTCCGACGCGACGGGCGGATCTACCACGTGGAGGTGGTGCGGCCGTGAGCGACGACCTCAGCGAGCTGCCGGCATTCGACGACGGGCGGACCCACTCGCTGCCCGGCGAGCCGGAGTGGCCGGTCCGGGAGGTCACCGTCGAGTACGACCCCGGCTGGTTCGTCGGCGGCTACGACCGCGTCGAGCAGCCCGACGGAACGGAGAAGAAGTACTACTGGGCGGAGCTGTCACCCGCGACGGTCGTGATCGCGGTCGCCGACGACCGGGTGCTGTTCGTCGAGCAGTACCGCCCGACCGTCCGAAACACCCAGCTGGAGCTTCCCGCGGGGATCGTCGAGCCCGGCGAGTCGTACACCGCCGCTGGCGCGCGCGAACTCGCCGAGGAGACCGGCTTCGCGCCGTCGTCGACCGCGCTGTTACAGGAGGTGTGGTGTTCGACCGGGGTGCTCCGGCACAAGCGCGGCTACGTGTTCGCCGAGGGGTTGGAGCCGGTCGACGTCGACCACGACAGCAACGAGTTCCTCGTCCCGCGGACGGTCCCGGTCGACGAGGCGCTGGACGTCGCTCGGGAACCCCCGACGAACGACGCGACGCTGGAGGGATTGCTGTTGGCGAAAGAGGAGGGGTATTTATGAGCGATCGACGGGCGCCGGCGCCGGCCTTTATAACCATCGACGCGGCGCTGGTTCCGGTTCCCGACGGCCGCCCCTGACGCGCTCGCCGTCTCGCGGGGCGATCCGCGGGGCGCGAAGAATCCGACGCGCGTCCAGTTCCCCGCGTCGACGGGGAGGTATTAGTCGCCTCGACCCCATATACAGTCCATGAGCCGGACCCCGGATCAGTCGGTGTTGCTGTCGGACGACCCCCCGCTGGACCTGCGCCTCTCGGACGCGGAGTTGGAGGACGCCCGCGATCGCATCGTCTCTTTCATCGCGGATCTCGTCGACGACGCGGGCGCAGAGGGCGCCGTTCTCGGCCTCTCCGGCGGGATCGACTCGACGCTGACCGCCCACCTCGCCGTCGAGGCGCTCGGCGAAGACGGGCTCCACGGGATCACCATGCCGGCCGAGGTGAACGACCCCGGCGTGATGAGCGACGCCGAGCGCGTCGCCCACGACCTCGGGATCGAGTACGACGTGATCGAGATTCAGCCGATCGCGGAGTCCTTCTTCGACGCCGTCCCCGAGGCCGCCGCCGACCGCATGGCAGCGGGCAACGTCTACGTCCGGACCCGCGCGGTCCTCAACTACTTCGTCGCCAACGCGGAGAACCGGGTCGTGCTGGGAACGGGGAACCGCGCGGAGGCGATGACGGGCTACTACACGAAGTACGGCGACCAAGCGGTCGACTGTAACCCCATCGGGAACCTGTACAAACAGCAGGTGCGCCAGCTGGCCGCACACGTCGGCGTGCCCCGCGACCTGGTGATGCAGGAGCCGACGGCGGGGATGTGGGAGGGGCAGACCGACGCCGACGAGATGGGGCTCGACTACGACACCGTCGACGCGATTCTGGCGGTCCACGTCGACGGCGGGCTCTCGCGGGCGGCGACGGTCCGCGAGCTCGGCGTGCCCGAGGCGGCCGTCGACCGCGTCGTCGACCTCCACGAACGCAGCGCTCACAAGCGCGCGATGCCGCCCGCGCCCGAGCGCTAGGCGTCGGCGGAGCGGACTCCGGGAGGGCCGAAAGGAAAGGGACCGGTCGGTCGGCCGGGGTCAGGCGTTCTGCGCCCGTTCCTTCGCGACCTCGGCGATCCCGGCGTTCGCCGAGCAGTTCGGACACGCGTGTATTCGGCCGCGAGCGTCCGAGAACACCCGGGCGAACCGTTCGGAGACGTGCGCCTCGCAGTGTTCACACGTGGGCATGATGGGAAGCGGTATCGTGAATCATATTCGGTACACGTTCACTAGGTGATACGGCCTCAAGACGCCTTTCCGAATTCTTTCCCAAATTCGACCCAGATCGGTGCCTCGAGCGGGTGAGCGGGTCGAGTGCGCGGGATCTGCGGGTACGAAGGACGACGAAAAGCGGGAGCGATGTCGGTGGAGCGAACGCGAAGAGGGAGGGTGAAAAATCGCCGAGCGACCACGCCGACTGACCGCGTCGAACGACCGCGCCGAGCGCGGTCAGAAGTCGCGGAGCGCTTCGAGGACGTCGTGTGCGGCGCCGTCCCCGATGACGTCTCGGGCCGCGTCGAGGCCGTCCTCGATCGAGTCGACATCCCCGCGGGCGTAGATCCGAAGCGCGGCGTTGACCGCGATCGCGTCCGCGAAGGGCCCGTCGCGCTCGCCGGCGAGCACCGCTTCGGTGATCTCGGCAGACTCGACCGCGACGTCGTCGACCGCGAGGTCCTCCTCTTCGAGGTCCATCCCGTAGTCGGCGGTCTCGATCTCGAAGTCGTCGAAGGAGGCGCCCTCGCTGCCGGCGTCGCCGTCGCCGCCGGACGCGTCCCACTCGGCGACCTTGGTGTAGCCGGGGCGCACGTCGTCGTACCCTTCCATGCCCTGGAACATCAGGACGCGGTCGAGGTCGTGGAACTCGCTTTCCACGAACGTGTCGACCACCTTCTTCGCGAACGCGAGGTGGTAGAAGGAGCCGAGGTGGACCGACGCGCCCGACGGGTTCGCCAGCGTCTCGATCGTGTTGACGAACGTGCGGACGCCCATCTGGTCGCGCCGGTCGAACAGGTCGTCGATGGCGGGGTTAAAGGCGGGCTGGTAGTAGAAGCCGAAGCCGGTCTCGTCGACCATGTCGGCGGAGTCCGAGGGCGTCAGCTCGGTGTGGACGCCCAGCTCGTCTAAGACGTGCTTGTAGGAGTCCTGCTTCTGCGTCGGGACGCGGTCGCCCGAGTGGACGACGACGGGGGTGCCCGCGGCGGCCGCGACGACGCCGGCCGCGACGCCGAGGATCGCGGAGCGACCCTTCCCGTCGTAGTTCGCGCCGCAGTCGACGGGGTCGGCGTCGGGTTCCGCGTACTCGACGCGCTCGCACATCACGTCGACGTAGGCGCCGAGCTCCTCGGGCGTGTTCCGTTTCCAGCGGTTCGAGAGCCAGAACGCCCCGAGCGTCGTCGGGTCGGGCTCGTCCGCGAGGATCCGCTCGAACGCCTCGGTCGCCTGCGCGCGCGTCAGGTCGTCGGCCGACTTGTGGCCGGAGCCGCAGACCTCGGTCATCAGCCGTTTGAGGGGCCAGTCGCCGAACTCCTGAGTCGCCTGAGCCATACGCCTCGTTCGGGACCTCGAACGAAAAGTCCCTCGCTCGGCTCCCGTGCGATGGGAACGGAACGACCGAAAGACGGCGCGCGCGAGCGCCGACCGCGCCGAACCGGCCGGCTCGCGCCGGTTCCGTGGTACACGATCACACGGTGTAAACGGACAAACGTAGGTATTTATGCCAGAATAAACCAAATATAAGGTATTCTTCTACTGATACCTCCCGTAACCAGCCTTAAAAGGCGTCAGAGTTATATGTTCGTCCATCCAGAGAACAGTTGTTCCCGATGACGTCCAAATCCGTCGCCACCGCACTCACGCTGTATCGCGCTCGCACGCTGACCCTCGAACAGGCCGCGACCATCGGCGGCTGCTCGACGGCGCAGTTGGAGGAGAGCGCCCGGGCGTTCGCGCCGACGCCGGGCGAGGCCCCCGCTGACGACTGATTCCGCCCAGCGACGCCGGGTCCCTGCCGTTCCCGCTGACGACCGGTCGGTCCGGACCCCGATTCCACCGAACCGCCTCCGAAACCGGTACGTACGCGCAACCCCTGATCCCGGCAATGAGTCTGGACGCCGACTGGCGGGCCGGTATCGACGCGGTCGACGCGGCCCTCATCGACGAGTACCAGAGCGGCTTCCCCGTCGAACCCCGCCCGTTCGAGCGGGTCGCCCGCGAGATCGCGACCGAGACCGGCGCCGACCTCGACGCCGACGCCGTCCTCGACCGCGTGCGCGACCTCCGAGAGCGCGGCGTGTTCCGGCGGTTCGGGGCGGTCCTCAACCCCCCGGTGATCGGCTCTTCGACGCTCGCGGCGGTGCGCGCGCCCGAGGACCGCTTCGACGAGGTCGCCGAGGTCATCAACGGCTACCGGCAGGTGAACCACAACTACCGGCGCGACCACGAGTGGAACCAGTGGTTCGTCGTCACCGCCGGATCGCGGGAGACGCGCGACGCGATCCTCGCGGAGATCGAGGAGCGCACGGGCTGTGAGGTGCTGGCCCTCCCGATGCTCACGGACTACTACATCGACCTGGAGTTTCCGGTGGTGAACGCGGACCGGTTCGCGCGGGAGTCGGGCGAGGCGCAGAGCGCCTCGGACTCCGCGAGCGGGGAGCGAAGCGACCCGCGAGCGTCCGAGACGGCCGTCTCCGCCACCCGCATCTCCGAGGACGCCCGCGGCGACCTGAGCGCGCTGGAGGCCGACCTCCTCTTGGCGATCCAAGACGGCTTCCCGCTGTCGGCGACGCCCTACGCGGACGTGGCGAGCGAGATCGGGGCCGACGTCGGCGACGTGATCGCGGCGGTCGAGCGGCTGCTCGCGGACGGCTGCATCAAGCGGATCGGCTGCGTCGTCAACCACGTCGTCACCGGGTTCACGAACAACTGCATGGTGGTCTGGGACGTGCCCGACGACGAGCTCGACGAGCGCGGCGAGGCGGTCGGGAGCCTCCCGTACGTCACGCTGTGTTACCACCGACCACGCCGGACCGAGCAGGGCTGGGAGTACAACCTGTTCACCATGATACACGGCCGCGAGGCCGAGGCGGTCGACGCGAAGATCGACGAGCTGGCCGCCGACCACCTCCCGTTCGCTCACGAGCGGCTCTACTCGACGGAGACGCTGAAACAGACCGGCGCGCAGTACGAAGATCTCGTCGCAGACGAAGAGTAAGGGAGAAGCGGCTCAGTCGTCGCCGAGGACCGTCGTGCCCCCCTCGTCGTCGGGGTCGGCGGCGACGAACTCGCGTCCTGCGTCGAGTCCGCTCTCGGCGCCGAGGCGGTCGAGGGCGTCCGCGCCCGCGACCGCGACGACGACGAAGCCGACCTTCGAGACGATGTCGAGGTAAACGAACAGGAGCATCTCGGTCGCCGGCGTCAGCAGGCCGAGCCCGGTGGGCGCGAGCAGCCACACGACCGGGTACAGCGTCCACAGCACCACCGTGATGTTCCGGAGCGTCCCGAAGACGGCGCGGACCCTGTCTGTCTCGGCCGACGCCGACCGCGGGAGCGACACGAGCAGACCGTAGACGAGCACCGCGTACGCCGCCGACGCGACGGCGAACAGGCCCCACGAGAGCGTTCCCGCCGTGACGACCGCGGCGATCCCGCCGGCGATGATCACCACGTCGACCGCGATCAGCCCGGCGAGGACGCGCCGCGACGGACGCGCGAGCAGGCCGAGGTAGAGGAGTAGCAGCGGGGTCGTGATCAGCCAGTCGAGGTAGCGGGCGACCGGGAGGTCGCCGCCCGGCGTCGCCACCGTGCCGAACCCGAGCGCCATCGCGAGGTACGCGAGCGCCGCGACCCCGGTGACGCCGGCGAGCGTGGCGTAGTAGACCGCGTGCGACTCGCCCGTCTCCGAGGAGCGAGAGAACCACGCCCACAGCGGAGGGATCGTGCCGGCACCCATGGCGAGCACGCCGATCCACGCCCAGACGGCGGTGTCGACGAGCATCTCAGTTCACCCCCTCCCCGTCGGCGGCGCCGGGGCCGTTTCCGTCCTCGTGCGGGAAGTCGAAGGACTCGCTGTCATCCCTCCCGTCGACACCCCCGTCGGAGACCGCGGTGGCGCTGCCGTCGCGCGCGGTCCCGCCGACCGCGGCGCCGGATCCGGAACCGAGGCCGTCGTCGTCCGCGAACTCGAAGTCCTCGACCGCGTCGCGCAGCGCGAGCGCGCGGTCCGAGAGCGACTCGGCGGCCGTCTCGACCGCGCCGAGGGTCTGCTCCTGTTCGTCGACCGCGCCGGTCACGTCGCCGGCCGCGCTCGCGGTCTGTGCGCTGATCGCGGAGACATCCTCGACGTGCCCGACCACCGCGTCGACGGAGTCGGCCTGCGTCTCGGTCGCCCGGGTGATCTCGGTCATGCTCGTGTCGGTCCGCTCGGAGGCCTCCGCGAGGCGTTCGAGCGCGTCGATCGACGTCTCGACGGTGTCGACGCCGGCGGAGATCCGCTTTTCGGTGCGTTCCATCGCGTCGGCGCCCGTCTCCGCGCGCTCCTGGACGGAGTGGATCCGGGCCTCGATCTCGCTCGCCGACTTCTGCGTCTCCTCGGCCAGCGCCTTCACCTCCTCGGCGACGACCGCGAAGCCGGCCCCGTCGGCGCCGGAGCGGGCCGCCTCGATCGACGCGTTCAGCGCGAGCAGGTTCGTCTGCTCGGCGATCTCCGAGATGGTGTCGACCACTTCGCCGATCTCCTCGACCTCCTCTGCGAGCGCCTCGACCTCCGCGGTCGTCTCCGCGGTCGTCTCCTCGACCGCGTCCATCTCCGCGAGCGCCTCCTCGGCGGCCTCGCGGCCCTCCTCGCCGACCGCGGCGGCGTGTTCGGCCGTCTCCGCCACGTCGGTGACGGTGGAGGCGACCTCCTCGGCCGAGGACGCGAGGTTCTCGGCCTCGTCGGTCGCCGCCTGCAAGTCGTCGCGCTGGGTGCGCGCCCCCTCGGCGATCTCTTCGACCGCCTCTGACACCGTGCCGGTCGTCGCCCGCAGGCTCTCCGTGCGGTCGTCGACGGTGCCGGCCACGTCGGCCGTGTCCTCGGCGACGGTCGCGACGGAGGCGACCGTCTCCTCCAGCTCGTCGGCCATCTCGTTGAACGCGGCGCCGACCCGAGCCATCGCCTCGTTGTCGCTGGCGGGGTCGACGCGTTGGGTCAGGTCGCCGTCGGCGAGCGCGCGCATCGCGGCCTCGTACTCGGTCGCCTTGCGCTCGACCGTCTCGGCGCGTTCCGTCGCCTCGCGCCGCGCCCGCTCCGCGTCCTCTCGGGCCTCCTCGGCGTCGTCGATCTCCGAGCGAAGCGAGCCGCGCATGGCGTCGAACGCCCGGAACAGCCGGCCGATCTCGTCGGTTCGCCCCGTCGACAGCGTCACGTCGAGGTCCCCCTCGGCCATCCGCTCGGCCTTGGCCGTGAGCTGCCGCAGGGAGATGACCGTGTTCGACCCGACCGTGACGCCGATGAGCGCGAGCCCGATCACCGTCAACAGCGTCATCCCGATGAGCCCGGAGCGCACCTCTGCGCCCGCGGCCCCGGCCTCCTCCGCGCGGAGGTAGACGATGACCCCGTATGAAACTGAGACCCCCATGACACCGATCAGGGACAGCGCGAGCTTCGCGCCGTAACTCGACCGAATGCCGGAGGACGGTTCCTCTTGCATAATGTACGAATAGACAGGGTAAGGATCGGTATAATAACTACCACCCGAATATTAAGACTGATAACAAAGTTGAACAGACTGCGAGCGCCGCGCCCGACGCACCGGCCGGCGACCGAGACGGTGGACGCCGGTGCGTTGCGGGCGGCGGGCCGATGCGTTGCGGGCGGCGGGCCGATGCGTTGCGGGCGGCGGGCCGATACGTTGCGGGCGGCGGGCCGATACGTTGCGGGCGGCGGGCCGATACGTTGAGGGTGACGCCGCCCGGTGGAGGGGACATGGGAACGGCATTCGACAGGCTCGGGTACGGGACGTACAAGCTGGCCGACGGCGAGGAGTGCGTCGCCGGCGTCGCACACGCGATCGAGACGGGATACCGCCACGTCGACACGGCACAGGGGTACGACAACGAGGCGTCGGTGTCGGCGGGGATCGATCGAACCGACGTTGACCGCGAGGACCTGTTCGTCGCGACGAAGCTCTCGACGGACAACCTCTCGTACGACGACGCGGTCGCGACCGCGCGGGTGAGCCGTGACCGGCTCGGCGTCGACTCGATCGACCTGCTGTACGTCCACTGGCCGATCGACACCTACGACCCCGACGAGACGCTGCCGGCGCTCGACGACCTCGTCGACGAGGGCGTGGTCGACCGTATCGGGCTCTCGAACTTCCGCCCCGACCAGCTCGACGAGGCGATCGACCGGCTCGCGAATGACGTGTTCGCGCATCAGGTGGAGTGTCACCCGCTGCTCCAACAGGAGGAACTCCGCGAGCGCGCGGCCGAGCACGACCACTGGCTCGTCGCCTACTCGCCGATCGCGCGCAACCGCGTCGCCGACGTGGACGTTTTAAAAGAGATCGCCGCGGCCCACGACGCCAGCCCGGCGCAGGTGAGCCTCGCGTGGCTGCTCTCGAAGGAGCGCGTCGCCCCGATCCCGAAGGCGGCCGACGTCGGCCACGTCGAGGCCAACTGGGCGGCCCGCGAGATCGACCTGACCGACGACGAGATCGCCCGGATCGACGGGCTCGACCGCGGCGAGCGGATCGTCGACTTCGAGGAGGCGCCGTGGAATCGGGCGTGAGCACGGACCTGACCCGCGGTGATATATAGCCGTACAGCGCGTTATAGGGCATTATAACGCTCTCATGGTCGGTTTTAGGTGATACGTGACCGATCTTGGAACCGTGACCGACACCGAACCCAAGCGCCCCGGACGGCCCGCGCTCCTCGCTGCGACCCCGAGCGCCGAGCGGGTGGGTCGGTGGCTCCGGACGCTGGCGCTGCTGGCCGGCGTGCTCGGCCTGCTGGTCGGGCTGTTCGCGCTGGAGCTCGTCGGGCGGCTGTGATCGGTGGCGGTCCGAATCCCTCCAAAGCGGAACTGAACGCCCGGGGTCACCGAACCGGACCGCAGACGCCGCGTCGGCTCGGGTTTCACTTTCGCTTTCGGGCGCGTTTTTAAAAGGCGTGGGCACGACGCATCGGGTATGAGCCAGTCCACGTTCGACGACGACGACCTGTTCGGCGAGGCCGCCGAGGAGACCCGTGCCGAGGTCCGAGAGCACCTGCAGGCCGCACGGGGAGAGCTTCCCGACGCCGACGCGGTGTGGGAGACGGACGCGGACAACGTGCTCGGCGCGCTCAACGGGCTGAAGTCGGCGCTCGACGTCGGGGACGCGGTCGACAGCGTCCGCTCGGCGAAGAAGGCGTACGTGCTCGGCGAGCGCGCCGACGCGTTCGAGGACGCCGACGATTTAAAAGCAGAGATCGAGGAGCTGGAGTCGCTCGTCGGCGACATCGAGGCCGCCGCCGAGGAGGTCGGCTCGCTCACCGGGACCGTCCCCGCGATCCGTGGCGCGCTGCAGGACGCGGCGGCGGCCGGCGAAGAGGAGGAAGACGAGGAGTAGCGACGCGCCGCCCTTCTCAAGCCGACTCCCGGTCGACGACCGCCTCCGCCAGCTCAGCGAGCGCGTCGCTCGCGAGGTCGAGCAGGGCCTCGCCGCGCTCGGCGTCGCCCGCGGCGGGATCGCCGACCACGCCGTTGTCGGTGAACGCGTCGGAGTCGTGCGCGAGGTTCACGCCCGAGACCCACTCCCCCCAACGGTCGGCCGCCCCCTCGCGGGCCTCCTCGATCCGGTCCTCGCGGACGAGGTCGGGGTTCGTGGCGCGCAACAGCGCCGTCTCCAGCGGGCCTGCGTGGCCCATGTCGCCCGCGTGCTCGCCGACGGCGTCGAACCACGTGAACGCGACCGCGTAGCCGCCGTGGGCGTCGTCGCGCGAGAACCGGCGGGCGACCTCCGCGAGCGCCTCCACGTTGCCGCCGTGTCCGTTGACGAACACGACCCGGTCGATCCCGTGGCCCGGGAGCGACTCGGCCGCCTCGCGGACGTACGCGCGGAACGTCTCCGGCGAGACCCACATCGTCCCGTCGAACGCGCGGTGTTCCTCGGCGACGCCGACGGGTATCGGCGGGGTGACGGCGACTCGGCCCGCGGCCGTGGCGTCGTCGCCGGCGTCCGGATCGCCGGCGCTCTCCGCCGCCTCGTAGGCCGCCGCGCCCGCCTCCGCGACCGCGACCGCGTCGAGGGTATCGGTTCCGAGCGGCGCGTGAGGGCCGTGCTGTTCGGTGCTGCCGACGGGGACGAACGCGACGTCGACGTCGGCGTCGCGCACGTCGGTCCAGGTGGCGTCCGCGAGTCGCATGTCCGATCGTCCACGGGAGGCGCCGTATAGGCGACGGTCCGCGGTCGGGCCGAGAGACGGGCCAAACGCCGGCGGGCCAGGCGGGAGTATTAATCCGACGGGCAGTGAGGGACCAGCCATGAGCAGCGACAACGGGGGTCAAGCGCGGGCGTACGGGGTCACGTTCGGGCCGTTGAAACGAGCCCTTCGCGAACACCAGTATCCGGTGTCGGTCGGCGAACTGATCGAGCAGTACGGGGGGTTCGAGCTGGAGACGGCGGCCGGCGAACGGCGGCTGGAGACCGCGCTCCAGGAGTGCGAGGCGACGACGTTCGCCGAGCCGTGGGAGGTCCGGGACGCGATCCTCGACGGGCTCGACGAGGAGGCGGTGATCGGGTATCACGGCGATCCGGGAGACGACGGCGGCGGGACACCGGAGATCGATCGGGCCGGCGACTGGAGCCGGCTGTCCGAGTAGCCCGCGGCGATCGGCGCCTCAGTCGTCGTCGCTCTCGGCGTCCTCGACCAGCTGTGCGGTGCGCTCCTGCGCGCGGTCGATGAACTCCTGGGGCAGCTCGTCGATCTCGCCGGCCTGCACGCCCCACAGGTGCGCGTACAGCCCGCCGTTGTCCAACAGCTCGTCGTGGGTGCCGCGCTCGACGACCTCGCCGCCCTCCAACACGAGGATGGTGTCGGCGTCCTTGATCGTCGAGAGGCGGTGCGCGATCGCGAACGTGGTGCGGTCGGCCGTGAGGCGGTCGAGCGAGCGCTGGATCAGCATCTCCGTCTCGGTGTCCACGTCCGAGGTCGCCTCGTCGAGGATGAGGATGTCGGGGTCTTTCAGCACCGCCCGCGCGATGGTGACGCGCTGGCGCTGGCCGCCTGAGAGCTTCACGCCCCGCTCGCCGACCATCGTGTCGTACCCGTCCGGGAGGTTCTCGATGAACTCGTGGGCCTCGGCGGCCCGCGCGGCCTCGCGGACCTCCTCGTCGGTCGCCTCGAAGGTGCCGTAGGTGATGTTCTCGCGGACGGTCCCGTAGAACAGGTACGACGACTGCCCGACGTAGCCGATCGACCGGCGGAGCGACTTGAGCGTCACGTCGCGCACATCCTGCCCGTCGATCCGGATGGCGCCCTCGTCGACGTCGTACATCCGGAGCAGCAGCTTGAGGACCGTGGACTTCCCGGCACCGGTCGGTCCCACCAGAGCGAGCGTCTCGCCGCCCTCGACGTGGAAGTCGATGTCGGAGACGATGGTCTCCTCGTCGTAGCCGAAGCTCACGTCGTCGTAGACGACGTCGCCGTCGCCGACGACCAGCTCCTCGGCGTCGGGGTCCTCGGCGAGCCGCGAGGGCTCGTCCATCAGCCCGAAGATCCGCGCGGAGGAGGCGCGGGCGCGCTGGTACATGTTGATGATCTGCCCGAACTGCGCCATCGGCCAGATGAACCGCTGGGTGTAGAGGATGAACACGACGAACATCCCGACCGAGAGGTCGCCGGTGAACGGTCCCGGGGGCGTCTCCTGGAACACCCAGAGCCCGCCGACGACGAACGTGAGGACGAAGCCGATGCCGGCGAGCACGCGGAGCGCCGGGAAGAACTTGATACGGGTCGTGATCGCGTCCCAGTTGGCGTCGAAGTAGTCCATCGACACGTCGTCGACGCGGTCGGACTCGTACGGCTCGGTGTTCGACGACTTGATCACCTGGATGCCGCCGAGGTTGTTCTCGAGCCGGGAGTTCATCTTGCCGACCGAGGAGCGCACCTCGGCGTACTTCGGCTGGATGATCCGGATGAACAGGTAGGTGAACCCGCCGATGATCGGGACCGGAAGGAGCGCGACGAGGGCGAGCTGCCAGTTGATCCAGAACAGCAGCACGCCGATGCCGACCACCATCACGGACAGCCGGAACAGGGAGTTCATCCCGTCGTTTAAGAACCGTTCGAGCCGGTTCACGTCGTTCGAGAGAATCGACATCATCTCCCCGGTCTGCTTGTCGGAGAAGAACTCCATGTTGAGCCGCTGCATCTTGTCGTACGTGTCGGTCCGCACGTCGTGCTGGATGTTCTGTGCGAAGGCGTTGAACCCCCAGTTGCGGACCCAGTGGAACCCGGCGCCGATGCCGAACGCGGCCCCGATGACGGCGATGGTGAACCAGAACTGCTCGGTCTGTCCCGTCGGGAGCCACGCGTCGGGGAGGAGCACGAGCGGGATCTGCTCGCTGAAGAGGGCGTCCTCGTAGAACACGGCGTCGATGGCGATCCCGAGCATGAGCGGCGGGAGGAGGTCGAGGAGCCGCGCGAAGACGCTGGCGAAGACGCCGACCGTCACCTGCGGGAGGTAGTCGCGACCGTACGCGAGGAACAGCCGTTTCATCGGGTTCTCGATCTTGTCCCGCTGTTCCTCGAAGGGGTCGTCTTCCTCCCATTCGACGCTACTCATTACCGATCCATATCGTATCTGACGGCAAATAGGTTTCCTTCGAACCGAAATACATCGGCGGAAATCTCCGGTAACGGGCGTCAACACGCGTATTCGAGAGGGCGGAGAAACTCAGAGAGGAACCGACACCGGAATCGGAGGCGCGGTCAGACCTCGCGGCGCTCCACGTCAGGGTCGACGCCGGCGGCGGCGAGGTCCTCGCGGATGCGTCGCCGGAGCGGGTCCGGGATCCGCTCGCGGGGAACGGGGGCGGCGGTGGCGGCGCTCGCGTCCGGTTCGGCGGCCGCGTCCGATTCGGCGGCGGGCACCGTCCAGTAGAGGACGCGCTCGGCGTCCGCGTAGAACTCCACGGCGAATCGGGCGCCGCCGCCGTCGTAGTGGACGCGCGCCGCGTCGCCCTCGGCGCGCCACCCCTCCCGTCCGATCAGCGCGGCGATCGAGTCGTGCACGGTCGCACTCGGGGCGGCGGACACATGTCGGTGTCGCCGGCGAGGCGCGCCCCCGGCGCCGTCATCGATACCGGTTTACAAATGCCGCTCCGATGAGCGAGCATGTCCCTTCGCGTCACCTTCCTCGGGACGGGCGGTGCCGTCCCGACGACCGAGCGCGCGCCGAGCGCACTGTTCGTCAACCGCGAGGGCGACCGCCTCCTCTTCGACTGCGGCGAGGGGACCCAGCGCGGCATGATGCGGTACGGCACCGGGTTCGGGATCGACCACCTGTTCGTCTCGCACCTCCACGGCGACCACGTCCTCGGGATCCCGGGGCTGGTCCAGACGCTCGGGTTCAACGACCGGACGGAGCCCCTGACCGTCCACTGCCCGCCGGGGACCGCAGACGACCTCCGCGACCTCGTGCACGCGGTCGGCCACGACCCCGCGTTCCGGATCCGGATCGACGAGGTCGCCCCCGGCGCCGTCGCGCTCGACGCCGACGGCTACGAGGTCCGCGCGTTCGAGACGACACACCGGACCAAATCGCAGGGGTACGCCCTCGAGGAGGACGACCGCCCCGGTCGGTTCGACCGCCCGAAGGCGGAGGAACTGGGCGTCCCCGTCGGTCCGAAGTTCGGCCGCCTCCACGCGGGCGAGCCGGTCGAGGCCGAAGACGGGACGGTCGTCGAGCCGGAGCAGGTCGTCGGCCCGCCGCGGCCCGGCCGGACGCTCGTGTACACCGCCGACACGCGGCCGCGAGAGCGGACGGTCGAGGTCGCCCGCGACGCCGACCTGCTCGTCCACGACGCTACCTTCGCCGACGACATGGCCGACCGCGCCCGAGACACGGCCCACTCGACCGGCCGGGAGGCGGGCTCGATCGCCGAGCGCGCCGGCGCGAAGCGGCTCGCGCTGGTGCACGTCTCCTCGCGGTACGCCGCCGACGCCACCCCGATCCTCCGGGACGCCCGGGAAGAGTTCGGCGGCGAGTGCCTCCTCCCCGACGACGGCGACCTGATCGAGGTCCCGTTCCCCGACGCGGCGGAGTGAGCGCGGACCCTCCGGCGATCGCGTCGCCGCCGGGGACGCACCGCGAGAGACCCTACACATTCCCGGTGAGGGGGGATCTGAGTAGCACTTTTGCGTATCGGCGCCGTATAATTCTCGAGAAGCGATGTCAGGCACACAGACGACACAGACCGACGCCGAAGGCGATCTGGAAGCGACGGACCGGTTCGAATCGGTCCGGGAGCGCTTCGACCGGATCGACCGCGAGATCACGCGGCAGATGAACCGGCTCGGGATCCCCGTCCTCCGCGTCGCGCTCGGGATCGTGTTCGTCTGGTTCGGCGGGCTGAAAGTGGTCGGCGGGAGTCCGGCCGCAGAGCTGGTCGCCTCGACGGTGTACGTGGTGCCGGCGGAGGTGTTCGTCCCGATCCTCGGGGTCTGGGAGGTGCTCATCGGGCTGTGTCTGCTGTACCGGCCGCTCATCAGGGTCGGGATCCTGCTGTTGTTCCTCCAGATGCCCGGCACCTTCCTGCCGATCGTGCTGCTGCCCGACGTCGTGTTCACGACGTTCCCGTTCGGCCTGACCGTCGAGGGACAGTACATCGTCAAGAACCTCGTGATCATCGGGGCCGCGCTCGTGGTCGGCGGGACCGTTCGCGAGGACGCCGAGAAATAGGGGCCGCTCGCACGGCGTTCCGCGTCGCCCGCGCCCGGGAAACCTTGATGAGTCGCGGCGCCGACTCCTCGCGTATGTCCGACGACTGCATCTTCTGTTCGATCGCCGCCGGCGACATCCCGGCGCGGACCGTCCACGAGACCGACGACGTGCTGGCGTTCCTCGACGCCAACCCGCTCGCTCGCGGGCACACCCTCGTGATCCCGAAGACGCACGCCGAGCACGTCGGCGACCTCGACGACGCCCTCGCGAGCGACCTCTTCNTTTTTTTTTTTTTTTTTTTTTTTTTCGACCGTCGGGGCCGACGGCGCCAACGTCGGGATCAACGACGGCGAAGCGGCCGGACAGGAGGTCCCGCACGTCCACGTGCACATCATCCCGCGGTTCGAGGGCGACGGCGGCGCCCCCCTCCACGCCGTGGGCGGCGAGCGACCGGACCTCTCCGACGACGAGCTGGACGCGGTGGCCGAAGCGATCGCCGAGTGAGGTGGCCGGGGCCGTCGCGGGGACCCGACCGGGATCGGCGAGGCGACCGCCCGTCGACTACCCCTGTCCCCCGGCCAACCGGTCGGCCTCCGGAAGCGTGCGGAGCCACAGCATCGCCCCGGTACCCACGAGCGGCCCGACGACGAGCGGGGCAAAGGCCCACTGCCAGCCGGCGGCGTTCCGCACGAGGGGAACCAGCTGGATCGAGGCGATGGTGATGAGGAAGCCGACGGCGGTCTGTAACGTCAGCGCGGAGCCGACGTAGCTCTCGTCGGCGAGTTCTGAGACGGCGGCGGAGAACTGCGCGGAGTCGGCCACGATGAAGAACCCCCAGACGAGGACGAACGGGACGACCACGAGCGGCGACGACCCGAAGACGGCGCCCGCGAGCAGACAGGCGCACCCCGAGACGGCCATCGACAGGCTGGTGACCGCGGACCGGCCCCAGCGGTCGGCCGCGGACCCGGCCAGCCACGCGCCGACGCCGCCGATAGCGATGGTCGCGAACGCCAGCAGCGCGGCGCGGCCGTCGGCGTCGGCCACTCCGCCCGCCTCGAAGCTCGCGACGAGGTAGACGGGGACCCACGTCCAGACCGCGTACAGTTCCCACATGTGACCGAAGTAGCCGGCGTTCGCGAGGACGACGCCGCGGTCGGTGACGATCCGACGGACCGCGCCGGGGTCGAACGGCGCCGTCTCCGGCTGGTGGGGCCCGTCTTCGTACGCGAGGACGAGCGCGCCGCCGAGCGCCGCCAGCGCGGCCGTGCCGTACAGGACCGCGTCGGGGCGGCCGATCCCGCCGACCGCCCGGAGGAGGTGCGGCGAGGCCGACCCGACCGTCAGCGCGCCGACCAGGACGCCGATGGCCAGTCCGCGCCCCGCGTCGAACCACGACGCCATCATCTTCATCCCGGTGGGGTACACGCCCGCGAGCGCGACGCCCGTCAGGAATCGCAGGGTTATCGCGGGCGGGCCGCTGGCGACGACCGCCGCGATGGCCGCCGTCCCCGCCGCGCCGAGCAGGGCGGAGCCCGCGAACAGGTACCGCGGCGGGACGACGTCGGCGATCGTCAGCGACGCAGACGCGAGGGCCCCCACGACGAATCCGAGCTGGACCGCGTTGGTCAGCCAGGCCGTCTCGGCCGCGGAGAGCCCCCACGCCGCGGCCAGCTCGGGCCCGACGGCCGTGCCGCTGAACCAGAGCGTCATCGCGAACAGCTCCGCAACGCCGACGAGCGCGAGCGCGCGCCACTTCCCGTCTGCGATGGCGGCCATGTGTCAGTACCGTTATTAATAAGTATGGTATAAATATTCCGCCGGACGCTGAAGCGATCCGCGACGCTTAACAATCGACCCCAGTGAGCGGAGCCATGCACACTCGAACGCTCGCGCTCGTCGGGGCGACCGGCGGCGCCGGGACGACGCGAACCGCGGTCGAACTGGCGGCGCTCGGCGCGCGAGACGGTCGCGACGTGGCGGTCGTCGACGCAGCGTTCACGACGCAGGGGCTCTCCGAGTACGTCTCGGGCCGGATCGGCACCGACCTGACGACGCTCGTCACCGACGAGACCGACGCGTCGCTGTCGGCGGCGGCGTACCCGATCGCTCTGGGAGACGGCGGCGCCGGGGGCGCTGGTGACGACGGCGACGCGCCGAACCGCTCCGGACGCGCGGACCTGATCCCCTCCCGCGCGCCCTTCGAGCGCGTCGCCAGGGCGAAGACGGCGGAGGCCGCACGGAAGTTGGAGCGTCGGATCGACGAGGCGGCGAGCGCGTACGACGCCGTGGTCGTCGACGCCGCTCCCGTCGGCTCAAACGAGGCTGTCGCGGCGGTCACGACGACCGACCGGACCGCGGCGGTGTTCCCGGCGACGACGCACGGGCGAGACGCCCTCCAGCGGCTCCGCGGTCGCGTCGCCGACGTGGGCGCTGGGCTGGACCGGTCGATCGCGGTGGCGCGGGGCGCCGACGGAGGGAGTGACGCAGAACGGGAGGACGAGTCCGAGAGCGACGCGGACGTTCTCCTTCCCTCGACCGACCCGGCGGTCGCGAGCGCGCCGACGGCGGCGACCGGGAGCGGGTCGTACGCGCGCTCCGTCGCGGCGGCGTTCGAGGACGCCTTCGACGCGACGGTCGGAGTCGAGTTCGAGGAGCCAGGGTTCGTCGACCGGCTGCGGTCCTGAGCGGAAGCGGGCGAAGCGGAGAGGGGAACGGCCGGGAGAAGTAGCGACCGCGTCGCTCAGCGGAGCCCGTCGGGCGACCCGAGCGCGCCGCCGAGCGCATCGTCGCCGCCTCC
Organism: Halorubrum kocurii JCM 14978; assembly: GCF_000337355.1. Taxonomy (GTDB): domain Archaea; phylum Halobacteriota; class Halobacteria; order Halobacteriales; family Haloferacaceae; genus Halorubrum; species Halorubrum kocurii. The sequence continues at coordinate 62,557 of NZ_AOJH01000061.1, read as the reverse complement.
GGCGGAACCGGCGCCGATCGGGGCGGAGCCGGCGACGTGGGCGTCGACGGCGTCGGCGACCGCGGGGACCGGGTCGTGCGTCTCGACGTACGTCGCCAGCGCGAAGTCCGCCTCGTCGCCGCCGGCGAGCGCGACCGCTTCGCTCCGCGCGAGCCGCCCGTCCAGCCAGTCGCGAACCACGTCGCGGCGGCCCGGCGCGAGCGGGCAGACCCCCTCAACGCCGCACCGGTGGAGGGCCTTCGCGCCCGTCATCGGCGTCACGCCTGCCTCGCGGGCGGCGTCGCCGACGCTCCGTCCGGCGGTGTAGGCGTCGACGAGCGTCGCCGTCGCCGCCGGTGTACACGGGAGGTCGTCCGCGTGCTCCGCGAGCCGATCGACGAGCGGGGTCTCCGTGTCGTCCGCGACGGCGACCCCTCGGTCGTGCTGGCTCGCGGTCACTTCGAGGCCGTCCGCGATCTCCGACAGCGCCATGCGAATGGCTGGCTCGCTGAGGGAGTTAAAACCACCGTACTGCGGCGGGGCGATCGCGCCAAACACCGACCGGTAACCGGTCGGTTCGAGCGCGCCGATCCGGGCGATCGGCCCGCGATCTCCCCGGGTTTAAGTAAGGGATCGGGCCCGAGTTCGACGTGTGATGAGTGAGGCACGCTCGACGCAGATCCGTTCGCCCCGCACCGAGACCGACGACGCCGCGGCTGCGAACCGCGCCGCGACCGTCGAGACCGGCGACCCCGCGGAAACCAACGGGGCCGCGAAGACCGACGAGGCCACGAAGACCGACGAGACCGCTGCCCGCGAGACGTGTCCGGAGTGCGGCGGCCGGACGCGCGTCGACGCCGCCGAGCGCGTCTGCGACGACTGCGGGCTCGTCGTCGAGGCCGACCGGATCGACCACGGGCCCGAGTGGCGGTCGTTCGACGACGACGACACGAACCCCAAGCGCACCGGCGCGCCGCTGACGCGCTCGCGCCATGACCGCGGGCTCTCGACGGATATCGGTCGGTCGACGAAGGTCAAGGGGCGCAAGCGGCGGCGGCTCGCTCGGATGCGGACCCAGCACAACCGCGCGCAGATCTCGACGAAGCGCGACCGCAACAAGGTGTACGCGTACACCGAGATACGGCGGCTGACCGGAGCCATGGGGCTCCCGGACAGCGTCCGCGACGCCGCCTGCGCGCTGTTCGACTCCGCGCAGTCCGAGAGCCTCCTCCGCGGCCGATCGCTGGAGGGGTTCGCGGCCGCGTGCGTGTACGTCGCCTGCCGCACCGCCGACGTGGCCCGCACCGTCGGCGAGGTCTGCGCCGAGGCGAAGGCGACGGAGGCCGAGCACCGGGCCGCCTTCGACGCGATGAACCGCGAGCTCGGGCTGCCGATCGCGCCGACCGGCCCGGGGGAGTACCTCCCGCGGTTCGCGAGCGAGCTCGATTGCGACGCCGACGTGGAGCGCCGCGCCGGCGAACTGGCCGACCGCGCCGTCGAGGAAGGGATCGCGAACGGCCGCAACCCCGTCGGCGTCGCCGCCGCCTGCCTGTACACCGCGGCCCGCGAGCTGGGCGCCGACTGCACGCAGCAGGAGGCGGCCGACGTCGCCGACGTGACGCCCGTGACGGTCCGGCGGACGTACGTGGACCTGACCGAGGAGTGAGCCGGGCGCGACCGGGGCGCCGCGGGCGGAGCCGTCAGCCGATCAGGAGCCAGCCGAGGACGACGGCGGTCCCGCCGACGACGGAACTGACGGCCGCGTGGGTGCGGAGTCGGTCGCGGAGGCGGTGCTCGTCGGCCGCGGCGCCGGCGGGGCAGGTCTCGCTTCCGGCCGTGCACTCGGGCAGCAGATCGACGGCGACGTGGAGGAACACGCCGGCCCCGACGCCGAACAGCAGACCGCGGACGGCGCTGGACGGGGTGACGCCGACCGCGGCGACCGGGAGGGCGATGAGGCCGACGGCGGCCGCCGGGAGCGCGAGCACGGCGACCGACCGGTCCCGCCCGGCGAGGCGGCGCGCCGCGGCGTACCCGGCCGGCGCCTTGTGCGAGACGAGCGCGATACCGAGCAGCGACGTGAGCGACGGCATCGCGCCGTAAATGGCGCCGATGATCGCGCCGGCCGCGAGCGCGTGGACCGTCAGCTCCGCGGCCGTGTGGTCGACCGGGAGATCGAGGTGCGTGAACCGGTGTCCGAGCGAGTGACCGGCGTACCCCGCCAGGAAGCCGACGGCGATGCCGAGGCTACCGAAGCGCCCGTGTTGGGCGAGCGCTTGCGGGATCAGAAACAACGCCGTGCTCGTCACCATCGCGCCGCTCGCCAGCCCGTACCCCCAGACCGGTTCGAGCGGGTGATCGGCCGCCGCCGCCCGGGCGCCGAGCGCCATCGCACCGAACGCCACCCACGAGATCGCGGGCAGCTTCCACGTGACGTCGGTCGCGAGCGCGAGCGCCGAGAGAGCGACGAGCGCGAGCACGCCGGCGCCGCCGATCGCCCGCTCGCGGGTCGACAGCGGGACCCGATCGCCGTTCGCCCGGTCGGCGATGTCTTCGAAAAACATTATTGTGTATTAATAACTATACTGCTTTAATTGATAATTGTTCCGCCGAGGACGCGATTCGCGGAGCGCTATGGGGGCGTCGAATCCGGGACGAACGGGCCGAGAGAGCCGCAGTCCGTGACGCCCCGTCGGGCGGGCGCGACGGCGTCAGCGGGGACGCCGCGAGCCGAGGCGCGCGGCGACGGACCGACGGTACGAGAGGAACGCGGTGCGGCCGGCGGCGCGGTAGGCGCGTGGTGCACGCGGTGCGCTCTGGCGAGCGCACCAAAAATGTGAGGTCACAGAGGCCATTACCTGACATTTCTGTCATACCACTTATGATCCTATCTGCTGATATACGGATGTCGACCGGGAATATCGGTCGACGCGGTCCCCGGAACGGGGAACGCTGTCAGAGGCACGGCGCGTGACTCTGTGAGGACAGCGAGTCACGCAGGTCGCCGCTCGGAGGACGTCGGTGGGAGACCGGGCCGAGCAGACGACCTCGTCCGGTCGCGTGAGACGGAGAGCTGAACGGCCGTCGAGTCCCGCACACGCGTACATATTCGGTATCGCCCGCGGGAAGCGGACTATTCCGTAAAACGTGACATACTGATTCGGTGAAATTATTCGGCATGAATTCGGACGTGTCAGTTACTCGGTTCGACGCGGCGAGTGCACCGTCCGCGCTCGACGCGATGTTCGATGCGGTCTCGGCGTTCAAAAACACGGAAGGCGACGAGCTCCGACGCCTCGATAGGTACATCAGCCCCGATGTCATAAACCTCCTCTTCGGCGGGCCGGGCGGTTCAGCGACGCGTCTCGAAGAGGGAACGCTGTCGTTCCGGTACGACGACGTGTTCGTGACGATGACGCACGACGAGCTGATCGAGGTCATCGACGCCGACGCGTTCCGCTCACGGCCATTGCATTACGGACTCTCAGCGGACGCACGCGCACGGGAGTCGACCGAAGCGGCTCTCGAAGTGGCAGCAACGGCACTCGCCGAGGCTGAAGAACACGTCTGGACCGCCGCTACCAACGCGTCGGACAGTGAACTCGTTGACCCGCTCTGGGCAGTGGTGGAGCGGCTCTGGGCCATTCAGACATTGATCGATGACCTGACCGCTCGGCCGTGTTCGACTGAACCGCTGGCAACACGGGTCGATGACGAGCGGTGACGAGGTGACCGAGGACGCGCTGTTCAACCTCGGCGTCGACCTCAACCGGGAAGAGACAGTAGGCGGCGCTGTTGATCGGACACTGACCGCGATCCGTGCCACACTGGGAGACGCAGCGATTACCGTGTGGCGAAACCACAACGAGCGCGACAGCAGCGTTGAGAACGCCCAACCGCCGGAACAGCCGTCCCAACCGGCGTTTAGTTCCGAACGTCATACCGGTCGGCCGGGCCGAACACCCCCACCGGACGCAGCTCTTGTCAAGCGATGTTTCACGACTGATGCGCCGGCTCGAACCGACGGGGTGGCCGGACCAATCGCACCGGATGACAGCCGCTGGCTGCCGCGTGAGGAACTGTTCGTTCCGATCGGTTCCGAGCGTGTGCTGTCGGTTGGATGGGGTCACCGCGACGCTGCGACCGCGTTGGACGGGGCCGCCGTCCGCGATGTCCTAGAGCGAGCAGCGGAGTTACTGGCCGCGGCACTCGACCGCATTGGCTCCCAGACACGTGAGCCGACAGGCGAGATCGCCTCTGAGATTCGCCTCGGGGCGTTTCAACAAGCGATTGAGGACGCCGCCGATGGCGTCGCCATTCTTGACGACGAGTCGTACGTCTATATCGACCAGACGCACGTCGACATGTACGGATTCGACAGCAAACAGGAGTTGCTCGGTCGAAGTTGGCGAGAGCTATACGCTGCGGATGAAGCGGCACGGATCGAGAAGGAAGCTTTCGACGCGCTCGAACGCGATGGTCACTGGCAGGGGCGAGTAACGGGAAGTCGGCCAGATGGAACGACGTTCCCGGCGGAGCTGTCCCTGACGATGGTCACCCCATCCCGAATGGTCTGTACGGTGCGTGACGTGAGCGATCGTGAAGCACGGGAACACGAACTCGCATTAAAAGAGCGGGCGCTGGACGAAGCAGGGACCAGCATCCAGATTACGGACCCGACCCAACCGGGGAACCCGTTGGTGTACGTCAACGAGGAGTTTGTACAGCTAACCGGATACGAGCGGTCAGAGGCTCTCGGCCGAAACCCGAGATTCCTCCAGGGCCCCGGATCAGATTCGGAGACGACAAAGCGCATCCGTACGGCGATCGAAACCGAGCGACCGATAACGACTAAGCTGAGAAACTACACCGCGGAGGGTGAACCGTACTGGGCGAAGCTCTCCGTGACGCCGGTTCGAGACGCAAACGGAATCGTGACAAACTACATCGGGGTTCAACACGATATTACCGAGCAACGACGGCGGATCAGAGAGCTCAGAGACCAGACTGAGCGGCTGGAGCTCGTCCTCAGCGGGACGGAGACGGGCATCGGTGAGTGGGACTTCAGCACCAACACAGTCACGTTGGACGCCACTTTACGAGAGACGGTCGGAGCGAGCCCGACGACGATAGACGAATGGCAAGCAGTAGTTTATTCGGTGGACCGCGAACGTGCCGCTGACGCCCTGCGGCGCCCGATCGAGACCGGTGACCCGGCTGCTGAGACGATACGAATCGGGACGGATGACAGCGAAGTCACGTGGATAGATCTACACACCGTTGTGAGTGATGCGGGTGATGGCTCTGCCAGTGTGCTGGCGATGGGGCGAGACGCGACGAAGCGCTCCGAGCGTGTGAAATGGGCGTCGAAACTGTTTGATCAGGGCCCGCTGCTGTTCGTTCAAACTCGGGCCGTTGGCGGCGAAGCAGTCATTGGGGCCTGTGACCGGTCGTTTTCCGACGCGCTGGGGTACGAGCGCGAAGCGGTGGTTGGACAGCCGCTCAGTGAGTTTTATGACGATAGCTCGACTGATTCACTCCAGTCAGACGGCTACGAACGCGCGCTTAGCGGTGATCTCACCGTCGCAGAACGCACGCTCGTGACGACGGACGGCGACACGGTCCCGTGTCTGTTACGGGCGATCCCACGCACCGTTGACGACGAAGTCGTCGGTACCGATGTGTTGTTTATTGATATCTCTGAACGCGAGAAGTACACTCGGCGACTGGAGGCTGTGTTTAACAGCCCACACCAGCTTACCGCGTTAGTCCGCCCCAATAAAACCGTGACTGACGTGAACGATACGCTGGTCGCACGCATCGGTGTTGATCGGTCGACAATTGTTGGTGAACCGATCGACAAATTCCCGTGGCTGAGCCTTGACCCGAACCACGGACTCACGGTTTCTGAGGCGGTCAACCGCGCGGGTGACGGTGAACTCGTCCAGACCGAAGGAGAACTACAGGGTCCAGATGGTCTCGCACGCATCGACGTGTCGTTCAAGCCAATTCGTAACGCCGCTGGTGAAATCACGCTGATCGCCGTTGAGGGGAAGGATATCACCGTGAAGACGCGACAGCGACAGCATTTACAGGTGTTCCAGCGGGTCGTCCGACACAACGTCCGTAACGATTTAAACAAGCTCGTGGGATGGACAACGATGCTCGCCGAGGAACCGGACGCTGACTGTCGTCACGATCACCTCCGCCGACTGACGCGTATATTCGACGGGTGGGAACGACTTACGAACAAAATGCAGGTGATCGATCGCGCGATACGGGAGATACCACACGACGAGTCAACCGTTAACATCGCTGAGGTCACTGAAAAGGCCGCGACGGCGGTACGGGATGACCACTCGGACGCAACGATCGCCGTCTCTGTCGACGCGACCGACGGGACTGTCTCACGATGGCTTACACACCCGCTTACCGAGGTGATAAAGAACGCGGTGGCCGCAGGAGACAGAGAAGACCCGCACGTCAACGTATCGGTGAGACAGGCAGACGACGGCTGGCTCCAGATCGTCGTGACTGACGACGGGCCTGGCATGCCAGATATCGAGCGGGGGGTACTCGTCACCGGCGAAGAGACGCCGTTACAGCACGGTTCCGCGCTCGGGATCTGGCTGATTCGTATGTTAGTTTCGATGCTTGGCGGGGAGGTCGACGTCGACGTGACCGACACAGGTACCGAGGTCGTGCTTCGCGTTCCGACAGCGTCAGCAAACCGCAACCCGGCTTCGGTCGAACCCAGCCGGATGTCCTAAAGAGCGTACTGTACAAACCGCGAGGAGTATGGGGTGGTCGACGAACAAAGCGCGGCCTCACGACGAAGATCAGCGAGCCGAAATCCAGCGAGCGAGGGCGGCTTGTGGCCCGGATTCGCCGGGTGCTATTCCGAGGTAGACTCGCCGCCACCTTCGTCGGCTGTCCCGGAGAGCTGTCGGTCCACCAACCGGACCGACGCCTCGCTATCCGGGCACGGCGCCGAGCCAACCACCTGCCATGTGGGAGCAACGTCCTGCTTCCCAGACACGCGCGCCTCGATCTGGCCATCGCCGGTTCGCATCTCGATGACGTAATCGAGGTGCGCCGCCCCGAACCGGTCGGCGCCGTCGACGTCGGTTGTCGGCGGCAGGTGGACGAGTCCGCCGACGCCCTGATTGCGCCACTGGCCGACCAGCTCGTGGAGGAACTTGTCGAGCGTGCGGGCGTCATGGTGCGCGAGCAGCTGCATCATCGTCGCGATCGCGAAGGTCCCGGGTCGGTCGTCCGTCGCGAGCCGCATCGTCGCGCGCTCGGCGGCGACCCCGAGCGACGTGAGGTCGCCGCACCGGACCGACCCCGCGTCGCTCGTCGCGATGTCGACGCCGCCGTCGGCCTCCGCGCCGGGCGTCGAGTCGATGACGAGCGGGTCCATCGCCGAGAGTCGGCCGTAGACCTCGTGACGCGGGTACTTCGTCGTCAACACCGCGCCCGTTTCCGCCATCGCCTCGTACACGGCGTAGAACAGGTCGTCGTACAGCTGGGAGCTCGGCGCCGCGAAGCCGACGACGTCGTCGTACTGAACGGCGGTGTCGGCGATAAAGGCCGGCGTGACCGTCTCCGGAGAGGGGTTCAACACGGCTTCAAACACCTCTCCGGGGCGTCGCTCGGCGGCGAGCAGCCTCTCGACCAGGTCGTCCCCCCGTTCGTCGACGGAGACGGAGGGGTGGACCCACGACGACCGGTCGTCGCCCGCCGCACTCGCGAGGGGGTCAGTAGAGCGGTTCAGGTACTCGTACACCAGCGTCGGCAACTCGGATCCGTCGGCGCTCACCGATCCTCACCCCCGGTCGACACTGCCCGTGTGAGGGGCGCCACAGGAGTTCGCACCGCGCCGTTTCGAGCGGGGTTCATACCTGCTATTGTCGTAGTATCGCCGATAGTTCTACGTCCGAAAATATGTGGCAGGCCGGGGTGATACCGAATATGTCCGTGTGAGTTGCCGCGGTCGGCTGGCGGCCGTCACTCGAAGAAGCCGCGCATGATCTTCGACTCCGCGGCGCGGAGGTGCTGGTGGAGCGTCGACGAGGACACGTCGAATCGGTTAGCGAGGTCGGTGCCGCTGATGCGGCGCGGATCGTCGTAGTACCCCTCTCGGAGCGCCGTCTCCGCGATCTCTCGCTGGCGGGTGGTCAGGTCCGGCTCCCCGGTCCACCCGTCGGGGCCCCCGGACGGCTCGGAGACGTGCCGCTTCGAGACGAGCCGACACGAGTCGGAGACGGGAACCAGCGCCGCCCGGACCCGCCCGATCACCGTCGGGTCCGTCGTCCGAAACGCCAAGACGTCGGCGTCCGGGCGGGAACGGACGCCGCGCAGCCGCGTGTCCGTCCCGGCGAGCACGTCGCGGACGGCGGCCAGCGAGCGGTCCGGCGTGTCCCGCATCCGCACGGCGACCTCGTGGGTGTCGCGGTCGACGGAGTCGACGCCGTCGAGTTCGATGCCCGGCGTCGCCGCGACGTAGTCGCGGAACGCCGTCTCGGTGTAGCCGTCGACGCGGCCGGTCAGGTGAAAGCTCTCGCCGCCGGTCATCGCGACGTGCTCGACGGCGATCGAGCCGTCCGCCGGGAGGCCGGGGAAGAGCGGCGACGGCCGCCGGCACTCCAGGGCGAAGGCGATAGGCGCGTTCGACGCGGTGGCGGACTCGAGCGTCGACAGGCGCATCCCGGCGGCGTCCGCGACCGCGCCGAGCGCCCGCCGCTCCGGCTCGGCGAAGCACTCGGCGTCCGTGCTGATGAACTCGGCGACGGCGTGGACGGTCCCGTAGTGGCTCACCGGAACCGCGAACGACTCCCGGTAGCCGAAGTGGAGCAGCCGGTTGATCCACTCGCCGTGACCGGCCGCGGTCGCCTGCCCGTCCACGGCGTGCTGCCGCTCGTCGCGCGTGGCGGCGACGACCGCGGGGAACGACTGCTCGTCGGCCTCGTACAGCTTCGCGGGTCCGCCCGGCTCGGTCACCTCGACCGGGTCGACCCGCTTTGCGGCCGGGTCGTACGTGCCGACGAACGCGTACTCCGCCACCCGACCGCCGACATCGACGATCGCTTCGCGCACCGCAGCCGGCGTCTCCGCCGTCGCGATGGTCTCGACGGCGTCGACGACGCCCTCCCGCAGGTCCCTGTGCCGGTTCGCCTGTCGCCGGGTGCTGGCGACGTCGTTCGAGAGGCCCGCTATCGACGTCTCCTGGCGGAGTTGGGTGAGCGCGGCCGAGACCTGCTGGCTCACCGCCCGGATGAACGACTCCAGCGACTCGTTCCGCTCGTCGACGACCACGCTCAGCAGGCTCGTGTCGCCGAGCTGCGTGGCGAGCGCCTGCTTCTCGGCCGCGTCGGCCGAGTCGACGACGGCGTCGGCCGGGAGCCAGCACGTCTCGGGCTCGCTGAACGCTCGCCAGAGGTCCGTCTCGCCCGGCTCGATGCGTCGGCGACTGGGCGGGGCGGCCTCGTCGCCCGCGGTCGCCAGCCGCACCAGCTCCCCCTCCGAGGTGTCGCGGTCGTATATCGCTAGCTCGTCCGCCGTCACCACGTCGGCGACCGCCTCGACGCAGGCGTCGAACGCGTCCTGCGGGTCCGTCGCCTGGAACACGCGGTTGCTCACGGCGTAGAGGTTCGTCAGCCGGCGCTGACGGTCGAGCTCGTCGCGCGCGTCGGTGAGGTCGGTGATGTCGTTGGCGACGCCGAGCACCGCGTCTCCCTCGCCGTCGACCGGAGAGAACGGGATCTTCCACGTCTCCAACACGCGTTCGTTGCCCGCGGCGTCGGTCAGGGCCTCCTCGGTGCGATGGAGCGGCTCGCCGGTCTCGATCACCCGCCTGTCGTCGGCGGCGAACGCGTCCGCCTCGTCCGGGTCGGTCGCGTAGTCGGCGTCGGTCGATCCGATCAGGTCCGAGACCGTGGTGCCGTACGCCTCGGCGACCGCCTCGTTCGCGAGTAGGAACTCGCCGTCGGTGTTCTTCGCGAATATCAGCTGCGGGACCGTGTTGATGACGCGTTCGAGCTGGTTGCGCTCGGCCTCGATGCGGTCGCGTGCGGCGCGCAGCTGTCGGCGCTGCGCGACGAGTTCGATCGCCGTCCGGAGGTACTGCGTGACGATCAGGATGAGCTCGCGCTCGTCCTCGTCGAGGGCGTCCGACTCCCGCGCCCCGACGATGAACACGCCGTCGTCGCCGACGGGGACGATGAACTCCGTGCTGATCGGCGTCGCCGGGTTGTGGACCCCGCGCTCCGCGGCGACGTCCGGATAGTACGCCGGCGTCCCGGCGTCGAACGCGTCCCACGCGAGCGACTCGCCCGGGCGGAATCGCGGCACGTCGTCGACGATCGACGCCCCCTCGTCGGAGACGGACACCGGGACGAGGGCGTCGTCGGGGGCGCTCGGCCCGGCGGAGTCCGTCTCGGCGGCGCCGTCCGCCCAGTAGCCGGAGAACGGTCGGTCGATGATCTCCGCGATCCCCTCGATCGCGGTGTCGATCACGTCCTCGTACTCGTCCGCGGTCATCAGCGTCTCGGCGAGCGACCGCGTCTCACCGAGGCGGCGGAGCCGGCGCTCCTGCTCGGTGAGGTCGAGGTTGACACAGGTGATCCCGCCGTCGGGGAGCTGCGCGAGCGACACGCGTTGCGTGATCGGCGTGCCGTCCCGCTTGACGCCGACCAGCTCCCCGTCCCACGATCCCGTCTCCGCGACGACCGGGAGGATCTCGCGTTCGATCCGCTCGATGACATCGTCCGCGTAGATCTGTCGCCACGTCCCGCCGAGCAGCTCGTCGGCGTCGTCGTAGCCGAACATCGTGACGTGGGCGTCGTTGAGGTACGTGTACGTGCCGTCCGCGTCCAGCAGCGCGATGCCGGATGTCGTGAGGTCCATCGCGGTCGCCTGCCGTTCGACCCGGGTGAGGTGCGCCACCCGCTCGCTCGCGTCCGTGAAGATGCCGAGCACGTACTCCGTGCCGGCGTGCGTGAACGGCGTCGACCGCACGTCGACGGGCACCGTCGACCCGTCCGCACGCAGGATCGTGACCGGCTCCGCCGCCTCGCCGGAAGCGCGTTCCCGTCCCGCGTCTCGGACCGCCTGAAACCCCTCGCGCACGTTCTGCTCGGCCTCCGGCGGGTGAAGCTCGGTCTGGTGCATGCCGACGAGCGACGAGCGGTCGCGACCGAACAGCTCGGTCGCAGCCTCGTTGACCGCGACGACCGTGCCGCTGTCGGCCTCCGCCGCGAGGATCGGAGAGGGAGCTTTTATCGCCAGCCGCGCCAGGAACGGGTCGGCCCCAGAGTCGGCCGAGATGCGATCCAAACTCATCTTGTTACGTAAATCAGTATTCCGAACTGACCTGAGTGTATCGGCTCGGGAGCGCTCCCGAGCGCTCGGTACCGATCACGTGACGTGGGGACGCATAGCACGAAAACCGTTAAGACCGGCTGTCGCTTACGAACGGGCATGAGCGCTGACCGGTCCGCCCTCCGGCGGGCCATCGAGCGCGGCGAGCGCGACGGCGGCGCGATCGAGTTCAAGGAGCGGCTGACTCGCGAGGTCCACTTGGCCGACGGGCGCATGGAGTCGCTCGTCGCCCAGCTCCGCCACCGCGTGCTCTCCGGCGACGGCGAGGCCACCTACGTCCTCGGGGTCACCGACGACGGCGGGTTGGCCGGCGTCTCGCCCGAGTCCTTCTCCGAGACGATGGACGTCCTCTCGCTTCTGGCCGACGAGGCGGACGCCCACATCGCCGACGTGGAGACGTGGAGCGCCGGCTCCGCGGGCAACGGCAGTTCCGAGGGGCTCGTCGGCCTCGCCACGCTCCGCGACGGCGGGATGTTCGAGACGGACGACGACCACCTCGTGATCGGGACGGCCGGCCACGTCGACCACGGGAAGTCGACGCTCGTCGGCACCCTCGTCACCGGCCGGGCCGACGACGGACAGGGCGGCACCCGCGGCTTCCTCGACGTCCAGCCCCACGAGGTCGAGCGGGGGCTCTCCGCCGACCTGTCGTACGCCGTCTACGGCTTCGAGGACGGCGGTGAGGAGCCGGTCCGGATGGACAATCCGCACCGCAAGTCCGACCGCGCGCGGATCGTCGAGGAGGCTGACCGGCTGGTCTCGTTCGTCGACACGGTCGGCCACGAGCCCTGGCTCCGGACGACGATCCGCGGGCTGGTCGGCCAGAAGCTCGACTACGGGCTCCTCGTCGTCGCCGCCGACGACGGCCCGACGAAGACGACCCGCGAGCACCTCGGCATCCTGCTGGCGACGGAGCTGCCGACGATCGTCGCGATCACGAAGGCCGACGCCGTGAGCGACGAACAGCTCGCCGAGGTCGAGCGCGAGGTGGAGTCGACGCTCCGGGACGCCGGCCAGACCCCGCTCCTCGTCGACCGCCACGGGATCGAGACGGCGGTCGCGGAGGTCGGCGACGGGGTCGTCCCGCTCCTCCGCACCAGCGCGGTGACGAAGGAGGGGATCGGGACGCTCGACCGGCTGTTCGAGACGCTCCCGAAGCGGGCGACCCCGGAGCGCGCGGAGTTCCGGCTGTACGTCGATCGGAGCTACAAGGTGACCGGCGTCGGCGCGGTGGCGTCCGGCACGGTCAACTCCGGCACGGTCGAGGCCGGCGACGAGCTCCTCTTGGGGCCGATGGCCGACGGCTCCTTTCGCGAGGTAGAGGTGCGCTCGATCGAGATGCACTACCACCGGGTCGACAAGGCGACCGCCGGTCGGATCGTCGGGATCGCGCTGAAGGGAGTCGACGAGTCGGAGATCGAACGCGGGATGGCCCTGGTGCCCCGCGAGGGCGATCCTGACCCGGTCCGCGAGTTCGAGGCCGAGGTGATGGTCCTGAACCACCCGACCCGGATCCAGGCTGTCTCTTATACACATCTCTGAGCGGGCTGGCANAGGGCGTCGGGACCGTGCGGTCGATCGGAGAGGCTGGCGAAGGCGGAACCGTCGGTCGCGAGGAGTGACGCGGTCGTTAGGCGTCGCCGTTGTCGGTCACGTCGCCGACGTCGGCCACGCCCGCGATCCCGTTCCCGTTCGGGGGCGCGACGAGCGGCTCGAACTCCTCGTACCGGAATCGACCGAGAATCTCGCCGGAGATGGTCTTGAAGTAGCTGTACAGCGCGCCCTCGTCGAGGGCGGACTTCGTCATCCCCTCCGACATCGTCATGTCGTACGTACACGGGACGAAGATCGACCGCTTCGCGTCCGGGTCGATGAGCTCGATGGCGACGTACATCACGCCGTCGATGGCGTCTCCGTACACGAGGTACTCGGTGTACGCCTCCTCATCGTACGCCTCGACGAACGTGTCGGCGTAGTTGTTCGGTACCACGTGCATCAGCCCGAACCGGTCGTGATCCTTCATGTCTCTGCTGACCGTGTCGGTGTGCGGGACCATGACGACGGCGGCGTCCCATCCGTCCTCGCGCCGGTCCTCCGCGAGCATGTCGGTCTCCTCGAGCGTCTGCTCCCACGCAGTGATATGCTCCTCGCCGAGCCGCTGTCGCTGACGGACGAAGGGGTCCTCGTCGGGGTCCATTGTTGTGTGCAACTGGTCGGGGGAGGAGGATAACTCTTTTCGAGGCCTCTCAGGCCACGCCGAAGGCGGCCTCCATCAACAGCGACCCCGCGAGCGTGACGACGCCGGCGAGGAACACTTTTGCGGCGACGCGGACCCGCTCTGGCGGCGCCGGGAGCCGAATCCAACGGATCGGCGGAACAGAACGGACGAGTCCCTCGAAGCGCGTGCCGCGCGCGCTCACCGACGGCCCCTCGAGATCGTCGACAGAAGAGGGCCATAACCGGACCGTGGCGTAGGCGACGAGGAGCCACCCGGCGACGAACGACAGGACCTTTCCTCGGACGAACCCTCCCCCCGTCGCGAGCCCGAGTGCCAGCGCGACGAGCGTCACGGCGGCCGCCACGGCGAGCGCGTAGGCCAGCGCGTCGGCCCACGCGCGGGCACGCAGCGAGACCGCCCGAGGAATGTCCATCGTCAGCTGCGGTCGTCGATTACGGTCGCCGTCTCTCGGTGTTCCTCGTCGTGGCGGTGACAGTAGCTCAGGCGGCCGCTGTCGCTTACCTCGTAGTACTCGGGCTCGATTTCGCCGGCGCCACCGTTGGGGTCGACGCCGTCACAGATGCTGCCGAACTCGGCGTTGAGTCGGTCGATGGCGTCCTGCTCGTCGTGTTCGGACGCGATGTCGGCGACGTCGGTGAGCACGCGATCGACCTCGTCGGGCACCGCGACATCGCCGAACAGCTCGTCGTACGTCTCGTCCATCGTGGCGAAGCGGGTCTCCATGCCGAACCGCTCGCGGACCCGCTCGCGGATCGAGCGGTCGGCTCGCATGCGCTCGCGGATGATCTCGCGGAACCCGTTGATCCCGTCCCAGAGCTCGTCGGACAGGTCCTCGTACTCGTCGGGGCGGATGCGGGCCGGACACCGCGTGCTGAACGGACAACCCGTCGGCGGGTACCGCGGGTTCGGCGGCGTGCCGTGGAGCGTGATCCGGTCGCGGCTCGCGGTTGGGTCCGGCTTGGGGATCGCCGAGAGGAGCGCGTGTGTGTACGGGTTCGCCGGGTCGGTGAACAGCTCCTCGGTCGGCCCGATCTCCATGATGTTGCCGAGGTACATCACCGCGACCCGGTCGCAGATGTGCCGGACCACGGAGAGGTCGTGTGCAATGAACAGGTACGTGAGGTCGAACTCGTCCTGGAGATCCTCGAGCAGGTTGATGATCTCGGCCTGCACCGAGACGTCGAGCGCGCTCACCGGCTCGTCGAGCACGATGAAATCGGGGTTCAACGAGAGCGTCCGAGCGATGCCGATCCGCTGGCGCTGACCGCCTGAGAACTGGTGCGGATACCGGTAGTAGTGCTCCGACGAGAGCCCGACCTCGTCCAACAGCGCCTTGACTCGCTCCCGGCGGTCGGCGGGCGTCTTCCAGTCGTGAACGTCGAGCGGCTCCCTGATTATCTCCCCGATCGTCATCCGGTCGTTCAGGCTCGAGTCGGGGTCCTGGAACACCATCTGGGCGTTCTGGCGCCACTCGTAGAGCTGATCGCCTCGCAGCGACGTGATGTCGGTGCCATCGAACAGGACCTCGCCGCCGGTGGCCGCTTCGAGCTGGATGAGCGTTCGGCCGAGGGTGGTCTTCCCGCAGCCGGACTCGCCGACGAGGCCGAGCGTCTCACCCCTGTAGATGTCGAAGCTGACGCCGTCGACCGCCTTGACGGGGCGGTCGTCGAAGAGCCCGCCGCTGTCGTAGTACGTCTTCAGGTCCCGCACCTTTACCATCGTGTCGGGCGCGGTCTCCGCCTCGGCGCCTGGCGTCGTCGAAACTGTGTTCTGGCTCATTCGCGATCACCTCGTCGGTCCCGCCCCTGATGGCGCGCGACGGCGTCCTCCGTCGAGACGTCGTCCGGGTACAGCAGGCACGCCGCCGTGTGGTCGTCGCTCTCCTCGTCGACGGGCGTCGGGACCGGGTGGACCGACTCGCACTCATCGAACGCCTTCGGACACCGCGGCGCGAACCGGCAGTACGTCGCCGGCTCGTTCGGGGTCGGGACGCTGCCGTCGATCGTCGACAGCTTGTCGCCGACCTGTCCGCCCGGGATCGAGTCGAGGAGCCCGTTAGTGTACGGGTGTTTCGGGTCCGCGAACAGCGGTCCCACGTCCGCGGACTCGACGATCTCGCCGGCGTACATCACGTTGACCCGGTCGGAGACGTCGGCGATCACGCCCATGTCGTGGGTGATGAACATCACGGCCACGTCTCGCGACTCCTGGATGTCCGCGATCAGGTCCAGGATCTGCGCCTGGATCGTCACGTCGAGCGCGGTGGTCGGCTCGTCGCAGATCAGCATATCGGGCTCGCACGCGAGCGCCATCGCGATGACCGCGCGCTGACGCATCCCGCCGGAGAACTGGTGCGGGTACTCGTTGACGCGGCGGCGCGCGTCCGGGATCCCGACCGCTTCGAGCAGGTCCGCGGCCTCCTGTGCGGCCGCTTTCCCGGAGAGGCCCTGATGGAGCTCCAACGCCTCTACGATCTGGTTGCCGACCGTGTAGACCGGATTGAGGCTGGTCAACGGGTCCTGGAACACCATCGCGATCCGGTTCCCGCGGATCTTACGCTGAGCCTTACCGGAGAGGCGAGTGACCTCGACGAACCCGTCACGGATCGATTCGGGCGAACCGCCGTCGCCGTCGAGGACGAAGACGCACTCGTCGCCGTCCGTGATTCCCGCCTCGTCGGTGTATCCCGCCGCGGCCACGTCGACCACGGGCACGTCTTCGGGGTCCGTGTACCCGAACTCCGCCGGGGTCGCGGCGGTCTGGCCGAACACCTCGGCGGGGTCGTACCGCGCGTCGAGGTCCTCGACCGCGACCGTCCGTTTCGGGAACGCGCGGGCGAACTCACGGACTGCGTCGAGGTCGCGATAGCGAACGCTGCTGCCCTGGAGCACGCGTCCGGGAGACTCGATCAGCCCCATCAGCGAGCGGGCCGTGACGCTTTTGCCACTCCCGCTCTCGCCGACGATGCCGACCGTCTGTCCGGAGTCGATCTGGAAGTCGATCCCGTCGACGGCGCGGATCGTCTCCTTGTCGGTGAAGAAGGCGGTCTGGAGGTTCCGAACGTCGATGAGCGGATCGTCGCTCCGACCCTCGTCGGTCGCCGCGGCCGCGTCCGTGGACGCGGACCGCTCCTCGGCGGCCATCACGCACCACCTCCGGTGGCGGCGGCCTCGCTTTCGTCCACGTCGGCCTCCGGATCGATCGCGTCCCGGATCGCGTCACCGAGCGCGTTGAACGCGATCACGACCAAGACGATCGCGATCCCGGGAACGGTCGCGACGTGCCAGGAGTCGGTCGAGACGTACGACTGCCCGCCGTCGATGAGTCGTCCCCACTCGGGGGTCGGTGGGTTGATGCCGAGCCCGAGGAAGGTCAGCGCGGCGGTCGAGATGATCACGCCGCCGATCAGAAGCGATCCGTAGATCAGGATGTACCCGGCGATGTAGGGTGCCATGTGTTTGCGCATCGTCTGTAAGGGCGTCTGGCCGTAGCTCTTCGCGGCGTCGACCCACTCCTGTTCGGAGACCTGTAGCGAGGGGCCACGTATCGAACGCCACATCCCCGGCCAGTAGGCGAACGCGAAGATCAGCGCCAACAGGAGCCCGCCGTCGAGCGGTTGGGCGATCGGGTGGTCCGCCTCTTGGAAGACGACGGAGACGAGCATGATCAGGAGCAGCGCCGGGACGGCCTGAATGGTGTCGCTCGCCATCACGGTCGCGATGTCGGTGACTCCCTTGTAGTACGACGACACGAGAGAGAGGACGACCGCGATGAGCGCCCCGAGGCCGATCGCCGTGATGCCGATCGTGAGCGAGGTCCGGGCGCCGTACGAGAGGTGCGTCATCATGTCTTGACCCCTGTTCGTCGTCCCGAGCGGTGCCCACCTGTCGTAGTCGTCGTAGCTCATCAGCCCGACCGTGTTCTGGCCGTCGGAGCGGCTCTGGAGGTTCGCGAACACGTGCGTGGTCGACGTGACCTCGCCGTTCTCAGTGAGGTACTCGAACTCGTGCGCGTTGGGCTCGTAGATGTTGTGCTGGGCCTCGACCGGGCTCACCGCCGGCGCCCACAGGGCCAACACGACGAACAGGAAGACGATCGCGAAGCCGAACAGCCCCCAGTAGTTGTTCCGGAACCGCCGGACCGTGTCGTCTCTCGGCGTCCAGTCGGCAGCCCGGTAGTGCGTCCGGTAGACGTTGAAACCGCGCCACAGCCAGACGATGAACGTCACGGCGTACGCGAACACGAGTCCAGTCCGGATCGCCCACGCGACCGCGGGCGAGAGGCCGAGGAACGTCCCCTCCCAGCCGCCTTCGGGGAGCCGGTGTCCGGTGTTCGGGATCAGATCGCGGCTCGTGATCGAGGGCAGAGAGGCGGTGAGTGCGTCGACGCCACCCGTGATCGCACCGATCAGCGCGGAGAACGCGCCGCCGACCGGAGTGTACGCGACGAGCCCGGCAGCGGCGACGAGAACGAACGTCAGCTCGACGCGCTTCGCCCAGCGGGTTCCCCGCCGCGAGAGGTCGAGTCCGAGGATGTCGACGGCGCTGTCGGGCAGGCTCGGGGAGACGGGGACCGTGAGCGCGAACGCCATCAGGACGGCCGTGACGGCCGTCGCGACGAACCCGGCCGCGCCGCCGAGCGTCCCGGCGACGTTGTCGCCGACGGAGACCGGGATACCGGCGAGGATCTCGACGACGAAGCCGACGATGCCGAACGCCTGACCGATTCCGGCGAACACGCGACCGATCTCGAGCAGAAGCAGGAACGCGAGCCCGGCGAGCCACACCATCGCCGGCCGCGGGTTCTCCCGGATGCGGTCCCGGAACAGCTTCTCGTCGTCCCGTTCGTCGAACTCGCCCGTGGAATCGCTCTGTCTCGTACTCATTGGTCGTACCCCACGCGGGGATCGATGACGGTGTACAGGAAGTCCTGGAGGATGTTGAGTCCCAGGATGATCACCGTGAAGATGAACAGCAAGGCCCCGGCCATCGGCAGGTCGCCCTGTGTGAGCGACTGGAAGAAGATCCGCCCGAGCCCGTTGATGTTGAAGATCTGTTCGACGATGACGGAGCCGCCGATGAGCAGGAACGCCTCGCTCGTGATGACCGGCAGCAGCGGGATCAGCGCGTTCCGGAAGATGTGCTTCCAGACGATCACGCGGTTGGAGAGGCCCTTCGCTTTCGCGGTCTCGACGAACTTCGAGTTAACCGTCTCCAGCATCGCAGTTCGCCCGATGCGTAGCTCCGCCGCCATCGACGCCGAGCCGAGGATGAGCGCCGGCGGGAGGATGAGCTTGATGTCGATGGCGAGCGCCGTCCAGTCGCTGATGTAGGGGACCGGGAGCATGAGGACGTCGGTGGTCGAGAACCACTCGAGTCGCGGCGTACCGGTGATACTGATGTCCCGGGCCGCGAAGTCCGGACCGAGCGTGTACCAGTTGATCCCGAGCAGCTCGCCGCCCTCACGGGTGCGCCGGAGCAGCGCCAGCGCCATCACGCTCAGCCAGAAGTTCGGGAGCGCCTGCCAGACGATGCCGCCGAGGGAGGCCGTGTAGTCGCCGAGGGTGTTGGGATTCAGTCCGGCGTAGAAGCCCAGGGGGATCCCGATGAAAAGCGGCAGCAGGATCGCCCACGCTCCCAGCCAGAGCGTCGCCGGCGCGGCGCTGACCGCGATGTCGAGGATGTCCCGCTCGGCCTGCACCACCCACGACTGGCCGAAGTTGAACGTGAGGAAGTCGGTGATGAAGTCGACGTACTGTTCCCACAGCGGGTCGTTGAGACCCAGCCGCTCCCGGATCGCCTCCCTGTCCGCCGCGCCCGCTTGGGGACCGAGCCGTGCGGCGACCGGGTCGATCGGCCCCGCCCGGAGCATGATGAACAGGAAGGTCAGGACGGAGAACAACACGGGGATCGTGAGGAGCAGTCGCTTGGCGAAGTACTCCCAGCGGCTCATGGTATCTTACAGTCTCTTGAGGTCGTGGTGGGCATGGATCGACTCGATATGAGAGGGTATCTCGTTCAGTAACTAAATGCTTCGATAATGGGAGGCCGAGCGGGTCTACTCGGCTTCTTCCTCGAGTTGGGTCTGCCAGTCGAGGTAGAACCCGTTGGTCTCGCTGGGCATGGTCGACGTGTCGGTGTTGAGCGGCTCGAGCTGGAACATCCCGTACGGGACGGCGGGCCAGCTCCAGATCCACCCGAGGCTGTACATCTCGAGATCGCCGTCCTCACCGCGGCTCTGCAGGGTGGAGAACTGCGCCGTCTCCAGCGACATGTTGATCCCGGTACCGGAGATCAGGTCGCGGATGAGCTCGCCGGCCGTCTGGAACACCTCGCTCTCGTAGGTGGTGAGCGTCAGGTCGACCGGGTCGTCGGACGTGATGTCGGCCTCTTGCAGGACCGACTGGGCGCCCTGAAGGTCGCTCTCGCCGAGGCTGTACGGGTACTCGTCGAGGAAGGTGTTGTAGCCGTCGTTTCCGGTCGGCCAGATCGCCGGCGGCAGGAAGCTGTATGCCGGCGTCCCGCGGCCGGCGAACACGTCTTGGACGATCTGCTCTTTGTTCATCACGTAGGCGATCGCCTGACGAACCGCCCGCTGCGTGTTCGAGACGTTGAAGCCGAAGTAGAACGTGCTGATCTCCGAGACGCCGAGGTAGTTGACTTCCTCGTTCAGCTCGCCTTCCGGACCGTACGTCCCGACTTCGCGGCCGCGGTCGTCAGTCTCGGCGTCGATCGCGTCCTGCTCGTACGCGAAGGTCGGCACGGCGAAGATGTCGGCGTTCTGTTCGAGGGCGTACGTCCACGCCGCCTGAGTGTCCTCGATGATCTCCCAGTTGACCTCCTCCACGTCGGCGACCTCGCCGTAGTAGTCGTCGTTGCGGACGACGGTGACGTCCTCGTCGACGTTGAACTCGCCGAGTTCGAACGGTCCGGTCCCGTTCGCGACCTCGGTCGAGAACTCCTGGTGGGACACCTCCCCGTCGTACCCGTCGATGTCGCCGACGTACCCCTCCGGAATCACGGCGAAGCTGGAGTACGCGATGACGTCGAGCACGTCGGGGTTCGGACCGGAGAGCTGGATCTCGATGGTGTAGTCGTCGATGACCTCAACCGCGAGCGAGTCAGAGACGACGTTGCCGTCGTCGTCCGTCTCGACGTCGATACCGAGCCCGACGGGCTGATTGGTGGTGAAGCTCGCGCGCTCGGAGTTCTCTGACTCGACGGTTCGGCGCCAGGAGTACTTCACGTCTTGGGCCGTCATCTCCGTGCCGTCGTGGAACTGGACGTCGTCGCGGAGCGTGAACGTCCACGTGGTGCCGTCCTCGGAGACCTCGTACTCCGACATGAGCTGGTTTTCGATCTCCGGGACCCCGTTGGGGAACGCCGTGAGGTTCTCGTAGATCTGCGTGATGACCGCCGACGACGCCGTGTCGGTGGACATGATAGGGTCGAGCTCGTCGAAGGTGCTGTTGACCAAGTTGAGGTCGGTGTCGCCCTCGACGGTCGTCGTGTTGTACTGCTGCCAGTGGGCGCCGAGCGCCCCGGAGAGCGGCACGTCGACGTAGTCGTACCAGAACCGTTCGGTGAGGCCGTGGTACAGGGGGATGAGGCCGGCGTCGTCGCGGAGCGCCTCCTCCATCTCGATGTACGCCTCCTGTCGGAGGTCCTCGTCCTCCGGGAGGGGGTTGCTAGTCGCGCGCTCCCAAGCGGCCTGCGCCTTGTCGGCGTTGGTCCGCTCGGGCTCGTCGCCACCGTCTTCACCGTCTTCACCGTCTTCGCCGTCCATTCCGTCTTCGCCGTCCGAGCCGTCGCTACCGTCGTCACCGTCGGAGGGCTCCTGATCGGAACAGCCGGCGAGGCTTACCGCCGCCCCGCCGCCAAGGAGGCCGAGTAGCCGTCGTCGCTTTGAGCTCTCAACTGCCTCTCCGTTTGCTGGATCGGGCATGGTACACTGATTTCGGTACAATATACTAAAGTCTTCCTCAAAGTTCCGTACAGTCCGGGAGGGAATTCGCGTGCGAGTGAACGCTTAGTTGATCGCGTCGTGTCGAGTGGTCCCGCCCGCCTCGTCGTCGGTCACCTCGACCAGTTCCATCAGCGGGTACCCGTCGTCCATCGCCATCCGGGTGCGAACCGTCACGCCCTCGCGTTCGATCCGCATCTCGACGTCCATCAGCGAGCCGGTCAGCTCGGTGTAACCGTTCTCGTGGTCGATGGCGTCCGCGACGCGGTCGTCGTGGATATCGACGGACACCGACTCGCAGAACGGCTGGTTCTCGATCGCCTCCGCCATCGCGGCCTCCAGGCTCCGCGTGCTCGACGGGCTGACGGGCGTGCCGGCGAACTGGTGGTACAGCGACCCGAACTTGATCCCCGCCTCGAAACACGCCTGTTGGGCGTCGGTTGGCATATGTGAACTCCGGCGGCGACGGGAAAAGAACGTTCGGGGACGAACCGGTCGCCGACGACCCGCGCGGCGCGCCACCGCCGAACGGAAGGCGTTAGGTCCGCCGGCCGGAACCGGAGCCCATGAACACGCTTCGCGTGACGGGCGGGCGGGTGCTCCGACCCGACGGCCGCGTGACCGAGTCGGACGTGACGATCGACCGCGACGCCGGGGCGATCGTCGCGGTGGGCGACGAGACCGCGAGCGGTGGCGGAACGGGCGGGAGCGACGCGGGCGCCGGCGAGACCCTCGACGCCGACGGCGGGCTCGTGATCCCCGGGCTCGTCAACGCCCACACGCACGCCGCGATGACGCTGCTCCGCGGGTACGCCGACGACAAGCCGCTCGACCCGTGGCTGCGCGAGGACATCTGGCCGGCCGAGGCCGAGCTCACGCCGGACGACATCGAGACGGGCGCCGAGCTCGGCGTCTTGGAGATGATCCGGTCGGGGACGACCGCGTTCGCGGACATGTACTTCGCGATGGACCGCGTCGCGGACGTGGTCGACCGCGCCGGCCTGCGCGCACGACTCGGGCACGGCGTGGTCACCGTTGGCAAAGACGACCGGGACGCCCGCGCCGACGTCGAGGAGAGCCTGCGGGTCGCCCGCGAGCTCGACGGCGCCGCAGACGGGCGGGTCCGAACGGCGTTCATGCCGCACTCGCTGACGACGGTCGGGGAGGAGTTCCTCCGCGAGGGCGTCGCGGCGGCGCGCGAGGCGGGCGTCCCGGTCCACCTCCACGCGAACGAGACGGCGGACGAGGTCGACCCGATCGTCGAAGAGCGCGGGGAGCGCCCGATCGCGTACGCGGAGGATCTCGACGCGCTCGGCCCGGACGACTTCTTCGCGCACGGGGTCCACGTCGACGACTCGGAGATCGGCCGGCTCGCCGACGCGGGGACCGCGGTCGTCCACTGCCCGGCCTCGAACATGAAGCTCGCCAGCGGGATGGCCCCGGTCCAGCGGCTCCGCGACGCGGGCGTGACGGTCGCGCTCGGCACCGACGGGGCGGCCTCGAACAACGACCTCGACGTGTTCGACGAGATGCGCGACGCCGCGATGCTCGGGAAGCTCGCCGCGGACGACGCGAGCGCGGTCCCCGCCGAAGCGGTCGTGGAGATGGCGACCGCCGGCGGGGCCGAGGCCCTCGGCCTGCCCGGCGGGCGGATCGAGCCGGGAGCGGCCGCCGACCTCGCGGTCGTCGACCTCGACGCGCCGCACCTGACCCCGGTCCACGACCCCGTTTCCCACCTCGCGTACGCGGCGCGCGGGAGCGACGTGCGACACACGGTCTGCGACGGCGAGGTGCTGATGCGCGACCGGGAAGTCCTGACGCTCGACGCCGACGCGGTTCAGGAGCGGGCCGCAGAAGCAGCGAGCGACCTCGTCGATCGGGTCGAGGAATAGGAATGAGGCGAATTCGGCGCTCGTGCTCGACAGCGGGAGTATGTGTGTCAATTCGATTGATCGGCTGTTTATAAGTGACGAGCGGTGTTGCTGGCGGCTATTTATATGACGACTACGCGCTGAAGATCTCCAAAGCCCCAGCAGCGAGGGCAGCGCACGCTCGCTGCTGCCCATTTGAATCCCGCCCGACCGCACAGCCCCGCACCTCACGCCTCCCCAGCCTCGTCGCTGGCACCCTCCGCTTCGCTTCGGGCACCAGCGACTCCCTCGCACGCGCACCANTCGTCGGTCGCCTGCGGCGACCGACTCCCTCGCACCGTCGGTGAGCGGCCTCGAGGCCGCTCACCGGGGCGCGCCACCGCCACGTTCATTTATAAGCGATCGTTGCCGTCGCTCACGGGTATTTAAATATCGTATCGCAGCCGCCGATCTGCAACACCCGCTCCCGATCTGGTTCGCTACCGACACCATCGATCGGTGATCGAACTGCGCCCGAGCCGCGGACCGACCCCATCCGACCAGAAACCGACGCCGGTCAGGGCCGATTAACCGCCGATCCCGCCGAAACACCGAAACAGTCGACAGCGAGCCGTTAACCCGGATACAATCCGGTTTAAACCGGCTTAACCGAGTTCCGTTTTTATACGGTAACAGCGTCACGACCCGAGTGGACATGAGCAAACGCACGATTCCCCTACTGTTGATCGCGGTCGTCGCGCTCGGCGCGATGACCGGCGTCGCGGCCGCCGAGGGCGACCTCGGCGTGGCCGTCGACGACGCGGACGAAGAACCGACGGTCACGGTGACCGAGAACGACACCGCGGTCGAAAACGCCTCGGTGAACGTGAGCGTCGTCGACCCCGCGAACGAGTCGTACGCGGGAACGGGCGAGTACGAGACGGACGCCAACGGCACCGTCGACCTCCCAGTCCCCGAGGAGGACGTGACGGTGAACGTGACGGCGAGTAGCGAGAACCGGACCGCCTCGACGACGGCCGACCTCGAGGCCCCCGACGGCCTCGAACTCGACGTCGAGGACACCGACGGCGAGCCCGTCGTGACGGTGACGGACGACGACACCGCGGTCGAGAACGCTTCGGTGAACGTCACCGCCGCCGACGAGAACGCCACGTACGTCGGCGCGGGCGACTATGAGACCGACGAGAACGGCACCGTCACCCTCGACGCCGCCGAGGAGGACGTGACGGTCGACGTGACCGCCGAGTACGAGAACGACTCCGTCACGGAGACGGTCGACCTCGAGACCCCCGAGGGGCTCGCGCTCGACGTGAGTGACGCCGACGGCGAGCCGGTCGTGACGGTCACCGACGACGGCGAGGCCGCGGAGAACGCTTCGGTGAACGTCACCGCCGCCGACGAGAACGCCACGTACGTCGGCGCGGGCGACTATGAGACCGACGAGAACGGCACCGTCACCCTCGACGCCGCCGAGGAGGACGTGACGGTCGACGTGACGGCCGAGTACGAGAACGACTCCGTCACGGAGACGGTCGACCTGGTCCCCGAGGCCGAGGAGCAGTCCTTCGGCCAGCTGATGCAGGACTTCATCGACCGCCTGCAGGACCGCGAGGGCGGCATCGGTGCCGCCGTCTCCGACTTCGCGACAGAGAATAACCCGGGGAACGCCCCGGACCACGCCGGGAGCCCGGGCGGCCCGGACGACGCGGGTAACGGAAGCGACGCGGGCAACGCGAGCGACGGCCCCGGTAACGCGCCCGACCACGCCGGTCAGGGCAACGGGAACGGCAGCGAGCAGGGACCGCCGAGCGACGCCGGCCCGGACGGTGACGACGGCGACGACGACAGCGACGACGAGGACGTCGAGAGCGACGAGGAAGACGATGACGACGACGCCGGGAACGGCCCGGGTAACGGCAACGGTCAGGGCAACGGCCCGCAGTAACTGACGGCGCGTCTCGCGCCGGTCCGCCGACGCACCGCCGCCGGTTCTTTTCCGAAACGCGCTCGGTGTCGGCAGGGTTTAGTGCGCCGTGAGCGAACCGAAGGGTATGAGCGAAACCGCGTATTCGCCGGTGTCACAGCATCTCTCGGACCTCGAGGCGGCCCGTGAGGAGGGGCGCCGGAAGATGGACTGGGCGCTCCAGCACATGCCGATCCTGAACGCGCTCCGCGAGGAGTTCGTCGACGAGCGGCCGCTCGAGGGCGAGACGATCGCGATGGCGATGCACGTCGAGGCGAAGACGGCGAACCTCGTCGAGCTCCTCGCCGACGGCGGCGCCGAGGTCGCGATCACCGGGTGTAATCCGCTCTCGACGCACGACGACGTGTCGGCCGCGCTCGACACCCACGAGTCGATCACCTCCTACGCGGTCCGGGGCGTCGACGACGGGGAGTACTACGACGCGATGCACGCCTGTATCGCGCACGAGCCCACCATCACCGTCGACGACGGGATGGACATGGTGAAGCTCGTCCACGAGGAGTACCCCGAGCTCGTCGACTCCATCGTCGGCGGCGCCGAGGAGACGACCACCGGCGTCGACCGCCTGCGCGCGATGGACGCCGACGGCGAGCTTCACTACCCCGTCTTCGCCGTGAACGACACGCCGATGAAGCAGCTGTTCGACAACGTCCACGGGACGGGCGAGTCGTCGCTCGCGACCATCGCGATGACGACGAACCTCTCGTGGGCCGGCAAGAACGTCGTCGTCGGCGGCTACGGTCAGTGCGGGAAGGGCGTCGCGAAGAAGGCGTCCGGGCAGAACGCGAACGTCATCGTCTGCGAGGTCGACCCGCGGAAGGCCCTCGAGGCCCACATGGAGGGGTACGAGGTGCTGCCGATGGTCGAGGCCGCGAAGAAGGGCGACGTGTTCATCACGACGACCGGGAACCGCGACGTGATCACCCGCGAGCACTTCGAGGAGATGCAGGACGGCGTGCTCCTCGCGAACGCCGGCCACTTCGACGTGGAGGTGAATCTCGAGCACCTGGACGACCTCGCCGTGGACCGCTACGAGGTCCGCGACGGCGTCGAGGGGTTCGAGATGCCCGACGGCCGCGTGCTGAACGTCATCGCGGAGGGCCGGCTCGTCAACCTCGCCGCGCCCATCGCCCTCGGCCACCCGGTCGAGGTGATGGACCAGAGCTTCGGCGTCCAGGCGGTCGTCGTGCGCGAGCTCGCGGCGAACGGCGAGCGCTACGAGGCCGGGGTCCACGACGTACCCGACGAGCTCGATCGGGAGGTCGCGGACATCAAACTCGCCGCCGAGGGCGTCGAGTACGACGACCTCAGCGACGAGCAGCGCGAGTACATGGGAAGCTGGGAGCACGGGACCTGAGCGGTCGGTGCCGACGGTCCGACCGGCTTTTGTGTAGGGCGGCCTTACCGGGGCTATGAACCTGACGGCGGTGCTTCACGGCGGATTCGGCGTTGCGATCGTGGCCAGCCTCCTCGTCTCGGACACGGCGCTGCGGGTCGGCGCTTTCGCGATCGGCGTGATCCTCTTCGTCGCCGGCATCGCGGTGTCGCGACGCGACGGCGGTGAGGCGTAACGCCGGCGGAAGCGTCGAGTCCCGTCCCGCGGCCGCGAGCCCTTTTTCAGCGACACCGACCTACACCTCGCAGTGACAGTCACGAGCGTCCACGACCCGAGCCACCGCGAGGCCCTCTGGGAGCTCGAGGACGCCTTCGAGCGCGGCGACCTCGTCAGCCTGTTCGGTCGCTGTACGGTCAGCTACGAGGGGCGCGCCGCCTCCGACCTCGGCGCCGGCGACCGGCTGGTCGTGTTGAAGCCCGACGGCGCCGCCCTCGTCCACACCGACGAGGGGCGCCAGCCCGTCAACTGGCAGCCGCCGGGGTCGGAACACCGCGCCGCCGTCCGCGAGGGGCGACTCCGAGTGCGCTCGACGAGGAGCAACCCCGACGAGACGCTCACCATCAGCTTCGACCGGGTCCACCAACTCTCCGCGATGGCCGTCACGGGCGGCCGCAACCTCACGCTCCACGGCAGCGAGGAGGACCTCCGAACTCGGGTCTTGGAACGGCCCGACCTCGTCGAGCCGGGGTTCGAGCCACGCGAGACCGAACGCCCGTCGAGCGCCGGCCCGATGGACGTGTTCGGCGTCGACGCCGACGGGAATCCGGTCGTCGTCGAGTTGAAACGCCGGCGGGTCGGCCCGGACGCGGTCGGCCAGTTGGCTCGGTACGTGCGCGCGCTCGAAGAGGAACTGGGAGCTGTGGGCGGCGACGCCTCCCCCGCGGTCCGCGGAATCCTCGTCGCTCCGTCGGTCACGGACCGGGCCGCCGATCGGCTCGCGGACCGCGGGTTCGACCACGTCGCGCTCGACCCGACGTCGGAGGAGTGATCGGGCGGCGGCGGGTGCGATAGACGTGTGTCAACACGACCCAATTCGCACCGGAGAGCCGTCACAGCGCCCGACGAGCCGGCGCCGGCGCCGTGGTATCGAAGGCTTTATCGCCGCAGCGCGGGCTACATCGGACAAGTAGCCATGTCTGACAAACCCGCCTCTATGTATCGGACGATCGACAAGCCGTCGTACACCCGCCGCGAGTACATCACGGGTATTCCCGGCTCGAAGATCGCTCAGCACAACATGGGCGACCTCTCCGCGGAGCCGGACGACTACCCCGTCCAGATCAGCCTCCGCGTCGAGGAGGAGCTCCAGATCCGACACGGCTCGCTCGAGAGCGCGCGCCTCTCGGCGAACCGCCACCTCATCAAGGAGCTCGGCGAGGGCAACTACAAGATGACCCTCCGCAAGTTTCCCCACCAGGTCATCCGGGAGAACAAGCAGGCGACCGGCGCCGGCGCGGACCGCGTCTCCGACGGGATGCGGCAGGCGTTCGGCAAGCCGGTCGGGACCGCCGCGCGGCTCAACAAGGACGACATCGTCTTCACGGCGTACTGCGACGCCGATCAGGCGTCCGTCGTGAAGGAAGCGTTCCGCCGCGCGTACAACAAGCTCTCGCCGCCGTGCCGGATCACGGTCGACCGCGGCGAGAAGCTGCTCGTCTCGTAACGACCCCGACGCTCCCCGTCCGTTCGAGGCGGGTCTTTTTCCGTGCGACCGCACCGCGTAGCCTCGCTGCCGCTCGCGCGGCCCCGGCGTCGCACGCCGAGCCGAACTCCTGAAATACCCCGCTCGCGTACCGAACGGCAGTGTCACAGCAGTTGGCCGAGGTCGAGACGCTGTTCCTCCACGAGGCGCGGAGCGATTACACCGTCGTCGCGAACCGAGACGGGAGTCGGGTGCTCCGCGGGCGGCTCGAGCTCAAGGAGACCTCCGCGGGGCCGCGCCCGGGCAAGTTCCGGGTGATCCGTGACGGCGAGGACCACCCCCGGCAGCCCGGAGAGTTCGTCGACCTCGCCCGCGCGGCCGGCCGGATCCGGATCTCCGAGCAGACGTCGCCGGAGAGCCGGACGCGCCTGAAGGCGATGCTCGACGGCTACCAACTGGAAGCGACCGCGGTGCGGACCTGCCGGCGCTGCGCGAACGACGGCCGGTACGGTCCCATCACGAGCGAGAGCGCGATCGAGCACAACGGCGAGCTGATCTGCCGCGACTGCGCCCGTCGGGAGCTGGAGCGGGAGCTCTCTTATAAAGGCGAGTTCACGGGCGCCGCCGAGGAGCGGCTGGAGGAGCTCCTCTACGAGTCGGGCGACCTCGACCGGATCGTCAACCTCCTGCAGGGCGGGCTCGACCCCGACCTCACGAAGTACGACGAGGTCTCCGCCAACGTCGACGACATCTCCCCGGTCCGGACCGAGGACCTCGACCTGCATCCGGATCTCTCCGCGCACCTGCAGGGCCGCTTCGAGGAGCTGCTGCCGGTCCAGAGTCTCTCCGTGCGGAACGGGCTGCTCGACGGCAAAGACCAGCTCGTCGTGAGCGCGACCGCGACCGGGAAAACCCTCGTCGGCGAGCTGACCGGGATCGACCGGGCGCTGAAAGGCGACGGGAAGCTCCTCTTTCTGGTCCCGCTCGTCGCGCTCGCCAACCAGAAGCACGAGGATTTCAAGGACCGCTACGGCGACCTGCTGAACGTCTCGATCCGCGTCGGCTCCTCGCGGGTGAACGACGACGGCAACCGCTTCGACCCGAACGCCGACGTGATCGTCGGGACCTACGAGGGGATCGACCACGCGCTCCGGACCGGCAAGGACCTGGGCGACGTGGGTACCGTCGTCATCGACGAGGTCCACACCCTGAAGGAGGGCGAGCGCGGCCACCGGCTCGACGGCCTCATCTCGCGGCTGAAGTACTACAGCGAGAACCGGATGGAGACGCACTCGGGGTACGGCGGGACCCAGTTCGTCTACCTCTCGGCGACGGTCGGGAACCCGGAGTGGCTCGCCGAGAAGCTCCGGGCGACGCTGATCGAGTACGAGGAGCGACCCGTCCCCATCGAGCGCCACGTCACCTTCGCGGACAGCCGCGAGAAGGCCGACATCGCCGACAAGCTCGTGAAACGCGAGTTCGACACGAAGTCGTCAAAGGGGTACCGCGGCCAGACGATCATCTTCACGAACTCCCGGCGGCGCTGCCACGAGATCAGCCGGAAGCTCCGGTACGACTCCGCGCCGTACCACGCCGGCCTCGACTACAAGCGCCGGAAGACGGTGGAACGCCAGTTCGGGAACCAGGACCTCTCGGCGGTCGTCACCACCGCGGCGCTCGCGGCCGGCGTCGACTTCCCCGCCTCGCAGGTGATCTTCGACTCGCTGGCGATGGGGATCGAGTGGCTCTCGGTGCAGGAGTTCTCCCAGATGCTCGGGCGGGCCGGGCGCCCGGACTACCACGACCGCGGCCGCGTCTACCTGCTCGTCGAGCCCGACGGCGTGTATCACAACTCCATGGACCGCACCGAGGACGAGGTCGCATTCACCCTGCTGAAAGGCGAGATGGAGGACGTGGCGACGCACTACGACGAGACCGCCGCGGTCGAGGAGACGCTGGCGAACGTCGTCGTCGCGGGCAAGAAGGCCAAGCGGCTCAACGACAGGATGATAGGCGAGGTGCCGACGAAGCACGCGGTCGGGAAGCTGCTGGAGTGGGAGTTCATCGACGGCTTCGAGCCGACGCCGCTCGGCCGCGGGATCACGCGGCACTTCCTCGCGCCCGACGAGGCGTTCTTCATGCTCGACGCGATCCGGAAGGGGACCGACCCGTACCAGGTCGTCGCCGACCTCCAACTGCGCGACGACGAGGAGTGAGAGTCCGCCGCGCAACGAAACGCTTTACCGGTCGATGCGGGTACGTATGAGTGCGGGACCGTGGGTTAGTGGTATACTCCGGGCCTTGGGTGCCCGTGACCCCGGTTCGAATCCGGGCGGTCCCACTTTCGCGACGCGAACAATATCGTGAGCGCCGCGCCCGCGAGCGGGTTCGAACCAGAGAGCGGGCGACGACGAGACCCGACGCGGTTCGCCGATCCGGTCGCCGCCTTTCGAAATCCTTTTGTCTTGAATCGGCGTTGGTCCGAGTGCGAGCCGCCTTAGCTCAGACTGGGAGAGCACTCGACTGAAGATCGAGCTGTCCCCCGTTCAAATCGGGGAGGCGGCATGGCTTTTCAGCGCGATCCGCATTCGTTAGCCTCGACTGAAGATCGAGCTGTCTCCCGTCCCCGCGAGCGAAGCGAGCGGGGAACAGTGAGACGACCGGAGGGAGTCTCACGCGTTTCAAATCGGGGAGGCGGCATTTTCCTGCGAACTCGTGAGGGAGCGGAGCGACCGAACCGGAGGTCACCCTGTCGCGTGCCCGCCACGCGACGGCG
Source organism: Halorubrum kocurii JCM 14978 (assembly GCF_000337355.1). Taxonomy (GTDB): domain Archaea; phylum Halobacteriota; class Halobacteria; order Halobacteriales; family Haloferacaceae; genus Halorubrum; species Halorubrum kocurii. The sequence goes on along the minus strand of NZ_AOJH01000061.1, from coordinate 31,326 downwards.
CTACCCGACGACCGCCTGCCGCGGGACCGCGACGCGTCCGCGTATCGACCCGTCTCGCCCCGACCGGGAGGAACGCTCATAAGCCGTCCGTCGCTACTCACCCGAGTGAACGACGACGCCGAAACGGACCCCGAGGATGCCGAAACGGACCTCGAGAACGCCGACGACGGACCGCTCGCCGGGCGGAAGCGCCGACTCCGGTACGTGATGAGCGCGGCCTACGTGATCGCGGGCGTCACGCACTTCTTGGCGCCGACGGCGTTCGCGCGCGTCGTCCCGCCGGGACTCCCCAAGCCCCGCGCCCTCGTGTACCTCTCCGGGATCGCGGAGGTCGGGCTGGGGCTCGGGGTCGCGTGCGACCGGACGCGGCGCGGGTCCGCGTGGGGGATCATGGCGCTGCTCGGCGCCGTCTTCCCCGCGAACGTGTACATGGCGACCGACGGCGTGGCGGCCGAGTTCGCTCCAGACCGCCTCTCGGGAGTCGCGCGCGCGGCGGCGTGGGCGCGACTCCCGCTGCAGGGCGTGTTGCTGCTGTGGGCGTGGTGGTACACCCGTCCCGACTCGACCGACGGCGAGCGTCAGCCGCCGGGCCGGAGCGGCGACGCGCAGCGGCGACAGTAGTCGAACGCGGCGTCGTTGTCCGCCCCGCACTGCGGACAGGTCGACACGCGGGTAGCGCCGTCGAGTGCGTCGTGGGCGTCGTCGTTGCCACCGCTCTCGGTCGAGTCCCGGGGGCTCCGATCGCCGTTCCCTCGTTCCGTGGACGACTCCGACCCTCCGGACCGACGCTTGCGACGGAACTCGCGCGCGTCGCCGACGATTCCCCAGAGGACCCGGACGCCGAGACCCAACGCGACGAGCAGGAGCGCGCCCACGACCGCGACGTAGACGAGTCTGGGGTCGACCATACGGGAGAGTAGGGACCGCAGCGGGAGATACTGTGGGGTGATCGCAAAGCCGCACGGGTTTGAGCGAGACCGCTCAGTAGCGGAGGGTGGCGTCGAGGATGCCGGCCGTCTGGCCCGCGCCGACGACCCCGAGCGCGACTGCGGTCCACGTCGCCGACGGCGCGGCCGCGACGCCGACCGCGCCGGCGACACAGCAGCCGACGCCGAGGTCGTATACCCACGCGCCCGCCTCGACGCGTCCCCGAGTGGACGCGAAGCCGGCCGCCGGGAGGAGCGCCCAGCCGTACAGCGACACCGCGAGCAGCGCGTCCGGGGGAAGATCGAGAGTCCCGCCGAGCGCCAGGAACCCGACGACGCCCGCGAGCGTGACGGGGGTGCCCGCGAGGATCACGAGCTTCCACGTCCGGAGCACGCCCGCGGACATGTCGCGCCACGACGCCACGACGAAGGCGACGAGCAGGACGCTCATGACGACGTGCGCGACGAACAGCGCGCGTGTCGAGACGACGTCGAGGACCGCCGCGACGACGACGAGCCACGCGGCCGGCACGAGCAGCGCCGGTCCGTTCTCGCGGAGGCGTCGGAACACGCGAGCCGATTCGACCCGGTCGAGCATAAGCGTCGGGGGGCGGCCGGGCGAGCGACGGGAGACGCCGGAAGCCGCGGCTATCCCTGAACGGGGAACCGCGGCTTCGTCGCGTGTGAGACTGAGAATCACCGGATCGCTGGGGAGTGCGGTACGAGTCCGCGTATACGGTCACCGATCGTCCGAATAGCTGACGAACACAAAACGAATGTCCGCATACAGTCGTGGTAACTGTACACTCGCAATCCTTATCACCTGAGCGGGCGTCCACCCAGATGCAATGGCGACCGGAAAGGTTGATTTCTTCAACGACACTGGCGGCTACGGATTTATTGAGACTGACGACGCTGACGACGACGTGTTCTTCCACATGGAAGACGTCGAAGGGCCGGACCTCGAAGAGGGGCAGGAGCTCGAGTTCGACATCGAGTCCTCGCCCAAGGGGCCCCGCGCGTCCAACGTCGTTCGGCAGTAAGCCGATCCGATACGGTGGGTCGGTCCGGCTGACGCCGAACGCGACTCTGACACGCGACAACGAGACTTCTGCCCGCCCCCGGATTCACGTCCGACGCGGGTGCTTATCACGACACCGAGCGTCGCCGCCGCCGATCGGTCCGCCCGTCGCGGGCCGGGCGACGACGAGCGGCGGCGCCGAGCGTGTTTTAATTTATAAACGGAGAGCGGTGCGACCGCCGGATCAGATGTGCTGGCCGAAGAGCCCGCGCCCCTTCGTCACCTCGACGTCGCCCTCCACTTTCGTCTGACAGGCGAGGCGGACGTCGTGACTCGGGTGGTGCGGTGGGAACCAGAGGCGGGTCTTCTCCTTTTTCCCCGGCTCGCTCACCTCACCGTCGACCTGGACCGCGCAGGAACCGCACGACCCCGCGCCTCGGCAGTTGAGCTGCTTCATCTTGCCGTTGTACACGGAGAGGCCGGCCTCCGCCAACACGTCGCGCAACACGTCGCCCTTCTCGCACTCGATCTCCTCGCCCTGGTAGGATACGGTAGGCATGTCGATGAAGGGTACAGCGGCGATCCACAAAGAGTCTGTGTCCGCGGCGCGGGGCCTCGCGCCCGCGGCTCGGGACGGCCGGAGCCGGGGCCGTCGCCCGCGTCGCCCGCGTCGCCCGCGAAAGAGTCGTGCGCCAGGCGTCCGACGACGGACAGGGCGTTTTTTACCCTCGGACCCGCAGGTGAAGCGTAATGGGACTCAGGTGTCTGCTCGGGCACGATTTCGGCGAGCCCGAACTACGGCGCGAGCGCGAGGAGGACGGGAACGAGGTCGTCACCACCGTCACCGAGGTGAAGACCTGCGCTCGCTGCGGCGAGACGCAGGTGGTCAGCGAGAACACCGAGGTCACGACGATGGAGCAGCTGACCGACGAGGCCACCGTCGCGGGCGACGAGCCGATCGGACCCGACGCCGACCCGGAGCACGGGGCGAGCGCCGATGCGGTCGGTGCCGACGGCGTGGAGAGCGGGACCGGCTCGGGGATCGCAGGCGCCGATACCGCCGGGCTCGGCGGCGACATCGACAGCGACGACGCCGTGATCATCGACGACGGGTCCGACGCCGAGATGGCGGGCGACGGCGAGCCGGGTCCCGGCGCGGTCGACGCCGAGGCCGCGGGCGCGGAGCCCGGCAAGCCGGGCGCGCCGACTGCTGACGCGGGAGCGGGCGTAGACGGGGAGACGGAAGCGGCCGACGACAACGGCGGCGCGGAGCTGATCGACGACGGGCCGTCGATCGCGGACGACGAGGGCAGCGCCGAGCGCGGCCTCGGCGACGACGGCGACGGCCTCGAACGCGACGAGGGCGAGTACGCGGCGTACCCGGAGGCGGAGACGGCGGAGACCCCCGCCGACGAGGAGCGCGCCGAGACCGACGACGGCGTGATCCTCGACGAGACGGAAGCGCCGGAGGACGACCGCGAGCGCGGCGCGTGGCCCGACGTGGACGAATCGGAGGCGGGAGACGGGGAGCCGACTCCGTGGCCCGAACACGGCGGTGAGGACGAGGGGTTCAGCGCCGAGGTCGGCGAAGGCGGCGCTGACGACGTGGAGTTCGGCGGCGGCCTCACGCCCGAGGCCGCGGACCCGCCGGCCGACGGCGAGGACGCGGAGTACGTCGAGGCGCCCGCGCCCGGAACCGAGGCGGGCGGCGCGAGCGGGGCCGGGAGCGCGGCCGACGAGGGCGTCGGGATCACGCGCGGCGACAGCCCGGACCTCGAGACGTCGACCTCCGAGGTGACGACGGAGTACTACTGTCCCGAGTGCGAGATGACCCGCGCCGCCGACGGCAACTCCATGCGCGCGGGCGACATCTGTCCGGAGTGCAAGCGCGGGTACGTCGACGAGCGGCCCGTTTGAACGCCGGCAATCGTCCCGTCTGAACGCGGGCGGACGGCTCGCCCGAGCGTGGACTCGCCGCGGCGTCGCCCGAGTGATCGCCCGACCGCCGATCCGGAACCGGCGGCGAACCGGACGGAGACCCCGTGACGAAACTGGTTTACGGCCCCCTGTCGAACGAACGCGGCATGAAGGAGTACAAGATGCGCCGCGGCGAGCATCTGGACGACCGCATGCCCGACTTGAAGGGATCCATCGAGGAGTACTTCGGCGAAGTCACCGGCACCGAGGAGTGGCAGGGCCACGAGCTGTACGTCGTCGAGGACCCTGACAACCCCGTGTTCGACCGCATCGTCGCCGGCGCCGCCGAGTACGGCGGCAAGAAGGACAAGCTCGCGGTCCACTTCGAGGAGCGTCCCGCCGAGGACGTCATCGCGGAGGGCAACGCCGACGCCGCCGCAGACGCGGTCGACGCGAAAAACGAGTTCTTACTGGAGGCCACCGGCCGCGACGCGAAGTCCCGGCGCGACTCGCTGAAACGCGAAGTCGAAGACGACGCGCCCGACTACTGAACGGCGAGTTCGCTTTCGGCGAGTTCACTTTTCGACCGCATCGACGCTTCGAGAGCGGCTGTGCCGTCGATCCGCGGTGCACGGACCAATTGGGGCAAAAGTTTATTCAAAATCGAGTTAATAGTTCGACGGCTTTAAGTGATCAGGGAGCGTACGAGTCGTATGAGCATCGAGACAGTCATGTTAGCGGTCGGGACGGAAGACGAAGACCGAGCCGAGCAGCTCGCAGCGGAGACCATCGCGGTGGCCAAACCCGCGGGCGCGGAGGTCGTCTTGACTCACGTGTTCAGCGACGAGGAGTTCGAGGAAGTCAGGTCCCGGCTGCGCGTCAACGAGACGAGCGAGAGCTCGACCCCCGACGCCGTAGCGGGGCGGCACACGACCACGCGGGCGATCTCGAAGTCCCTCACCGAGGCCGACGTGTCGCACACGGTCCGCGGCGCCGTCGGCGACCACGCCGACGAGGTCGTCGAAGCGGCGTCCGAAGTCGGCGCCGACCGAATCGTCGTCGGCGGACGCAGCCGGTCGCCGACCGGAAAGGCCGTCTTCGGGAGCGTCGCGCAGGAGATCATGCTCTCAGCCCCGTGCCCGGTGACGTTCGTGCGGGATATCGACGACTGAGGCGCCGAAACGCGCACAGGAGGTTCGATGGTGAGCCGTCGCCGGTCGCCGCGGACCCCCGCCGTCGCGCCCCGGTCGCGGCGAACCGTCTGGGGAAGCGCCCTGCTTAAGTAACACCGGTTCGCGGGTTTACCCGATGTACTACGTGGGCGTCGACCTCGGAGCGACGAACGTTCGCGCGGTCGTCGGTGACGAGACCGCGACCGTCCTCGGATCCGACGCGCGGGGCACTCCGCGCGGGCCGAACGGAATCGCTGTCACCGAGGCCGTTCTCGGCGTGGTCCGCGGCGCGTGCGAGGACGCCGGAATCGATCCGACCGCGGCCGTCGCGGCCGGGATCGGATCGATAGGGCCCCTTGACTTGGCCGCGGGGGTCGTGCAAGGGCCGGCGAACCTCCCGGACACGGTCGAACGGATCCCGCTCGTCGGTCCGGTCTCACAGTTGTTAGACACCGACGAGGTCCACCTCCACAACGACACCATCGCGGGCGTCATCGGCGAGCGGTTTCACTCCGAGCGTAACCCCGACGACATGGTGTACCTCACCATCTCCTCGGGGATCGGCGCGGGCGTCGCCGTCGACGGCAACGTGCTCTCCGGGTGGGACGGCAACGCCGGCGAGGTCGGCCACATGACCGTCGACCCGCACGGCTTCATGACCTGCGGCTGCGGCCTCGACGGCCACTGGGAGGGGTACTGCTCCGGCAACAACATCCCGAAGTACGCCCGCGAACTGCACGAGGAGGACCCGGTCGAGACCGTCCTCCCGATCGAGGACCCCGACTTCTCCGCGGTCGACGTGTTCGAGGCGGCCGGCGAGGACACCTTCGCCGACCACGTGATCGATCAGGTCGCCCACTGGAACGCCATGGGGGTCGCCAACGTCATCCACGCGTACGCCCCGCTGGTCGTGAGCGTCGGGGGCGCGGTCGCGCTCAACAACCCCGAGCGGGTGCTCGACCCGATCCGCGAGAAGCTCGCCGACATGGTGTTCATCAACGTCCCCGAGGTCAGACTCACCGAGCTCGGCGACGAGGTGGTGGTGAAGGGTGCGCTCGCGAGCGCGCTCACCGGCGGCACGGGAGACCGGTCGCGGGTGGAGTCGCCGCCGGGGTGAGCGGCGGGTCGGTGGACCGGAGAGACGGGTCGGTGGACCGGAGAGACGGGTCGGTGGACCGGAGAGACGGGCCGACGACGGCCCGGATTAGTCCTCGAACTCGGTCATTTCGGGCTTGAGGGCGGGATCGACCGCGTCGCGCGTCTCGAGGTACGCGTCCCGGTACCGGCGGATCTTCCGCAGGAGGACGTACCCGAACGCCCCCTGAAACAGGATCACGAAGACGAACAGCGAGACGAGCTGCGGCAGCCCGGTCGCCAGCGAGAGCACCGTCGTCACCGGCCCGACCAGCGAGTTGTACAGCGCGTGGATCGCGGCAGCGATGACGAGCCCCTTCACGACGATCGGCCCGCGGTTTCCCGGGTTGAACTTGGCGAGCCCGAGGTAGTACCCCGCGAACGCGGAGTAGATGACGTGTCCCGGGCCGGCCAGCGCGCGCAGCGCGGCGATCCCGTCGCCCGCACCGAGCGTGGCGATACTGAGCGATAGTTCCCCCAGCTCGACGGTCTGAGCGATGTACACCAGGTTCTCGATGACGACGAATCCGAGCCCGGCGATGGCGCCGTACACCGCGCCGTCGATGACCGCGTCGAACCGGTCGTCGGTGTAGGCGTACAGCCGGACCGCGAGCAGCTTCACCGACTCCTCGATCGGCCCGACGATCACGAAAAAGAAGAGGACGAGTCCGAGGAAGCCGAACGGGTCGAAGAACGGCTGCGCGTAGCTGTTGAGGACCGCCGCGAACGTCGCGGTCAGGATCGACAGCAGGAACGTCGCCACGAGCAGCGAGAGCGGTTCGCCGGTGGTCACGTCGGAGACGTACACGTACGCGGCGAGCCCGAACGCGGGGACCGCGGAGAGCCCGACGAGCATCGCGATGGCCGGATCGAACACGAGTCCGAGCCCGAAGGAGCCGAGGATCGCGAGGAGCCCGAGGAGCGCGACGAAGACGACGAGCGCCTTCGCCGACCGGGTGATGAGCCAGTGTAACGCGACGGAGAGCCCGTCGAGGGAGGTGCGTTCCTCCCACGTGGCGATGTCGTAGAGGTCGCGGTCGTCGTCGGCGCGCGACTCGACCGGGTCCGACCGAGATGGCATGTCACCGAATTCGGTCTGGGTCGACTTAAGCCGTGGCCGGTTTGGGGTGCGGTCGGACCGGGGTCGGTCCGCCGTCGAGCGGGACGCGACGGACCCGACAGTGTTGAAACCGCCGCGGTCGAAGGGGTGGTATGCACTTCGACGCACGGACCCAGCGGGCCCTCCGCGAGGCGGGGCTCGACGCGGACGCGATCGCGACGGTGTCCGACCGGGTCGCCGAGCTGGTCGCCGAGGACGCCGACCGCCTCCGGGAGTTCTTCGAGCCGGCGGGACCCTACTACTCCGACATGGAAATGGCACACAGCACCGCCGAGAGACAGGAGCACGCGACGGCCGACGTGGACCTGTTCACCCACGGGAGCGACCTCCGCGGCTACCTGTCGCTCGACGGCTGGGGCGTCCCGGTCGAGGGCGGGCGGGTGTTGCGGACCGCGGAGACGGTGAGCGAGGAGGGGGACGACGAGACTCCCGTCCTCGTCGAGCTCTCGCTCGGCGCGACCGTCCACGACCGCGTCCGGTTCGCGCGCGACCCCGGCGAGCTATGAACGCCCGCGTGCGCGGCATCTACGCGACGGCGCTCACGGAGGCCCTGCTGGACGCGGGCCACGAGGTCGTCGACGCCTCGGCGCCGATCCGGCGACGCTTCGACGCCGAGTTCGAGACGGCGCCGCCGGACGCGCGGGTCTCGACGACGGCGGACCGGCAGGGCGTCGGCGCGCACGGCGACCCGGACACGGTGGGGGCTCTCAGAGCGCTCCTGACCGACGTCGGTCTCGACGCGCTGGCGTGGGCCGACCCGACTCCGCCCGGAACCGTCCTCGACGGGACGGTGACGGAGACGCTCGGCGGCGGGGGGGTCGTCCGGCTTCGCGTCGGGGACGAACGCGGGGGCGGCGACGACGCCACCGCCGAGGGGTACCTTCCCTACGGGAGCGTCGAGGACCGGATCGAGACGGGCGATCCGGTCCGGGTGCAGGTCCGCGAGTCCGCGGCGCCGTGGACGGACCGCCGCCCGGAACTGGACGGGTCGCTGCGGGCGGGCGGCGGGCTGGTCGCGCTCGAGCCGGGCTCCGGCACGCGCGTCGACGTGCGGAACGACGAGGCCGCTCGGGAGCTGTCGGGGATGCTCGACCTGCTCGGGCTGGAGCCGCCGGAGGGGTGGCGCGCGGTCTGGAAGCCCCCCGCGGTCGACGCCGGGACCGAGGAGCTGCGAGCAGAGCTCGACCGGGCAGTCGCGGCCGCCGAGGGGCTCGGCGACGCCGTCGACACGGCCGGGGGCGCCGGCGTCCTCGACGACTCGGACCTCGTGCGCGAGGTGCCGCTCGCGCGGCCCAACGCCGGCGTCTGGGTGTGGTTCGGCCGCGAGAGCCGGTTCGCGCTCGACGACCGGCGGCGGAAGGCGACCGCGACGATGCCGGGCCACCACCGCGTGAAGGCAGGGTCTGCGGACGCGTCCGCCGGCGTCGACCTCGCGGAGGCGCTGTGCGAGCCCGACGCCGACGCCGCGTTCCCGTTCGGGGTCGTGGCGGACGCGTTCGGTCCGGCCGAGGGCGACGCGCTCCGGCTCGAACACGGCAAGCCCGACGGCCGGCTGATCACGCTGGGCGAGGCGACGGTGACGGCCGTCGGCGCCGACGGCTCGGTCACGGTCGAGCGCGAGATGACCGGCGGTGGCACCTATGACGGGCTGGACGTGCCCCGCGAGGCCGGCGACGTGGCCGAGACCAGCCTGAAGGAGGGACGGTGGTGGTACCCGACGACGTACCGCGGCCGCGACGGGGCGGTGCGCGGGACCTACGTCAACGTCTGCACGCCGGTCGAGGTGTTCCCGGACGCCGCCCGCTACGTGGACCTCCACGTCGACGTGATGAAACACACCGACGGGACCGTCGAGCGCGTCGACGACGACGAGCTGCGGGACGCGGAGGCAGCCGGCGAGGTTCCGGAGCCGCTGGCGGAGAAGGCGCGGACCGTCGCGTCCGCGCTGGAGAACGCTTTATAAGCGAACGGGTCGACGCCGCCCCGCGGTCGACGCCGCTCGACCCCGATTACGCACCGAATCGCCCCGTCCCCGCGTATTTTTAACTCGGATACGAACGGATGAAACACCTCTCGTTCGTTACAATAACATTATAAATCACCGTATTCATGGCAAACGCACAATGGACGAAAAAGAATCACAGCACGAATTTCGAGAGACGACACGCCGGGGGTTCCTCGGCGGCGTGGGGGCGCTGGTGGCCGCGGCCGCGTACTCGCGGGACGTCTCGGCCGCGGACGCCGAGACGGTCGCGAACGACGCGGACGACCCTGTCCAGACGGTCGAGTCGCCTGACGGGTCGATCGCCGTGACGGTCGACGTCGCCGACGGGGTCCCGACGTACGAGGTCGCCCGCGGCGGGACGACGTACGTCGAGCCGTCGCCGCTCGGGTTCGACTTCCGGAACCAGGCGTCGTTCGGCGCGTCGAGCGCGACGGACGGAGGCACCGTCCCCCTGACCGTCACGGGGACCGAGCGCGGGGCGGACACCGAGCGGTGGGAGCCGGTGTGGGGCGCCGTCGACGAGGCGGCGGCCGACTACAACGCCCTGCGCGTCGGGCTCACCGACGGGGACGTGGAAGGCAGTGCGGCGGTCGGCGGGGCCGACGCGGTGGACGGGCGGAGCGCCGTCCTCGAGGTCCGGGTCTTCGACGACGGGATCGGCCTCCGCGTCGTGCTCGGCGAGGGCTTCGCGAGCAACGCCGAGCGGGCGGTGATCGAGGCGGAGAACACGGGCGTCGCGTTCGCGGACGACTACGACGCCTGGTGGATCGGAAACGAGGTGACCAACCCGCGCTTCGAGCAGGAGTACGCGGAGACGCCGCTCTCGGAGATCCCGGGAGGGACCCGTCGGACCCGACCGACGGACACGCCGATCCGCGAGGGCGCGCACACGCCGCTGACGGTCGACGCCGGCGACGCGTACCTGAGCGTCCACGAGGCGAACCTCGACGACTACGCGGCGGCGACGCTCGCCCCGCGTGACGGCGGCAGCACCGCGTTCCGCACGGCGCTCACCCCGCTGCCCGACGGGACGAAGGCGTCGCTCGAGCTCCCCGCGACGACCCCGTGGCGGACGATACAGCTCGTCGACCGGCCGGGCGGGCTGATCGAGTCGCAGCTCGTCCCCCTGCTCTCCGACCCGCTGGACGAGTCGGCGCTCCCGACCGTCGGCGGCGCGCCCGACACCGACTGGATCGAGCCTCGGACGTACGTCGGCATCTGGTGGACGATGATCGCCGGGTCGGCCAACTGGGAGTACAAGTCCGACGACGCGATCGCGGCCGAGGGCGGGAACCCCGCCGCCTACACCCACGGCGCCCGGACCGAGCGGATGAAGCGGTACATGCGGTTCGCGAGCGAGAACGGCATCGACAGCGTCCTCGTCGAGGGGTGGAACGAGGGGTGGGACACCTACCCCGGCGACGGCTCGGGGCTCGCGTTCGGCGTCGACGACTCCACCCCCGACTTCGACGTGCGGGAGGCGACCGAGTTCGGCGCGTCGCTGCCGGAGCCGGTCGAGATGACGATCCACAACGAGACCGCCGGGAACCTCCCGAACTACGAGGACTCGGTCCTCGACGAGGACGTGTTCGCGGCGTACGACGAGCAGGGGATCAACTCGATCAAGAACGGCTACGTCTCCGACCCGGGCCTCGGCATCGACGGCGACGGGTCCGAGCCGACCCACAATCAGCACAACCAGCTCGCGGTGAACCACCACCGGCTGGTGATCCGCGAGGCGGCCGCGAACCGCCAGCTGCTGGAGATTCACGAGGGGATCAAGCCGACCGGCGAGATCCGCACCTACCCGAACGTGGCGAACCGCGAGGTCGTCAAGGCCCAGGAGTACGACGGGTTCGGCCAGCTCGGCTCGAACGTCGGCCGCGACCACCACGTCACGCTCCCGTTCACGCGGAACCTCGCGGGGCCGGTGAGCTACCAGCCGGGCATCTTCGATATCACCTTCACCGACGACCGCGGCGGCCGGGTCCAGACGACGCGGGCGAAACAGCTCGCGATGTACCCGACGTACCTGAGCGGGCTCCAGATGGCCGCCGACCGCGTCGAGGCGTACGTCGACGAAACGTTCGAGGTCGGCGAGGCGCTCCAGGCCGCCGCGGGCGACGTCGACGGATTCGTCACCGACGACTCGTGGCGGAACGCGTTCGGCACCAACTTCGTCGCCGTCGATCCCAACCGCGCGCCGAACGGGTCGTCGGTCTCGTTCACGGTCCGCGACGTCCCCGCGGCCGGGACGTACGACCTCCGCCTGCGATACGCGAGCGCCCCCGAGGAGAACGCCGGCCGAGTGATCGACGCCGGCGGCCCGCGGGCGACCCTCCGCGTCAACGGCGAGCGCGAGACGATCGAGCCCGGGTTCACCGACTACTGGGACGACTGGGACCTGTTCACGACCGCGGTCGACCTCGACGCGGGCGACAACGAGGTCGCGATCGAGGTCGAGTACGCGGAGGGCGACGAGGGGTTCACCGGCGACGTCGGCGGGTTCAACCTCAACGCGGTCGCCGTCACCGAGGCCGGCGAGCCGTCGCCGGTCCCCGCCGAGTACGAGGGGTACGTCCCGGAGAACGAGAACTTCGACGCGGAGCCCGAGTTCGGCTTCATCGAGTCGGTGCCGGCGGCCGGCTGGGACGAGACCCGCGTCGTCGGCTCGGCGATCGGCGACTACCTCTCGATCGCTCGCAGACACGGCGACGAGTGGTACGTCGGCGCCATGACCGACGGCGACGGACGGGCGGTCGACGTGCCGCTCGAGTTCCTCGCGCCCGGGAACTCGGGCGGGAAGGGGAACCGCGGCGGCGGGGACGACAGCACCGGCGACGGAAACGGCCGCGGCGGCCCGAAGTACGTGGCCGAGATTCACTCGGACGCCGTCGGCGCCGGGGTGGACGCCGACCCGACGGGCGTCCGCGTCGACGAGGCGGTCGTCGACCCCGAGACGACCCTGCTCGCGTCGATGGCGACGAGCGGCGGGACGGCCGTCAGGCTGCGCCCGGCGCGGGGCGGCGAGATAACCAGCCTTCCGGAGTACGAGCGGCCGGAACAGACGTTCTCGGTGTCTATCGCCGACGAGGCCGGCCTCGGCGAGTCGTTCGTCACCGCGACCGGCTCCAACGACGCCGGGTTCGTGGGCGGGACGACCGTGGAGGTCCTCGTCGACGGCGAGTTCGAGGCGGTCGGCAACGTTCGGCTCCCGCCGAACGCGACGGACGAAACGGTCGACCTCGGGTTCGACATCTCGCGGATCGGCACGTTCGAGGTGGTCGTCCGCGAGGCCGACGGCGGGGCCGAACTGGCGACGGAGACCGTCACGGTCGCGCCCGGCGACGTGGTGGCGGAGCTCACCGATCCGCGGGGCGACGACGACGGGCCCGGCGAGTACGCCTATCCGACGGCCGACGCGTTCCAAGCGGGAGCGTTCGACTTGCGCTCGTTCCGCGTGCTGGAGACCGAAGGGGAGTACCGGTTCGCCTTCGAGGTCGAGAACCTGTACACCGGGTTCGGCGGGGACTTCTCGCCGCACTACTTCGTCGTCTACCTGCGCGACCCGGAGCACGACGGCGGGCGGACGACCGAGATCGGCGACCTGAACGTCACCGCCGAATTTGCCGACCCGTGGCAGTACCGGGTCAGTTCGGACGGGTTCGGCGGCGGTACCGTCGTCGACGACGAGAACGCCGAACTCGGCTCGCCGGAGCGGTTCGCCGCTCTCGACTCGAACGTCGCCGTCGTCTCGGTCCCGAAGGCGACGCTCGGCGGGGCCGACATCGCCGACTGGGAGGTCTGTCCGGTCGTCGGATCCGCCGACTACGGCGCGTTCCGCGACGTGCAGGTCGACGCCGGCGGGTACGTCTTCGGCGGCGCGCGCGAGGACGCCGTCGACAACACCCCGAGCGTCATCGACCTGGTGACGCCGGAGGGAACGAGCCAGTCCGCGGCGCTCGACTACGGCCCCGACTCGCTAGCGACGCTGCCGTTCACGTCGCTGTAGGGGGTCAAAGTGCCGGGACGAGAGCCGAGAAAGCCGGGTCGGCCGCCGGGTCTTTGCGAGAGCGGGCCGTTCGACCACGCTCACCTGCGGGAGGATCGTCCGACACCGATCGCCGAAGCCGACGCGAAGCGGAATAAAAGTGGCCACTCATTTATAAATTTGGTCGAGTCCTAAATGAATACAAAGTATTTGAGGAGTATAGAACGAGACCTGCATAAGGATTATTAGTTCGCTGTGAAGATCCAGTGCTGTGCTAACATATATCACATCTGCCACACCGATTCGAGCGAGCGAGCGGGAGGGAACCGACGACCGGGCAGAGGGACCGTGAGCGACGCTGCCGGAGCGGACGAGTCGGACGGTGGATCGGCCGGCAGTCCCGGGCCGATGCGGCGCAGCGTCGAGGTCGAGTACTGGGTGATCGACGGCGACGGGCGGCTCACCGACCCGGGCGAGCTCGTCGACGCGTCCGCCGGGGTCGAACGCGAGTTCGTCAGTCCGCTCCTCGAGATCAAGACGACGCCGTGCGAGTCGACGGCGGAGCTCCGCGACGAGCTGTTCGACCGCGTCGGTCGGGTCTCGCGGCGGGCCGACGAGCTCGACAAGGCGCTCGTCCCGTTGGCGACGCCGCTCCACGACGGCGAGATCGCCGACCTCGAGAGCGAGCGGACGCGCATTCAGGACCGCGTAGTCGGGGACCGCTTCGAGTACGTTCGGCACTGTGCCGGCACGCACGTCCACGTCGAACAGCAGCCAGGCCACGCGGTCGACCAGCTGAACGCCCTCACCGGGCTCGACCCGGCGTTAGCGCTCGTCAACTCCTCACCGTACTTCGAAGGGGAGCCGCTGGCCGCCAGCGCGCGGTCGGTGCTCTACCGCCGGCTGGCGTACGAACACCTCCCCAGGCAGGGCGAGCTGTGGCCGTATGTCGAAGACACCGAGGAGTGGGCGAGGCGGCTCGAGCGTCGGTACGAGGCGTTCGTTACCGAGGCAGTCACCGCCGGCTGCGACAGGGAGACCGTCGAGGCCTGCTTCACGCCGGAGGACGCGGTGTGGGTTCCCGTCAAGCTCCGAGCGGCGTTCTCGACGGTCGAGTGGCGTTCGCCGGACGCCGCGCTCCCGAGCCAGGTCGTTCGGCTGGCGGACGACCTCGTCGACGTCGTCGACCGGGCCGTGACAACGGGGGTGCAGATCGGAGGCGACGAGGGACGCGTGACGGACGACGCCGTCGTGCTGCCGTCGTTCGACGCGGTCGAAGCGCGCGTCGAGGCCGCCGTCCGCGACGGGCTCGAGGCGGACGAGGTTCGGTCGTACCTCGAGCGGATGGGGTTCGACGTGGACGCGTACGAGCCCCTCTCGGGGGAGCTGCAAGACGGCGGGTCGCTCTCGACGGCGGAGGCGAGACAGACGCGGCTCGACTACGCTGACCGGTTGAAACGCGACATCCGCCGCCGACGACCGGCGCGGTGATCGCGGTCGCTCTCAGAAGTGGTTCGCGGACTCGGTCTCGTGTTTTAGCTCGCCGCCGCGGCCGCCCTCGACGGTGGAGGCGCCCTGATCGCCGGAGGAGGCGGACCGCACTGTCACGTTCTCCACCTCGTCGAAGTCCATGATCAGGTCGCGGCGGATGTTGTCCGCGGTGATGTTCGAGATGCCGCACCCCGAGCAGGTGCCGCCGAGCTCGACGACGACCTCGCCGGTCTCGGCGTCCGCCTCGCGCACGACGCTCGTGCCGCCGTGCATCTGGATGATCGGCATCTGTCCGACCATCCACTCTTCGACCCGGTCCGCGAGGCTCTCGTCGCTCATTACCTCCACTTCGCGGTCAAGGTTATGGAAGCTTGCGGTTTGAGAGCACGGCAGAAGCGAGAAAGGAACTGTGTCATCGTCGATCCGCCCGGAACTGGAAGGGGCCGGTCACTCGTCCGACCGGTCCGCGTCCTCCCCGTCGCTCGGGAGCCGCGTCGGGTCGGCCGGGTCGTCGCCGTGCAGCGAGTCGTCGCGTTCGAGGAGGTACAGGAGCGGTCCGAGCGCGGCCAACACGAGCACGCCGGGAAGCGGCGCGTCGGGGACGAGGAGGGCGGTGACCGCCGCGGCGCCGGACGTGACGACGACGAAGGCGGCCCACAGGGGCGGCGACCCGAGGTCGACGCCGACCCGACCGGCGTCGCGGTAGACGGCTGCGGCCGCGACCGCGACGAGGAGCGCGGCGATCCCGGCGCCGAGGACCGTGCTGAGAGACATACCGATCGTTCGGTCGAGAGGTGAAAAAGGGTGTCGCGAGCGGGCGAGCGATCCGCGGTGAAGCGGGAGCGAGGAGCGAAAAGCCGGCAGCGCGACGCCTACGGCGCCTCGCCGGTCTCGATGCTGAAGGAGTCGCGGGGGTACGCGACGCAGGTCAGGGTGTAGCCGTCGTCGATCTCGGCCTCCTCGAGCATCTGCTGGTTGTCGTGCTCGACGAAGTCCTCCGAGGGGCCGTCGGCGATCCGACCGGCACAGGAGACGCACTGGCCCTGGCGGCAGGCGTACGGGAGGTCCCACCCCTCGTCTTCGCCCTGGTCTAAGATCGGCTGGTCGTTCGAGAGCTCGACGGTCTCGCCCTGCTTCACGAACTCGATCTCGAAGTACTCGACCTCGTCTTCCGGGATGTCGCCGGGCCCGGAACCGCCGGCCTCACCGTCCTCCAGCTCGCCCTCCTCGCCCTCGCCGCCGGCGGGGATCGCGCCGCCGCCGCCACCGCCGCCGACCGAGCGGTTCCCCGGCTCGGGGAACTCGGTCTCGGGCACGGCCGAGGCGCGCCGTTGGAGTACCTCGTCAGAGATGTCCGTCGCGGGCTCCCAACCCGTGCCCTTCAACGAACTGATGAGGACGACGAGCAGCGTCGCAACCACCGCGAGGACGATCGCGGGGGCGTTCGCGACGTTCGCGATAAGCGGAGTGAGCATACAAGCGGATATGAAGAGGTGGTTTAAGGCCGTTTTGATCGGTCCAACTGCATGAGAGGGCTCTGCGCCGGGGCGTCGAGGCGTCGGACCCGGGCGAGCGCTCGCGGAGCGGTCCATTTATCGGCCGAGCGGCCGACTGGGCGCGCATGGAAGTGAAATCGCGGCACCACCTCCGGAGCGACGACATCACGACGATCCGCGAGGCGGTCGCCGACCACCTCGGCGTCGACATCGACGGCGACACCTTCGAGTTCGTCGAGTTCGTGAACGCGAACTACGAGCTCGTGTTGGTCGACGGCGACCCGGCCGTCTTCTACGTCGACGACGACGAGCCGTTCCTCACCGTTCGGGGCGCGAACGGCTACGAGCCCGAGACGGGCGTCGTCACGGTCGACGCGGGCGCGATCTCGTTCGTCTCCGACGGCGCCGACGTGATGCGCCCCGGCATCGTCGAGGCCGACCCGGAGATCCGCGGGGGCGACCTCGTCGTCGTCGCCGAGGAGACGCACGGGAAGGTGCTCGCGGTCGGCCGCGCGCTGGTCGACGGCGACGACATGGTCGGCGACAGCGGCAAGGTCGTCGAGTCGATCCACCACGTCGGCGACGAGCTGTACGAGTTCTCGGCGTGAGCGGGCGGGAGCAGGGGTTTAAGCGGGCGGAATCAGGGGTTCAGTTATAATCGGCGTGAGCGATCGCGACGATCGCTTATAACCGAGCGGCTGGAGCGTCGACACGAGACCCCGTTAACACCGCAACCGTCGAACTCGCGACCGCTCCGCGCCTTTTAATCGCCTCGCCCGTGACCCCCAGCGTAATGACCGCGATTCGGGTGCTGAGCTACAACGTCCGCTACGCCAACCGCGGCGACCACCACGACGCGTGGCACGAGCGCCGGGACGCCGTCGGGCGGCTCGTCCAGTTCCATCGCCCGGACGTCGCCGGGTTTCAGGAGCCGCTGCCCGACCAGCGACGCGACCTCCGCGAGCGGCTCCCGGAGTACGAGTTCGTCGGGCGCGGGCGCGGAATCGACGGCAAGGGTGAGGGGTGCCCGATTGCGGTCCGCGCCGATCGCTGGGAGGTCGTCGACGACGGCACCTTCTGGCTCTCCGAGACGCCGGACGAGCAGTCGACCGGCTGGGACGCCGACTACCCGCGGATCGCGACGTGGGCGCGGGTCCGCGGGACCCGCGACGACGCCGCGCTCCTCGTCGTCAACACGCACTTCGACCACGTGAGCGCGCACGCGCGCCGCGAGTCGGCACGGCTGCTCCGTGAGCGGCTCCCCGCGATAGCGGGCGACGCGGCGGGGACAGCGGGCGGTCCCGACTCGACGCCCCCGGTCGTGCTCGTCGGCGACCTCAACTGCACGCCGGGGTCGGAGCCCCACCGGATCCTCGTCGGCGACGGCTCGGAGGCGAACGCGAACGCCGCGGCGGACGGCGCCGGGCTCGCGCTCAGCGACGCGGCCGCGACCGCCGACCTCCGGCACGGCCCGGAGACGAGCCTCACCGACTTCGCGCGGCTGATCGACGGTCGGCGGATCGACCACGCGCTCGTCTCGCGGGGGGTCGACGTGGACGCGTTCGCGACGCTCACCGACCGCGACGACCGAGGGCGATACCCCTCGGACCACCTGCCGGTCCTCGCGCGACTGGAGCTGTAAGCGACGCTCGAACGCGCCGCTCCCGGAGCGCGCTACTCCTCGTCCGCGTACTTCTCCATCACCGCCTCGTAGCCGCGCTTGGCCGTCTCGTACGTCTCGCGGAGGTCGGCGACCGGCGTCTCGGTCGCGTCGACGCGGAGGTCGTTGTAGTACGGGTCGTCGACCGCGTCCGCCGTGGTGCACACCTGCAGCGCCGCGGACTGGACCGCCAGGTCCTCCCGCTTGTCGCCGCCGGCGGCGTGACCCGCCGCGAGCGCGTCGATCAGCCGCTCGGCGAGCGGGGCGTCGCCGTGGGCGTCGGACTCGTAGGCGGCGGCGGTGTCGTCGATCACGTCCTCGCCCGTCAGGAGGTTGCCCGCGACCGTGTAGTTCTCGCCGACAACGTGGCCGTACCAGTCGTTGCACTCCTCGCCGGAGAACGCGAACGTCCCGTCGGCGTCGACGCCGTGAAGCTGGCGCTGCGGCTTCCCATCGTCCGCATTTAAAAGGGCCTCGAGAGCGTCGTCGACCGCGAGCCCGTCGCCCAGATACTCGATCCCCTTCCGGCCCAGTTCGACGTTGACGAGCGACTGGGTCGCCACCGCGCCGTCCGCCGACGCGAACGGACACAGCGTCCCGACGCCCGGCAGGCGCGTGGTCACCGCCACGCCGTACCGGATCCGGTCGGCGCCGTCGTCGTCCGTGTACCGCTCGCGGACGCAGATGCTGAACGTCACACCGGACGGTCGGCGCGGCGACCGCAAAAGGGTACGCTCCGGGGGCGACGTTTCCGGTTTCGACCGCCGCGAACGCAGCGGCGATGCGACCGGGCGGACGCCAGTTCGACTCACGGGCCGGAGCGGCGCGGAGACAGACGAAAACTCGAGAAGCGTCCGTTCACGGCCGCTAAGGGGGGCGTAACCGCCGGCACCGAACGGGATCGCCGCGTCATGAACGATGCCAACGGGCGACACACTTATGCGTGCGAATCCCTCCCATACATATAGCCTCGGTTACGGGCGAACAGCGGTCCGGCGCGGGTCGCACCCGATGACGGCAGCGTTCGCGGCTCGATGAGCCGCGGTCTCAGGCACGCAGAGCCGCGCCGCCGCGCGTCGAGGGCGCTCGCAGCGGATCGCTGCCCGTCCGAGCGACCAGAGACTAGATACAATGGCAAACCGACACACGCTCGAACGCCTCAGCGAGGAGTACCGGACGAACGTCCCGGACGACCTCCGGCAGCCCCGCTCGTTCGACTGGTACCTCGACGCGCTGTACGAGGAGCCGCGGATCGCGCGGAACGCCCACCAGCGCGTCGCGGACATGTTCGACCACTACGGCACCCGGTACGACGAGGAGCACGGGGTCGTCGAGTACGCGCTCGCCGCGGACGACCCCCTCCACGACGGCGAGAACGTCTTCTACGGCCGAGAGGTCCACGAGGCGATCCACGAGTTCGTCAACAAGGTGAAGTCCGGCGCCCGTCGCCTCGGCCCCGAGAAACGGATCAAGCTCCTGCTCGGCCCCGTCGGCTCCGGGAAGTCGCACTTCGACTGGCTGGTCCGTCGATACTTCGAGGAGTACACCCGCGAGGAGGCCGGCCGGATGTACACCTTCCGCTGGGTCGACCTCTGCTCGGTGATCGACGACCAGGACCCCGGGGACGACACCGTGCGCTCGCCGATGAATCAGGACCCGCTCGTGCTCATCCCCCGCCCCCAGCGCGAGGGCGTGATCGACGAGATCAACGAGCGGCTCGACGCTCCCTACACCCTCCGAAACGACCAGCATCCGGACCCGGCCTCGGAGTTCTACCTGAACGAGCTGCTCGCCCACTACGACGACGACCTGCAGCGGGTCCTCGACGAACACGTCGAGGTCGTCCGCCTCGTCGCCGACGAGAACCGCCGGGAGTGCATCGAGACGTTCGAGCCGAAGGACAAGAAAAACCAGGACGAGACGGAGCTCACGGGCGACGTCAACTACGCGAAGCTCGCCGTCTACGGCGAGTCCGACCCGCGGGCGTTCGACTACGCCGGCGCGTTCTGTAACGCGAACCGCGGACTGTTCTCCGGCGAGGAGCTGTTAAAGCTCCAGCGGGAGTTCCTCTACGACTTCCTGCACGCCTCACAGGAGTCGACGATCAAGCCGAAGAACAACCCGCGGATCGACATCGATCAGGTGATCGTCGGTCGGACGAACATGCCGGAGTACCGCGAGAAGACGGGCGACGAGAAGATGGAGGCGTTCAACGACCGCACCAAGCGGATCGACTACCCCTACGTGTTGGAGTACGAGAGCGAGGCGAAGATCTACGAGAAGATGCTCGACAACGCCGACGTGCCCAACGTCCACGTCGAGCCGCACGCGCTGGAGATGGCCGGCCTCTTCGGCGTGCTCACCCGCTTGGAGGCGCCAACCGACGAGACCGTGAGCCTCCTCGACAAGGCGAAGGTGTACAACGGCGAGCTGGAGGACGAGGAGATCGACCGCCGGAAGCTCCGCGAGGACGCCGCCGAGTCCGCGGACGTGGGCGAGGGGATGGACGGCATCTCCGCCCGGTTCGTCGGCGACGAGATCGCCGAGGCGATCATGGACGCCACCCACCGCGACCGCACCTACCTCTCGCCGCTGTCCGTCTTCGACCACTTCGAGGCGAACCTCGGCGGCCACGGGTCGATCGCGGAGGGAGACCTCGACCGCTACGAACGGCTCTTAGAGACCGTCCGCGAGGAGTACCGCGAGCGCGCCATCGAAGACGTGCGCCACGCGTTGGCGTACGACGTGGACGAGCTCCGCCGGCAGGGCGAGAAGTACATGGACCACGTGATGGCGTACATCGACGACGCCACCGTCGACGACGAGCTGACCGGAAGGGAGACCGAGCCGGACGAGACATTCCTGCGCGCGGTCGAAGAGCAGCTCGACGTGCCCTCCGACCGCAAGGACGACTTCCGGCAGGAGGTGTCGAACTGGGTCTCCCGGCGCGCCCGCGAAGGGCGGGGGTTCGACCCGCGGGAGAACGACCGACTCCGGCGGGCCCTGGAGCGCAAGCTGTGGGAGGACAAGAAGCACAACATCAACTTCTCGGCGCTGGTCTCCGCGACCGACCTCGACGACGAGGAGCGCAGCGCGTGGGTCGACGCCTTGGTCGACCGCGGCTACTCGGAGGACGGCGCCGCGGAAGTGCTGGAGTACGCGGGCGCCGCCGTCGCCCGCTCCGAGATCGAAGACGGCGGGGACTGAGATGACCGAACGCGACACGCCGGACGGGGACGCGTTCGTCCGCGACGCGGACGAGACCCTCCGCGGGGCGTACGACCCGCCGATGAGCCTCGACGAGTACGTCGACCGGGTGTTGGCCGACCCGACCGCGGCCGCCTCCGGCGCGCGGTACCTCCTCGCGGCCGTCGAGTCGCAGGGGACCCGCGAGGTCCGCGAGCGCGGCGATCGGGTGGAGCGGTACCGGTTCTTCGACGACCCGTTCAACGACGGGGAACACGCCGTGTTGGGCAACACCGCGGCGCTCAACGCGTTCGTCGACGACATCCGCACCGCGGCCGCGGGGCGCGGCAACGACGAGACGATCGTCTGGATCGACGGCCCCACGGCGACCGGGAAGTCGGAGTTCAAGCGGTGTCTGGTGAACGGCCTCCGGGAGTTCTCGAAGACCGACGCCGGGCGGCGGTACACCGTCGAGTGGAACGTCACCGGGGCGGGAGCCGGCGTCGGGAGCGGGGGCGGCGCGGGCGCCGCGTCGCTCTCGTACGGCGACGGCGGTGACGCCGGGGCCTGGTACCGGAGCCCCGTCCAGACCCATCCCCTCTCGGTGTTCCCGGAGCCGGTCCGGGAGTCGATCGCCGACGCCGTCGACGACGAGGCCTACCCCATCGCGGCCGACGTCGACCTCGACCCGTTCAGCCGCGAGGCGTACAACCACCTCGAATCGGTGTACCGCGACGAGGGGCGCCGAGACCTGTTCTCGGCGATCACCGACCGCGACCACCTCCGCGTGACGAGCTACGTCGTCGACGTCGGCGAGGGGATCGGCGTGCTCCACGCCGAGGACGACGGGAGCCCGAAAGAGCGGCTCGTCGGCTCGTGGATGGGCGGGATGCTCCGCGAGCTCGACTCGCGCGGGCGGAAGAACCCGCAGGCGTTCAGCTACGACGGCGTGCTCTCGCAGGGGAACGGGGTCGCGACCATTGTCGAGGACGCCAGCCAGCACGCCGACCTCCTCCGCCGGCTCCTCAACGTCCCCGACGAGCGGCGCGTGAAGCTCGACAAGGGGATCGGGATGGATCTGGACACCCAGCTCATCGTCATCTCGAACCCCGACCTCGACGCCGAGCTCGACCGCCACGCCGAGCGCGAGGGGGCGGACCCGCTGAAGGCGCTGAAGCGCCGCCTCACCCGCCACGAGTTCCGCTACCTCACGAACCGGCGGCTGGAGGCGGAGCTCCTGCGCCGCGAGGTCGGCGGCCCCCGAGGCGTACCGACGGTCGACGGGATCGAGAGCGACGACGACCCCCTTCGGGATCCGGCGAGCGAGCCCGGCGCCGCCGCGCTCACCGTCGGCGTCCGCGACGGCGACGGGGGAGTCACGGAGCGCGAGCTCGCCCCCCACGCGGTCGGGGCGGCCGCGCTGTACGCGGTCGTCACGCGGCTCGACACCGACGACCTCCCGGCGAGGTTGGACCTCGTCGAGAAGGCGGAGCTGTACGAGACCGGCGAGATACGGCGCGACCAGAGCAGCGAGGGCGAGCGGATCACCGTCGACGAGGTCGAGTTCGGCGACGGCGACGGCCGGAACGGCGTTCCCGTCACCTACACCCGCGACGTCGTCGCGGAGCTGCTCGGGTCGGACGCCGACCGCAGCCACCCGGAACTGCCGGTCGAGCGGGTGGTCACGCCGACGGACGTGCTCGACGCGATGGCCGAGGGGCTCTCCGCCGCGCCGGTGTTCTCGCGGGCAGAGACCGCCGAGTTCGAGAGCCGGAAGGCGCCCGTCGCCGAACGCGTGCGCGAGCGTCAGCGGGCCGACGTGGTCGACGCGATCCTCGCGGCTGAGACCGTCCCGGAGGCGACGGTGGCCGAGTACGTCGAACACGTGTACGCGTGGGACGCCGACGAGCCCGTCGAGACCGAGCGCGGCCCGGAGGAACCGGACGCGCTCGCGATGAAGGTGTTCGAGACGGAGACGCTCGGCCGGTTCGACGAGAGCGACTACCGCGGGACCGACCCCAGCGAGTCGGTCGCGGCGTTCCGCCGCGACCGCGTGATCCGCGCGCTCACCCGGTACGCGTGGCGGAACCGCGGCGACGCGTTCAGCGTCGACGACGTCGACCTCGGGGAGATCCCGGAACTGAAGGCGGTGTTGGAGTCGAACGACCTCGCCGACGTGAAACGGCGGTTCCCGGATCTGGACCCGGCCGAGTGGGCCGACCCGCCCGCCGACACCGAGACGGAGCGCGCGAAGGCGGCGACGATAGACCGGCTCGTCGAACAGGGGTACAGCCCCGCGTCCGCCGAGCTGACGAGCCGAGCCGTGATGCGGAGCGTCCGCGACGAGTGGGCGGGCCTGACCGCCGACGGCGACGGTTCGGACCGCCCGGACGACGACCGCGGCGGCCGGAACGGGGGTGGACAGACGTGGGACTGACCGAAGACCGCGAGCGGTTCCGCGAGGTGGGCGAGGAGCGCCGCGAAGACCTCTCAGAGTTCATCAGCCACGGCGACCTGGGCGGCTCCGACCCCGACCGGGTCCGGATCCCGGTGAAGATCGTCGACCTCCCCCAGTTCGAGTACGATCAGCGGGAGGCCGGCGGCGTCGGACAGGGACAGGGCGGCCAGCCGCAGCCCGGCCAGCCGGTCGACCCCCAGCCCGGCGACGGCGACGAGGAGGGCGACCCGGGCGAGGAGGGCGGCGAACACGAGTACTACGAGATGGACCCGGCGGAGTTCGCGCGCGAACTCGACGAGGAGCTGGGGCTCGACCTGGAACCGAAGGGGAAACGCGTGGTCGAGGAGGTGGAGGGCGACTTCACCGACACCGCCCGCGCCGGCCCCCGGGGAACGCTCGACGTCGACGAGTTCTTCAAACGCGGGCTGAAGCGCCACCTCGCGACCGACTTCGACGAGGCGTACGTCCGCGAGGGGCTGTTCGTCGCCGACGCGGACGTCGACGACGTGTTCGCGTGGGCCCGCGACCAAGGGGTCCCCGTCTCCCGGGCGTGGATCGCCGACGCCGCGGCGACCCTCTCCGAGGAGCGCGGCGAGCCCGTGGCGTCGCTCGACCGATGGGAGAGCTTCGACGCGCTCGACGAGGAGATCGACCGCGAGCCCGCGACCCACCGGATCCGGCGGGAGGGGCTCGATAGCGTCCCCTTCCGGCGGGAGGACGAGCGGTTCCGCCACCCGGAAGTGGTCGAGAAGCGCGAGCGCAACGTCGTCGTGGTGAACGTCCGGGACGCGTCCGGCTCGATGCGCGAGACGAAACGCGAGCTGGTCGAGCGGGTGTTCACCCCGATGGACTGGTACCTGACCGGGAAGTACGACGCCGCAGAGTTCCGCTACGTCGTCCACGACGCGGAGGCGTGGGAGGTCGACCGCGAGGAGTTCTTCGGGATCCAGTCGGGCGGGGGAACCCGCATCTCCAGCGCGTACGAGCTGGTCGCGGAGATCCTCGAGGAGTACCCGTACAGCGAGTGGAACCGCTACGTGTTCGCCGCCGGCGACTCCGAGAACGCCGGCAGCGACACGACCGAGTCGGTGATCCCGCTGATGGAGTCGATCGACGCCAACCTCCACGCGTACGTGGAGACCCAGCCGGGCGGCGCCGCGCCGAACGCGCGCCACGCCGACGAGGTGGAAACCGCCTTCGGCGACGCCGACGACGTCGCCGTCGCGCGGGTGGCTGACCCCGACGACGTCACCGACGCCATCTACGAGATCCTCAGCACCGAGGCGGAAGGCGACGGAAACGCGCCCGCCGGTGAGGCGGCGAAGGGACGGACCGACGGGGGTGATCGACGGTGAGAGACGAGCGCGTCGAGGCGAAACGCGAGGCGGAGTCGCTCGACGAGCCCGCCGCGGAAGCCCGCGAACTCGCCGAACGGCTCGGGTTAGCGCCGTACCCGGTGCGGTACTGGGTCGTCGACCACGACGAGATGAACGAGCTGATCGCGTACGGCGGCTTCCAGCGGCGGTACCCCCACTGGCGGTGGGGGATGAACTACGAGCGGCAGTCGAAGTTGGACCGCCACGGCCTCGGGAAGGCGTTCGAGATCGTCAACAACGACGACCCGAGTCACGCGTTCCTCCAGGAGTCGAACTCGGCGGCCGACCAGAAGGCGGTGATCACCCACGTCGAGGCGCACGCGGACTTCTTCGCGAACAACCGGTGGTTCGGGCTGTACGCCGACCGCGGCGAAGACGGACCGAACGCCGCGGCGCGGCTGGAGCGCAACGCCGACCGGATCACGGCGATCGCCGACCGACCGGCGGTCGACCGCGACGAGGTCGAGCGCCTGATCGACGCCGTGAGCGCGCTGGAGGACGCGATCGACCAGCACAGCCCGGTCGACGCGGCCCGATCGGTCGACGAACCCGGGGTCGCCGAGGACGTGAACGACTCGGGCGACGACGCGCTCGCGGCGATCGAAGACCGAATCGCGGAGCTTGACCTCTCCGAAGAGGTGCGCCGCGACGTGTTCGACGACGAGTGGCTCGAAGCCAGAGGCGAGGGCGTCGAGCCAGAGGAGCCGCGCCCGGACGTGCTCGCGTTCCTCCGCGACCACGGGAAGCGGTACGACCCCGACAGCGGGAAGGCCGTCGACCGCGAGCCGTGGGAGACGACTGTCATCGACGCGCTCCGCGAGGAGGCCTACTACTTCGCGGGCCAGAAACAGACGAAGGTGATGAACGAGGGGTGGGCGACGTACTGGGAGTCCGTCATGATGGGCGGCGAGGGGTTCGCCGGCCCCGACGAGTTCCTCACGTACGCGGACCACATGTCCCGCGTGCTCGGGTCGCCTGGGCTCAACCCCTACAAGCTCGGGTTCGAGCTGTGGACCCACGTTGAGCTGCTGGCCGCCCGGCGCGACGTGATCGACAAGCTGCTCCGCGTCGAGGGAGTGACCCCCGAGAACTTCCACGCGCAGGTGGACCTCGACGAGGTCGCCGACGCGCTGGACCCGCATCCCGCGATCGCCGGGGCGGGGCCGGCGACGCTCGCCGACCTGGCCGACCTCGCGGCCGACGGGGACTCGCGCGTCGACGCCGAGGCGGTCGACCGGGCGCTGTCGGCGCGAGGGGACGACGAAGCGGGCGATCCCGCCCCGGATCCGGACATCGGGCGGTACCCGTGGAAGCTGCTCACGCGCGAGGGACTCGCGGAGCGCCACTACGTCCTCTCGCGGCCGGAGCACCGGAACGCCCTCCGGAACGTCTCGCGGGAGACGCTGGCCGAGCGAGCGCGGTACATGTTCGACGTCGACCGGTACGCGACCGTCGACGAGGCGCTCGCCGACGTGGATCGCGCGGCCGGCTGGGACCGGATGCTCGAGATCCGCGAGAGCCACAACGACGTGACGTTCATCGACGCGTTCCTCACCGACGAGTTCGTCCGCGAGGGGAACTACTTCACCTACGAGTACAGCCGGGCGACCGACCAACATCACGTCGCCAGCGTCGACGCCGACGACGTGCGGAAGAAGCTCCTGTTGCGCTTCACGAACTTCGGGAAGCCGACCGTCGTCGTCCTCGACGGGAACTTCCGGAATCGGGGCGAGCTCCTCTTGGGCCACCGGTACAACGGGGTGGCGCTCGACGAGGAGTCGGCGACGGAGACGCTGAAGCGCGTCTTCGAGCTGTGGGGGCGACCCGTGAACATCGCGACGATCCGCGTCGAGTACTCCGACGAGGCGATCCGCCGCGCCAAGCGGCGAGGCACCGAGCCGGAGGGCGAGGAGGTCGGCGTGCGCTTCCAGTACGACGGCGGCGAGGTGACGGAACACGACCTCGACCCGGAGATCCGCGAGCGGATCGCGGCCGACGAGGTCGACTACGACACGAAGCCGGACGACTGGCTGGCGTGACGAGCGAGCCGAAAACGGCGCGACCGGTCGCGAATTGCCGCGCCCCTACGTCAGCTCCGCGACCAGCGCGGCAACGGCGTCGGTCTCCTCCGCGTTGATCCCGTGACCCATCCCCTCGTAGATCCGGGCGTCGACGTCGCCGCCGAGCGCTTCGAGTACCGCCGCCGTCTCGTGGACCCGCTCCTCGGGGATGTGGGGGTCGGCGTCGCTACACCCGAGGAACGCCGGCGTTCCCCCGAGCGCGTCGGCGGCGTCTCCGTCGACCTCGTCGGCCGCGTCCGAAACATAGTCGGCGACGGCGACGGACTCACCGATGAGCCCGCCGCTCAGGACCGCGAGCCCGCCGTAGCGTCTCGGGGTCCGCGCGACGTACTCGCTCGCGAGACAGGCGCCCTGCGAAAAGCCGCCGAGGAGGACGCGTTCGGGCGGGATCCCCGCGTCCGCCGCGGTCTGGACGGCGCGGCCGACGGTACGCAGCCCGGAGCTCCGACCGGGCTCGTTGTCCGCGACCGGCGCGAGGAAGGAGTTCGGATACCACGTGTTCGCCGCCGCCTGCGGCGCGAGTAGTGAGAGACTAGAGGTCCCCTTTACAGCCGGCGGCTCCGCCGCCGGCGAGAGCGCGGTGTCGCTGTCACCCGCGATCTCTTCCCCGAACTCGACGATGCTGCGCGCCGTCGCGCCGCGGCCGTGCACGAGGACGACGGCGGCGTCCGCCGACTCGATCGGAGCACCGGCCGTCACCAGCGGCTCGCCGGCGTGCGGATCGTCGTTGACGTGCGGCGATCCGCGACTCATACGCCGACGCCGGCGTCGGCGTCGGGCAGGTCGTACTTGTTCACCGGGAGGCCGAGCTCCTCCAAGGCGGCCTCCATGTGGCGGTCCTGCGCGAAGTCGGCGCCGTCTTCTTCACGGAGGCGCTGGGCGGTGGCGAGCACCTCGCCCTTGCGATCGTCCGGAATCTCGTACTTGTCCGACGAGAGCTCGATGACGAGTCCGTTGTTGTCCTGCGTGTAGATCGAGTGGAAGATCCCCCGGTCGAACACGTTGTACCCCTTCCCTGCCTCCTCTAGGGCCGCCATGATGTCCTCGTATTCGTCGGGGTCGACGCTGAAACAGAGGTGGTGAACGGCGCCGGTTCCGGCGCGCTGACCGCGCGCAGACGGCCGGTCGTCGCTCACGAAGAACGTCAGGATTCGGCCGTCGCCGGTGTCGAAAAACAGGTGTGTCTGCGAGGGGTCGTCGAGGTTGGGCTGACGCAACACGAGAGGCATGCCGAGCAGATCGCGGTAGAACGCGATCGTGTCGGCCTCGTTGCTGCCCCAGACGGTGATGTGGTCGGTACCAGTGGTGTGAAACGGCGCGTCCGGACGCTCGGGCGTGACCGGAGCCTGAATATCGTTGCTCATACGTCAGATAGGCAGGCGATACGTATAAACTCGAAAGGGATCACCGAGCCACCGGCTGACATCGATGTTATCCGGTCGAGCGCCGGGGAGCCGACCGCAGCGCGGACCACGCACCCGGAGCGTCGTCGACGCCGAAACGAACCTCTTAATTCGCCCAGCGCGAACCGAAACGCATGGATATACTGCTACACTCCGGCCTCGAACACCCGAACACCCTGTGGATCGCGATCGCCGCGGTCCTCTCGTTCGCTCTCGGCGCCGCTTCGATCACCTACGGCCGACGACTCACGGCTCCGTTCCGGGACTCAACGGAGGAGTGACCGCAGGCGACCAAACCGGACCGAAACCCGTCG
Source organism: Halorubrum kocurii JCM 14978 (assembly GCF_000337355.1). Taxonomy (GTDB): domain Archaea; phylum Halobacteriota; class Halobacteria; order Halobacteriales; family Haloferacaceae; genus Halorubrum; species Halorubrum kocurii. Next base: position 2,575 of record NZ_AOJH01000061.1, on the reverse strand, counting down.
GGCCGAGAGACTAAGACCGCTGCCAGACCGGGGGTGCGACACCGAGGGCTCGGACGACGACCGGATAGCCGAACGCGACGACGAACACGAGAAGCAGCGATGGGAGGAGCGAGAGCCGCCCGACGACACTCTCGACGAGCGCTAACACGACGAACATCACGACGAACATGACGCCCCAGTGAGGGGCGAGCTGGCGGATTTTCTCCGTGGTATCGGTCATGTGCCCCATAACGAGCCCGACAGATATAGCTTATCGGTCACTCGCGCACACAGCGGGTGCGCGATGACGCCTCGAAACAGAGGCGGGAGTCGAACGAAAACCGCGAACCGCGAGAACCGACTGAAACCGGGGTTAGTACCGCGAGGGGATGAACGCCGCCGAGAGCAGGAGGACGACCGAGAACAGCGCGAGGACGACCACGCGCGTCAGCCCGGAGTTGTACTGCTCAAACCGGTCGATCTGGGCGACCTGCGCCTCGTATCCCTCGACGTCGGTCGACAGCGTCATGGTGGACGCGTCGGGGAAGTGCGCGATGAACTCCGTCTCGCCGATCGTGACCGTGGCGTCCTGTTCGACCTCGATCGTGTTCGTCTGCGTTCCCTCCCAGACGACCACGGCCTGATCAGCGGTGACCTCGTCGACGGTCACGGTCTTCCCGTCATACTCCACGGTGTCGCCCGTGGCGAAGGAGCGCTCTTCGGGGGCCGGGAAGTACTCGTCCGCCGGGACGAGAGTCGTCTCACCGTCTTCGGTGACCGCGACGTACTCGCCGTCGTCGCGCTCGACGGTCTCGTTGTCCGCGGCGTCGTCCGACTCGAGGATCGCCTGCCGGTCGAGCACCTCAACGAGCGTGAACTCGGACGGATCGTCGCCGGTGATCTCAACGGTCCACTCGCGGTCATCGATCGTGACCGTCGACTCGTTCGCCCAGGCCTCCGAGAGCTCCGTCGTCTCCTCCTGTTCGAGCGTCCCGATCGGCGCCGAGTCCCCCTCCGAAATCCCGGCGACGGTGTACGTCTCACCGTCGACCTCGACCGGGTCACCTTCTGAGACCTCGAAGTCTGGGTTCTCGAGTGCTATTTCCGGGCTCTCAGCCGTCGCGGTGAGCACACCAGCCACGCCCGCAACGAGAAGGAAGAGCGCGGCGTACACGGCCACAGCGCGTCGTTGCATAGTTCCAGCATGGGTCACCCGGTGTATAACGGTTACTAAGCCGTTCTCTCGAACCCCGAACCGAATCGGCGAACGCCTCGGCGCGGGACCTCCAAACACGGCGGGCGAGCGTTCGGTCGACCGACGCCGTGGTCTCCGCGAGATACGCAAGTAGAGACGCATCGCGGACGATCGACCTGCTCCGAGGAAACAGGAGTTTCACCGGGGTCGTCGGATAGACGGAACCCCCGCAGTGACGGTCGGTCTCTGCAACAGTACTTTAATTGCGCGCCGCAGAACACGGGCAATGACGGATCCCGACAGGGCGGCACCACCAGAGGTCCTCGACAGCAAGCGCGACGCGACGCGGTATCAAGTCCTCGTGGAGATCGCCGCTCGACAGCCCGCAGTGAGCCAGACGGAGATCGCCGATGCGATAGGCGTGACGTCGCAGGCCGTCAGCGATTACGTCAGGGATCTCGTTGAACACGACTACGTCGAGAAGGAGGGCCGGGGACGGTACGCGGTGACGAAAGAGGGCGTCGACTGGCTGATCTCTCGAACCGATAGCCTCGAGGCGTACCTCGACCGGGTCAGTTCCGACGTGCTCGGCAGCGTCGACGTCGACGCCGCGATCGCGATGACCGATGTCGACGAAGGAAGCGACGTCGGACTCGTCATGCGTAACGGCGTCCTCCATGCGAATCCCGCAGGCGGAACGGCGACAGCGGTCACCGTCACCGCCGCTACGGCGGGCGAAGCCGTCGGTGTCGCCGACTTCGAAGGCGTGGTCGACTACGAGACCGGATACGTCACAGTGCTCCCCGTCCCGGCCGTCACAGACACGGCGTCGGTAGATCCCGACGTGCTTAGCACAACCCGTCCGTCCGAGAGCCTCCTCGCCGTCGCTGGAACGGAAGCGTACGCGCTCGCGACGGGAGCGGACGCGCGTCCGGACATCAGGTTCGGCACGGTCGACGCCGTCGCCGAGGCCGCAGTGCGCGGGTTGGACGTGTTCTTGGTCGTTACAGCCGACCAACTTCCCAAACACACCGCGCGGCTTCGCGACGAGAACATCCCGCACGAAGTGCTCGACGCGGGCGACTTCTGATTCGCAAAGCGACCGCCTCGGCGAAGGCGCCGCTCTCGAAAGAGTAGAAAAGCCAAGGGCCGGATTTGAACCGGCGTTGGGCGGCTCTGCAGGCCGCTGCGTCTGACCAGACTCTGCCACCTTGGCGCTATCGGACGTACCGCAGTCGAGCGTTTAAGCCTAGCGGTCGCGCGTGCCTCCCGGCACTTCCGCTCGCGATACATGAACACAGCCCACGGATATCGCGTCCGTGGGCTGTGTGTGGGAGTATGCTCCCGTATGAATGGGCAGGCGGCGAACCGCGGTTCCCAGAGGATCGCTCACTCCAGTAC
>NZ_AOJH01000060.1 GCF_000337355.1 Halorubrum kocurii JCM 14978 | reverse complement strand
GGGCTTAACTTCCGTGTTCGGAATGGGTACGGGTGTTTCCCCACCGCTCTGGCCGCCTTTACGCCGACTCTCGGACTCGAACCGAGACTTCTCCACGAAACTCGTGGAGAGACGCCTGTGTCGGTGGTTCCGATCGAATGATCGGCCGACCGTGTATGCGTGCGATCCAGTTACCGCCTGAACTCATACGAACTGTGGTGTCAGTGCCGTATGACTGTGGCTTCGGTCTGTTAGTGCTCGTGGACTCANGTGCGATCCAGTTACCGCCTGAACTCATACGAACTGTGGTGTCAGTGCCGTATGACTGTGGCTTCGGTCTGTTAGTGCTCGTGGACTCAACACCTCGTTGCCTCGGTGCGTACATCCCGAGTCTATCGAACTCGTCTTCTACGAGTGACCTCATCGGTACTTCTTTTCCATGTGGGTTTCGAGCTTAGATGCGTTCAGCTCTTACCCCGTGTCGCGTGGCTACCCGGCATTGCGTTCTCACACAACCGGTACACCAGTGGCGACCAAACGTAGTTCCTCTCGTACTATACGTTCGTTCACGTCAAGTACCTTGACACCCCCAATAGATAGCAGCCGACCTGTCTCACGACGGTCTAAACCCAGCTCACGACCTCCTTTAATAGGCGAACAACCTCACCCTTGCCCGCTTCTGCACGGGCAGGATGGAGGGAACCGACATCGAGGTAGCAAGCCACCCGGTCGATATGTGCTCTTGCGGGTGACGACTCTGTTATCCCTAAGGTAGCTTTTCTGTCATCTACGGGCCCCATTCCGGAGCCTCGTAGGTTCGCTAGACCACGCTTTCGCGTCAGCGTCACTCGTTGGGAATGACACTGTCAGACCATCTTGTGCTCTTGCGCTCTTCGCCGGATTCCCGACCCGGCTGAGATGATCTTCGGGCGCGCTCGATATCTTTTCGAGCGCGTACCGCCCCAGTCAAACTGCCCGGCTACCGGTGTACTCCTCCCGGAGTGAGAGTCGCAGTCACCGACGGGTAGTATTTCAATGTTGACTCGGTGACCCGCTGGCGCGGGTACCTGTGTAATGTCTCCTACCTATGCTGCACATCGGCGACCACGTCTCAGCGACAGCCTGCAGTAAAGCTCTATAGGGTCTTCGCTTCCCCTTGGGGGTCTCCAGACTCCGCACTGGAACGTACAGTTCACCGGGTCCAACGTTGGGACAGTGGCGCTCTCGTTTATCCATTCATGCAAGCCGCTACTGAAGCGGCAAGGTACTACGCTACCTTAAGAGGGTCATAGTTACCCCCGCCGTTGACGGGTCCTTCGTCCTCTTGTACGAGGTGTTCAGATACCCGCACTGGGCAGGATTCAGTGACCGTACGAGTCCTTGCGGATTTGCGGTCACCTGTGTTGTTATTAGACAGTCGGAGCGCCCGAGTCACTGCGACCTGCTCCGTCGAGAGCAGGCATCCCTTCTTCCGAAGGTACGGGACTAACTTGCCGAATTCCCTAACGTCGGTTCTCCCGACAGGCCTTGGCTTGCGCTGCCAGAGCACCTGTGTCGGATCTCGGTACGGACATCGTGCTCGTCTTTTCACGGGCCCTATGTACGGCTGACTTGCGCTATCTCGCGCTTCTCTCGCTTCGTGCCGTGACGGCTTCCACGAGGTTCCACGATTTGACCGGGCGAAAGCCCGGCTCAGCGTTCCACACGGCGTCGACTTTTACTGCACGATGGCACTGGAATCTTAACCAGTTTCCCGTTGATGCAGTCGAGTTACGGTGCATCTTAGGACCGGCTGACCCTCGGCTGAGTGGCAGTGCCGAGGAACCCTTGCTCATCAGGCCGTCGAGGTTCTCACCCGACTATCGCTGCTACTGTGACCAGGATTGTCATTTCTGAACGGTCCACGCGAGCTCTCGCCCGAGCTTCCATCCGAACAGAACGCCAACCTACGCGGTTGCCCGTCTCACGGGCACGGCCAGGTCTCGGTGGTAGATTTGAGCCCCGATCATTTTGGGCGCCTCAAACCTCGGCCGGTAAGCTGTTACGCTTTTCTTAGAGGGTAGCTGCTTCTAAGCTCACCTCCCGGCTGTTTAGGGCTTGAGACCACCTTCGAATCGCACTTAATCTACACTTTGGGACCTTAACCCGGCTCTGGGTTGTTCCCCTCACGGTACACAGGCTTACCCCGCGCACCGGACTCCCTTCGTCTACAGCGCCTGCGGGTTTGGAGTTTGACAGGATGGCCGACTCCTCTCGGAGGCGGGTCATCCAATCGGTAGCTCTACCCCGCGGGCTACCTCGGAAGAGGTCATGCTTCGACATGTTTCGGTTGGAACCAGCTGTTGCCAGGCTCGATGGGCCTTTCACCCCTATGCGCAGATCACGAGAGGATATTGTAGAATACCAACTCTAACGGGCCTCCACGTGGCTTTCGCCACGCTTCACCCTGCCTGCGTATAGATCGCCTGGTTTCGGGTCGCACCCAATTGACTCCCCGCGCTTGAACACGGTGGCCCTCGCAATGCTGCGGCCGTATCGGTTTCCCTGCGCCTTCCCCGGTTCACGGGTTAGACTCGCCAATCAAGTGCACTCCCTGGGTCGTTTTTCAAAACGCACGACACGACGCCGGCTCGATTCTCTTCCTACTGGAGGATCGCTCCTCGGTCGTTTCAAGAATCGCCTTCTACGCCCTGTCGCTCGATCGCCAACTGATTTCAGGCCCTATTGCACCGCCCTTCTCGGGGTGCTTTTCAGCGTTCGCTCACGCTACTTGTTCGCTATCGGTCTCGAGGAGTGTTTAGCCTTCTCAGGGGATGCCTGAGTTGTTCACAGAGGATATCCGACCCCTGCTACTCTGGTATTGACGCCAACGGTACTGTCTCATTCTACGGGGTTGTCACCCTGTTTCACGCTCCGTTCCAGGAGACTTCGAATGAGAGCTCGCGTTTTGGTTGTCAACCCGAACACCACATTGGTCCGAAGACCTTCGGTTTGGGCTGTGTCGCGGTCACTCGCGGTTACTAACGACATCGCTATTGCGTTCTTTTCCTTCCCTTACTGAGATGTTTCAATTCAGGGAGTTCCCTATTGCGCGTGGCAATTGTAAACGGATTCCGATTCGGAAACCTCGTGTTCTTTCCCTCCATGCGGGTCCCACGAGCTTTTCGCAGCTTGGCACGTCCTTCATCGGCTCTCGAGCCGAGCCATTCACCAGCTGGCACAGTAGCCAGTAGTGTGTCAGCCAACTCTCAGAAGAGAGTGCTGACGGTGTCAGAAATACTCGTCAGAGTATTCCGACTGTATATGGTTCACTGACGTTCCACGAACTCGTATGAGTTCAGTGGACGTCTGGATCGCACGTATACACGGTCGTCATCGGATCACGTCCAGGCATGGAGCGTGTCCGTCGAACCCTTCCCATCCGCGGTTTCCCGGGATGGTGCATCGGTCGTCGTCTACCCAATCCGAATCGCGTCTCCCACTTAAGGGGACGGATTCGGGCTGGGGCTGACATGGACTCACTGGGATTCGAACCCAGGGCATCCTCCTTGCAAGGGAGGCACTCTACCGCTGAGCTATGAGCCCACCTTCCCGCGTGGGAAGGGATGGTCTGCGTGTCGCGTGTGTGTGAACCGTGGTAGTTCGTCGGTGTCCAGGCCGGTGGATGGGTGGAACCACAGACCGTGCATGAGTAGTGACCGTCTTGAGAGACGGTCGTAAGGTGAGCCTCCCAGAGGGAGGTCTCGGGTCGGTGGAGGTGATCCAGCCGCAGATTCCCCTACGGCTACCTTGTTACGACTTAAGCCCCCTTGCGAAGCCCAGATTCGACTCGTGGAACGAGCCTCATCCGGACCTCACTCGGGTGCTTTGACGGGCGGTGTGTGCAAGGAGCAGGGACGTATTCACCGCGCGCTTATGACACGCGATTACTACCGAATCCAGCTTCATGTGGGCGAGTTGCAGCCCACAATCCGAACTACGATCGAGTTTCTGAGATTACCGTCTCCTTTCGGAGTAGGAACCCTTTGTCTCGACCATTGTAGCCCGCGTGTTGCCCAGCACATTCGGGGCATACTGACCTACCGTTGCCCGTTCCTTCCTCCGTGTTGGCCACGGCGGTCTCCCTACTGTCCCCAGCCACTTCGCAGTGCTGCTGGCAAGTAAGGATGCGGGTCTCGCTCGTTGCCTGACTTAACAGGACGCCTCACGGTACGAGCTGACGGCGGCCATGCACCTCCTCTCTGAAGCTCGGATAAGGTCATCAACCTGATCGTCATTACTACAGTCGATGCTGGTGAGATGTCCGGCGTTGAGTCCAATTAAACCGCAGGCTCCTCCGGTTGTAGTGCTCCCCCGCCAATTCCTTTAAGTTTCATCCTTGCGGACGTACTTCCCAGGCGGTCTGTTTAGCGGCTTCCCTACGGCACAGCACCCACTCGTAGTGGGAGCCACACCTAACAGACATTGTTTACGGCCAGGACTACCCGGGTATCTAATCCGGTTCGAGACCCTGGCTTTCGTCCCTCACTGTCGGATCCGTCCTCGCGACGTGCTTTCGCCATCGGCGGTCCGTCCAGGATTACGGGATTTCACTCCTACCCCGGACGTACCCGTCGCGCCTTCCGGTCCCAAGCCACGCAGTTTCCACCGGACGCCCACCCGTTGAGCGGGTGGATTTTCCGATGGACTTGCGCGGCCAGCTACGGACGCTTTAGGCCCAATAAGATCGGCCATCACTCGGGCTGCCGGTATTACCGCGGCGGCTGGCACCGGTCTTGCCCAGCCCTTATTCGTCCACCTCCCTACGGTGGACAAAAGCGNCGCACTTGGGATTCCCTTATCGCACTGGCGTGCAGTGTAAAGGTTTCGCGCCTGCTGCGCCCCGTAGGGCCCGGAATCTTGTCTCAGATTCCGTCTCCGGGTTCTCACTCTCATGACCCGTACCGATTATTGGCACGGTGGGCCGTTACCCCACCGTCTACCTAATCGGCCGCAGCCACATCCTTCGGCGCCGGAGCGTTTGGCACAGTCCTCATTCCAGGTGGACTGTGGTATACACTATTAGCCTCAGTTTCCCGAGGGTATTGTGTTCCGAAGGGTAGTTTGGCCACGTGTTACTGAGCTATTCGCCACGAGTCTGAGCTCGTGCGACTAGCATGGCTAAATCGAATCCCAATAGCAATGGCCTCCGGCAGGATCAACCGGAATGTATAACCTCTGAGCCTGATTCCCGGCGCAGAGGGGTGTTGGCGGGTTTTGACTCGCGATGAGTCAAAACACCATTGCATGGTCTATGTGGTGTCCGGTACAGCCAGCGACCTGGATGACACCGAACTACCACGGCTCACATCAGATTTCCTCTTACGCCGGAGCGCAGGGGGCGAAATCCTCATNGGTACAGCCAGCGACCTGGATGACACCGAACTACCACGGCTCACATCAGATTTCCTCTTACGCCGGAGCGCAGGGGGCGAAATCCTCATTCGGGTGAGTCGGATGAACCGACTCTGCGAAACCGGGACGAATTGAACGTCCCGAGTCCGCGGTGCGTTCTTCGCGTTTCAACCGAACGGGCTTATACACTTAAGCACGTCGGAACGCTTCGACCGGCCGCAGAGCGGCCGGCCGGTGACCCCCTCGCCGGGGGACCTTCGCATTCAACACGAATGCCGGGTTATATTTAACCCCGTCGAACTATCGACGCCACGTCATGCGTTTTCATTGGAAGCACTTCGCACGACGAATCGCCATCGCTCCACAGTAGAGGGAGAAAGTGAACGATCCGCACAGTTCAACGAGCGGCCACGATCAGGCACGAAATGACCGAAATATGACATAGTAATTTCGGTAGAAGTTCGTGTGATGGTAGCTGTGATTCCGCGCCGATTCGACGACTCCCATACAGCGACTCGAGCATCCCTGCTCGACGGAGGAGTACCCACGGTTGAGAGAAGTCATTGTCCACCGCAACAGTCGTCGACCGAGCGGTCGTTTATACCACGGGCGTTTATAAGGGAGGGGAACACATATAAAAGCGAACGATGACGAACCCTGCAGATTCGATCGAGATCCAGAACGTAGTTGCATCGACGGGGATCGGCCAAGAACTCGATTTGGAGGCGCTAGCTGAGGACCTTCCTGGCGCGGATTTCAACCCCGACAATTTCCCGGGGCTCGTCTACCGGACCCAAGAACCGAAGGCGGCCGCGCTTATTTTCCGGTCAGGAAAAATCGTCTGCACGGGTGCAAAGAGCATCGACGACGTCCACGAGGCGCTCGGGATCATCTTCGAGAAACTCCGCGGGCTGCAGATTCCGGTCGAGGACGACCCAGACATAACCGTTCAGAACATCGTTTCGAGCGCAGATCTCGGTCATAACCTCAACCTCAACGCGCTCGCGATCGGCCTCGGACTCGAAGACGTCGAGTACGAGCCGGAGCAGTTCCCGGGTCTCGTGTACCGGATGGACGAACCGGAGGTCGTGATCCTTCTGTTCGGAAGCGGGAAGATCGTCATTACCGGTGGAAAACGGACCGACGACGCGGAGGAAGCCGTCGAAGAAATTGTCGAACGGATCGAAGGGCTCGGACTACTGGGCTAGCGGAACAGGAACGGATCGCGATCGGATCGCAGCAGAGCGACCGACGACGGGCAGCAAGTGGTCCAGCGGGACGTGCCCGGTGTACGTCGGGATTGTTTTCCAACCGGTTATTATGACGCGTCTTCAGTCAGCACTTCTTTGACGACGCTCGGGTCCTCCAAGAGCTGATGTTTCGTGTAGCTCCCTTCGGCGCTCCCGCCGCTGTGTTTCGACTGCTCGATGATATCGAGGAAGGCGTGTTCCTTGAGGAGGTCACGGACGCGTCGGAGCGAAAGGCTGTCCGAGCCCTCCTGACGACAGATGTTCTCATAGATCTCGTAGACACGACTGGTCCGGAACCCGTCCTGACGGCCGCTCGAAAGCGAGAGCAACGCGAGCGCCTGGAGGACGTACCGAGAGTGTGGCGTCGACCCGCGGATGAGTTCGCGGAACCGATCGGTCTCCGCGCGCTCACGTGCCTGCGTGACAAATTCCTCTCTGACCGTGGGGTCACCGTTACTCTGTGCGATTTCACCCGCGTATCGGAGGATGTCGATCGCCTTGCGGGCGTCCCCGTGCTCGCGTGCGGCGAGCGCGGCTGCGCGCGGGATCGTTGACGGTTCGAGGACATCGTCGTGGAAGGCGTCTGCGCGCGCCTGCATGATCTCACGGAGTTGGTTGGCGTCGTACGGGGGAAACACGAACTCCCGTTCACAGAGGCTCGATTTGACTCGCTCGTCCATGCGGTCTTTGTACTGGATCTTATTGCTGATCCCGACGACTCCGAGCTTGCAATCGGTGATCTTACCGGCCTCACCGGCCCGTGAAAGCTGCATCAGGATCGCATCGTCGTCAAGTTTATCGATCTCGTCGAGGATGATGAGCACGACATCGTACCGCTGATCGAGGATCCGCCAGAGCCGCTTGTAGTACGTTGAGGTCGAGAGGCCCTTATCCGGGACGTTGATTCCGGTGGCGTCCGGATCGTTGACCGCGTCGGCGATCGTCTGAACGGCCTGGGTCTCAGTCGTGTCTTGCGCGCAGTCGACGTACGCGAACGTCGCATTGACGCCTTCCTCTCCCGCCGTCGAGACGAGTCGCTTGGAGACGTACTTCGCGCAGAGCGATTTCCCAGTCCCGGTTTTGCCGTATATTAACACGTTACTCGGGCTCTGACCGAAGATCGCGGGGTTGACCGCCGTCGCGAGGTCAGCGATCTCGTCGTCGCGGCCGACGATCCGACCCTCTCCGGGGAGATGGCTGATCTCGAGGAGTTCCTTGTTCGCGAAGATCGGGTCCTCCCTAGTGAAGAGGTCGTCCGCTGCGTCCATGGGATCGACACCGTGTTTCCGGTGAAATGCGTTCCGCTTCGAACGTGACGACACGGCGGTTGAGAGACACACCGTGTTTCCGGTGAAATGGGGTGCATTGGGTGGGAGAGGGTTGGTCAAGGTGGTGTGTTAATAAAAGAATATGAAAATAGAGAACGAATACCTCTGAAATTCCACAGCCAACTTCACCGGAAACGTGGTGTCGATCCCAGAGCAACCCCAGAGCGTAATCCCACAGAGCAACCCCAGAGCGTAATCCCACCAACACCACAAACAGGAGCCGTCAACGTCACAAACGAGAGAGACCGGAAAGCCGGGAATGAGACAGAGATGGCCTGCGGAAAGAACAGCCTGCAAAAAGAACAGCCTGCAGAAACCGGCCTAGCAGAGCGAACTAAAACCGTAAGAGACCCCGTTTCCGGTGAAACGCTAAACTTCGACCGACAAGCGAATTTATCTTTATAATTTAGTGGAATATACTCTAAATCGGTTTATAGTTCTTTCTATTCAATAACCCGTTCTACGACGGACCACCTGGAATCCAGGCACCGTATCTGGCGGCCCAGACACCACCTACTACCCACCCACCCCAAAACGATCCTATTTCACCGGAAACACGGTGTGTCTCTCAACCGAATGACCACCGTCCACTACCGTCCAAATTAACGGTGGGCGTCCACGCCATCGATACAGGCAGTATTCCTCCACCGTCACGAACGGCAAGAGAATTACGCGAGATCGAACGGCAAGGGATCCAAATTGCGTAAGTCGGTTACGTCGAGCAAGTCAGTTAACTTGAGCAAGTCAGTTAACTTGAGCAAGTCGGTTAAGCCGAGCAAGTCGCGGAAGTTGTAGTCGTGAAAGCTGCCGTGAGTCCGTTATTCCTGCGCGTCGACGACTGCCACGCTAGCTAGGTTGACGATATCTTTGACTTCGTCGCCGCGCTGGAGCACGTGAACCGGCTGGTCCATCCCGACGAGCATTGGCCCGATCGCCTCAGCGCCACCGAGCCGCTGGAGCAGCTTGTAGCCGATATTCCCGGCTTCGAGGTTCGGGAACACGAGCACGTTCGCAGCCTCGTCGAGCTGTGAGAATTCGTAGGTGTCGTTGAGGATCTCGTCGACGACAGCCGTGTCGGCCTGCATTTCACCGTCGACGGGGAAGTCAACCTCTTCGTCCTCATGGAGAATTTCGACCGCGTCACGGGGTTTTTGCGTCCCCTCGTTGTCGACGCTCCCGAAGTTGGAGTACGAGAGCATCGCCGCGCGAGGCTCGACATTAAATCGCCGAGCGAGATCAGCGGTGTGTCGGGTGATCTCCGCGAGCGTCTCTGCGTCGGGATCCTGATTCACCGTCGTGTCGGCACAGAAGACGACCCGATTTTTGAACGTGAGCATATACACGCCCGCGACGGTGTCCGTGTCCGCCGCAGAGCCGATCACCTGCAACGGCGGCCGAAGCGCCGACGGGTAGTGGTGCGTCAGTCCCGTGAGCATCGCGTCGACGTCACCCGATTTCACCATGACACTTCCGAGATAATTCGTGTCTCGGCGAACCAGTTCGTTCGCCTCCCGACTGGTTATGCCCTTCCGCTTGCGGAGCTGATAGAGCTGGTTGCCGTACGCGGACACGTCGCGATCGGCGGGATCGACGATCTCCGGACGGAACGAGAGTCCGAGCGCGTCTGCAGTCCGGGCGATTTCGTCGGCGTCGCCGAGCAGCACGGGATCCGCGATCCCCTGCTCGGAGAGCTGGTAGGCCGCGCGGATCATCTTCTCGTCGGTCCCCTCGGCCAGCGCGATGCGCTTCGGATCGCTCTTCGCCTTGTTCAACACGACGCGCATCATCTCCCGGGACTTCCCGAGCCGCGCCTCCAGTTGTTCCCGGTACGTCTCGAGGTCGATCTCGGTCCGCGCACAGCCCGACTCCATCGCCGCCTTCGCGACGCTCGGAGCGACCTCGAAGAGCACGCGCGGGTCGAGGGGCTTCGGGATCACGTAGTCCGGACCGAACTGAAGCGGGTCGTCGCCGTACGCCTTCACGACTGCGTCCGGAACGTCCTTGCGTGCCAGCTCCGCGAGTGCCTCCGCGGCCGCCCGCTTCATCTCTTCGTTGATCTCCGTGGCGCGCACGTCGAGCGCGCCGCGGAACAGGAACGGGAACCCGAGCACGTTGTTCACCATGTTCGGGTAATCGGACCGACCTGTCGCCATAATCACCGTATCGTCGCGAGCGTCCTTCGCGTCCTCGTAGGTGATCTCTGGGTCGGGGTTCGCCATCGCGAAAATGATCGGGTCAGACGCCATCGACCGGACCATCTCTTGGGAGACGATCCCCCCGACTGAGAGCCCGACGAACACGTCCGCCCCCGCCATCGCGTCGGCGAGGTCGCCGCCCTCTCCCTCACTGGCGAACTGGCTTTTGTACTCGTTGACGTCCCCGTTCGCGACGCGGTCCTCCGTGATGACACCGGAGGAGTCACACATAGTGATGTTCTCCCGTTTCGCGCCGAGGGAGACGTAAAACCGAGCCGTCGCAATCGCGGATGCGCCGGCACCCGAAAAGACGATCTCGATCTCGGAGAGGTCCTTCCCAGAGATCTCCGTCGCGTTCATCAGCGCCGCACCGGAGATGATCGCGGTCCCGTGCTGGTCGTCGTGGAACACCGGGACGTCCATCTCCTCCCGAAGCCGCTCCTCGATCTTGAAACACTCCGGGGCCTTGATATCCTCAAGATTCACGCCACCGAAGGTCGGTTCCATCGCCTTCACCGCCTCGCAAAAGGGATCGACGTCGTCGATTTCGAGTTCGATGTCGAACACGTCGATGTCGGCGAACCGCTTGAACAGCACGCCCTTCCCCTCCATGACGGGTTTCGACGCCGAGGCACCGATGTCCCCAAGCCCGAGCACGGCGGACCCGTTCGAGACGACGGCGACGAGATTCCCCTTCGCCGTGTACTCGAACACCGAATCCGGGTCCGCGGCGATATCTCGGCACGGCGCCGCAACTCCGGGAGAGTACGCGAGCGAGAGGTCACGCTGCGTGTTCGTCGGCTTGGTCGTCTCGATCTCGATCTTTCCCGGCGGCTCCCGGCGGTGGTACTCTCTCGCGTCGTCGTCTAGTCCCATGTCTCTCCCAATTCGGTAACGGAGTAAAAAGGTATGTGAACCCGTCGAATAATAGTTCGACATTCGACGATCACCGTCGGCGGGTCAGACGACGTCGGCGGACGCCGGAACGAGATCGGGGTGGAGCAACGCCAGTTCCGGGTCGATCCCGCCGAGCGTGGCGACCTCGTACGCGATCAGGTACGAACGGGTAACGACGCCGACGGGGAGCGTCACCGCGACCACCGTCACCACGGCGGCGATCGTGACGACTGCGACCGTCACGGCACCGGCGGTCGTTGCCACCAGAGCCCCGAGACCCCCGAGTGGGACGGCGGCGAGCAGAAGCGCGCTCCCGGCGACCGCGGCGATCGCGGACCCGACGATCACGAACGCGACCGCTTCAACGATCACGGTTCCGATACCGACGAAGAAGTGAACCGCGAGGTAGACGAACACCTCCGTCCAGCGCCCACGAACCGCGTGCCAGACCCGTTGCCAACCGGCGACCACCCCAGTACCCTCGACCACCATCGCGGGGACGACGAACTCGTAGGTGAGCCGGAGCGCGAGCGTCGCGAGCAGGACGACGACGGCCCCGAAGAGACTGACGGCGACCGTCGCGCCGACCGAGAGCGACCCGACCGCCGCCGCGAACGAGTCGACCGGTCCCCATCCGGTGGAGCCCTCCGCCGCGACGCCCCCGACGACCGCCACAGCGATCGGGGCGGCGGCAACCAACCAGAGAACGGCGGACGCGGCGAACAGCCCGACCGCCTGTCGAAGCCGTTCGAGGAACGGCCGCCACAGTCGGACCTGGTTCGTCCGGAGCGCGTCGTAAAACACCAGCCGAAGCGACAGCGAGGCCACCGAAAGCCCGACCACAGCGCCCACCGCGGCGCCGACGAGGGCGACGATCTCCCAGTCGCCGGGCGTACCGGCGAGGAGATCCGAGACGCCGGCGTCGAGCTCGGCGGCGGATCCGGTCTCCGTGCCGACTCCCCTCCCTCCGAAAAACCCCGGGACGCCCCCGAGTCGGGCGTCGGGGACCGCGGGAACGGACACGCCGGCGTTCGCACCGCCGCCCATGAAGAGGACGAGGAGCGCGAGCTTCGCCCAGCGGACGAGACCGAACGGGAACAGGAATCGGCGAGTGGTCTCGACGGCGTCGTCCACGGCCTCGACGGCGTACCAACTCATGTCCGCCGATTCATCTGGCACGGTTATATAACAGATTCATCGGGCACGGTTATATGACATATCGAGGCGCTCGATCGCTTTGGTATCTGCCCGGTCAAGCGTTTCGACACCGTTCGACCTCCCGTCCTGTGGGACCACAGCCCTTTACGCCGAACGCTTCGAAGGGTCTCGCATGAAGGTCCGCGGCGAACGGGAGTGCCGGGCGTGCGGCGCGCGGTGGTCGTACTACGAGACGGGCTCCGTCGAGTGTCCCGACTGCGGAAGCCTCAGAAGCGTCGGCGTCGACGACAGGACCGCCCACACCGATGCGCAGACGACGCTCGATCTCAGCGCGCACCGCGCTCGATTTGGCGACGCGAGCGGGACGCTTCCCGACGAGGGCGTCGACGACCTCAAGTCGGACCTCCGCGCGTACGCCCGCAAACGCGGATTCATCCGCGGCGGGGAACTGCTCCCGTTGGACGACACCTACCTCGCCGCCCGCGAACTGCTGGAGGCGGTCGACCTGTACGACCGGTTGCGCGACCCCACTGACCGGGACCGGGAGTACCTCCTCGCACTGCTCGCCGGCGCCGACGCCGGCGACCGGCCCGCGACCGACGCGGTCCCCGACGCCCTCCGCGAGGCGCGGGGGATGGCCGCGGTCCGCGCGGTCGACGAGTACCGGACCGACCTCCTCGCGTTCCTCGACGAACTCGACGCACTCGACGAACTAGACAAATTCGAGAGGGCCGAGGAGGCTGAAGAGACCGAGGGAGACGAGGGAACCGAGGAGGCTGCGGGGGCCGACACCGAAGGAGAAGGCGCCGACACCGACGCGTCCGCACCCGCCGTCTCCGTCAGCGGCGCCGACCCCCTCTCCCGGACCGACCCGACACGCGCGCTCCTCGAACGCCTCCGCGACCGCGCGAAGCGCGTCGAGGCGCTTACCGGCGACGTGCCGCCGGGAGACGCCGACGCGCTCGTCGACGCCGCAGACGCCCTCGGCGAGTACGTTAGAACCGGCGACGAGACCGCGCTCGATCGCGCTCGGGATCGGCTCTCGGACGATCTGGATCGGCAGTAGCGTCGATCGGCTCTCGGATGATCCGGAGGGGAAGAATCCTCTCCGACGGAATCACGGCTGATACTCGCGGAGTCACGTTCAACTGTCGGGCCGGGGACGTCGACGCATGCCGCGTTTCGACGTGCACGACCACCGCCACGCGCTGAAACAGCTCAGGGACACGGGAGCGACGAGCCTCTGGGAGAACAGAAAGCAAGTGGCCTGCCCGGTGTGTGACGCCCCGTTCGACCGGCTGTTTACCACCCGAGAGACGGGGACCACGTTCCCGGAGAACGACGGTGCGCGCTTCTGTCTCCTCCGCGACGGAGACGCGATCCACCTGTTCCGTCACTGAGTCCCCGCTCGCGTCGTGTTCCGTCACTGAGTCCCCGCTCGCGTCGTGTTCCGTCACTGAGTCCCCGCTCGCGTCGTGTTCCGTCACTGAGTCCCCGCTCGCGTCGCCCGGGCTCCGATCCGATCTTCAGTCGTCGCCAGCCGGATCGATGTCCGGTGCCGGATCGTCGATGTACCGGTCCGTCCACGTTCCCCGGGCGAACCACGCGACGCCGACGATCGCCCCGAGGACGTTTCCGAGCGCCATTCCGACCCAGATCCCCGTCTCGCCCCAGCCGGCGATAAAGACGAGGTAGCCCACGCTGGCGACTCGACCGACCCAGAGGGTGAGGATCGAGATCACCATCGCGGTCTTCGTGTTCCCGGCCCCGCGGAACGCACCGAGGATGACCTGCGAGACGCCGATGAAGGCGAACTCGACGGATCGTATCCGCACGTACTCGACCGCGTAGGTGACAGTCGCGGGCGCGTCGGGCACGTCGCCGAGGAAGGCGCCGACGATCGGTTCCGTGAACGCCACCGCGACGACCGCGACGAGGAACATCACCCCGGCGCCGGTCGAAGCCGCTAGCTTGACCGAGCGCGCGGCTCGGTCCGCACGGTTCGCCCCGAGATTCTGCCCGACCATCGTGTCGATCGCGCGCCCGAGACCCATCGCGGGGAGGAACACGAGCGAGATAAGCCGGTTGCCCAGCCCGTAGGCCGCGACGACCGGCGGCGAGAACGTGACGACCATCGCGGTGAGCGTGATCATCGCCAGCGCGCTCGTCGTCTGCTCGACGCTGGAGGGGAGCCCGAGCCGGAAGATGTCCTCGATGAACCCGAGATCCGGAACGAGGTGACTCAGCGAGACTGCGGGGCCCAGGCCCGTCCCGAACAGGAGCCACATCCCGATCGCGGTCGCGACTCCCCGGGAGAAGATCGTCGCTATCGCGGCCCCCTCGATCCCGTAGCCGGTGAAGCCGGTGACAGACAGCAACGCGGCCTCCGCCCCGACGGGATCGAGCGCGCCGACTCCCGGCACGCCGGCGAGCCACCCGAACAGCGGGTTCTCCGCGAACCCGAAGATGAGGAAGGGGTCGAGCAGCACGTTCAGGAACACCGAGACGACCATCACCGCCATCGGCGTCCGGGTGTCGCCGTACCCGCGCATCAGCGCGGAGAACACGAAGAACCCGAACATCAGCGGGATCCCGGCGAAGATGACTTCCATGTAATCGGCCGCCAGCGGGATCACGGTCGCCGCCGTGTCGGCATCGCTCGGCAGGATCTCGAGCGCCGGGCGCGTGTAGAAGTACCCACCGATGCCGATGAACACCGAGAGCACGGAGACGGTGAAGATGGTCTGCCCGGCGACGAGCCCCGCGGATCGGTCCCCGTCGGCGCCGGTGTACTGCGCGACGAGGATGGCCCCCGCGGTCGTGAAGCCGCCGGCGACCGCGATCAACAGGAAGATCAGGGGGAACGCGAGGCTGATCGCGCCGACCGCCTCGGCCGACAGCCGCCCGAGGTACAGCGTGTCGACGACGTTGTACATCACCTGCAACAGCTGAATGACGACGATCGGCCACGCGAGGTGGAACAGCGGCCGGATCAGGCTGCCCTCGGTGATCGACTCCTCTGACACGCGGCCTCCGGATCCGTCGTCGGAACCGCCTCCAGCGCCGCCGCTGGCGTCCGGTTCGTCGCTCGTTCGTTCGTCGGTACCGGCGCCGTCGTCGGTCGAGTCGGGACCGCCTCGCCCGGACTCCGAAGGCGACGCCGGCGGGTCTTCGGAGGGCTCGTCGCTCACGAGTTTATAAACGGTCGCGTCGGTCTATCAGACTTCCGGTTCCGTCGGGACCCCCACTGGGCGACGGGCACGAAGCGTCGCGCTTACCGGTCGCCGCCGGAGTCGCCTCCGTCGCTGGAGTCGGTCCGGGCGGCGGCGTTCGCTCCCGTCGGTAACCCGTCCTCGGTCGGCGCCGGCTCCGCTCTTCCGCCCGCCTCGGTATCGCCCGTCCCGGCGTCGTTCTTCCCGGTTTCGCCCGTCTCGGTGTCACCGTTTCCAGTTTCGGTCACCTCTGTGGCGCCCGCCCGGTCCTCGGTGGCGCCCCGCCCCTCGGGGTCGGGCTTGTCGCCCGCCCGTTCGCCGGCCGGCCGACCGTCGTCCGGACCGCCCACGCGCGCGATTCCGGAGGTATCGTCGAAGACGAGGTGGCGGTGCGGGTACGCCATCTCCACGTCGGCGTCCGTGAGCCGCTCGCGGATCCGGGTGTTCACGTCCGACTGGACCTTCGAGAGCTTGTACGGCTTCTTCACCCAGTACCGGAGGCGAAGGAGTATCCCGTCGTCACCGAACTCGTGAAGCCGGCAGTCCGGGCTGGCGGTGTAGCGCGCGACGCCGACCCGGATGTCTGGACCGCCGTCGATCACCGCGTCACAGTCCCGCGCCGCGCGTTCGATGAGCCGCCGCCCCTCGGAGATGTCGCTCTCGTACGTGACGAGCACGTCGATCGTTCGGCGGGTCCGCTCGTCCTCGGCGGAGTAGTTGGTCACGTCGCGCTCGCGCATCGCCCCGTTCGGCACGACGAGGAACGTGTTGTCGAGCGTGAATATCTTCGTGTACCGGATCGTGATGTCCTCGACGAACCCCGTCGTCCCGTTCTCCAACTCGATCATGTCCCCGATCTCGAACGGCTGGTCCGCGAGGATGAACACGCCGTTGATGAAGTTCCCGACGAGCGGGGCGAGGATGATCCCGATCACGGCGGAGAAGACCGCGGTCCCCACGAGGAGATCGGTGAAGCGGAACCCGACCGCCCAGAGGCCGACGAGCAGCGAGAGCGTGACCGTCCCGACGCGGACCCCCCTGACGATCGTCTGTGCGACGCTCTGTCTCGACACGCGACGCGCCACGGGCCGGCCGATGAGACGGACGAGGAACTTCGAGGCGACGACCCCGACCGCGACCGAGAGGATTACGAACAGCAGCCGGCCGACGGCGGAACCCGCGAACCCTCCGAATGCGTCCGCGAACCGCGTGAGTCGCCCCCCGATCGAGAGGAGGGCCTCGGGCCGTGCCATAGCGAACCCGCCGTCGCCCACCCGAAAAAGCGTTTCTCCCCGCGGCCGGCGAAGATGATCCGGCGTGGCGTACGGGGATCTGGCGTGGCGTACGGGGATCTGGCGTGGCGTACGGGGATCTGGCGTGGCGTACGGGGAGAGGGATCGAGGCCGAACGAAACGTCAGTCGTGGGGGTTTTTCCCATGAAAACAGCTAACATTCGTCTCTGCGAAGCGGAGGTATGCCGGACTCCCCACGCGATCGGCCGTCGTTCAGCGTCACACACGAGTCCGACCCGAGCGACGTGCTCATTGCGGGATTCTCGTCGTTCGGGCTCGCCGGGCTGACCGCGGTCGACTACCTCGTCGAGAATCTCGACCTCGAGCAGACCGGGTACGTTCGGGCCGAGGGACTGCCCTCGATCACCCCTTTTAAGAAGGGACGACCCCGGCGCCCGATCCGCCTGTATTCCCGGGACGATCTCGACGTCACCGTGCTCGTGGGAGAGCTGTTCGTCCCGCCCGTCCTCGGCGAACTGCTCGCGACCGCGGTCCTCGACTGGACGGAGTCGGCGGGCGTCACTGAGATCGCGGTGCTCAGCGGGGTCCCGATCCCGCACGGACCGGACGCGCACCGCACCTTCCACGTCGCGACCGACGACTACCACGAGCGCCGCGTCGACGACGAACTGGTCCCGCCGATGGAGTCCGGGTTCCTCGACGGGACCAACGGGTCCCTGCTCGAACGGGGGATCGACTCCCCGCTCGGCGTCGGGGTGTTCGTCACGCCGGTCCACGCGCAGGCCCCCGACGCCGACGCCGCGGTGCGACTCGTGGACACGATCGATGAGACGTACGCGTTAGGGGTCGACTCGGCGCCGCTCGCCTCGTTCGCGGCGGACGTCCGCCGCCACTACGAGGACCTCGCCGAGCGGATCGAAGAGCGCGAGCCGGACGGGGCCTCCGACCGGATGTACATGTAGGACGGGGGTTGTACGCGTAGGGCGCCGGGTTGTATGCGTAGGGCGCCGGGTTGTATGCGTAGGGCGCCGGGTTGTATGCGTAGGGCGCCGGGTTGTATGCGTAGGGCGCCGGGTTATATGCGTAGGACGCGGGTCTGAAAACGCGTGCAACTCGACTCATAGTAAAAACCTATATCGGTGGGTTACGTCGTAGTAACCATGACCGACGATCTCCGCGGCACGCTCGACCGCGTCGGGGACCGCTTCAACCTCGGCGAGTACGAGATCGACGCGTACCTCGCCGTGCTGGAGCACGGCGAGTTGACGGCGAGTGACATCGCCGACCGGACCGATATCCCGCAGCCTCGGGTGTACGACACGGTCCGGAGCCTCTCGGACCGGGGGCTCGTCGAGCTCCGCGAGTCGCGCCCGATGAAGATCGTCGCCGTCGACCCGGACGACGCGTTCGGCGACCTCCGGTCGTCGTTCGCGGAGATGGTCGACGAGCTGGAGGCCCGCTACACCGCGCCCACCCGCGAGACCGAGGCCGTGTCGCTGGTGAAGTCGCGGTCGACGATCCTCCGGTACCTCGAAGAGGTGATCGTCGGCGCCGAGTACGAGCTCGCGCTCTCGCTCACGCCGGGCCTGCTCCGTCGCTTCCGCGACGAGCTCGCGGCGAAGGTGCAGGAGGGCGTCAGCATCGAGCTGCTCGTCACGCCCGCGTCGCGGGCGCCGGACCCCGAGGAGTTCGACTACCTGGAGGTGGCGACCATCGCCCGGGCGCGCCGCGGGATCACCACGCCGATATTGGCCGTCGGCGACGGCGAGTACTCCGTGTACGCCACGCAGGACGCGCTCCGCGACGACCGCGAGCGGTACGGCGTCATCTTCAACCGCTCCGCACTCGGGTTCCTCGTCTCGGGCTTCTTCGGCACCGTGCTGTGGACGACCGCCGAGACGCTCGCCGCAGACGGGGCCGCCCGACCGTTCCCGCGCCGCTACGCCTCGATCCGACGCGCGGTCAAGGACGTCCGCGAGTTCGGGGACGAGGAGTTCTACGCGACCGTCGAGGGGCGCGACATCGAGACGGGCGACGCGGTGACGGTGCGGGGACGCGTCGTCGACATCGCGTTCGAGGACACCGAGGAGGTCGCGTCGCTCACCGTCGAGACCGAGACCGGCCCGGTCGACATCGGCGGTCGCGTCGCCGCCCTCGAAGACGTCGAGGGACAGGAGATCGTCATCGGCCGCGACGAGCCGCCGACGCTGTAGGCGACTCGCGTCGCTCGCGTCGGCGTCGACGAGCCGCCGGCGCTGTGATTTTTTATCCCTCGAGGTCGCCAGGTCGGTATGGAGTACACGACGCTGGGTGACACGGGAGCGACGGTGAGCCGACTCGCGCTCGGCTGCATGAGCTTCGGAAGCGAGCACGAGTGGATGCTCGACGAGGAGGAGGGCCGGGAGCTGATCGAGCGCGCGATCGACCTCGGGATCACGTTCTTTGACACCGCGAACGTTTACTCGAACGGCGAGAGCGAGTCGATCCTCGGCGACGTGCTCGCCGAGTACGACCGCGACCGCTTCACCGTCGCCACCAAGGTGTACGGCGAGATGCACGAGTCGAACCCCAACTCGAGCGGCCTCTCGCGGAAGGCGGTCGAACAGGAGCTCGAGAACAGCCTCGACCGCTTGGGGATGGAGACGGTCGACCTGTACCAGATCCACCGGTGGGACGACGACACGCCGATCGAAGAGACGCTGGCCGCGCTCGACGACGCGGTCCGGCGCGGCAAGGTCCGCTACCTCGGCGCCTCGTCGATGTGGGCCTACCAGTTCGCCGAGGCGCTCCACGCGAGCGACCGCGAGGGGTACGACCGGTTCGTCACCATGCAGAACCTCTACAACCTCGCGTACCGAGAGGAGGAGCGGGAGATGGTCCCGCTCTGCGAGCGGGAGGGGATCGGGATGATCCCGTGGAGCCCCGTCGGCGCCGGATACCTCGCGCGCCCCTACGAACAGGACGACGCGACGACCCGCGGGGAGCACGAGACGGCGCTCGGGCGGCCGTATCGCGAGGGCGGCGGCGAGGAGATCAACCGTCGGATCGAGGAACTGGCCGACGAGAAGGGGGTGCGGATGGCCCAGATCGNGAGGGCGGCGGCGAGGAGATCAACCGTCGGATCGAGGAACTGGCCGACGAGAAGGGGGTGCGGATGGCCCAGATCGCGCTCCGATGGGTCGCCGGGAAGGAAGTCGTCGACGCCCCCATCGTCGGCACGTCCAGCGTCGAGCACCTCGAAGACGCCGTCGAGGCGCTCGACGTCGACCTCTCGGAGTCGGACGTGGAGTGGCTCGAGGAGCCGTACGAGCCGGTCCGCGTCTCCGGCCACGAGTGAGCGGTACATCCACGGCTGTGCGACCGCGCGACCGCACCCCTGTGTCGCCGTAACACACTTAAGACCCCGCTCTATACTCACACGCAGTGGCTTCCCGACAGGGCGGGCCGGGGGACGCCGAGTCACCCCGTCCCGGATCGACGGAGCGTCGGACCGCGTCCACGACCGCGCCGGCGGGGTCTCGCCGGCGGGCGCCGCCGAGATCGGACCCCCTCCCGCACCCCCCCGACGCGGACTCTCCCCGGGGCCGGAACCCGGCGGCGGGCAAACGACCCTCGGCCGGCCGAACAGCCGAGGACCCTCCCGTCCGCGACCCCGGACGATACGCCCTCACAGACCACTTCCGCGAGCGACTGGAACAGCCGGGGCGGTACGTCTCGACCCGGACCGTCAGCGACGCGATCCGGCGCGGCCAGCTCCGCTGGAACCGGACCGACGGCTGGCGGTTCGCCCTCGTCGACGGCGGGGTCCGGTTCGTCGTCGTCGTGAGCGACACGGAGACGAACTCCCCGGTCGTCGTCACCGGGTGGACTGAGGTGGCCGACCGCGAGGCGGCCCTCAACGCCCCCCGGTGGGACCCCGTCGACGTCGACACCATCGCCGTGCGGGCGGCGCTGAGCGAGTCCGCCTCGACGCCGATCCCCGACCGGATCCGCCCCCGAACCGTGACGCGCCCCTTCGTCGTCGGCAAGCACCGGCTCGAAACCGAGCCCGGAGAGCCGTTCGTCCGCTGTACGGCCTGCGGCTGTCGGTTCCGCTCGAAGGACGCGATCACCTCCCGCGGCTGCCGCGGACGGTCGGGTCGCTGAGGCCCCGACGCCTCCTCACCCGCGGACGCTACCCATTTCCCCCCACCTGCGGACGCTACCCATTTCCCCCTCCCGGCCGAAGCGGAGCCAATGACCGACGACCCCGGCGACCCCGCCGCCGGCGACGACGCCGATGCGAGTCCCGATTCCCCTGATGCCGCCGACGACGCCGATGCGGATCCCGATTCCCCCGACGCCGACGAGCTCTCGCTCGACCGCTTCCACGAGGCGCTGGAGGCCGAGGAGCGACCGGTGGCGACCGCGAGCGAGGTCGCGCGACGGCTCGGGACCACGCAGGCGACCGCGCGCGACGCCCTCGCCGCGCTCGTCGACCGCGGCGACGTGGACCGGCTCGACGTCGAGAGCGACCCCGTCGTCTTCTATCCGACCGACTGGGGACGGCTGGCGACCCGCGAGCGCGTCGTCGCGTTCCCGGACCGCCGGGAGATCGTGGTCGATCGCCCGACGCAGTTCACCCGCGCGCGGCTCTCGCAGTTCGCACACCTCGTCGACACCACCGGAACCGATCCCGGCACGCGTGGGTACCTCTACCGGATCCGACAGGAGGACGTGTGGGCCGCGCCGTTCGACGACGCCGACGGCCTCATCTCAAGCCTCCGCTCGGTGCTCCCGCGCCGGTTCGACCACCTCGAGGAGTGGATCCGGGACCAGTGGCGCCGCGCGCATCGATTCCGATTATACACCCACGAGGACGGCTACGTCGTCTTACAGGCCGCCTCCGAGAGCCTGATGGGTAACGTCGCGGACCAGCACCTCGCGGACGACCACCTCCGGGCGCCCATCTCCGAGACGGAGGCGTGGGTCAACGAGGACGCCGTCGCCGGCGTCAAACGCGCCCTCTACGACGCCGGCTACCCGGTCGAGGACGAGCGCGACCTCGACGTGGGCGACCCGGTCGACGTCGACCTGACGACCGACCTCAGGTCCTATCAGGAGACGTGGGTCGAGACGTTCCTCGACGCGCGCTCCGGGGTGTACGTCGGCCCGCCCGGATCCGGCAAGACCGTCGCCGCCATCGCCACTATCGCCGCGGTCGGCGGCGAGACGCTGATCCTGGTTCCCTCCCGCGAGCTCGCCGGCCAGTGGCGCGAGGAGCTGCTCGACCACTCCACGATCGACCCGGCCGACATCGGACTGTACCACGGCGGGCAGAAGGAGATCCGACCGGTCACGATCGCGACCTACCAGATCGCCGGGATGGACCGACACCGAGCGCTGTTCGACTCCCGGAAGTGGGGGTTGATCTGCTTCGACGAGTGTCACCACGTTACCGCCCCGGTCTACTCCCGGACCGCCGAGCTCCAGAGCAAACACCGGCTCGGCCTCTCGGCCACCCCGGTCCGCGAGACCGGCAGCGAGGAGGAGATCTACACCCTGATCGGCCGGCCGATCGGCGCCGACTGGGACGAGCTGTTCGAGGCGGGGTTCGTCCAGGAGCCGGAGGTCGAGATCCGGTACGTGCCGTGGCGCGACGAGCTGGCGCAGAACGAGTATGCCAGCGCCGACGGCCGCGAGCGACGCCGGCTCGCCGCCGAGAACCCCGCGAAGATCGAGGAGATCCGGTACCTGCTGGCCGCCCACCGCGACAAGAAGGCGCTCGTCTTCATCGAGTTCCTCGATCAGGGCGAGGCGATCGCGGACGCGCTCGGCGTCCCGTTTATAAGCGGCGAGACGCCCCACTACGAGCGCGCAGAGCTGTTCCGGCGGTTCCGCGAGGAGGGCGACGAACCCTCCGCCGACGCCGACCGCGACGACGTCGACACTCTCGTCGTCTCCCGCGTCGGCGACGAGGGGATCGACCTCCCGAACGCCGAGCTCGCGATCGTCGCTAGCGGGCTCGGCGGCTCGCGCCGACAGGGGTCTCAGCGCGCGGGTCGCACCATGCGCCCCACGGGTTCCGCGCTCGTCTACGTCCTCGCGACCCGCGGGTCGAGCGAGGAGGAGTTCGCCCAGCGGCAGATGCGGCACCTCGCGCGCAAGGGGATCCGGGTGCGGGAGACGAACGTCGCGGAGTAGTCCGGCAAGCGACCGTCGCGCGTCGCGGAGTCGTTCGGCACGCGAACGTCGCGGAACAGTTCAGTACGCGCAGCATCCCGTCTCGTGAGAGGGATCGACCGGGATCACTTGCTCACAGCGTGTCAGCCATTCGCTCGGCCGCCTCGTCGATACCTCCCTCGTTTTCGATGAACCGAACGGGAGCGTTCTGGTCGCGCGCGTACTGGAGCGCGGCGGACCGGTTGAGATCCTGCTCGAAGGCGACCTTGCGCTCGCTGGCCTCGCGCAGCTCGCGGCCGCTTCCCCGTCGACGTTCGAGAATCGTCTCCGGATCTGCCTCCACGAGGATGAACGCGGTCGGCGAAACGTCGTGGAGCACTTCCGCAGGTAGCCCCTGGATATACCCGGCCGACGTTTCGACCGCCAGGTGTGTCGAGAGGAGAATATCCGCGGTCTGTGCCTCGTCAGCGACGAACTCTCCCGCACGACGCTGGAGGCGGCGCGTCTGCGTTTGCGAAAGCTCACCGAGGTCTTTGCGTTCGGTCGTGATACCACTCGTCGCGGCCTGTTCAAGCATCACGTCTCCGAAGTTGATCAGCTTGTACTCCTCGCCGAGCCCGCGTCGAACCGCCTGACAGACGCTTGAGAGGCCGACACCAGTGACCCCCGACACTAGAGTAACCGCCATCAGAAGCTCACCTCGCTGTCGTCGTCAGCCTGTTGTGGCATCCCGCCGCGGTCGTCGTAGTATCTGCGTCCGATAAACCGCGCCCCGACGAGCGTCATCAGTGTATCGTAGAGGTCGTCGGCCGAATCGAACTCCTCCACGTCGGACCGCTCGATGACCGTCCGGATCGTGGTGGCCTTTCCGTCTGGGGGCGAGAGCTCCGTGCTCCCCACCGTCTCTAACACCGTGTTCCGTGACGCCGGAAACTGGAGTGTCCGCGCGAACAGATCGCGGGTCTCTGGTAAGCGCATACATCTCACATGACACTGAGGAGTAAAGTAGCTATGTGTAGTTCCGTCCGAAGAATCACCTCCACGAGCGATTCTCCCCGATTCTCACGCTTTCAGGCGCCGAATGGTCCGACCGCTGTCGAGACACGATCCCCGGACGTAGTCATCTAACGCGACCGCCGCCTCGAGGGACACCGCGGACTCTCACGGTCAGTGGGGTGCCTCTCCACGCAGTTCACTCAGCGCAGCGCCTCTCGGAGCGCGGCTGCCCCACGCTCGATCGATTCGATCGGGTCCGCGGGGTCGTCGTGTTCGTAGACGAGCCACTCGGCGTCGGCGGACCGCGCACTCGCGACGACCGCGTCGACGTCCACGTCGCCCTCGCCGAGCCCGACCGACTCGCCCCGGTCGACGTCGGCGTCGGCCGCGTGAACATGCGTGATCCGGTCGGCGTGTCGGTCGATCAGCGCCGCGGGGTCGGTTCCGCCGACCAGTGCCCAGCCCGCGTCGACCTCGAGCCCGACCCGGTCGTCGGTTCGCTCGATCAGCCGCTCTAACGCGGGCGCATCGTCCACCGATGCGAACTCCTGATCGTGGTGGTGATACGCGAACCGGACGCCCTCAGCGTCGAGGGCCTCCGCGAGGTCGTCGAGCCGCGCCGCGGCTGCGTCGACCGCGGCCGCGCTCTCGAAGTGTTCCGCGTCGAGCCAGGGGACGACGAGGGTGTCGACGCCGAGCCGGTCGTAGAACCGGACGGTCTCGTCGAACTCGGCTTCCAGCGCCTTGGCCGGAGCGTCCTCCAACGCCTCGATCGGGACGTGTGCGGACGCGGCTTCGAGGCCGTTCCGGTCGAGAGCGGCGCGCACGTCTTCGACGGGCGACTCGCGCACCCGGTAGGCGAACTCCACCCCGTCGTAGCCGGCCGCTCCCACGCGGTCGAGGAGCTCCGGGAGCGGCGCGTCGAGCGAGCGCAGCGTGTACAGTTGGACCGCGATGTCGACCATACTCGTCGTCTCTCGGCCAGCGACGTATCGGTTCGGGTGTCCGTCGGACGGCGCCGGAATCCGTCCCGCCGAAGGTTTCAACACCCGTTCCGTCGACCTCGCGGTATGGACATCGACGAGTCCCCGACCGGGACCGATCCGGGCGCGACCGACCCTCCGACCGTCGCCGAGGCGGTCGTCGACTGCATGCTCGACCGCGGCATCGACGTCGCCTTCGGGATCCCCGGCAAGCAGACCCTCCCGCTGAACCGGGCGCTCGGCGAGCGCGACGCCCGGTTCGTCGTCGCGCGCCACGAGACGGCGGTGACCCATCAGGCGTGGGGGTACGCCGAAGCGAGCGACCCCGGGAAGATGGCGGCGTCGATCGTGGTCCCGGGCCCCGGGGACATGAACGCGATGAACGGGCTGAAAAACGCCCTGAACGACTGCGTCCCCCTCCTCCACCTCGCGGTCGAGACCGAGCGCGAGGTCCGCGGCGGCGACGGGATCCACGAGACGCCGCCCGAGACGTACGACACGGTCGTCAAGGAGAACGTCCTCGTCGACTCCCCGGCCGGCGCCGTCCCGGCCGTCGCCGAGGCGATCCGCGTCGCGCGCGAGCACCCGCAGGGCCCCGTCCGCGTCGGGATCCCGAAGGACGTCCTCGCGAGCCGCACGTCCCAGCCGGCGGTCGGGGAGCGCGAGCCGGCCGCCCCGCCCACCCCGCCCACGGACGCGGTCGACAGCGCGGTCGACCTGCTGGCCGGAGCCGACGCCCCCGTGATCCTCGCAGGGGGCGGGGTCCGACGCGCGGGCGCCGCCGATTCGCTCCGCGCAGTCGCCGAGCGCCTCGACGCGCCGGTGGTCACGACGTACAAGGGAAAGGGGACGCTCCCGGAGACGCATCCCCTCTCCGCGGGCGTCCTCTGCGGCGGGTCGAGCGTCGAACTCCGCGGCCTCCTCGCCGACGCGGACGTCGGGCTCGTCGTCGGCTCGGACCTCGACGCGGTCGCGACCGCGACGTGGTCGGTGTCGCTGCCCGAGCGCCTGGTCCACGTCACGCTCGACGGCGACGACGTCGGCTTCGGCTACGAGACCGACCTCGGGGTCGTCGCCGACGCCGACCGGTTCCTGCGCGCGCTCGGTGACCGGCTGGGGAGGGACGGGAGATCGGATGGCGCGACGGGGGGATCGACCCCCGAGTCGCCCGGCGCCGCGCGGGCCGCGTCCGTTCGCTCCGCGGACCGCGAGCGGTTCGCGGCGGTCGCGGAGGAGCGCGCCGCCGACGCTCCGCTCCGTTCGGTCGAGGTCCTCCGCGAGGTCCGCGAGGCGCTCCCGGCGGAGGCCGTCGTCACGGCTGACGCCGGCGGGTTCCGGCTCTGGACCCTCGTCTCGTTCCCCGCGGCCGGCCCCTCCCGATACGTGAACCCGGGATCGTGGGCGACGATGGGAACGGGGCTCCCGTCGGCGATCGGCGCGAAGGTCGCCGATCCCGACCGCGACGTGGTGGCGCTCACCGGCGACGGCGGGCTCATGATGTGTGTTCACGAACTCCACACGCTGGCGGCGGAAGGTATCGACGTGACGGTCGTCGCGCTCAACAACGACGACTACGCGATCATCAGCGAGGAGGCCGCCCGGTCGTACGGCCTCCCGGCGGGCG
Source organism: Halorubrum kocurii JCM 14978 (assembly GCF_000337355.1). Taxonomy (GTDB): domain Archaea; phylum Halobacteriota; class Halobacteria; order Halobacteriales; family Haloferacaceae; genus Halorubrum; species Halorubrum kocurii. The sequence goes on along the minus strand of NZ_AOJH01000060.1, from coordinate 37,497 downwards.
CGTACGGCTGGGCGGACGCCGGGATCGACCTCGTCGCCGTCGCGGAGGGGATGGGCGTCCGCGCCGATCGGGTGGCCGAACGGGAGGCGATCGGCGAGGCGCTCGCGTCCGCACTGGCTCACGACGGGCCCGCGCTGATCGAAGTCGCCACCGACCCGGACGAGCCGCAGGCGAGCGAGTGGATGACGCGGGAGCGGTGAGCCGTTCGGCTCCGGCCGCGCTTCCCTTCACGGGTCGAGTTTCGGGTATCTGAAGCGAGCGATATCCCGGCGGCGATCCGACGCGACGCATGCGCAACCCCTGGTCCACGGCGACGTACCGGAGGGCGTCGGGACCGGGTACGACGGTCACGTCCGCCTGCTCGCGACGCTCGTCTGGGATGCCCTCGCCGTCGCCGTCGGAGGATTCGTTCTCCTCTCGGGCACCGACATCGTCGATCCGGTGCTCGGCGGCTGGGTCCTCGGCCGGTTCCTGCGGGCGCGGGAGTCGGCGCGGCTCGAACGGTTCCTGACCGACGTGCTCCTCGGTGCGTTCACGGCCGTTTCGTAGCGATTTCCGTTCACAGCCGTCCCGATCTCGCGGAACGGCGTCGGCCAACTGATCCCCGCCCGGAGCGTGAACCTTAACAACATTCGTTGTGAATTCGGCCTATGACTCGCGCGAATGACGTCGCGGTCGGTATTGTCGGTCTCGGCGGGATCGGTCACCACCACGCGACGAAGCTCCTCGATCGCGACGCGAACCTCATCGGCGGGATGGACATCGACGCGGACGCTCGCCGCCGGTTCCACGAGGAGTTCGGCGTTCACGCCTACGAGGACGAGTCGGACCTCTACGCGGTCTGTGACGCCGTCCTGATCACGACGCCGAACCGATTTCACGAGGAGTACGCCGTCTCGGCGCTGGAGGCCGGCCTCGACGTGCTCCTGGAGAAGCCGCTGGCGCACACCCTCGAGAGCGCGGAGCGGATCGCCGAGGCCGCTCGCGCCGCCGAGGGCTTCTGTATGGTCGGGTTCAACAACCGGTTCGCGGAGCCGGTGCAGGTGCTGAAAGGGTACCAGGCGGAGGGCCGGTTCGGCGAGACGACGCACGTCGAAGCCAACTACATCCGCCGCCGCGGCGTCCCCGGTCGCGGCTCGTGGTTCACCTCACGCGACGTCGCCGGCGGCGGCGCGCTCATCGACATCGGCGTCCACGCGATCGACCTGTCGCTCTACTTCCTCGATCACCCCGAGGTCGTCGAGGTGTCCGGGGAAACGCGCTCGGAGTTCGGCGGCCGCGACGACTACGCGTTCGTCCACATGTGGGGCGACGACAACGGGTCCGACGGGTTCGACGTTGAGGACTCCGCCTCGGCGTTCATCCGCGACGCCGACGGCAACACCGTCTCGCTGGAGGTGGCGTGGGCGACGAACCGACCGACCAACGACGAGTTCGTGATCCGCGGCACGGAGGCGGGCGCGACGTTCGACCGCGGGAGCGACGAGCTCACGCTCCACGAGGCGACCGCCTTCGACGACGACCACCACCACTTCTCGGACGCCGAGATCGAGACGCGCGAGAGCGACAGCCACGCCGCCGAGCAGGCGAGGTTCCTCGACGCTGTCGCCGCGGGCGAGGCGCCCGACATCAACACGATCGAGGAGGCGCTCTCCGTCCAGCGCGTCATCGACGCGATCTACCGGTCCTCGGAGCGCGGCGAGGCCGTTCGGCTGGACTAGCGGACGCCGCCCGCTATCCGAACCTATTCGGTCCTGGGTCTCCTCGTCGGAGCCAACTCGTGACCCGCGACGCCGGCCCGACGCCGCCCTCTGACCGGATCGTCTCCCTCGACGCCCTCAGGGGACTCGCCCTGCTCGGCATCCTCCTGATCAACGTCTGGGTGTTCGCGATGCCCGAGGAGACGCTGTTGAACCCGACGGTGTACGGCGACTTCACGGGCGCGAACTACTGGGCGTGGGTCGTCAGCCACGTGTTCGGACAGAACAAGTTCATCACGCTGTTCTCGGCGCTGTTCGGCGCGGGGATCCTGCTGTTCATCGACAGCAAGAATGAGAAGGGGCAGGACGCGATGCGGCTCCACTACCGGCGGACCGCGATCCTCATCGCGATCGGGCTCATGCACGCCTACCTGCTGTGGTACGGCGACATCCTGGTCGCCTACGGGGTGACCGCGCTGGTCGTCGTCGCGTTTCGGGACTTCGAAGCCCGAAAACTCGCCGGTGTCGGCGTGGTGTTCCTGCTGTTCCTCCCCGTGGTCGAGCTGTTCGCCGCGTTCACTATCGGCGGCGACGCGATCGCGGCGCAGTGGGCGCCGGCGCGGTCCGCGATCGAGCAGCAGGTCGCGACGTACCGCGGCGGTTGGGTCGAACAGCTCGACCACCGGGTCTCCTCGTCGTTCGATCGACAGACGACCGGCTACATCAACGGGACCTTCTGGCAGGTCGGCGGCACCATGCTCCTCGGGATGGCGCTGTACCGCTGGGGCGTGCTGACCGGCGAGCGGTCGGCGGCCCTGTACCGGCGACTCGTCGCGCTGGGCGTCGTCGGCCTCGCGATCACCGTCGCGGGGGTGTTCTACATCGAGGCCAACGACTGGAGCGCCGACGCCGCGCTGGTCTGGCGCCAGTTCATCTACGTCGGCAGCTTCCCCCTCGCCGGTGGCTACCTCGGGCTGGTGATGCTGTACGCCCGACGGCGTCCGGACGGCCCCGTGACTCGCGGCCTCGCCGCGGTCGGCCGCACGGCGTTCACGAACTACCTGCTGCAGACGGTGATCGCGACCACCGTCTTCTACGGGCACGGGCTCGGGCTGTTCGGCTCCGTCACCCGGGTCGAACAGCTCGGGTTCGTCGTCGCCGTCTGGCTGGTCCAGATCGCGCTGTCGGTCCTGTGGCTGCGACGCTTCCGGTTCGGGCCCGTCGAGTGGGTGTGGCGAACCCTCACCTACGGGGAGCGACAGCCGATGCGAAACCCGGAGTAGGGAGACGGGTCCGATCGGAATTTCGTCGTGGATTCGCCCCGAACCGCAGGAAGTCGTTTAGAAATGGGTGCTACCCGCGAGGCGGTGAACGCCTCCGAAGCCCCAGCCGCGAGGAGGCGCGTGCCACCGCGCGTCCTTTTAAAAGCGCTCGGAGCTACTCTCCGTCGACGACCGGATTCGACAGCGTCCCGACGCCCTCGTAGGTGATCTCCACGCGTTCGCCGGGCTCGACGAGCCCCGGGTTCGCCGGGCTCCCGAAGGCGATGCAGTCGCCGGGCTCGAAGGTGAACCGCTTCGAGAGATACGAGACGATCTCGTGCGGGCCGAACAACATCAGCTCGGTGTTGGCGTCCTGCCGCTGTTCGCCGCCGACCGTCGTCGAGATGTCGAGGTCCGTCGGGTCCACCTCGGTCTCGATCCAGGGACCGAGCGGCGCGGAGCCGTCGAACGCCTTGCGCGCGGTCCGGCCCTGCTGGTCGAGCGCGTCCACGTCGTTCAAGATTGTGTACCCGCGGACGACCTCGGGCACGTCGGCGGGGTCGACGTCGCGGCAGCGCTCGCCGACGACGGCGACCAGCTCGCCGGCGTAGGTGAGCTCGTCTGTCCACTCGGGGTACCGGACCGGCTCGCCGTACGCGAGCAGGCTCGCGGGCGGTTTGATGAAGAAGTCCGGCTCCTCGGGCCGTTCGTACTCCATCTGGTCGAGCGTCTCCGCGTAGTTCCGGCCGACGCAGTAGAGCGCGCTGGGGTCGCAGGGCGGGAGGAGCCGCCCGTCGCGGCCGACCTCGTACCGGCCGTCGTCGGCGACCACGGTTCCGTCCTCGTAGCGCCCGGAGACCGGTCCGTCCGGCGTGAGCAGGCGAGCGAGTCGCATGCCGGAACGTCTGCGCGGGGCGTCGAAAAAGCGTCGGTGGGCGCAAGCGGGCCGTTACTTTTGCTTGCGGTCGTCCGGGACGCCGATCACGACGCCGGACCGGATCTCCAGGGCGGTCTCGAACTCCGCTCGCCGATCCCTGCCGCCGACGCGCTCGACGGCGGCCTCGTGGGCGCGGGCGACGGCGTCGCGCTCGCGGTCCGAGAGGCCGAGCCGGTCGGCGATCCCGTCCCAGTGGTCGGGTTCGACGAGGAACGTCTCGCGGTCCGCCTCCGCACCGATCCGCTCGTACCGCCGACGGTACTCGTCGATCCGCGGCCCGAGGTCGGCCTGCACCCGCGCGAGGAGTTCGGGGAGGCGCTCGGCCGGGACGCTCGCGAGCGCCGCCGTCTTCACGAGGGCCGTCCCCTCGATCGGGTACGAGCCGGGCGACCGGGGGTCCTCGTTCGTCATCACCCGCCCGCGCGCATCGCCTTCTGCCGGTACTTCGGGAGCAGCTCCGCGAGCGCCTCGGGGTCGCCCGCGAACGACGCGGTCACCTCGGTGAGCGTGATGGCGGCCGCGGCCGTCACCGTCTCCGCGCTGAGCGCGACCCGCCACCCGTCGCCGTCCACGCGGGTCGCCTCCGCGGGGTCGTCGGTCCCGACGAGATCGCCGCCGAGGTTGACGAGGTAGTGGGCCGCGAGCCGACGCGAGATCCCCCGATACGCGACCTCGTCGCGCTCCCAGCCCGGCTCGGCCGGCGGGCGCGACTCGGACTCGGCGCCGGCCGACTCGCTCCCTTCGTCGCGCCCCTCGTCGTCGCGCCCCTCATCGTCGCGCGCCTCATCGTCTCCGGCGCCGCCGCTCATGTTCTCCCGCCCGCGACCGGCGGGAACACGGAGAGCCGGTCGCCGTCGCCAAGGGGCGTGTCGAGCCCGTCGAGGTGGAGCACCTCGCGCCCGTTCTTCAGCACGTTGATCTGCGGGGCGAGGTCGCCGTCGACGATCAGGCGACCGTCCATTCCCTCGTACTCCGCCTCCAACTCCCGCAACACGTCGCCGACGGTCGATCCGTCCGCGAACTCCGCAGCGACGGTCTTCCCACCGGCGGCCTCGCGAAACGTCGCGAAGAACCGCAGTTCAAGTTCCATATGCTCTCGATCGGTCCGGACCGACATAAAACGGTCCCGCAGCGGGGATCGTAGCCGCCTCTCCATGTGGTGTGGTACCAGAGAGTTTAGGTGGACCCGGTCCGTCGGAGGGACCAGAATGGCAGAAGAGACGTACGACTATGCGGTCGTCGGCGCGGGGTCGGCCGGCTGTGTGGTCGCGCGCCGGCTGGTCGAACAGGGGGCCGACGTGGTTCTGCTCGAAGCGGGCGCCCCCGACGAGGAGCACGAAGACGTGATCGCAACGCCGGCTCGGTTCCCCGAGCTCTTCCGATCCGAGGCCGACTGGGAGTACTACACCGAGCCCCAGCCGGAGATGAACGACCGGCGGCTGTACCACCCCCGCGGGAAGACGCTCGGCGGGTCGAGCTCGCTGAACGCCATGATATACAACCGCGGCGTTCCGTGGGACTACGACAACTGGGCGTCGATGGGGAACGAGGGGTGGGACCACGACGCGATGCTCGACGCGTTCAAGCGGAGCGAGGACTTCGTCGGCACCGGCGACGAGGAGTTCCACGGCGAGGGCGGGCCGTTGACCGTGGCCGACCTGTCCGACCCGCATCCGGCCTCCGAGGCGTTCGTCGAGGCCGCCGTCGACTGCGGCATGGAGCGGAACGTCGATATCAACGGCCGGAACCAGACCGGCGCCGGGCTGTACCACGTGACGCAACGCGACGGGAAGCGCTGCAGCAGCGCCGCGGCGTTTATCAAGCCGGTGCTGGACCACGAGGGCCTGACTGTCGAGACCCGAGCGCACGTCACCGGGATCCGGTTCGACGGCGCGAACCGCGCCGTGGGGGTCGACTACGAGAGCGACGGGGAGACCCGTCGAATCGACGTCGCGGACGAGGTAGTGCTCAGCGCGGGCGCCTACGACTCGCCTCAGCTGCTGATGTGCTCCGGCGTGGGCCCGGCCGACCACCTGCGCGAGCACGGCATCNGGCATCGACGTGGTCGCCGACTCGCCGGGCGTCGGTCGAAACCTCCAAGATCACCTGTTCGCGTTCGTCGTGTACGAGCGGACGGACGACGAGCCGCCGGCGCCGACGTCGAACATCGGCGAGGGCGCCGGCTACACCTACGTCGACGACGACGAGCCCGCCCCGGACCTCCAGTTCCACTTCTGCCCGACGTACTACATGAACCACGGCTTCGACAACCCCGAGGGCCTCGGCTTCTCGATCGGGTCGACGCAGCTCCGCCCCGAGAGCCGGGGAGGGGTGGAGGTCGCCTCGGCCGACCCGACCGACGACCCGGTCGTCGATCCGCGGTACCTCTCGGCCGACTCCGACCTCGAGGTCCTCCGCGAGGGTATCAAGCGAGCCCGCGAGATCGCTCGGTCGGAGGCGTTCGACTCGGTCCGCGGCGAGGAGGTCTGGCCGGGCGAGGACGTCGAGACCGACGCGGAGATCGAAGAACACGTGCGCGAGACCGCGCACACGGTGTACCACCCGGTCGGAACGTGTCGGATGGGCGACGACGAGTCCGCGGTCGTCGACGACCGCCTCCGGGTCCACGGCGTCGAGGGGCTCCGAATCGCTGACACGTCCGTGATGCCGAAGATCCCGAGCGGGAACACCAACGCGCCCGCGATCGCCGTCGGCGAGCGAGCGGCGTCGATGATCGGGGACTGACCCGGCCTCGAGTCGTCACGCGGGGCCGTCGCCCGCGAAGTCGTTTATAAATCCGACAGTCGGATGCCGTCCTCGACGAGCCGGAAGTTGCGCTCGCGGCCGAGCTCGTCGCCCAGCCACTCGTGTTCGTACAGCTGGCCGATCAGCTCCACGTAGAGGTTCCGCCACGCGATGGCGTAGATCGGCGACTGCCCCCACGCGCGCAGCTCCGGGACGAACTCGTGGTACGTGCTCGCCTGCGCTTCCATCCGCTCGACCGCGTCGGCGACGACCTCGGCCGCCTCCGCGGGCTCCGCGTCCGCGATCTCGTCGTTCAGGCGGGACTGGATCCCGACGATCGCTCGCCGCATGTCCTGCTCGGCGGTGCCGTCCTCCTCGGGCAGCGACTCGACGACGCCCTTCGGCACGCCCAGCTCGATCTCTGGCATACCGATCCGTCCGACGGCGACGCCCAAAAAACCCGCTCACCCGGCCAGCCACGCGCCCGTGGCGTCGCCGACGCGCTCGCGCATCGCGGCCGGGTCAGTGCTCACCGACCGGTCGCCCCGCTGTGGCCCGTACGCGCCGAACCCGGCGTGGTTGACCCCGTCGAGCTCGACGAGCCGCGCGTCCGGTGGAAGGTTCCCCCGGCTCTCGAGTTCGCGCTCGGCGTCGATCACGCCGTCGGCCGCGCCCTGCACCGAGAGGACGCGGAGCCCGCTCTCGGAGACGTCGCGATCGCAGTAGGAGGCGTGGAGCACGAGCCCGTCCAGCTCGTCGGCGTTGGCCGCGGCGTACCGGCAGGCCATCGCACCGCCCAGTGAGTGGCCGCCGACCGCCCACGACTCGATCGCCGGGAACGCCTCTCGGGCGTCGTCGGCGCGGTTCGGTCCCAACACGGCGAGGTTCAGCGGCATGTCGACGATCACGACCGCCACGTCCCTCCCGGCGACCGCCTCCGCGGCGGTCGGGACGTAGCTCTCGTGGTTCACCCGAGCCCCCGGGTAGTAGACGAGTCCCGTCGTCTCCGCGGTCACCGGACCGCTCCGGACCGCGGTCGCGCCGTCGAGCCGCTCGACGGTCACCTCGCTCGAGGACTCGACCGCGTCGAGCGCGGCCTCGTCGGGGCCGAGTCCGACCGCGAAGTAGACCCCCGCGCCGCCGACGACGAGCGCGCCGACGAGAAGCAGCGCCGCGACGGCGACGCCGACGGTCCGGCGGTCCGGCCACCGATCGGAGCCGGGCGTCACGGCGTCGGTGCAGCCTTCTGAAGCGCCGTCTCGGCGATGTTGCCGCCGTAATCGGCCGACCGAAGCACCGAGTCGACGACGAGCCCGAGCAGCTGCGCGCGGGTGGGGTCCAGGTCGCGGAGCAGCTCGTCGATGGCCCGGACCCGCTCGTCGATCGCCCGGACGCCGGTGCGCGCCTCGTTCGCGAGGCGGGTGGCCTCGTCGCTGTCGTCGGCGAACAGCGCGTCCATCGCGGTGTCGATCACCTCGACGGCGTCCCCGTGGAGCTCGTTGACCGCCGCGACGACGTCGTCCGGGAGCGGCTCGTCGAGGTTGAGCGTCAGGTGGGCGATCTTCGTCGCGTGGTCGCCGATCCGCTCCAGCTGGCGGGCGCTGGAGTGGTAGTCGAAACACTCCTCGCGCGGGAGGCCGAGCTCCTCGGCCGCCTTCGGCGTCCGGAGGGTCGATCGGAAGATCCGCGAGACGACGAGCCAGAGCCGGTCGAGGTCGTCGTCCCGCCCGATCACGTCGTTCGCGAGGTCGTGGTCGCGCTCGGAGAGCGCCGCGATGGCGTCCTCGAGCATCGACAGCGAGATCAGCCGCATCCGCGTCACCGCGTTGTGGATCGACAGCTCCGAGGAGTCGAGCAGGTCTTGCACGACCACCCGGTCGCGAGTCTCCTCTAACACCTCCAGCCCGACGAGGCTCTGGACCGCCTCGCGGACCGTCGACCGCTGCTCGGTGGTGATCTCGGCGCCCTCGAGTTCGATCACGTCGAACCCGCTGACGTACATCGTCGTCACGGCGCGGGTGAGCGCTCGACCCGAGAGGTTCGAGACGTCGAGCGTCCCGCGGGTTCGGGCCTCTTCCGAGAGCGGCGTGAGGAACAGCGAGTCACCGTCGGGGTGGAACTCGATCTCCGTGCCCGCCTCGACGTCGTTGTCGGTCGCCCACGTCTTCGGAATCGAGACCGTGTACGTCGAACCGCCGGTGACTTGCACCTTCCTCGTCTCCATGTCACGACATCACTCCCGAGGTCCCTTAAGTCTGTCCGAAATATATACCCGGTGTCGAAGGGCTCTGTACGCTTTTGAAGGCATTATAAGCGATCTCCCCGGATCTGGCCGCCCCCAATATTCTGAGTGGCAGATGAATACGAGTAATTTATATAGCACTATATAGTCAGCTGACGACGTTGTCGAGAGGCTGAGGTTCGAGGCTGAACCCCGGGGTTGAGGCGGCCTGCGGTCGATCCGATACCCATGCCAGTCGCGACCGCCGGCGAGACGGCGTCCCACGAGGTACAGGTCACGGCGGAGACGATCGACGCCTTCGCGGCGCTCTCCGGCGACGAGAACCCGATCCACCTCGACGAGTCGTACGCCGCGGAGACGATGTTCGGCGGTCGGGTCGCGCACGGAATGATCGCGGCCGCGGCCGTCTCGGCGGCGCTCGCGTCGCTTCCGGGAGACGTCGTCTATCTCCGGCAGGACCTCACCTTCGAGGACCCGGTTCGCCCCGGCGAGACGGTCCGAGCCACGGTCGAGGTGACCGAACACCTCGGCGGCGACCGGCTCCGGGCGCGGACGGAGGCGTTCGTCGACGAACGCGACGAGCGCGTTCTCGACGGCGAGGCGACCGTGCTGTCGCTCCCGCACGACGCGGCGTGACGAGCGGCGGCCGCTCCCCAGCCCGCTACCGCCGAGCGAGCGGCCCTACGGTCGCTCGCTGTTCGGGTCAAACCAGTAGTTGAACGCGGACAGCGTCACGAACATCGTGACCGCGAACACCCAGTCTGGCGAGCCCAAGAGCGCGCTCACCGCGAGCGAACTGAGGCCGGCCGTGACGCCGACGAGGAGGGCATAGCTCCCGCGAGAGAACCCGCGGATCCAGCGGTCGAGCCGCCTGTACGCCTCGGGGACTCTGACCATACGCGCACACGTTACCGCGCGCAAAAAGTCGTGTCGGCCTCGCTACCGATCTCAGGCTAGCCGTGCCACCGAAGCACGGTGGCCGCCCACGTGTACCCGGTCCCGGCGGCGAGGAAACAGACGAGGTCGCCGGGGGCGAGCCGACCGGCTGCCAACCCCTCCTCGACGGCGAGCGCCTGATCGACGCTCTGGACGTGGCCGTACTCGTCGAGGTAGTAGCCGTCGCGCTCGGGGTCGAGCCCGAGTTCGGCGAGCACGCGCTCGTGGAACGACCGCTTCATGTGGGTGAGCGCGACGAAGTCGAGGTCTTCGCGCTCGAACCCCGACCGCTCCAGCGCCGCGTCCGCGACAGAGAGGAACGCCGGCAGCGACACGGGTCCCAGCCGCGCTTTCATGCCGTCGGGATCGGGGACGGTGAGGGTGTGCAGCCCCTCCCGAACGGTCTCCTCGCTCGGCGGCCGCTTCGAGCCGCCGGCGGGCATCACCACGTCGTCGGCGAAGGAGCCGTCGGTCTCGGCGGCACTCGCGTGGACGGTCGCCCGGGCGCGGTCGCCGGGGTCCGCCTCCACCACGAACGCGCTCGCGCCGCTCCCGAAGTTGAACATGAACGACGCGTCCTCGTCCCCGTAGTCGACGAGGTCCTCCTCGCGGCTCGCGGAGACGAGCAGTGCGGCGTCGACCTCCTCGACCCGGAGCTGGGCCGTCGCCTCCCGGAGCGCGATCGGCGCGCCAGCACAGAGCGTGTAGCTCTCGGTGGCGTAGGCGTTCTCGGCGCCGACCTCCTCCGCGATCGCGGCCGCGGCCGACCACACGACGTGGTCTTTGAACTCCGACCCGTGGTAGACGAGCAGGTCGATTTCGGCCGGGTCGACCTCGGCGTCCGCGAGCGCCCCGCGGGCCGCCGCCGCGGCCATGTCCGTCGCGTGGTCGCCGTCGGGCGGGCAGACGCGCTTCTCGGTGACGCCCATCTTCTCGACGACGACTTCCTCCGGGATCCCGCTGATCTCGGCGATCTCCGCACCGGTGACGGTCTCATCCGGGACGTACGTGTCGAGCCCGGTGATTCCGACCGTCATCGGCGGTACCTCCGGAGCCGCTCCGGGAGCCGCTTGCCGACGGTACCGCCGAGCCGGTCCCGGACCGTTCCGAGGATCCCGTTCGGGACGAACAGCACGAACAGCACGAAGACGATCCCGAGGTAGAGGGGCGCTCGCCCGTCGACGGCGGTGTTGACGACCAGTTCGAGGCTGACCCCGAACAGCTCCGCGTCGAGGACCGCCTCGGGCAGCCCCTCGCGGAGGTACGTCGCGAGCCCGCCGCTCTCGGTCGAGAGCACGTCTTCGAGCCACTGGTGGAACGTCGTGCCGTACAGCGGCCCCGCCAGCGTGCCAAACCCGCCGATGATCGTGGTGATCAGCGCGTCGGCGGTGACGAGGAAGAAGTACGAGTTGTCCGGGGACACCGACCGGGAGTACGCCGCGAAGATCCCGCCGGCGATCGCTCCGAAGAAGCCGCTGATCGCGAACGCGGCCATCTTGAACCAGTAGGTCGAGTAGCCGACGGCTCGGGCGCGCTCCTCGTTCTCGCGGATCGCGACCATCACCCGACCGAACGGCGAGTGGAGGATCCGCTGCATGGCGAAGTACGAGACCACGACGACGGCCCCGAGCGCGTAGTAGGAGACGACGGTCGCCGACACGTCGATCCCGAGCCCGAGCAGGTTCTGGACGCTATCGCCGGTGAGCCGGCCGACGCGGAAGCTCAGGGCGTCGACGTACGGAACGCCGATCGCGAGCCCGTCGCCGCTCACCGTGGCGCCCTCGGTGGGGTTCGAGGAGACGTAGCCCCACGACCGGATCAGCTCGTAGATCACCTGCGCGAACCCGAGCGTTATCATCGCGAAGTAGACCCCCGTGAGCCGGAAGGAGACGGCCCCGATGACCAGCGCCAACAGCCCCGCGAGCACCGCGCCGAGCAGGAGCGTGATCATGAACGGCGTCCCGCCCGGAATCCCCGGTATCTGCCCGTTCGCGGCGAGCACGACGAAGTACGCGCCGGTGCCGTAGAACGCGGCGTGGCCGAAGGAGAGGTACCCGGTGTACCCGCTGATGAAGTCGAAGCTCATCGCGAACAGCCCGAGGTACAACACGACGATCATGAACGTGATCCCCGGGAGGAACGCCGTGGTCTCGTCGGCCAGCGGCGACGACAGCAGCACCCCGTTCACCGGCGGGTACAGCAGGAACGCCAGCACGACCGCGAGGTGGACGACGTGGTCGCGGATCGCGTCCGCGAGGCCGACGGCGCGGTCGCTTCGGGTGTCGCCGAGATCCGCGTCGTCGGTCCCCGCGTCGCCGAGATCCGCATTGTCGGTCCCCGCATCGTCGGCGGGGGAGCCGGGGTCGCTAATGGCCACCCACCTCCTCGACGCCGTAGAGGCCCTGCGGACGGACGACCAGCATGCCGACCAGAAGCAGGAAGATCGTCACCTCGGAGAGGCCGGAGAAGGTGACGATCCCGGTGGTGAACAGCCACGTCGTCACCGAGTCGGCGATCCCGACGATGCCGGCCGCGACGACGGTGCCGCGGAACGACCCGAGCCCGCCGATGATCACGACCACGAACGCGTACAGCAGCACGTCGACGCTCAACAGGACGCTCGGGCCCCAGATCGGGTCCCACATCAGCAGGACCCCGCCGACCGCGGCGAGGCCGGTGCCGACGCCGAAGACGACGGTGAACGCCCGGCGCACGTCGATCCCGAGCGCCTGCACCATCTCCGTGTCCTCGCTGCCGGCCCGGATGTACAGCCCGTACAGCGTCCGGGTGAGGAACAGCCAGACGGCGACGAGGACGACCCCGCCGATCAGGACCTCGAACAGGTAGAGCCGGCGGACCGCGATCCCGAGGACGTCGGTCCGGCCCAACAGCACGTCCGGCACGGTCCCCATCGGCGCCTGCCACTGCGGGTCGGGCTGGATTCCCCGCAGCGTCAACACGATCCGGGCGACCTCCTCGATGATCAGCGAGACGCCGAACGTCAGCAGGATCTGATACGTCGGCGTCCGGTCGTAGATCGGTCGGATCAGCTTCAGTTCGATGACGCTGCCCGCGGCGGTGGTGACGGCGAACACGATCGCCATCGCGACGAAGAAGACGCCGATCGTCGCGAGCGTCCCCGTCCCGGAGCCGACGACCAACACGAGCACGAGCCCGCCGAGGTACGCGCCGACCATCGTCACCGCGCCGTGCGCGAAGTTGAGCACGCCCATCAGCCCGAACACGAGCGTGAGCCCCACGGCGATGGTGAAGTAGACGGCCGCCTTGCCGAGCCCTTCGACGAGGACGGCGATCGCCGTCCGGAGTCCGTCGAGCGCGCCGCCGGTCGTCAGCAGCGGAGCGGCGTCAGCGAACCCGGCGGCGAGAGCGGTCGCGCTCATGCGGTGAGGTACCTCCGGATGCGCTCGTCGTCGCTCGTCACGCCGGCGGTGTCGCCCTCCTCGACGACGACCCCGTGGTCGACGAGGTAGAACCGGTCGGCGAGGTCCATCGCCAGCCGGAAGTTCTGTTCGACGAGGACCATCGTGGTGTCGGCGGAGGCGGCCCGCAGCGCCTCGACCACGTCCGAGACGATCTGCGGGGCGAGCCCCTCGCTGGGCTCGTCGACCAACAGGAGGTCGTTGTCGCCGAGCATTCCGCGGGCGATCGCGAGCATCTGCTGTTGGCCGCCGCTGAGGTCGCCCGCCTCCTTGTCCGCGAACCGCTCCAAGGCCGGGAACAGCTCGTACGCCTCGTCGAGGCGGGCGTCTGGGTCGGCCGCGGCGTGCGCGGCCACCCGGAGGTTCTCGGCGACAGTGAGATGCGCGAACACCCGACGATCCTCCGGTACCCACCCCATCCCGCGGTCGGCGATGGCGTGGGGCTCGACGCCGGTCACGTCTTCGCCTTTAAATCGGACCGTCCCCCGACGCGGCGGCGTCAGCCCGAGCGCGGTCCGGAGCGTCGTCGTCTTCCCGACCCCGTTGCGGCCGACGAGCGCGACGATCTCCCCCTCCTCGACCGACAGATCGAGCCCCTGGAGGATGTGGCTCTCGCCGTAGTAGGTGTGCACGTCGTCGAGTTCCAATAGGCTCACCGACGACCACCTCCGCCGTGGGGCGCGCCCTGCGCGACCCCGCCGTCGGTCGCGGCCGCGGAGCCGTCATCGACACCGTTACCTCCGTCGCCGCCCCCGTTGCCTCCGTCGCTGCCCCCGTTGCCTCCGTCGCCGCCCCCGTTGTCTCCGGCGGTCCGTTCGCCGCCGGTCTCGTCGCCCTCGCGGCCGTAGCCGCCGAGGTACGCCTCCTGCACCGCCTCGTCGCCGCGGACCGACTCCGGCGGGCCGTCGGCGATCAGCTCGCCGCGGTGGAGCACGGCGATCCGGTCGGAGATGCCCATCACGACCTCCATGTTGTGTTCTATCAACATCACGGAGTGGTCGGCGGCCACGTCCTCGATCAGCGCGACCACGTCGTCGACGCCCTCGCTGGAAACGCCGGCCGTGGGCTCGTCGAGCAGGAGGAGGTCGGGATCGCCCGCGAGCGCGACGCCGATCTCCAGGCTGCGCTTCTCGCCGTGGCTGAGGTTCTCCGCGACCGTCTGCGCCTTCTCGGCGAGCCCGATGCGCTCCAGGACGCCGCGGGCCTCCTCGTAGTGGGCGTCGAACGAGCGCACGTTCCGCCACAGCTTCCAGGCGTCGCTGCCGCGGGCCGCCTGCGCCGCGATCCGGACGTTCTCCAGCACCGTGAGCGTCGGGAAGAGATTCGTGATCTGGTACGACCGGTGGATGCCCGCGAGCGCCGTCTCGTGGGGGGGCGCCTCCGTGATGTCGCGGGCGGCGTTCGATCCCCCGGCTCCCGCTCCCGGCGCGAATCGGATCGCGCCGGCGGACGGCTCCAACACCCCGGTGAGGAGGTTGAAGAACGTCGTCTTCCCGGCGCCGTTCGGCCCGATCAGCGAGCAGAGCTCGCCGGCCTCCAGCTCGAAGTCGACGCCGTCGACCGCGGTGATCCCGCCGAAGCGCTTCGTCAGCCCGTCGGTTTCGAGCAGCATCACAGCGAGCAGCCGGCGTCCTCTTCGGGGACCATGACGGCCTCGGGCTCGAGCCGTTCGAGCGGCTCGCCCGGCATGATCGGCGCGTCCCACGTGTCGGCGTACTCGTCGCTGGTCGGGACGGGCCACGCGACGGTCATCTGCGAGGCGCCCTGGTTGTTGTGGCCCTGGAAGGTGTAGCCGTCGGCGCCCTTCGGCGTGTCGGCGACGGTCATCCCGCTCATCGCGTCCGCGATGTCCGCGCCCGCGGTGGAGCCGGACTCGCCGATGGCCTGCGACAGCGCCGACGCGACCGTGAACGTCCCGGAGCTGAACAGGTCGGGAACGATGTCGTAGGCGTCGACGTGCATGTCGATGAACGCGTCGTTGATCTCGTTGTCGTACTGGTTCCAGTGGTAGCGGGTGGTGAACGGCCCCAGCCCCGCGTCCTGGATGTCCTGGGCCGTGAAGTCCTCGCCGAGCGCCGCCTCGATCGTGCCGCCGATGAGCTGTGTGGTCAGCAGCGCCGCGAACCCGCCGAACACCTGCACGTCGAACGAGATGGCCGACGAGAGGAACTGCGGCAGCGTCGCGGCCGTGAACCCGCCGACGACGCCGGTCGCGCCGTCGGACACGGCCTGCTCGAAGAGCCCGTCGAACTCGGAGTACCCGACCTCGACGAACCGGGGCTCTAACACCTCGATCCCCTCCGCCTCGAGCACCTCGGTGTAGTTGTTCGCGACCCCCTGCCCGAACGCGTTGTCGGACGCGAACACCGCGACCGTGTCGATGTCGAACTCGCGGGCGACGTGAGTCCCGCCCGCCCGCGCGTCCATGGCGGTGTGCTCGCTCGCGCGGAACGCCAGCGGGTGACAGTACTCGTCGCTCACGGTGATGTCGGCGTCGGCCGCGGGGCCGATGAGGTACGGCACCTGCGACTCGTCGACGACGGTGTCGATCAGCCGCCGGGCGCTGTCCGACGAGGACGCGCCGAACAGCACGTCGATGTCCTCGTCGACGACGAGGTCGGTCGCGACGCTCTGGGCCGTGTCGGGGCTGAAGCCGGTGTCCTCGACGATGACCTCGTATGTCGGACCGTCGTCGACCTCCATCGTGTACGTCCCGGGCGTGAGCCCCTCGATCGGGTCCGTGTCGTGTTTGTACGCCAACCCGGAGTAAAAGCCCATCAGGCTGATCTGGCCGTAGTACTGGAGGTCCCCCGACGTGGGCTGGACCGCGCCGATCCGGACCGTCTCGTCGGAGACGTCGCCGCCGTCGTTCCCGTCGCCGCCGTTTCCGGAACAGCCGGCGAGCCCGGCGAGTCCGACCCCACCGACCGCGGCGCCAGTTCGTCGGAGATACGACCGTCGTGTGGTTACGTCTCGCATACCTAAATCGGTGTGACCACACGGGCAAAAGGGGCCGAGTTAAGATGTTAACAAGTAGCTCGAAAACGCGGAAAACGCCTCGAAAACGATCGCTCACGCGACGGAGCACAACTTCCGAGCTTGCCGGCTCGTGACCGCGAGACCGCGGGCGACGGGGTGTCGTTAGTTCATGCGATCCAGCGCGGCGACGACGCTTCGAAGCAGCTTCTTCTCGCCGCGGCGCATGTTCTTCGAGACCGCCGCCGTCGACACGTCGAACTCGTCGGCGAGCGTCGAGAGGGTCGCCTCGCGGGGCGACTCGAAGTACCCCTCCTCGGCGGCCGTCTCGATCGTGTCGCGCTCGACGTCGGTGAGGTCGCGGCAGGCTTCCAGCATCGTCGACGCCGCGTTCGCGTTGCGCATGGTGTCGAAGAGCGACTCCATCGACAGCTCCGACCGGTCCTCGACGACGAACTCGTTGCCCTTCTCCAAGTCGTGCAGCGCCGCCTCCGTGGTCGCGTCGTCGTCGAACCCGACCTGCCACTGCTCGGAGCCGTCCGCGATTCGGAACGGACCGGTGATGTAGCCGCCGTGGTCGGTGATCGTCGACATCGCGTTCGTCTCCTCGATGACGGTCCGGATGATCGCGGTGCCGTCCTGCTTGGAGAACAGCTTGTACTCCGCCATGTTCTCGTGGTCGCGGAGCGTCTCCAGCCCCTCTCCCAGCTCGTAGCGGTCCGGTGACTCGACGAGCAGCCGCGTCTCCAACTGCTCGGCGGCCGTGTCGAGCTGCCAGTGCATCGCGGAGAAGCCGACGTCGTGATCCGCGGAGGTGTCGATGAACGGGCAGTCAAACTGCTCCATATCCATCGTGACGTCGATCATGGGCTGACCTTTGCCCCTACGTATATAATGGTTGTTCCTGGGATATTCTGTCTCACCCTCCGAATCGCTCTTTGAGGGCCGTTCGGTCAATCTTCGACGGGCCGGACGTGGGCATCTCTTCGACGAACGCGAGTTCCTTCGGCACCGCGAACCGCGCGACCCGGGAGGCGAGATGCGACTTCACGTCGTCGAGCGTCAGCGACTCGTCGCCGACGAGAATCGCCTTACCGACGGTCCCCCACTCCTCGCTCGGGACGCCGATCACCACGGCCTCCTCGATCCCCGGGTGGTCCGTGAGCGCGTCCTCGACGCGGGGCGGGTAGACGTTCTCGCCACCCGAGACGAACATGTTCTTCTTGCGTCCCTCGATGTGGTAGTAGCCGTCGTCGTCGACGCGGGCCAGATCGCCCGTCGAGACCCAGTTGCCGAACGTCTCGGCGGTCTCCGTCGGGTTGTTCCAGTATCCGTCGGCGGCCGCGGGCCCGGCCAGTTCCAGTTCCCCGACCGTCCCGTCGGGCACCGGGCCGTCCTCGTCGACGACGCGAGCGTCGACCCCGAGCGCGGGCACGCCGACGCTCTGGGTCTTCTCCGCCGGGAACCCGTCGGGCATCGCGAAGTTGTTGGGGCCGCACTCCGTGAGCCCGTACCCCTGCGAGATCTCGACGCCGCGGTCGCGCCACGCGTCGATCACGCTCTCGCGGCAGGGGCCGCCGCCGCTCTTGACGAACCGGAGCGTCGAGAGGTCCGTCGCCGCCCAGTCGTCGTGGCGGGCCATCATCCGCAGGACGGCGGGGACCGCAACGAGCGTCGTCGCCCCCTCGCGCTCCACGTCCGCGAGGACCCGGCCGGGGTCGACCTCCGGGCTCAGAAGGATGCGCGCGCCCATCTGGAAGAACGGGACCGTGAGCACGTTCCAGCCGCCGGTGTGGAACATCGGGAACACCATCGGCGTCACGTCGTCCTCGCGGAGTCCCCACGCGGTGATCGTGTTGAACCCGTTCCAGTGGACCGCGCCGTTGCTTATCACCGTCTCCTTCGGGGTCCCCGTCGACCCGCCGGTGTGGAGGAAGAGGCGTGGGTCCGCGGGCGACACCGAGGCCGTCTCGACCGGCGAGCCGTCGGCGGGCAGGTCCTCGGTGTAGGGGCGCCACGCGTTGTCCTCGCCGGTGGGGATCGCTCGAACGGGCGGCTCCGCGTCGGCGCGCTCCAGCGCGTCGACGACGTCGCCCTCGAACGGGGTCTCGACCATGAGCAGCCCGGGGTCGACGTCGCCGAGGACCGCGGCCAGCTCCCGCTCCGCGAGGCGGTGCGACAGGGGGGCCAGCACCGCGCCGACCTTCCCGGTCGCGAAGAACAGGTCGACCAGCTCCACCCGGTTCCGCGAAACGACCGCCACTCGGTCCCCCGTCGAGACGCCGGCATCGCGGAGGAACCGCGCGGTGCGGTTGGCGCGCTCGTCGAGGTCGGCGTACGTGTACTCCTCGCCGGCGGCCGTGTCCGTGACGGCGACGCGGTCCGGCGAGAGGCGGGCGCGCCGCGCGGACAGCGATCCGACCCACTCGTACCCCCGGTCGGCGTGCGGGTGCGGTCTGGGGTCGACCGCGTTCTCGCCGGCCGCCCGCGGATCGTTCCCATCCATCTCAGGCGACCTCGTCGAGGAACGACCGAATTCGGGCGTCGATCTCCGCTCTCCGTTCGATGAAGAAGAGGTGCGGGCCGCCCTCGACCCGCTCGACGGTCGCGTGCGGGAGGTGTTCGGCGAGCAGCTCCGCGTTCCCGACGGGGAGCACCCGGTCCTCGGTGCCGTGGAGCACGAGCGTCGGGACGGAGATATCGGCGAGGCGGTCGGTCGCGTCGAACGCGGCCACCGCGGCGGCCTGCGCCTCCCGGCCGCTCGGCGTCGCGTCGCCGGCGAGCCGCAGGTCGACGATCCGGTCGACGAGATCGGGCTCGCGCTCGTAGAACCCGTCGCTCACCGCCGGTTCCATCAGGTACCGGATCCGCTCGCGCGGGCCGAGGTCGTCGGGCGCGGAGAAGATGTGTTCCTGCACGTCCGCTGGCATCTCCGGTGCCTCATCACCTCCCGGTGAGGTACACAGCAGGGTCAGCGAGGCGACACGGTCGTCGCCGAGCGCGACCTCCTGGGCGATCATCCCGCCCATCGACGCGCCGCAGACGTGGACCCGGTCGACGCCGTGGTCGTCGAGGACCGCCCGCGCGTCGGCGGCCATCTCCGCGATCGCGTACGGTCCCTCGGGCGCGTCGGAGTCGCCGGTGCCGCGGTTGTCCGGCCGGAGCACCTCGTACTCGTCGGCGAGGTCCTCGGTCAGCCACCGCCACATCCAGCGGCCGTACCCGAGCCCCTCCAACAGGAGCACCGTCGGGCCGTCGCTCGGTCCGTCGACGGCGTAGTGGATAGAGACGCCGTCCCGTGTCACTCTCGGCATACCTAACACGGAGCGCGCGGCGCCCTATCAACCCGCACGTTAACGTATCAACCGGCGGCGGTCGATCGCGCTCGAACCGGGAGACGCGATACCACCGAACCGGTGATCGAACTCCCGCCGAACCGGGAGACGCGACCCTGCCGAACCGAGGGACGCGACCCCACCGAACCGGGAGACGCGACCCTGCCGACGGCTCCCACGGTGCCGCGACTTGAGAAGAGTTAAATCGGATGCGGCACAATCCGAAATTGCGCTCGGTTGGTGTAGTCCGGCCAATCATGTTGGCCTTTCGACAGACGCGGCGCGCCGGCGCGCCGGTTTGGAAGACAGCCGACGACCAGGGTTCAAATCCCTGACCGAGCACTTCTCACAGTCTCACGCCGCCAGCGGTCGCGCTCGCTGGCACCTCTGTGCCGCCTCCGAAGGGGAAGAATCACCTCCCTCGGCGACGACCGTCCGCCATGAGCGACCGATCCGACGCCGGCGAGGGCGGCGACTTCCCCGACGCCGACGACCGCCGCTTCGAGACCCGCGCGATCCACGCCGGGCAGGAGCCCGACCCGGAGACCGGCGCGCTGATGACGCCGATCCACGCGAACTCCACGTACAAGCAGGACGCCCCCGGCGAACACCGGGGCTACGAGTACAGCCGCACCGGGAACCCGACCCGGAGCGACCTCGAAGCGAACCTCGCCTCGCTGGAGTCGGGGAGCCACGCGCGCTGTTTCTCTTCCGGGATGGGTGCGATCAACACCGTCCTGAACCTGCTGGAGGCCGGCGACCACGTCGTCGCGGGCGACGACGTGTACGGCGGGACCCACCGCATCCTCACGCAGGTGTACGACGAGTACGACGTCGACACCAGCTTCGTCGACACGACCGATCACGACGCGGTCCGGGACGCGATGCGCGAGGAGACGGAGCTTGTGTGGGTGGAGACGCCGACGAACCCCCTCATGAACGTCAACGACATCGGCGCCCTCGCCGAAATCGCGCACGACAACGACGCGCTCTGCGCGGTCGACAACACGTTCGCGACGCCGTACCTCCAGCGCCCGCTCGAACACGGGGCCGACATCGTCTCGCAGTCGCTGACGAAGTACCTCGGCGGCCACTCCGACACGATCGGCGGCGCGCTGATCGTCGACGACGACGACCTCGACGAGCGGCTCGGCTTCTACCAGAACTCGGTAGGCGCGACGCCCGGCCCGTTCGACTCCTTCCTGGTGCTCCGCGGGACCAAGACGCTCCCGGTGCGGATGGACCGCCACTGCGAGAACGCGATGGAACTGGCGCGGTGGCTGGAGGGTCACGACGACGTGAGCCGGGTGTACTACCCCGGACTGGAGAGCCACCCCGACCACGAGCTCGCCGCCGAGCAGATGGACGCGTTCGGGGGCATGCTCTCGTTCGAACTCGACGGGAGCCTCGATCAGGCGTCGACCGTCGTGAGCGAGACGGAGGTGTTCACGCTCGCGGAGTCGCTCGGCGGCGTCGAGAGCCTGATCGAGCAGCCGGCCGCGATGACCCACGCCGCGATCCCGCGCGAGGAACGGCTCGCGGCCGGGCTCACGGACGGCCTCATTCGGGTCTCCGTCGGGATCGAGCACGTCGACGACATGAAGGCCGACCTCCAGCGGGCGTTCGACGCGGCGCTGGAGTAGCGGGACGCGGGCCGCGGAGTCACCGGACGCGGATCGCCGACTCTGCCACCTCCCGAAGCCGGAACTCCTCGCCGCACGGACACCCTTTATAACATTCGCGCCGAGTCGCTCGCCATGAGCGAACCAGACGTACTCGTACTGCGGCAGACGATCCACGGCTCGGACGCCGCGGACCTGGTCGCGTCGCTCCGCGAGCGGCTCCCGGGCCGCGAGGTCGTCCTGGCGCGGACGCCCGCGGAGGAGCGCGACCTGATCGAGACCGCCCGCGTCGCGGTCGGGCTCGACATCGACGAGGAGCTGTTGGCCGCCGCCGAGGAGCTCGAGCTGTTCGCCTGCGTGTTCGCCGGTACCGGCCACCTCCCGCGCGACGCGCTCGCGGACCGCGGCGTCGCCGTGACGAACGCCTCGGGGGTCCACGGGCCGAACATCGCCGAGTACGTCGTCGGGTCGATGATCACGCACGCCCGCCAGTGGCCGCGCGCGCGACGACAGCAGGCGAACCGGGAGTGGCGCACCTACGAGACGACCGAGGTGTATGGCTCGACGGTGGCCGTCGTCGGGCTCGGCGCCATCGGACGGGCGATCGTCGACCGGCTGGAGTCGTTCGACGCCGACACGGTCGGCGTCCGGTACTCGCCCGAGAAGGGCGGTCCGACCGACGAGGTGTACGGGTTCGACCGGTTCCACGAGGCGGTCGCCGACGCGGAGTACGTCGTGCTCGCGTGCCCGCTGACGGAGACGACGCGGGGGCTCGTCGACGCCGACGCGCTCAAGACGATGCGCGCCGACGCCGTCCTCGTCAACATCGCGCGCGGGCCGATCGTCGACACCGATGCGCTCGTCTCCTCGCTCCGGAACAGCCGGATCCGCGGGGCCGCGCTCGACGTGACCGACCCCGAGCCGCTCCCCGAGGACCACCCGCTGTGGGGGCTCGGGAACGTCACGATCACCCCGCACAACGCGGGCCACACCCCGCACTACTACGACCGCGTCGCCGACATCCTCGCCGGCAACCTCGACCGGCTCGACGACGGCGAGGAGCTCGAGAACCGGGTCGTCTGAGCGGCCGCTCGAAGCTACTTATAACGGACAGCGACCGCGTCGCGGCTTACTCGTCGACCGTGACCTGCTCGATCTCGACGGTGTCGCGGGGCTCGTCGCGGCGGTCGGTCGGCACGGCGCCGATCTCCTCGACGGCGTCCATCCCGTCGATGACCTGCCCGAAGACGGCGTGCTTGCCGTCGAGGTGGGGCGTCGCGTCCAGCGTGACGAAGAACTGCGAGCCGTTCGTGTTCGGGCCGGAGTTCGCCATCGAGAGGATCCCCGGGCCGTCGTGGGTGAGGTCGTCGTGGAACTCGTCGTCGAACTGGTAGCCGGGGCCGCCGCGGCCGCTCTCCATCGGGTCGCCGCCCTGGATCATGAACCCCTCGATGACGCGGTGGAAGACGTTCCCCTGGTACAGCGAGTCGCCGCGGACCTCGCCGCTCTCGGGGTCCTCCCACGTGTTCGTGTCGCGGGCGGGGTCGGCGTCCGCGGCGGGGTCGTGACGCGCCAGTCCGAGGAAGTTCTCGACCGTCTTCGGGGCGCGGTCGGCGAACAGCTCGACGACGACGTCGCCGTGGTTCGTGTGGAGCGTCACCTGCGGGTTGTCGGGGTTGGAAACCTCTCGTGCCATGCCTCAACGGTGGAGCGCCCGTCTGAAAACCCTGCCCATCCGCGGCGCGGACGGGAGTCGGTGGCCCGGACGGCGAGCTCCCGGCATCGACCGCGAACGCCGCCCTTATGAACAGACGCCGCCGAATCGCCGACATGAGCTCCACGCCCGTGGTGACGATCGCGGCCCTCGTCGTCGGCCTGACGGTCGGCGCGCTGTTCGCCTTCCTCCGCGTCCCGATCCCCGCTCCGCCCGAACTGCCGGGCGTGGTGGCGATCGTGGGGATCTACCTCGGTTTCAAGCTCGTCGGCTACGCCGGCGTCGGCTTCGACCTGCTCGAGGCGCTCGGGCTGTAACCCGGCCGACGCCGCCGGCCCTCGGCCGTCGCTGCGGCCGGTACCGTTTTGCACCCGGCGGGCGGACGCTCGGGTATGTACGACGCGATCCTCCTCCCCGTGGCGCCGGGCGGCGAGGCGAACGACGCGGTCCCGCACGCGAAGAGCCTCGCGGAACGGTACGAAGCGACCGTGTACGTCGTCTCCGCGATCGACACGATCGCACAGACGCTTCGCGGCCCGCAGGCCGGCGCGTTCGCCGAGCGCGTCGAGGACGCGGCCGAGGAACGCGTCGAGACCGTGACGGCGGAGCTGGAGTCCGCGGGCGTCGACGTGGTCGGCAACGTCCTCCGCGGCGAGCCGGTCGACGTCATCGAGAACGCGATCAGTGACGTGGGCGCCGACATCGTCGTGATGCCGAGCCACGCCCGCTCCGGGATCCAGCGCGTGCTCCTCGGGAGCGTCACCGAGAAGGTCGTCCGGGTCTCTCCGGTCCCGGTCGTCACGGTGCCGATGGCCGACAGGGAGGACGCGGCGGCCGCCGACGCCGCGGGCGACGACGGGGCTCCCGACGCGGAGTGACCGAGGCATCGACGCCGGCGACCCGCGCGTTCCGGGTCGCGTACGACGGCCGCGAGTACGCCGGCTTTCAGCGCCAGCCCCACGCGACGACCGTCGAGGGGACCCTCCTTCGCGGGCTCGCCGAACACGGGATCCTCGACCGCGGCGACGGGCCGACGCACGCGACGCCGCCGGGATACGCAGCCGCGGGGCGGACGGACGCCGGCGTCTCGGCGGTCGCGCAGACAGTCGCGTTCGCGGCGCCCGACTGGCTCACCCCTCGGGCGTTCAACGGTCACCTCCCCGGGTCGGTACGCGTGTGGGCGGCCGCCGACGTGCCCGAGGGGCTCCACGCGACCCACGACGCAACCCGACGGACCTACCGCTACCACCTGTACGCGCCGGCTCGCAGCGACGGCGGTGACCGCCCGCACGCGGTCGACGACGACCGCGTCCGCGACGCCCTCGCGCGCCTCTCGGGGGAGCACGACTTCCACAACCTGACCAGCGACGAGAACGGAACTGTCCGAGACCTCACCGCCGGCGCGACCCGGGCGCGCGACCTCCTCGTCGTCGAGGTGTCCGCCGACGGGTTCCCGCGGGCGCTGGTGCGCCGGCTGGTCGCCGCGGTCCGCGCGGTCGGCCGGGGCGCGGCCGACCCGTCCCTGATCGACCGCCTGCTCGCTTCCGAGCCGGTCCCCGGCGAGCTCGGGGTCGGGCCCGCGCCGCCCGAGCCGCTGGTGCTGTGGGACGTGTCCTACGAGGGCGTCGCGTTCGCGGTCGACCCCGAGGCGGCCGAGAGCGCGACCGTCGCCTTCGGAGAGCGGTACCGCGACGCCCGACACGCGGCCGCGGCGACGGGCGCGATCCGGGACCGAATCGCCGAAGAGAACTGATCACCGAAACGGACTGATCGCGACCTACGCGGCGGACCCGCCGCCCGGCGTTTCCATCCCCTCGACCCGGACCAGCAGGGTGTTGCCGTCGACGTGGGTCGCGTCGATGACCCCAGAGAGCCGGAGGCCCGCGCCCGGCGTCGGACCGACGGTCACCCGGTCGCCCGCGTCGAAGGAGCCGACCGGACCGCGGATCACGAGCTCCGCCCGGCACAGCTCGGGGTTGGCGACACTGGAGAGGTCGATCTCCTCGACGTTTACGCCCTCCACCGGATCGCCCTCGCGCTCGACCGGCGTGCTCGCGGCGTCGTCCATCCGCTCCACGCCGAGCGTCTCGTAGGCCGCGTCGGTCGGGACGTAGCCGCCTTTCGGCCCGGCGACGCCCTTCACCAAGCCGATGTCGCGCAGGCTCTGCATGCGGTTTCGGACCGTTCCGGGGTTGCGGTCGATCGACTCGGCGATCGTCCGGCCGGACACCGGCGGGTCAGCGTTCTCCGCGAGGTTCACGAGCGCGGTGAGCACCCGTCTCTGACTCGTCGTGAGCTGTATCGTCGACATGGGCGTACTGAACGATTATCTGTGTATAAATGTTGGGTTATTTCTCCCTTATATTGTTTACCTTGGCATAGAAGAGCAGAAAAAGTGACTGTTCTGGACTAATAATTCTTTCACACGGTCATGTGTGTACTTCGAACCCGCGTAGAGAGTAAGTTTCTGCTTTTCGTTCAATCTACGCGGTTTCTTTCGGTTTAATATGAGAAATTATCTCCACAAAGTGCCAATCAATACGTAATCTTGGGAAGACCTTAAACAAAACCCACCGTGGGTATTTACCCGTCCGTTCGGAAGCGACGAGCGAACATGAGCTTTCGAACCGACGCCCGCGCGTGTCGGCGGTGCGGCTCGACCGCAAGGGCCGATCGACTCGCTCGAGGGCCGCGCAGTTCGAGCGGGCGGGCCCTCGACGGACGGGGTCCGGAACCGCCGTTCGGGGGGCGTATCGATGGGTGACCCGCGCTCGACCGCGTTCGAGTCGGGGACGGCGCCGGACCGCTCCGCGGCCGCGACGGGGAACGACCGAGACGCGTCGATCCGCGACGCCTCCGACGACGCCGTCGGCCCGTTCGAGGCCCCGGACCCGGAGTCGGAGCGCGAGCGGATTCGGACGTTCATCGACGACCGGGTCGCGGCCGCGAACGCGGCCGGGCTGGTCGTTAACATGAGCGGCGGGCTCGACTCCACGGTGACGGCGGCGCTGGCGGTCGAGGCACTCGGCGCCGACCGCGTGTACGGACTGATACTCCCGTGTAACAAGATCGGAGCGCCCCACGCCCGCGACGCCGAGGCGCTCGCGGACGCGCTCGGGATCGAACACGACACGGTCCACCTCCAGCCGCTGTTCGCGCAGTTCGGCGCGGTCGCGCCCGACCGGTTCGACCTCCACGACGAGCCGGTCCGCTCCGGGAACGCGATCGCGCGCCTCCGGATGACGCTCGCGTACCTCGCCGCCAACGCGACGGGGCGGCTCGTCTGCGGGACGACCAACCGGAGCGAACGTCTCCTCGGCTACGTGACGAAACACGGGGACGGCGCCGCCGACCTGCTCCCGCTCGGCCACCTGTACAAGACCGACGTCCGCGCGCTCGCCGACGAGCTCGAGGTGCCCGAGTTCGTCGTCGAGAAGCCGCCGACCGCGGGCTTCCTCCCCGGGCAGCGCGACGCGGACGACCTCGGCGCCCCCTACGAGGTTATCGACGCCGTGTTGCGGCTAGGCGTCGACCGCGGGCTCGACGCCGAGGCGATCGCCGAGCGGCTGTCGGGCGACGCCGACGAGGAGACGGTCGCCGACCTGCTCGCGCGCCACCGCGCCGCGGCGCACAAGCGCACGCCGCCGCCGATACCGACCGGGCGAGGGGACTAATCCCAGCCGGTCGGCCAGAGGCCGGCCGCGCGCATCCCCGTCTCGAAGTCGGCCTCGCGGAACGCCGCGATCAGGTCGTCGCGGTCGAGTCGGGGGGCATCGCGCTCGGGGGCCGCGAACTCGGCGACGAGCAGCGCGGTGAGCATCGCGTGCTCCCGAACGTTTCGGTCGTCGACCTTGTCGCGGGTGTCCGCGTGGGTGTGGCCCCACCCCCGCCCGCGGTCGCCGGAGTCGCTGTGGAGCTGGAGCGCCGGCACCCCGCGCCGGACGAACGGCCACTGGTCGGAGAACGGATGCGGCTCCGCGTCCACCGCGATCGGCTGGTCGGTCGCCGTCGACACCGCCTCCGCGACCGCCGCGGCCGTCTCGGAGGCGTGCGCCAGCGCCGCCAGGTCGCGGAACCGCCCCGCGCCGTCGACGTTGACCACCCCTTTCACCCGGTCGAGGTCGACCCGGTCGGCCAACCGTTCCGACCCGAGGAGCCCGACCTCCTCCGCTCCGACCGCGACCACGTCGACGCCGATCGGGAGGGCGGCCTCGGTCAGGATCCCCGCGGCGGTCGCGACGGTCGCGATCCCGCAGCCGTTGTCGAGCGCGCCCTCCGCGATGTCGTGGGCGTCGTAGTGCGCGAGCAGGAGGAGCCGCTCGTCGGTGTCCGGGCCCGCGCGACCGACCACGTTCCGGCTCTCGCCCGGTTCGGTCGTCGCCTCGACCGACAGCTCGGCGCGCGCGACGGGCTCCGGTTCGGTCGCGATCCCGCCGCGCCCATCGACCGCGTACTCCCGGAGCCACGCGCCGGTCTCCTTCGAGACGCCGACCGCGACGGCGTCGGCCTCCTCGCCGAAGGTCAGCGACCCGGTGGGCGGGAGCTGGCCGTCGAGGTGGTTGACGAAGACGAAGCCGACCGCGCCCGCGTCGATCGCGTACCCGAACTTCTCCATCCGGTGGACGAACCGGCCGCCCTCAGGGGTCGTCGTCGACGCGACCGCGATCCGCCCCCCGACGTCCCGCTCGTCGATCTCCGCGGGCGTGCCGTACCCCACGTCGACGAGGTCGCCGGCGACGCTCCCGCTCGGCGAGTACGGGAGCGCGAGCGCCTCGAACTCGCGGGTCGCCGCCGCGCCGTCGCGCTCGGGAGCCGTCACTCGGAGCGTCGCGCTCCCGCGCTCCCACGCCGCCACCTCGAACGGTCTCGTCTCGACGCCAGAGAGCCCCGCCCGCTCGAACGCGTCGGCGACGATCTCGGCGGCTCGGCGCTCGCCCTCGCCGCCCGCCATCCGGCTCCCGATCGCGGTGAGATCGGTGAGGAAGCGCCGCGGTTCGCCGTCAGTCCACGTCCGGCCGAGGGCCGGCGCGAGCTCGGCGCGTCGCTCGCGGACGCGCTCGACGGCCGCGGGATCGGCCGTCACGTCCGTCTCGTTCGGCTGTGAGTGCATGGAAACGACTCCGTCGGCGGCGGGTTAAGCGTGTGGCTCGCGGCACCCGAAACGCTACGTTCAAGTGGGACGGTTCGATACGTTCGAGTGAGCACCGTTGGTCCAGTGGTAGGACATTAGCTTCCCAAGCTAATAGCCCGGGTTCGATTCCCGGACGGTGCACTCCCTTCGGTCGTGCACCGTCCGTACCCCCGCTCGCAGGCTCGCGGGGGTCCCGGAGAGTGCGTTTCTGTGGCGAGCGACACCGCGAGCCACGGACCTATTTTTAAATGTACTACACCTGCTCACTCGCGTCGCACGGTCACCACCTGACGGATGGCGTACTCCGCTCCGCCCACGATCAGCGCCACGCCGAGCACGGCGACCCACCCGATCAGGTACCAGCCGAACGGCGTCGGGTCCACCGGGGTGAGAGTCGCGGCCGGCGCGACGGTCACGGACCACGTCCCGTACGCCGACGCGGCGAACGCGACGCCGACGACGATCGACGGGGCGACGAGCCGTGTCTCGGCGAGAATCGCGACCGGGACCGCTCCGAGCAACAGCCCGCCGACGGCGACGTACCATTAAAAAGGGGGAGACGTCGATCGAGAACTCGAACCACTCGGCGAGCGCGGCGGTGACGACCAGGTGAGCGAGACCGGCGATCAGACCGGTCCCGAGCGCTCGACGGGAGGGGACGAGGGACGCGATCGCGGGGGACACGGAGATCCGTTCCGCGACGCGATTGATAAACCCACCTCGCCGCGCGCGCGTTCCCGGCCGTCAGAAGATGTTCGCCTGTCCGTACACCGAGATTCCGGAGTCGGTGATGTCGTACGGCTTCGACTGCCGGGAGTGGTTCGCGTCGCGGATCTTCTGGATCTCCACGGCGAGGCGCGTCTCGCGGAAGTCGGTCCCGCGGATGTACTGGAGCACGAACACCGCGTCGGTGAGGTACTCGACGATCCCGTGCCGGGAGGCGTAGGGGTTCTCCTCGCTCGCCTCCGAGGTGAGCAGGGTCGTGACGCCCGCCTCCTTCAGCGAGCGGGTGAACCCGAACACCTCGGACCGGCGCTTCGCCGGGTGGTCGTACATCATCTCGAGGAGCGAGACCGAGTCGAGCACCAGCCGGTCGGCGTCGAACTCGGCGATGAGCCGGACGAGGTCGTTCCGGATCGACGCCAGCGAGTTGGCCATCTCGATCGGGTCGATGGCGACGACCGCGAGCCGGTCCGCCTCCGCGTGCTCGCGGAACGACCACCCCTTCTCCTCCGCGGTCGAGAGGATCGACTCCCGGGTCTGTTCGAGGGTGATGTAGATCCCCTTCCGGTCGGACTCGAGCGCCTCGTTGAGGAACTGGAGCGCGAACGTCGTCTTCCCGGTCCCGGCGCCGCCGATGACCGACAGCAGCGAGCGGCGCGGGACCCCGCCGAGGATCATCTCGTCGAGCCCCTCGATCCCGATGTCGGTCCGCTCGATCGCCGACTCGAACTCGTCGGGGTCGACGTCGAACCCCGGCGACGAGTCGCCGCCCGCCCCGCCGGCGAACTCGTCGAACCCCATCCCGCTCGGGTCCCCCGAGCCGCTCCCGGCGGTTCCTCGGTACCCGCCGAAGGGGTCTGCCGACCCGCCGCCGACCTCCTCGCTCTCCCCCGGCCCGCCGCCGGTCGCCCCGCTGCCCGACCCGCCGAAGGGGTCACCGTCACCGAACGACCCGCCGCCGAACTCCCCGCCGGAGCCGGTCGATTCGGACGGTTCGTCCCCCGATGAGGCGCTTGACGAGCCGCCGAACGGGTCTTCCTCGCCGAAGGATCCGCCGCCGAACGAGTCTTCCTCGCCGAACGGATCGCCGTCGCCGAACGAGTCTCCACTGAACGACTCCTCCTCGACCGACTCCTCCTCGACCGACTCCCCATCGACCGACTCCCCGCCGAACGGGTCGGCCGCGTCGTCTCCGGCGTCTCGCGTCGGGTCCCGCTCGCCGTCTCGAATCCCGCCGAACGGGTCGCGTCCCCGATCGCCTGGCCGGTCGTCGTCTCCGTCGGTTCCGACGTCCGATTCGGCCGCGCCTCCCTCCTCGACGACCGCCTCGTCGTCGGTCTCGCCATGGTCGTGCGTGTCGGCCGCCTCGTCGCCGGCCGCACCGCTGTCCCCGTCGCCGGCCGCACCGCTGTCCCCGTCGATGTCCCGCAACGCGCGCTCGAACCAGTCGTCGTCCTCGCTCATGGTCCCAGTCGGCCGTGGGGGGTCGACATGGTTCTGGCAAGGCGGGCGGGCGGCTTGAAACTTTCCGGAACCGCGGTCCGATGTCCGCATCCTTTTGTCCGGCGGCGAGAATCGGTCGCCCATGGAGGTCGGAATCGTGGCGCGGAAGGGGAGCGAGCGCGCGGTCGCGGTCGCCGACGAGCTGCGCGACGCGGTCGTCGGCGGCGGCGCGTCCGTCTGGCTCGACGCGGAGACCGCCGGCGCGCTCGGCGAGCCGGCGGCCGGCCGCGCGGTCGACGCGCTGGCGGACTGCGACCTCGCGGTCGCGGTCGGCGGCGACGGGACGTTCCTCTTCGTGGCGCGCAACGCCGAGGACACCCCGATCGTCGGCGTCAACCTCGGCGAGGTCGGCTTCCTCAACGCCGTCCCTCCCGAAGCGGCCGAGGAGGCCCTCCTCTCGGAGGTCGAGGCGTTCGACCACGGGGAGATGGACGTGCGGGAAGCGCCGCGGCTCGCCGCCCGGACCGGCGACTGGGCCTCCGTCCCGGCGGCCAACGAGATCGTGATCCAGAGCGGCCGGCGCGGCCCCGGCGCCGGGATCGACTACGAGGTCCGCGTGGACGGGAGCCGGTACGCCGGCGGGCACGCTGACGGGGTCCTCGTCGCGACGCCGACCGGCTCGACCGCGTACAACCTCTCGGAAGACGGCCCGCTCGTCCACCCCGACGTGAGCGGGCTCGTCATCAACGAGATGGCCGCCGACGAGGGGATGCCGCCGCTCGTGGTCGACGCCGACGCGACCGTGACCGTATCGGTCGAGGGCGTCGACGGGTTCGTCGTCGCGAGCGACGGACGGAACACGACGACGCTCTCCGCCCCGGCCGAGGTGACCGTCGAGCGGACGACGCCGCCGATGCGGATCGCGGGGCCCCCCTCCGACTTCTTCGAAGCGCTCGGGAAGCTGTCGTGACCCGAGGTGCGTGAGGCCGCTCGACACGCCGCTTCGCCCGATCGCGGTGCGGACGCCGACTCGCAAGCTTCAACCGCCGGTCGACCGCATCTCCCGTGCATGTCGCTTCCGACCGGGCTGGCGCCGTTCGCGGATCAGTCGCGGACCGACCACGCCGCCGTCCTCGCCGCCGGCGCGCTCGTCTGCCTGATCGGCTACGTCGGCGTCGCCGCCCTCCTGTACGGACTCGGCGCCCTCGACCACGCCGCCCCGGACGGCCCCCGGCGAGTCGCGTCCGCGGGCGCGTCGGCGGCCTGTTGGGGGGTTTACGCCGCCGCGTTCGCGCGGGGGAAGGGCGGACCCGTGACGAACGCGTTCCTCTCCCCGACCGCGACCGTGGCGGTCGTCCCGGCCGCGTTCCGGTGGGCCGCGTTCGGGCCGGCGTGGGGCGCGCTCCGGGACCGGATCGGCCTCTTCCTCTTTCGACCGGGCCTGTTCGTCGACGCCGCCGCGCTGACCCTCCCCGGTCTCGCCTTCGCCGCCGGTCTGCTCGCGATATGGGCGAGTCGGCTCGACGAGGCCGCGGTCGAGGCGTGGCAACGCGAGCATCTCTCGACCGAGTTCCGTCGGGCGTTCGTCGAGGAGTGAGTTATTAAAAGGCCAGAGCGCTCCACAAAGCGTTTATCCCCCGAGAGAACATCACCGCTCGTGAATCGCCGAACCGGGATCGTCGGGTACGTCCTCGCGGGGGGTGCGCTGGCGGCGCTCGCGGCGGTCGCGTGGGCCGTCTCCCCCGACGCCGTGCTCGGGCCGCTGTCGTGGTTCGCCGGCGACCCGGTCCGGTTCGGCGCCGCACTCGTCGCGCTGACGGCGGTCAGACCGTTCCTCGCGTGGCCGACGACGCTGCTCGCCGTCGTCGCCGGCTTCGGGTACGGCTGGGCCGGAGTCCCGGTCGGCGTCGCCGCGATGGTCGCCACCGCGCTCCCGCCTTACTGGCTCGCGCGGGCCGGCCGCGTCCGGGCACGCGAGTGTTCTCGGCTCGCCGACCGGCTCTGCGGCGCGGGCGAGCGGTTCGCCGACGCCACCGGGGGAGTCCGAGCCGTCGCCGGGACCCGCCTGCTGCCCGTGCCCTCCGACGCCGTCTCGGTCGCCGCGGGCGGGGCCGGCGTCCGACTCCGGTCGCTGCTCGTCGGCACGGCGGTCGGAGAGTTCCCGTGGGCGGTCGTGGGCGTCGCGATCGGGGTCTCCGTCGACCGGCTCGCGGAGGGCGGCACCGCTTCGATCGATCCCGCCGCGGTGCTCGCGATGGCCGGCGTCGGAGCGCTGCTGCTCGGCGGACCGTTGTATCGAACGTTTACCAGTGACAGCGCGTCGCCGACCGCGTGATCTGGGTCGGCGCGGCGAGCGTCGTCGCACGCGTCGAACGAAACCGACCGCCCCGACGCGAGAGCCGCGGCAGGACGATCGAACGGGTCGTGTGCCTCCGACGGGGGACCGACGCGAGCGTGCATTCCCCTGGTCCCCGAATCCCGGGACCGCTCCCAGCCCTGACCCCGAAGCGCGGCCGATACGGCCGGTTCGACCGCCGATCGGCGACCTGACCGCGGCTTCAACGGGGGATCGAGGGGAACGCGACGCGTCGAGGGTTACGCGGTCTCGTCGTCGCTTTCGTTGGTTCCGCCGCTGTCGTCGCCGTCTCCGGACTCGCCGTCCGTTTCCTCGTAATCGACCTCTATCCCGCTCGGAACCGGTCGGAGGAGGTACCGTCCGTTCCCGCGGCGGACCGGGGCGAAGTCGGCGGTGAACACCGTTCGGGTGTCCTCGCGCACGTCGAACTCCGCGTTGAACGTCAGCGGGGCGTTCCCCGGGAGGTCGACCTCGGCCTCACCGCCCTCGACGAGCGTTCCGTCGGCGTTCGACACGTCCAACTGGAGGAAGCGGTAGGTGCCGACCGACAGCTCCCGCTCGTCGATCAGCTTCGTCTCACCGTCCTGGAGCTGGACGAGGTCTGCCTCCTGCGGCTCGTCGAACTCGTGGTACTCGCGGCCGGCGGGTTCGCCATCGCCGTCGTCCTCGTCGTCCCCGCCGTCGTCAGTCTCGTTGCCGGACGACTCGTCGTCCGTCGCGTTCTCGTCGTCAGTCTCGTTCCCGTCTGCGCCGCTCTCGGCGCCCTCGGGGCCGAGCCAGATCCCTTCGACGGTGACCACGAGCGACTCGAAGTCGGCGATGTCGGCGGGCTGGTCGGTGACCGCGGTCGCGAGCGTTCCGGTCGCGCGGCCGACGCAGCCGGCGAGGCCGGCCGCACCGAGCGCGGCGGCGCCGGTCGCCTGCAGGTAGGTTCGCCGGTCGAGCGCGTCGAGGTCGGGCGTGCGGTCCGTCACGTTACGCACCCCCCTCGGCGTCGGCCTCGTCGTCTTCACCGGCGTCGTCGCCGGCGATGTCGCTCACGTTCTCACCGAGATCGTCGACACCCCCGGAGAGGAAGTCGTTCACGCTACTCAGGATGTCGCCGACGAAGTCCGGAACCGCGTCCGGGAGGTCGCTCGGCGGGCCGGCGTCGCCCGAGCTGTTGTCCGGTCCGGGCGTCGCGGCGACGGCACCGGCCGCCGCGCCGGTCCCGATCAGTACCACCGTGGCGAGCGCCACGATCAGTGTCGTTCGGATCGCGTTCATGACGATTGGCTCTCGCGTCGCTACGCCCTTTAACACCCCAAGCCGTTTGGCCGAGTTATGCCCGATTTAATCCGGATTAGCCGCAGGTAGCGACTCTCAAACGGCGTTTCTGTGAGATCGGCGTATCGCTTATAAAAGAACGGATCGGACGGCCGCGGTCGGCGGCGCGGCCGCGGACCGCGTCAGCGGCGCGGTTCCGCGCGTACGACGGCCGGGTCGACCTCGTACGGGGCCGGTCCGGCCGGTCCGGCCGGGGGTGGCGACGCGCTCAGGGCTCCAGCCGGTTCGGGTCGCGCGGGAACATGATCGCCTCCTTGATGTTGTCAAGGCCGGCGACCTGCTGGACGAGCCGGTCGATACCGAGGCCGTAGCCGCCGTGGGGCGGGGTACCGAAGCTGAGCGCCTCGATGTAGAACTCGAAGTTGGCCGTCTCGACGCCCTCCTCCTCCATGACCTCGACCATGCGGTCGACGTCGTGCTCGCGCTGGCCGCCCGAGGAGAGCTCCTGTCCCTTATAAATGAGGTCGAACTTCCGCGAGGCGATGTCGTCGCCCTCGACGTCTTGCATGTAGTAGAACTTCTCGTCGGGGTAGCCGACGACGAAGAACGCGGGGTGGCCCCGCTCTTCGAAGTGCTCGCCGAGCAGCTTCTCCCCTTTCGTGTCGAGGTCGGTCGGGTCGTCCGGGAAGTGTCCGAACTCGGTCTCGAGGATGTCGAGCGCCTCGTCGAAGGTGATCCGCGGGAAGTCGTCTTCGGGAACCTCGAGGTCGACGTCGAGCAGGTCGAGCTCGCGCTCGGCGCTCTCGGCGACCGCGCGGAGCGCGTGGCGCAGCGACTCCTCCTGGACGTCCATCACGTCGTCGTGGTCGTCGATGTACGCGAGCTCCACGTCGAACATCGCGATCTCGGAGACGTGCCGGGAGGTGGCGAAGTCCTCGGCGCGGAACGCGGTGCCCGTCTCGTAGACGGCCTCATAGCCCGACGCCATCAGCATCTGCTTGTACAGCTGGGGGCTCTGCGAGAGGAACGCGTCCTTGTTGTAGTAGAGGATCGGGAACAGCTCGGCGCCGCCCTCCGCGCCGCCCTTCGAGATGAGCGGCGTCTTGATGTCGACGAACCCCTCGTCGTCGAACCACTCCTCCATCGCCGTCATCAGCTTCGAGCGCAGGGTGAACACCGCGAGCGTCTCCGGCTTCCGGAGGTCGAGCGCGCGGTTGTCGAGCCGGGTCGAGAGGTCGACCTCGATGTCCTTCGAGATCTCCAGCGGGAGCGGGGAGTCGGCCTCGTCGATGACCTCGTACTCGGTCGGCGCGATCTCGACGCCGCCGGGCGCCTGATCGCTCTCAAGCGGCTCGCCGACGACCCGGACCACGTCCTCGGCGCCCACGTCTTGGACGGCCTCGAACAGCTCCGGCTCGCGCTCCTCTTTGAAGACGATCTGGATGAGCCCCTCGCGGTCGCGCACGATGAGGAAGACGAGGCCTCCCAGGTCGCGGATCTCGTGGACGTGGCCGGCGATGGCGACCTCGTCCGCGTCCGGTTCGACGTCCGACGTGTGGATTCGCTCGATCATGACGGTGGCTGCTTACGCGCAACTGGTCGGGCGTTCGTCATAGGCCTGTCGTCTCGCCCTCACCGGAACCGGCCGATCTGGGTCATCTGCGCGGGATTCGCGGCCGCGCCTCGGTGAGACCGGCACCACAGATATGAGCACAGTTACCGATACACACGGTCTCAGTAGATTTAATAATCATCCGACATATCAGGGCTGTAACGGCGCTCTCGCGCCGCCGGAGTCCGCGTATGACCCGCTTCCGTTCCATCGCATCGGCGTTCGCCGCCGTCGTCAGCGGCGCGCTCCTCGGCTGGAACGGCTACGGGACTCCGGAGACACGGTCCGCCCGCCCGACCGCGTGACGCGCGTCGGCTGGGGAGTTCCCCGCGGGACGGACCGCATCCCGACTTCTCCAGCCGTCGCTGCGTCGCTCGGCGGTCGCCGCCCAGCGGTTGGCGATCACCGGTCACCGGACGCGACCGTGCCCCCTCGCGAGCGTCGGGTTCGCCGTCGACGGCGGGCCCGCGTTCGAGGCCGCGGACCGGTCCGCGCCGCGTTCGACTCGCGGCGAGGGGCTATGGCAGCAGCCATCCACTCACAGACCGTGGAAGCGACCGTGACGGTCCGCGTCTCGCAGGCCGCCGCCGGCGACCTCGAAGCCGGCGCCCGTGCGCAACTGGAGCGCGTCGACGGCGTCGCCGTCGAGGACCTGTCGATCGCCGGCCTCCAGCCGGGGCTCAACGACACGACCGTCGAGGCGGTCACGACCCTCTCGGTCCGGAGCGCGGACCGGCCCGGCGAGCGCGTCGCAGAGCGCGTCGCCGACCGGCTGGCCGACGGGTTCGGCGTCGAACCGAAGGAGGTCGAGCGGGTCGAACCGCCGGGGTGATCGGCGGTCCCAGTTGGGGTCTACTCCGCTCCGAGCCGATCGCGAACCTCCCGCTCCGCCCGTCGGAGCACGTCTCGGATCGGGAGCCCGGTCGCCTCGGCGACCGCGGCGGCGGCGTCGTACTCGGCGCTCACGTCGTAGACGTCGCCGTCGGCGGTCGACGCGACCTTCACCGTCACCTCGTGGTCGTCGCCGTCGACCGAGAGGACCGCCGTCTCGAAGTCGCGCTCGGCGATCCACCGGTGGCTCGCGCCGGACTGGCGGACCCCCAGGGTCCCGGTCTCGCGGGCGAGCCGCTCCGCGAGCGCCCCGGCGTCCGCTGGCTTGCAGATCACCTTCACGAGGTGCCCCGGTCGCGACTTCTTCATCGTGGTCGGCACGACCGTCACGTCGCGCGCCCCGGCGCGCTTGAGCGTCTCCTGGAGCCCGCCGAGCACCTCGGGAGCGGCGTCGTCGAGGTTCGTTTCGAGGACGGCGACGTCGTCGTGGACGAGGCCGCCTCCGCTCTCGGGCGCGTCGGTGTCGGCGGCGCCGGCGTGGTGCCCGCCGCCGTGCTGCCCGCCGGCGTGGTGCCCGCCGCCGTGCTGCCCGTGACCCGCGGCGTCAGGCTCGCGCCCCTCGCCGACCAGCGCCCGGAGCACGTTCGGATGGTCCGGGAAGGTCGCGTCGCCCGCTCCGTAGCCGGCGGCGTCGACGGCGAGGTCGGGGAGCGCGTCGACGCCCTCGGCGACCGCCGCGAGGATCGCGGCGCCCGTGGGCGTGAGCAGCTCGCGATCGACCGGCCCGCCGACCACCGAGAAATCGGCGCCGGCGACGACCTCGGTCGTCGCGGGCGCGGGGACCGGGTAGACCCCGTGGCTCATCTCAACGGCGCCGCCGCCCGTCGCGACCGGGGTGGTCGCGACCCGGTCTGGATCGAGGTCGTCGAGCAGCAGCGCCGCGCCAACCACGTCGGCGATCGCGTCGTCGGCGCCGACCTCGTGGAAGTGGGTCTCGTCGAGGTCGGTGCCGTGGACCGACGCCTCCGCGCGGCCGAGGCGCTCGAAGGCGTCGAGCGCGACCGACTCGACGGACTCGGGGAGGGACATCGACTCGACGAGCGCGACGACCTCGGGGTAGCTGCGGTGGACGCCGGCCCCTTCGGCGTGTTCCGGGTCGTGATGGGTGTGGTTGTCGTCGTGGTCGTGACCGTGTCCGTGGCCGTGACCGTGACCGTGCTCGTGGT
>NZ_AOJH01000059.1 GCF_000337355.1 Halorubrum kocurii JCM 14978 | reverse complement strand
GCTGTCGCCCTCTCCGCCGCCGCTGTCGCCCTCTCCGCCGCCGCTGTCGCCGTCGTCGTCGTCGAGGAGCACGTCGACGGTCGTCGCCCGAATCCCGCTCTTCGTCGTTTCTCCCACCTCGTACCGGACCGGCAGCCGGTCGGCCACGGGCGTGAGGACGTCCGGGTCGGCGCCGGCCGCGATCAGCGCGGCGCAGATCATGTCGCCGGCCGCGCCGGTCCGGCCGTCGAAGACGAGCGTTCGCATGGCGGATCGGAGGCCACCGCGAGACAAATACTCCCGGATCCGATCCGTCGCGCCTCGCTCCGGATCGGTCTTTTAAACAGACCCCTCGAAACGCCGAGCGGCCGGGGGCGTCGCGGTTCTGTCGGGACGTCGAAACCTGTTCGTTTAACCCGCCGTGTGTCGTTATGACGAGTATATGGTTGAGGCCTTGCTTCTCGTCGGGTTCGTGGTCGCGGCGTTCGTCGGGTACAACATCGGCGGCGCGACGACCGGGCCGGCGTTCGGTCCCGCGGTCGGCGCGGACGTGATCTCGAAGTCGGGCGCCGCGGCGCTGATGTCGGTGTTCTTCTTCATCGGTGCGGGGACGCTGGGGCAGCGCGTCGTGACGACGCTCGGCGAGGACCTCGTCACCGGCGGCAACGTGTTCACTCTGGAAACGAGCATCGTCGTCCTCTTCTTCATCGGCGGCGCGCTGTTCGTCGGCAACTTCGCCGGCGTGCCGGCGTCGACGTCGATGACGGCGGTCGGCGCCATCGCTGGGCTCGGACTGGCGACGGGCACCCTCGACCGGGCCGTGATGGGCGAGATCGCCATCTGGTGGATCGTCGCGCCNGTCGCGCCGATCATCGGGTTCTGGGTCTCGGGCGTCGTCGGCCGGTACTTTTACCCCGCGATCGACAGCTGGGTGGCGATCGAGAGCACCGACGGCGCGCTGTTCGAGATCGACCGCTCGGGCGCGATCCCGAAGCCGGTACCGGGCCCGGACACGACGCGCCGCGAGCTCGTCGGCGGGTTCGTCGTCATGGCGATCGGCTGTCTGATGGCCTTCTCCTCGGGCACGTCGAACATCGCGAACGCGATCGCGCCTCTGGTCGCGCTCGACAACGTGGAGATGACGCCGATGATCCTCCTCGGGAGCGCCGCCGTCGCGGTCGGAGCGTTCACGATCGCGCGCCGGACGCTCGACACGCTCGGGAACGACATCACCGACCTCCCGTTGACCGCGGCGATCGTCGTCGCCTGCGTCTCTTCCGGGATCGTCATCAGCCTCTCGGCGGTCGGCATCCCGGCGTCGTTCGTCATCATCGCGACGATGTCGATCGTGGGGCTCGGATGGGGTCGCGCGACGCGAACCGTGACGGTCAAGCAGGGGATCCGCGGCGAGAAGGAGCCGAAAGTCTCCGTCGGCGCGCTGAAGGCCGACGAGACGGGACCGATCGGTGAGGGCGACCCGTCGGACATCCCCTCGGCGTCGGACCTGTTCAACCCGACCACGAGCGCGCGCGTCGTGCTGATGCAGAACGTCGTTCCGATCCTCTCGACTGTCGGCGCGCTCGTCACGTTCACGCTCCTGTTCCGGTTCGTCTGGTGAGAACGCGCAAGCACGGGCGCGGGCGCGGGAACAGGGTAGCGACGCGCTACCCCGGCCTCACCGACCGAACCGCCGCTGCCGGTCCTGAAAGTCGAGCACCGCACGGAGGTAGTCCCGCTTTCTGAAGTCCCGCCAGTTCACGTCGGTGAAGTAGAGCTCCGCGTACACCGACTGCCAGATGGCGAAGTCGGAGAGCCGCTCGGCCCCGGTCTTGATCACGAGGTCTGGCTCCTCGGGGAACACGAGCCGGTCCGAGACGTCGGCGGCGTCGATCGACTCCGGATCGAGGTCGCCGGCCTCCACGTCGGCTGCGAGCTCCCGAACGGCGGCCGCGAACTCGGCCTTCCCGCCGAGCCCGACCGTGATCCGGATCGGCGCGTCACTCGCTTTCGCACCACTCGCTCTCGCACCACTCGCCCTCGCGTCGCGAAGCCGATTCCCGGGTCCGCTTCCGTCACCGCTCTCGGGCTCGGTCGCGCCCTCGGCCTCGTCGAGCGCCGCGTCTTCCGGTCCGCGAACGACGAGCCGTCGGGGGGCGTCGACCTGCCTGAGTTCGCGGACGAGCGTCGGGACGACGGCGGCGTCGAGGACGGACACCGAGACGGTGACGCGCTCCGCGCCGTACTCGAAGGCCCACCCGAGCGCCGCCGAGAGGGTGTCGAACGCGCCGTCGGCGAGGAGGTCGCGCTCAGTGATGACGATCGCGACGTGTTCGGGCGGGTTGCCGTCGTGGAGGCGGTGTCGGACGGCGAGATACGTGTCGTACAGGCCCACGGGGAGACCTCCCGTCGCGCAGTATAAAAGTCCACGTCACCCGAAGCGGTGCGACCGGTTTCGGGGCGGCGGCGATCTCCCACTCTCGGCCCGGTCGCGACAGGTGACGAGGGGTTTAATTCGCCGTCGGCCGTAGCGCCGTCGATGGCAGACAGCTACCGCGGGGTGTTCGGTGCGATCCCCTACGCGATCCGCGAGACCGAGTCGTGGACCATGCGCGTGTACGGCGTGATCGGGGCGCTCGCGGCCGGGGTGATCGCGACGGTGGTCACCCTCGCGCTCGTCGTCTGGATGGCCGAGACCGCTGAGGTGCAGAGCGGGACGTTCCTGTTCTCTCGGTCCCTGTACGTGATCGCCGGGTTCGCCGCGGTTGCGCCGCTGCTCGCGCCCCTCCTGTTCGTCGCTCGCCGGCATCGCCGCGGCGACCCGGTGAAGGCCGGCTACGACCGGAAGCTCGCGTACGGCGGGTTCCTGTTCCTTCTCTCGCTGTACATCGGGATGGTCATCTCCGCCCCGGCCGAGCTCCGCGAGCCGACCGAGTCGGTCGTCGTCGGTGCCCTGTACGGGCTCCCGCAGGTCGCGGGCGTCGTCCCGCCGGTTCTCGCCGCGCTCGTCGTGTTCTGGATCCACTACCGGCTTCGCGGGTCCGACGCGAGCGACACCGACACCCCTTAGTCGGACGCTCCCGACGGTCCGGACGCGGTGGGATGGCAGAGCGGCCCATTGCGCCGGTCTTGAAAACCGGTAGCCTCACGGCTTCCTGGGTTCGAATCCCAGTCCCACCGTGAGCGCGCGGCGCACTCCGCGCCGCGCGCGTTCCGTGCGCGGATTCGAATCAGAGAGCGACCGGTAGGGAGCGACCGTGGTTCGAATCCCAGTCCCACCGGAAGCGCGGCGCACTCCGCGCCGCGCGCGTCTCGCCTCGACGCAGAGAAACCCTTTTTGGTTACGTCCACGCACCGATAGCGAGACGACTCGTTCGCCGCCCGAGCCGTGTCCCGGCCTGAACCACAAGGTCAGCGCTCTCGACCCGCGGCGTCAGAGATCCGCGGTGTACAGTGACGCGTGCTATCGTGTCCCGCATTATCTTTAACAGGATTCCGGTACATGTTATTGACAGGTGATACAACGATGAGCTACGAACTCGATCCGCTACCGTACGACTACGACGCGCTGGAACCGCACATCTCCGAGCAGGTGCTCGAATGGCATCACGACACCCACCATCAGGGGTACGTGAACGGCTGGAAC
>NZ_AOJH01000058.1 GCF_000337355.1 Halorubrum kocurii JCM 14978 | reverse complement strand
GGCCCGGCTCGCGGCGAGTTCATGGACAACTTCTTCGAAGTCGTCGACTGGAGCGAGCCTGCGGCTCGCTACGACCAGGCCGTCGAGCTCTTCGAGTAACGGTTCGCGTCCGAACGCGCCGCGACCGCGCGTCGGAACCCAGAATTTTTCGCCCCGCCGCACGCCGAGAGCCGCGGCGCCCGCGCTGCCCCCGTGAGCCTCCCGGCCGTATCGGCAGCGTTTACGGACGCGCCGCCGTAGCGGCGTCCATGCCCGAGCCGAAGTCGACGTTCGACGCGACCTATCCGTGTGACTTCTACGAGCCCGCGGAGCTGTTCGACCCCG
Organism: Halorubrum kocurii JCM 14978; assembly: GCF_000337355.1. Lineage (GTDB taxonomy): Archaea > Halobacteriota > Halobacteria > Halobacteriales > Haloferacaceae > Halorubrum > Halorubrum kocurii. The sequence goes on along the minus strand of NZ_AOJH01000058.1, from coordinate 6,679 downwards.
ATCAGATGTACACGATCCCGGAGATCGCCCGGCTGCTGCAGGAGCTGGAGCCGGACGCGGAGGTCGACCCGGACACCGAGGCCGTGCTGATCGACTGGGCGATCCCGTGGGTGATGACGCACGCCGAGGACCTCGTCATCGCGGAGCCGCTGGCGGAGGACGGCCCCGGCTACTACGGGGTCGCGCCGCACGCGGCCGACGGGGAAGGGGGAGACGGAGAAGACGCCGAGTCGCAAGACGGAGCGTGAACGCGGAGCGACCCGACGCCCCGGTGATCCTCGTTGCCGGCGGCGCCCGCGTCGACGCCGGAAAGACGACGTTCTCGACGGGGCTGGTGGCGAGCCTCGCCGACCGCACCGGCGACGCGGTGGGGGTCAAGCCCCGCGCCGGCAACGACTACTGGTACGACCACGACGACTTCCGGATCGCGAGCGACGCGGGCCGACTCTACGGGAAGGACGCGAGGCGCCTCGCGGCCGCGAGCACGCGCCCGCTCGCGGCGGTCGGAGGTCGGGCCTCGCCCGAGGCGATCGCGCCGGAGTCGATCAATCCGGTCCACCGCCTCTGGCGGCCGACGCCAGACCGGACCGGCATGCTGGGCGACGCGGACCGGACGTTCCTCTGCGACCGCGTGACGACCGAGGACGGCTCCCGGTTCGTCGTCAACGGGGCGGCCGAGGCGGCGGGACTGCTGCCCGACTGCCTCGCCGACCGCCTCCCGCTCGGGGCGGCGACCCGCGTCGACGACGTGGCGGCGTTCAACGACGTGATGGCGGCCGACTACCTCCCGTCGTTCGAGCGCCTCGCGGCGCGGGTCGCGACGACGGCCGTGCCCGTCGTCGTCGAGTCGTACGCGGACATCGCCGGCCCGCTCCCGCGGGACGGGCCGGTCGAGCCCGACGCGGTGGCGGTCGTCGACCCCGGTCGGGCGCGGGTCTACGCCGGCGACCGGTACGCGAAGGCGCGCGCCGTGGCGTCCGGAAGCCCGCGCGAGGGGACCATGGAGGAGCACACCGGAACCGTCGCGGAGATGATCGAGCCGCTGGCGACCGTCGACCTGCCGGCGCTGTCAGGTAACGAGCGCGGGGATCCCAACCGCGTCGCGGAGCGCTACGAGCCCGCCTACGAGGCGGTCGTCGACGCTGTGTAGCGGGAGAACGGACCGACAAAAAACGGCGCGACGCGCTCAGACGTTCCGCTTCGTGTAGTGGTCGATGGCCGACTCGATCGAGGAGAGGTCGGCGTTCACCCGGCTGTCGGCGACGCGCATGAAGCCGGGGGTGTACGACTTGGAGTAGTCGAAGAGCGCGTTGACCGCGCGCTTGGGGGCCGAGACGGCCGTGAAGTCCGTGACCGTGTAGATGCGCGTCGTCGGGAACGCGGTCCAGAACGTGCTGCTGGTCCAGCGGTCCTCGTCCTCGAAGGTCGTTCCGACGCGTCCGGTGGCGAGGTACTCGCCGTCGTGGTAGAAGAGGAGGAGGTCGCCCTCGGCCATCCGCTCGAACGTCGAACCGTTCCCGCTGTCGTCGTCGACCGCCCACAGGCGGGCCTCGTCGAGGTCGGCGAGGGGATCCGGGCGGTCGTCGTACTCGGTGAGGTCAACCGCTGACCGGACCGTTCGATCGAAGTTCTCCGGGTCGATCGGGACCAGGAAGACGTTCGCGCTCATTACCTCCATTTCCGTCGGGAGGGGTTTAAAACCGTTCGTTGCCTCGCCGGCGGCTCGGAGCCCGCGGATGGCGGTACGGCGACGCCGATCCGATCGGGATCGGCTCAGTCGTCGCCGTCGTAGATCCGGTCCATCCGCGCGGCCATCACGAAGTCGGACTCGTGGAGGCCGCCGATGTCGTGGCTCCACATTTCGACGCCGACCTCGCCCCACGAGAGGTGGATGTCGGGGTGGTGCCACTCCGCTTCGGCGAGTTCCCCGATCTCGTTCGTGAACGCGAGCGCCTCGGCGAAGTCGTCGAACTCGTAGGTCGCTTCGAGGTGATGGTCTTCGACGACCTCCCACGCCGGCCCGAGATCGTCGAGGTACTCGGCGTACTCGCCGTCAGTCAGCGGGTCGGCTCCCTCGTCGGCCGGTTCGACCGGCTCGTCCGCGAGCGGCGGTGACATACCCCACCCTTGGGCGACGAGGGGCTTGTACCTTCCGCGGGTCGGCTCGCGAGAACGAACGCGTGACTCGTGATCCTCGGGGCGGATGCCGGCCGCTAACGGACTGGATCGAAAGAGAAGTGGGTTGGGGCAGATTTGAACTGCCGGCCTCCTCCATGTCAAGGAGGTGTCATAACCGGACTAGACTACCAACCCGCAGGGGCTTACTGACGCATCTCCTGGTATCCGGGCGACGTAATTGAACCTTTCGTTTCGGTCGCCAGCGCGGGGTCGCGGTCGGCCGATTCGCCGGGGCCGTTCCTCGATTTCCCGGTGACCGGAACGGTTCCGACCGGTTTTACTGGCTCGGGGAGAGTCATCGGATATGGTCGATCTCGCCGCCCGCACCGAGAGGCTCGACGCGTACCTCGACGAGCGCGGGCTCGAAGCGGTCTGGTTCGGCAAGCCGAACGGGTTCGCGTGGCTCACCGGCGGCGACAACGTCGTCGACGCAGACGCCGACTTCGGGGTCGCCGCCGCCGGCTACGACGGCGACCTCCGGGTGATCACCAACTCCATCGAGGCGGGCCGGCTGGCCGACGAAGAGCTCCCCGAGGCCGTCGCCGTCGAGTCGTTCCCGTGGCACGCGCACTCGCTGGCGGCGGCCGTCGCCGAGCGGTCCCCAGCGCCCGCGGCCGCCGACTTCGACGTGCCGGGGTTCGACCGCGTCGACGGGAGCCGACTCCGCCAGCCGCTCACGGACGACGACGTCGAGCGCTACCGCGAGCTCGGCCGGGAGGCCGCCGCCGCCCTCGAGACCGTCTGCCGCAACCTCGAACCGGAGGACCCGGAGTACGAGGTCGCCGCCGGCATCGACATCTCGCTGGCGTCCCGCGACGTCGACACCCCGGTCGTGCTCGTCGGCGGCGCGGAGCGCGCCCAGCGCTACCGGCACTACACCCCGAGCGACGCGACGCTCGGCGACTACGCGCTCGTCTCAATCACCGCCGAGCGCGCCGGACTGTACGCCTCGCTCACGCGTACCGTGGCGTTCGACGCCCCCGACTGGCTGGAGAAACGTCACCGCGCGGCCGCCCGCGTCGAGGCGACCGCGCTCGCGGCGACCGAGGCCGCCGCGGCCGGTACTCTCACCGGCTCCGAGGGCCCGGACACCGCCGCCGACGTGTTCGACGCGATCCGATCGGCGTACGACGCGGTCGGCTTCGCGGAGGAGTGGCGCAAACACCACCAGGGCGGCGCGGCGGGCTTCGCGGGCCGCGAGTGGGTCGCGACCCCTGAGAGCGACGAGCCGGTCCGGTGGCCGATGGGATACGCGTGGAACCCGACCGTGCAGGGCGCGAAGAGCGAGGACACCCACCTCGTGGCGCCCGATCTGACCGAGACGCTGACGAAGACGGGCCAGTGGCCGACCCACGAGGTGACGCCGGTCGACGTCGACGGGATCGCGACCGAGCCGCGAGAGCTGACTGCGCCGGTCATCCGGTAGTCACCGCGGTCGGCGGAAAAAACGAACCGCTCCGGAACCGCTCAGTAGACGTACTCGCTCTCGTCGATGCCGACGTAGTTCTTCTTCACGCGCCGCTTGTTCCACTTGTACCCGAGCAGCAGCTTCGCCGACTCCCAGCCGGAGCGGTACGGCTGCGAGAGGAGGTCGTCGCCGGTCTCCGCGGCGAGCATCGCGTCGGCGGCGCCGATGATCCGGTTCCAGTCGTCGGGGTCGTAGTCGGCGACCATGTCCGCCATCGTCACGTTCCGGACGACCTCGTCGCAGATCGCCTCCTTCCACCGCCGGTTGTAGGAGCCCATGTCGCCCGCGGCGGCGAGCTCGCCCGCGATCGCGCCGGTGCGGACCGCGACGTGGTCGCCGCCCTCGTGGAAGGCGGAGGTGGTTCCCATCGCGCCGCCGGTGACCGCGATCCCGACCTCGGTCGGCGAGTCGATGGGGCGCGTCGAGGAGATCGGGTACGTCTCGGTGCCGTTCCGCTTGCCCGCGTTCTCGACGAGCGGGAAGTCCTCCTCGATGTCGTACTCGTCGCCGTACTGCCACTCCAAGAGGCGACGGATGTACTCGCCCCCCTGCGGGATCGACTCGTCGTCGGACTCGAGCAGCGCGTAGGCCTCCCGGTCGAAGTCGCCGATGTCGAGTCCGATCGGCATCGTCAGGCCGACCCGGCAGACGCGGTCGTCGTTCGGGAAGATCCACGGGTAGGCGGTCTTGCCGGGCATCACGCCCCACCAGAAGACGAGCGCGTTGTCAACCGCCTCGTACACGTCCTCGGGGACGCGTCGGTACTCTTGGTACGCGATGTGGTTGGCCGTCCGCGAGGCGAGGCGGTCGGAGGCGGCGGCGTCCGCGGGCAGGTACTCGTCGAGCACCTTGTTCGTCACCGTGCGCTGGGGGCCGTCGGCGAGCACGACGAAGTCCGCGCCGACCGTCCCCCCGGAGGCGAGCTCGACGCGGTGTCGGGGGTCGTCGCTCTCGGGCGAGACCGACGGATCAGTGTCGACGCCGCGGACCGACTTGCCCGCGCGGTACTCCGCGCCGGCGTCCTCGGCGCGGTCGCGGAGCCAGTCGTCGAAGCGGGCGCGGTGGAAGGTGTAGCCGAACGCGTCGTACGAGGAGTCGATCCCGGTGCTCGTGAGCGTCGCCGACTCGTCGGGGCCGCGGAACTCCGCGCGGTTCAGCTCGCGCTGGATCACTCCGTCGTCGAACTCGTCGGGGTGGATCCCCATGATGTCGACCCAGTAGTCGAGGATGCCAGCGGCGTCGGTCGAGTCGGGGCCCAACCGGTCTCGGTCGGCGCGAGGGACCCCCTTTTCGAGTACGAGCGCGTCGGCGCCGCGGGTCGCGGCCGCGTGCGCTGCGGAGGACCCGGCCGGACCGCCACCCACGATCGCGACGTCTACGCGTTCCATACCCCGTGAGGTCGCCGTCCGGGTATTAAATTCACGGTCCTCGACGCGGCTCGACGGCTTCTGCCGCGCCCTCGGCGCGCTCGTCCCGGCGTCGACGAACCGAACCGGACCGACCCTCCGCGACGGCGTTGATCAATCGTTCATGTACGATAATTATCGGTTAGAGCCGCGGAGAGACACGTTTTTTAGGGGGTACCGGGATTCATCGTGCACACAAATGGCACGCGAAACATGGGCGACGCGTGCGGGGTTCATCCTCGCCGCGGTCGGCAGCGCGGTCGGGTTAGGGAACATCTGGCGGTTCCCCTTCATTACCGCACAGGAGGGAGGCGGGGCGTTTCTCCTCGTCTACCTGCTTTTCGTCGCGCTGGTCGGATTCCCGGCGATCCTCGTCGAGTTCGTGATCGGGCGGTACACTAACCTCAACCCCGTCGGCGCGATACGAGAACTCGGAAGCGGAGCGTGGAACTACCTCGGCTGGCTCTTCGTCGGTATCGGCTTCGTTATCCTCTCGTACTACAGCGTCGTCGCCGGCTGGTTCCTCCGGTACACCCTTATCGGCGTCGTCGACGGGTACGCGCTCGCCGGCCCCGAGGAGGCCGGGGCGCTGTTCGGCACCGTCTCCACCGGACTCGACTCTCTTCTCTTCCACGCCGTGTTCATGGCGCTGGTCATCGCGATCATCGCCGCCGGCGTGCGGAAGGGGATCGAGGTCGGCGTGAAGGTGATGGTGCCGGCGATCATCGCGCTGCTCCTCGGGCTTGCGGCGTACGCGTTCACGCTCGACGCCTCCGGAGCGGCGTACAGCTACTACCTCTCGCCGGACTTCGGCTATCTCGTCGCGAACTGGACCAGCATCCTGCCGGCCGCCGCGGGACAGGCCTTCTTCACCCTCTCGCTCGGGATGGGCGTGATGATCACCTACGCCTCCTACCTCGGCGAGGACCGGAACCTCGCGTCTGACGCCGGCGTGATCGTCGCGCTAGACACGTTCATCGCCGTGATCGTCGGCTTCGTGGTCTTCCCCTTCCTCTTCGCGGCCGGGATCGATCCCGGCACAACCGGCGCCCCAGCGATCTTCGTGAGCCTCACGTCGGCTTTCTCCGGGATCCCCGGCGGTCGACTCATCGGGATCGTGTTCTTCGCGATGGTCGGCATCGCGGCGCTCTCGTCCGCGATTAGCATCCTCGAAGTGCTCGTCTCGTACCTGATCGACGAGTTCGACGTCGGGCGCGTCCCCGCCGCGACGGCCATCGGTATCGCCGTCTTCCTGCTCGGCGTTCCGGTGACGATCGACCTGATCTTCCTCGATCTGTACGACGGGCTCGCGAGCGGGGTCCTGCTCCTGGTGGGGTCGCTACTTCTCGTCCTGTTCGTCGGATGGCTCATTCCGGATGTCGCTCGCGAGGAACTCAGAAAGGGGATCACCAGCCTCGGCGGCCTCGACGACGCGTGGATCTGGGCGGTCCGGGTCCCCGTCGTGATCGCTATCGTTGTCTCGCTGTACCTCGGGATCGTCGACTACGCCGACTTCCTCACCGGCGACTTCGCGGACTGGTTGGCGGCGCGGTAACCGCCCGATACTTCGGCTTCGTCGAAATCCTCGTTCGACGAGTGATTGCGGGAGTGGGTGTTGCAGATCGGT
>NZ_AOJH01000057.1 GCF_000337355.1 Halorubrum kocurii JCM 14978 | reverse complement strand
CTGTGCGGTTGCGGTCGGGTGGGACTCAAAGGGGCAGCCGTGAGGATGATGCAGGCGACATAAGCACCGCAGGGAGCGAACGAAGTGAGTGACTGAGGAGCGCAGCGAGCGTGCATCATCCTCACGGCTGGGGCTTTGGAGGCCTTCAGCACGTCGTCGTCGACGTATAAACAGCCGACAGCAACATCACTCGATCGCTTATTAACAACCGTTTCACCAATTCGCGATACCCACTCCCGCTATCGATCAAGAGGCCCCGTTCAGCGCCCAACCGTTTCAGGTGAACCATCTCCGAAGAGGCGAATTCAACAGCTCCGATTTCTCCGTTCTCACCGCCGTCCCACGGTCGAGTAGTCGGCGATCAGCCCGTCCACCCCGGCCGCACGGAGTCGGTCGGCCTGATACCACGTCTCGACCGTCCAGGCGTTCACCGTGCGGCCCGCGTCGTGCGCGGCCCTTATCACGTCAGCTTCGCCGAACCGCGACGCGTCGAAGAACGGCGTCCCCCGGACCGCGTCGATCGGCGGATGCACGGCCGCCGCGTCGTACCGACGGGCGATCGCCAGCGCGTCCTCGACCGACTCCGAGAACAGCGGCGCGACCGGACACTCGGACCGCTCTCGGGTCGCGGCGAGCGCGGCCTCGTGGAACGACGAGACGAGCACGTCGTGCTCCCGCTTCTCGGCGGCGTCCGACACTCGGTCGACGAGCGGGCGCCAGACCGCTTTCCGCGCCGCCAGCGCCTCCGGGGACAGCGCCTCGCCGGGACAGAGCGCGGAGCGCGGTCGACCGGGGTTCTTCAGCTCGACGTTCACGCCGACCTCGGAGGGAATGGCGTTGAGGACCGCTCCGAGAAGCGGTACGGTCTCGCCGCTCCCGAGGACCTCGGCAGCGGTGACCGTCGCGGTGCCGGTCTCCCAGATGGTCCCGGTCGAGTCAGTGAGCCCGCGGTCGTCGGGTGCGCCCGGGGGACCGCCGCGCCCGGAGAGGTCGGCGTCGTGAAAGACGACCGGGTCGCCGTCGGCGGTGGGGACCACGTCGATCTCGACCCAGTCGGCTCCTCCGGCGCCCGCGGCCGCTGAGGCCGCCGCGACGGTGTTCTCCGGGTTCTCTCCCGCGAATCCGCGGTGAGCGAACAGGAGCGGGTCGCCGTCAGGAGGTCGGATCACAGCGCGTCGAGCACGGCGTCGGCGACGACGCCGACCGCCTCGTCGCCGACCGATCTGGCTCGCGCGAGCGGGCCGGACGACCCCTCGCCGTCGACGTCGGCCGCGCTGTCGACGTCGGCCGCGCCGTCGCGTTCCGCTCCGTCGCTCCGAGCCGCGTCCGGCGCGTCCGAAGGAGTCGACGTGTTTGCAGCGGAACCGGGGCCGGTACGCTCGTCCATCGGTCGGTGGCTCGAAGCGCCGGGGCAAAAAGGTAGGTATCGGTTCGGGGCCGGAGACGCGAGAGGGGACGCGCGGCGACCGCGGTCGCCGGTCAGACGTGTTCCTCGCGCGGCTGGACGACGACGAACCCGTCGGAGCCGTCGAACCGCATCTGGTAGCGCTCGCCCGACTCCTGGCCGATCATGTCGGAGAGGCTCCGGTTCACCTCGACGTCTGGCGACGTTCCGCCCCACGCGACGGTCGCGCTCGGGTCGGTCGCGACCGGCGGCTTGAGGACGATCGGGTCGCCGTGGGTGGTCAGCGCCACGTAGCCCGGGCCTTCGAGGTAGACGTTGCTGAACCCCCCGGCGAGCGCGCCGGCGAGGCTGTCGATGGCGCTGATCTCGTAGGAGAGCGACTCCTCGAACGCGAGCACGTCCTCGCCGTTGACCGTGATCGACTCGCCGGCACCGAGCTCGATGACCTGTACCTTCTTTCCGTCGTCTGCGAAGTAGACGTGACCGGCGCCCTCGACGGCCATGATGGGCGTGCCCTCGCCGGTGGCGGCCTCCTTGAGGAAGCCGGTGAGGCCGCCCTCCGCGGAGGCCTTCCCGGTGAACGAGACGTCGCCCGTGTACGCGACCATCGACCCGGCCTTCGCCATCACGGTTCCGTCGACGTCGACGTCTAAGGTGTAGCTGTTCTCGCGCTGGAACGGTTCCGCGCTGTCGGTCGGTGCGTTCGCGGCGGTGAACTCATCTAGGTTCATAGTACGGGGACCGAACCGTTCGGTTCGGCTGTACGGAGCTTCCCCGGTATCACTTAAGAACCTACGGGAGAGACAAAGAGCGCTTTCACGGCGCGCAGCACGACCGCTCGGGTCCAGCCGCGCGGTTCCGGTCTCAGTAGACGACGAGCGAGAGGTACAGCTGTCCGACGCCGGCGGCGATCATCACGGCGCCCGCGACCCGCTTCAGCAGGCCGGCGTGGGCCATCACCCGGTTGGCGTTGCTGACCAGCCCCACGCCCGTCGCGACGGTCGTGGCGGCCATCAGAACGGCGACGGTGCCGGCGTACACCGAGAGGACGAGGACCGCCGTCTCGGCCGGGAGCGCGATCGCGCGGGCGATGACGCCGAGGAACACCGGTGCCACGCAGCCGGCGCCGGCCAGCGCGTACCCCGCGCCGAACAGGCCGAACCCGAACACGCCGGTGCGCCGCTTCGGCAGCGGGACCGAGACAGACGGCATCCGCCCCGAGACCACGAGCAGTCCGAAGGCGATCAGCAGCGCGCCGACGAGCGTCTCGAAGACGGTGATGTTCGAGAGCGTCGAGTAGCCGACCCGGACGGTAGCGCCGGCCAGCAGCGCGAACGTCGCCAGCACCCCGACCGCGGCGGCGACGCCGCGCACGCCCGCCCCGAGGACCGACGCGGAGTCGGCCTCGACGGAGTTGACGTAGAAGCCGACGTACCCCGGCAACAGCGGGTACGCGCACGGCGAGAAGAACGTCGCGACCCCGGCGGTCAGGGCGAACGGGACGTTCGTCGCGAGCGAGATGTCGGTCATCGGTCGACGCGCCTCATCATCGGTCGAGCGCGCTCTCGATTCCGTCGACGAACTCCTCCGTGGTGTGGGTCCCGGAGGTCGCCCAGCGGACGCGTCCGGAGGCGTCCACGGCGCGCGCACTCGGGTAGCCGCCGACGTTGAGTCGGGCTGCGAGTTCGGCCGAGACGTCGGCGGCGACCAGCCAGTCGCCGTCGTGCTCGCGCCACCAGTCGGCGACCGTCTCCTCGCTGACCGCGTCGCCGACGTCCTCGGTCGTCACCGAGACGAACAGCACCTCGTCGCCGATCCGGTCGTGGGCGGCGACGAGATCGGGCATCTGCTCGGCGCAGGGGGGACACCACGTCCCGAAGAAGTCGACGAACGTCGGGCGGTCGGGAGCCGGGAGCGTCACCTCCCCGTCTCGACTTCCCGGTGCGTCGATCGTATCGATCGTCACCGAATCGACCGGCTCCGACGCGTCAGTCGCGGTCTCACCGCTTCCGGGGGTGTCGCCGCCGAGCGCGGTTGGCACGTTCCCCGTTGCGACGGCGCCGGCCCCTCCGAGCACACCGACGCTCGCGAGCCCGGCGAGGAGGTCGCGGCGCCTCACGCGGTGACCACCCGCTCGAAGTCGTCAACGATTCGCTCGATGTCCGTGCTCGGACCCCTCGGGTACGAGCGCTCGACGATCCCCTGCTTGTTGACGAGGAGGATCAGCCCGTAGTGCGGGAACGCGTACTCCAGGTTCTCGTACTGCTCCCCGTCCGTCTTCTCGATCTTCAGCCCGAAGTTGTCGTCCATCAGCTCCACGCCCGCCTCGTAGCTCTCGGGACGGAGGAAGTGCCAGTTGCCGGCGTCGAGGTCAACCCCGCGCTGGCTCGCGTACTCGCGGAGGACGTCCTCGGTGTCGCGCTCGGGGTCGAAGGTGAGCGGGAGGAACGCGGCCTCGTCACCGTATCCCTGCTCGGCGGCCCGCGCTTGCACACGCCGGAGCCGGAGGATCAGGGCCGGACAGACGCCGTCGGGGCAGTTGGTGTAGAAGGAGGTCCACAGGAACGCGCGCTCCCCCTCGAACTGCGCGGTCGAGATCTCCTCGCCCGTGATCGGGTCGGGGACGGCGAACTCGGGCATCTCGTCGCCGTGGATCGGGTGAACCGGGTCGCCGCGGTTCTGTTCCGGCGGACCGAGGACGGTCCCCTCGGCGCCGGAGTTGCCGAGGACCCCGGCACAGCCGGCCGTGGCGGTCGTGCCGGCGGCGACGCCGGCCGCGGCGAACGAGCGGAGGAAGTGGCGGCGATCCATGTCGTTATCCGACCTACGTGGTCGCTCGTAAATGAACCCCGCGGCTGATGGCACGCGCTGAACACAGGTGAGGATCCGTCTCCGAGCGGGTGTGAGTCCGCCCCGAGACGGTCGTGGTACCGTGACCCTCGCAAGGGTTATCCCCGAACGGGCAGTACGTTTGTTTGCAATGGCAAACGGTAAGGTTGATTTCTTCAACGACACTGGCGGCTACGGTTTCATCTCGACTGACGACGGCGACCTCGACGACGACGAAGACGTGTTCTTCCACATGGAAGACGTCGGCGGCCCGGACCTCGAGGAGGGTCAGGAAGTGGAATTCGACATCGAATCGTCCCCCAAGGGACCCCGCGCGACGAACCTCGTCCGCAACTAAACCCCCAAGTCGCGGACGGCGCGTCCGCACGCAATATCGGATCTCGGCCGCCGGTCGACGCGATCGGCGCCATCTCCGTTTCTTTCACACTTATCACCGCTCGACGAGCAACGCGTTTATCACCACTCGACGAGCGACGCGTCTCGCTCCGTCTCCCGCGACTAGCCGTCCGTCCTCACCGCGATCGACCGTTTAAATACGAGCGCGGGCGAAGCCTCGCCAGTGAGCGATTCCATCCCGACCGGCTGTGGGCCGGTCGACGACCTGTTGGGCGGGGGGTTCGAGCGCGGGGTCGTCACGCAGGTGTACGGCCCGCCCGCGGCCGGCAAGACGAACCTCGCGCTCGCCGCGGCCGTCGCGGTCGCCGCCGGCGGCGACCGCGCCCTCTACATCGACACCGAGGGGCTCTCGATCGACCGGTTCGAGCAGATGGCTGCGGGGCGAGCCGACCGCCCCGACGCCGACGAGTCGGTCGAGGAGATCGCCTCTCGGTTGGTGATCTCGGAGGCGTACGACTTCGACGACCAGCGCGAGGCCGTCCGCGACGCCGAGGAGCTCGCGGAGGAGGTCGAGCTGATCGTGTTGGACTCCGCGACGGGCTTTTACAGACTCGAGCGCGCCGGCGACACCGAGGGCGGGCAGTCGCTTCGCAAGGTCGCCAAACAGGTGACGCACCTCCTGTCTCTGGCCCGGCGACACGACGTCGCCGTCGTCATCACGAACCAGGTGTTCACCGACCCCGACAGCGATCGCGACCGCGCGCTCGGCGGCAACACCCTCAACCACTGGACCGGCGCGATCCTCCGCGTCGACCGGTTCCGCGGCGGGAACCGCCGGGCCACGCTCGAAAAGCACCGCTCGAAGCCCGCGGGCGACACCGCCACTTTCCGAATCGTCGCCGACGGGCTCGCCGAGGGCGCGGACGGGTAACCGTCGCGCGCGGCGTGAAAGTTATGAGCGCCCCGCCGACGTAATGTGTAATGAGCGACGGGTCGCCTCCTTCGTGTGTGGTCGCTGCGGCGGTGCTTGTCGTCGTCTCTTTGCTCGTCGCCGCCGTCGCGCCCGGCGCGGTCGCGGGCGGGCTCGTCGCGGGGAGCTCTGGAGGGGGGAATTCAGATGCGGTCGATCCCCGACCGTCCCCCGACGACGACGCGGTCGCCCCCGGCCTGCGCTCGGCGAACGGCACCGTCGAGGTCGTGGTACGGTTCGCGGGCGACGCGCGCCTCGGAGCCGACGGCGGCGGGGCGGTCGAGTCGGAGGACTCGGCGACGCTCTCGACGACCGACCTCAAATCGAACGCCGCGAACGCGCAGGCCGACTTCGAGACGTTCGCCGAGCGGAAGCCCGGCGTTGCGGTCGAACAGAGCTTCTGGCTCGCGAACGCGATGCTCGTCACGGTCGACACCGAGAGCGTCGCGATCGAACGGCTCCTCGACGTGCGCGGCGTCGAGCGCGTGCACGGGAACTTCGAGGTCGAACTCGACTCGGCGGCGGCTGCCGAAAGCGGGAACACACCACAGATCGGTGCTCCCGGTCCCGCCGCAGGACCGACGAGTACCGCTTCGGCGACGGGGACCAACGCGACCTACGGCGTCGAGATGGTGCGCGCGCCCGAAGTCTGGGAGACCTTCGGAACGCGCGGGGAGGGCGCGACCGTCGCGGTGTTCGACACGGGGATCGATCCGGAACACCCGGACCTGAACGTGAGCGGGTGGGCGGAGTACGATGCGAACGGGAATCTGGTGAGCGAGGGTCCCGAAGACGCCTACGACGACGACGGACACGGAACCCACGTTGCCGGAACGGTCGCCGGCGGGAACACGAGCGGGACCGCGATCGGCGTCGCGCCGGAGTCGGACCTGTACGGGATTAAGGTACTGGACGATACCGGGTCGGGGACGTTCTTACAGGTCGTCGCGGGGATGGAGCACGCCACGGAAAATGAGGGTATCGACGTGCTCCAACTGAGTCTCGGTGGCGACGGGCAGGCGGACGAGTTCATCGAACCGATACAGAACGCCCGAAGTGCGGGGAAGATCGTGGTCGCGTCGTCAGGAAATAGCGGAAGCGGCACATCGAGTTCGCCCGGGAACGTGTACGAGTCGTTCGCCGTCGGTGCGGTTGACCAAAACGCCGAGGTCGCCTACTTCTCCGGCGGCGAGACGCTGAACACGAGCGAGGACTGGACGAAAGACGCCCTGACTTCCGACTGGCCCGACGAATACGTGGTTCCGGACGCCTCAGCGCCGGGCGTCTCGGTTAACTCATCAACAGCAGGAGGTGGCTATCGCACACTCTCCGGCACCTCCATGGCCGCCCCGCACGTCAGCGGCGTCGCCGCGCTGATGCTCTCGGCGAGCACGCGGGAGGTCTCCGACGACGAGCTCTCCGACACGCTCCGCGACACCGCCGACCACCCGGAAGACGCGACCGAGCCGGACACCCGATACGGGACCGGCGTCGTGGACGGGTTCGAAGCTGTCTCTTCGGTCACGAGCGCCGAGTTCGCGGTGAGCGAGTTCGACGCCGCGGCCGAAACCGACCCCGGTGCGACGGTCGAGGCGGCTGCGACGGTCACCAACATCGGTGACGGACCGGGAACTGCAACCGTCGAGTACCGATTTAACGAGACCGTCGGGAACGACACGACCGTCTCGCTCGATCCCGGCGAATCCACACTCGTCTCGTTCACCTACGTCGTCCCCGACGAGACCGACCCGGCCGAATACGCACACGGCGTCTACACCGAGGATTCGAATCAGACGTCGACGATCACCGTTCGGAAACCGCCGTCGTACGCGGTCGCGAACCTCTCCGCGACCGACACCGCCGAACTCGGTGGTCCGCTGAACGCTACGGTGAACGTGACGAACGACGGCGAGGTGGCCGGTGACAACCGCACCGTCGAACTCAAACTCGCCGACCCCGCGAACGCGAGCAACGTCAGCGTCCTCGCCGCGGAGAACGTCTCGCTGGGGCCCCGAAATGCGACGACGCTCTCGCTCACCGGAACTGTCCCGAGCGAGTTCGGGACCGGCGAGACGACCGCGACGGTCGCCTCGCCCGAAGGCGAGGCCTCGGCGTCGATACGGATCGGCGAAGCCGTCGGGACGGTCAACGGGACCGTCACCGACGCGGAGACGAACGACACGCTCGCAGACATGGACGTGGTCGTGAGGAACGGCACGGAAGTGGTTGGGACGACGGAGACGGGAGCCGAGGGCTCGTACGCGGTCGACGTTCCGGCGACGGAGCTCACCGTCACCGCGAGCAACGCGACGTACGCTCCGGCGAATCGGACCGTGGCCCTGAGCGGACCGGGAGACGCCGCGACCGCGAACCTCTCACTCGCGCTCCGAAACGGTACGCTGAGTGGCGTCGTCAACGCGAGCGACGGCCTCGCCCGCCCGTCGAACGCGACCGTGACGGTCACGAACGAGACGGACGTGGCGGTCGCGACCGCCGACGCCGCCGGCGACGGCGCCTATTCCGTCGGGCTCCGTCCAGGCAGCTACAACGTCACCGCGGACGCGCCGGACTTCGAGCACCGGACGAGAGCCGACATCGATATCTCGCCGAACGTCACGACGAACGAGGACCTCGCGCTCCCACCGCGGCCGGGGTCGCTCTCCGGCGTCGTGACGAACCGGACCGACGGCGAGGCGGTCCCGAGTGCAACGGTCACGGTGGGCGGAGACCGGACGGACGCGACCGACGCGAACGGAACGTACGCGCTCGACGCGCTCGACCGCGGCGAACAGGAGATAACCGTCTCCGCGGACGGGTACTCGGAGGAGCGACGGACGCTCACCCTCACCGCGAACGACAGCCGAGAGCTGAACGTCTCGCTGTCCCCGCGCGGCGTGTTCGCTGTCACCAACCTCTCGGGAGAGAGCGAAATCGAACAGGGATCGAGCGGCGGCTTCGCGGTCACCGTGCGAAACGACGGCCGAGTTACCGACGACGCGACCGTTGACGTCGCGCTGAACCGAAGCGGCTCCGTGAGCCCCACCCCCGTCGTCATCGACGACGTTGCGGTCGGCGATACCGGGTCGAACTCGTTCTCGGTGTCACTCGGCTCAGGTGCGTCGACCGGGACGTACGCCGTGACCGCCTCCACACCCGACGGCGAGGAGACGGTCACGTTTGTCGGGGTCAGCGGCGAGGACGGCGGTACCGATGATGGCGGCGGGGACGATGGGGGAGGCGGCGGTGGCGGGGATGGCGGGGGAGGCGGTGGAGGCGCTCAACCGTCACCACCCGCAGGCGACACTGACGACGAGCCGGAAGACGAGACGGATGACTCGACGAACGAGACGGACGACGCGACCAACGAGACGGATGACTCGACGAACGCGACAGACGACCTGACCAACGAAACGGGTGACCCGACGAACGCGACCGACGACCTGACCAACGAAACGGGTGACCCGACGAACGCGACCGACGACCTGACCAACAAAACGGACAAACCGGTGAACGCGACCGACGACACGACGGGCGGCGAAGGCGAGTCGGTCGACGACGGGCGGGCGGACGGTGACGGCGAGACCGACGCGGAAGACGTCGACGCCGGAGACGACGACACCGCCGACGGAGGCGGCTCGACAGACGGAGCGCCCGGTTTCGGTCTCGCCGTCGGCCTGCTCGCGGTCCTCGCGGCGACGCTTCTCGCCGGGCGGCGTGGGGAACGCGGCGGGCGCGGGTGACTAATCGGACATCGGACCGCATCGCGGAGGCCGAAAACGGAGGGAGAACGGAGACGGACGCGGAAGCCGCGAAACGCCGGAATCAGTCGGAGGGGACGATGCGAACGGTCACATCGGGCGCCATCGACCTACAGTTCGCCGAGCTTGCGCAGGAGCTGACCGCGGTACTCCTCGTCGGCGTTGACGCCTTTGATCTCCAGGACGTTGCGCTCCAGTTTGTCGAGCGCGACGTGGAACGCGTGTTCGGCGCCGTACCCCTCGCCGGAGCCGCCGACCTGCCCCTCGTTTGTGCGGAGGCGGATCTGACACTGGATCAGGGGCGTGCCGCGGAGCTTCTCCTTGTGGGCGTGGAGCCGGACGTGCGCGTGGATGACGTGCATGTCCGCGTACTTGTTCGCGACCTGCTCGATCGACTCGACGATGTGCTCGCGGGAGGTCGTGTCCAGCAGCTCGACGTTGGTGATCTGTACGTCCATCGAGTCCTGCTCGGTGAACGTGAGCGCGCGCAACACGTCGGTCTTCGTCACCATGCCCGCGACCGTGTCGAACTCCTCGGGCGTGACGACCAGCCCGGAGATGTCGCTGTCGAACATGCGCTGAACGACGGCCTCCGCGGTCTCGTCGGCGGTCGCGGTGACGACGGGGCTCGACATGATGTCGTAGACGGGGATGTCGAGCATCCGGTCGATGTCGCCGGCGCGGTCGCCGCTGCCCTGCCGCTCGTGGTCGCGGACGACGAACTCGACGATGTCGTTGGTGGTGACGACGCCGACGAGCTGGCCCTCCTCGTCGAGGACGGGCAGCCGGGAGATCCCGTTCTCGCGGAGGCGGTTGATCGCGCTCCCGACGCTGTCCTTCTCGCTGATTCCGATCACGTCCTCGGTCGCGATCTGGCCGACCGTGATCGCGTCGAGGCTGTCGAGCACGGCCTCGAGGATCTGGTCGACGGTGACGATCCCGTAGAGCTTCTCGCCTTCGTACACCGGCGCGATCTTCACGTCGCCCTCGACGAGGAGGCGCGCGGTCTCGCGGAGGTCCTCGTGACGATCGACCGACGGGGCGGACTTCATGACGGCCGACACCTTGGTGTCGTCCTCCATCCGGGAGCGCATGAGCTGTTTCTCGCCCACCACGCCAGCGTACTCGCCGCCCTCGGTGACGACGATCCCCTTCGGATTCTCGCGCTCGAAGATAGACCGGACCTTAGCGAGTCGTTCGCTGGCGTCGACCTCGACGTACTCCGGCACTGCGATATCAACAATATTCATGGTCCAATCTGAGGGTTGGACGCGCCGGGTATTGAAAGTGCGGGAGGCGTGCTCGCGAGTGGGATCGGCCTCCCCGAATAGCGTCCCTCCCAATACCTTTCCGTTCGGACGACGAGAAGGGTCCATGCGACTGTCTACCGCGTTTATCGCGATCGGGATCCTGCTCATCGTGGTCCCGTTGCCGGTGCCGATTCCGTTTGTCGGGCTGATCGGCGGGACCGTCGTCCTGCTCGTCGGGATCGGTCTCAGGCTGCTGGGCGGGTGAACGCGTTGAGCGCGCGAACCCGCTCGGCGCGCGAACGCCGCAGACCGGTGAAAGGCTTTTGCCGGTTACCGACGGAGAGGGGGTCGTGTACGACGCCGTCGTCCTCGATAAAGACGGGGTCCTCGTCGGTCGGACCCCGTTCGACACCCTCAGGGAGGCCGCCTGGGACGCGTTCGTGAGCCTCGGCGTCGAAGATCCGGACCTCGCCCACGTCGACGACGTGGCCGTCGGCGTCGACCCCGCCACCCTGACGGACATCTGCGAGCGTTACGGGCTGGACCCGGTCGAGTTCTGGCGGGTCCGCGACGAGACCGCCGCGGCGGCGCAGGTCGACGCGGCGCGAAGCGGCCGCAAGACCCCCTACGACGACGTCGACGCGCTCCGCCACCTCGACGCCTCGCTCGGGGTCGTCTCCTCGAACCAACAGGCGACCGTCGACGCGGTCCTCGACCACTTCGGGCTCGCCGGGCGGTTCGAGGTCGCGTACGGCCGCGAACCCTCCATCGCCAGCCTCTCGCGGAAGAAGCCGTCGCCGTACTACATCCAGCGCGCCCTCGAGGACCTCGGCGCCGAGACCGCCATCTTCGTCGGCGACAACGAGTCCGACGTGCGCGCCGCCGACAACGCCGGGATCGACTCCGCGTTCGTCCGGCGCCCGCATCGCCGCTCGACCGAGCTCTCCTGTCAACCCACATACGAGATCGACGACCTCCACGACCTCGTGAGCATCTGCGGGCGGGCCCCGGTCGACCCCGGCGAAGGTATCTGACGGGGTCGGACCGCTTGACGGTCTCACCGATCGGTTTTTGCGTCGGTCGCTCGGAACGCGGGTATGCACCTTCCGCCCGTCGGCCTCGGGACCATGGGGATCGACGACCCCGACGCGATCGCGACGGCGCTCTCCGTGGGCTACCGTCACCTCGACACCGCCCGGATATACGGCAACGAGGCCGTCGTCGGCGACGGGCTCGCCGCGACCGGCGTGGACCGCGACGCGGTCACGGTCGCCACGAAGCTGTGGGTCGACGACCTCGGCGACGGGGACGTCGGGCCGACCGCCCGCGAGAGCGCCGACCTGCTGGGCGTGGAGGCCCTCGACCTCCTGTACGTCCACCGCCCGCGGGGAGCGTACGACCCGGAGACGACGCTCCCGGCGCTCGACCGGCTCGTCGACGAGGGCTCCGTGCGCGAGGTGGGGGTCTCGAACTTCGAGGTCGACGAGCTCGACCGCGCGCTCGAGGTTCTCGACGCCCCGCTCGCCGCCCACCAGACGGAGCTACACCCCCTGTTCTACCGGCCGGAGCTCCTGGAACACGCCCGCGAACACGGGTACGCGATCGTCGCCTACTCACCGCTGGCCGGCGGGCGAGTGAGCGAGATCGACGCCGTTGCCGAGATCGCGGCGGCACGCGACGCGACGCCCGAGGCGGTCGCGATCGCGTGGGCGACCGCGAAGGACCCGGTCGTGGCGATCCCGAAGGCGTCGAGCGAGCGGCACCTCCGAGCGAACCTCGCCGCCGCTGACCTCGATCTGACCCCCGAGGAGACCGCCGCCATTGACGCCGTCGACCGCGAGGAGGAGCTGTTCCCGGAGTAGCGGACCGGTCGGGCTCGGACGCGGTCTCGGACAGGCCGGGCCCGCACAGGAGGCCCCTCCGCGGCGTCGAAGGGGCCGCCGGGGAGCGACGTCGAACCGAGGGACCGATCCACGCTCTCGCATATCTCGAACGCACGTACGTCGGATCTGGGCACGATCCCGCGTCGTTTTTATATCGCCTCGCCCTCGGATTCGGTATGACCGAGACAAGCGGCGAGGACGCCGCCGACGGGACGCGGATCATCGACGGCGAGGCGGTGGCCGCCGACGTGCGGGACGACGTGACCGCCCACGTGGAGGCCTTGGAAGCGGCGGGCGTGACCCCCGGACTCGCCACCGTGCTGATGAGCGACGACCCCGCGAGCGAGACGTACGTCTCGATGAAACAGCGCGACTGCGAGGAGGTCGGCATCGAGAGCGTACACCTCGAGATCGACGCCGACGCCCCGGCCGAGGAGCTGTACGACACCATCGACGACCTGAACGAGCGCGAGGACGTCCACGGGATCTTAGTCCAGCTCCCGGTCCCCGACCACGTCGACAAGCGGCGGGTGCTCCGGCGGATCGCCCCCGAGAAGGACGTCGACGGCTTCCACCCGGAGAACGTCGGGCGGCTCGTCGCCGGCGACGCCCGATTTAAACCCTGCACGCCGCACGGCGTCCAGAAGCTGCTCGCGGCGTACGACGTGGAGACCGAGGGCGCCGACGCGGTCGTCGTCGGCCGGTCGGACATCGTCGGGAAGCCGATGGCGAACCTCCTGATCCAGAAGGGGCCGGTCGGCAACGCGACCACGACCGTCTGTCACTCCCGGACGGAGGACTTGGAGGGGAAGCTCGCGACCGCCGACATCGTGATCGCCGCGGTCGGTGTCCCGGAATTCATCGACGGCTCGGCGCTCAAAGAGGGCGCGACCGTCATCGACGTGGGGATCAACCGCGTCGACGCGGACACCGAGAAGGGGTACGAACTCGTCGGCGACGTGGCCTACGAGTCGGCGAAAGCGGCCGCGGGCGCGATCACGCCCGTCCCCGGGGGCGTCGGCCCGATGACGCGCGCGATGCTGCTGTACAACACGGTGAAAGCCGCCGGACTGCAGTCGGACGTGTCGCTCGACCTCGACTGAGGCGACCGAGGCGGCGACGTCCGAAGCGGCGACGTCCGAAGCGGCGACTCGACCCCGGCTCGACTCTTTTAAGCCCACCGGGGCCGAGCGACCCACCATGAGCGACGACCGGATCGTCATCCTCGCCCACGAGAAGTTCCCCGACCGCGCGAAGACCGCCCTCGGCGTGATGCGCTACGGCGACCAGGACGTGCGGGCTGTCCTCGACCGCGACCGCGCCGGCGACCGCGTCACCGACCACGTGCCCGACGTGGCCGACGCGCCGATCGTCGAGTCGTTCGATGAGGCGTACGCGGCCGCCGACGGCGACGTGGACGCCCTCTACATCGGTATCGCTCCGATCGGCGGCGGCTTCGACGAGTCGTGGCGGTCCGACGTGGAGGCCGCGATCGAGGCCGGCTGCGACGTGGTGAGCGGTCTCCACTACTTCTTAAACGAGGACGAGGCGCTCGCCGCGCTGGCCGACGAGCACGGCGTCGACCTCGTCGACGTGCGCGAGCCCGACGACGACCTGACGGTGGCGACGGGCGGCTCCGGCGACGTCGACGCCGACGTGGTGTGTACGGTCGGCACCGACTGCTCGGTCGGGAAGATGACCGCGTCGCTGGAGATCGTCGCCGCCGCCCGAGAGCGCGGGATCGACGCCGCGTTCGTCCCGACCGGCCAGACCGGGATCATGATCGCCGGGTGGGGGAACCCGATCGACCGCGTCGTCTCCGACTTCACGGCCGGCGCGGTGGAGGAGATGCTCGTCGAGATCGGCGACGACCACGACCTCCTCATTGTCGAGGGACAGGGGAGCATCATCCACCCCGCCTACTCGGCAGTCACCTGCGGCATCCTGCACGGCTCGATGGCCGACGGGCTCGTCCTCTGTCACGCCGCCGACCGCGAGGCCGTCCACGGCTACGAGTCCTTCTCGCTCCCGCCGCTTTCCGACTACGTCGACCTCTACGAGGGGCTCGCGGCGCCCGTCAACGAGGCCAGCGTCGTCGCCGGCGCGCTCAACACGAGGGCCGTCGACGACGGCGGCGCGGCCGGCGACGCGGTCGCCGACTACGGCGACGAGCTCGGCGTCCCGGCCGCCGACCCGGTCCGGGACGGCGCCGACCGGATCGTGGACGGGATCGTCGAGGCGGGGTTGGGCGGTGAGACCCCGGCGACCGACGGAGGGCTCGCCGACGAATGACCCTCGAAACGGAGTTCGAGCGGGTCTCGCTCCCCCTGGAGAACCCGTTCACCATCTCGCGGGGGACGCAGACCGAAGCCGTGAACGTTGTCGTGCGGATCTCGGACGAGGGCGGGATGACCGGCGTCGGCGGCGCCGCCCCCTCGACCCACTACGGCGAGACCGCCGACACGGTCGAGGCCGTGCTCCCGGCTCTGCTCGACGCCGTCGAGCGCGTCGGCGACCCTCACGCTCTCCACGAGATCGAGGGCGAACTGGCGGCGGTCGTCAACGGCAACCCCGCCGCCCGCGCCGCCGTCTCGATCGCGGTCCACGACCTCGCCGCGAAGCGGCTCGGCGTTCCGCTGCACCGGCTCTGGGGGCTCGACCCCTCGGCGGCGCCCGCGACCTCCTACACGGTCGGGCTCGACGAGACGGAGCGCGTCCGGGAGAAGGCCGCGGAAGCGGTCGAGGCCGGGTACCCGGTCCTCAAGATCAAGCTCGGCACCGACCGGGACCGCGAGCTGATCGACGCGGTCCGCGAGGTCGCGCCCGACGCCCGGATCCGCGTCGACGCCAACGAGGCGTGGACGCCCCGCGAGGCGGTCGACAAGAGCCAGTGGCTCGCCGACCGCGACGTGGAGTTCGTCGAGCAGCCGGTGTCCGCCGAGGACCCCGAGGGGCTCCGGTTCGTCTACGAGCGGTCGGCGCTCCCGATCGCGGCCGACGAGTCGTGCGTCACGCTTTCCGACGTCCCGGCGATCGCCGACCGCTGCGACATCGCGAACCTGAAGCTGATGAAGACCGGCGGCCTGCTGGAGGCGAGACGGATGATCGCGACCGCCCGCGCCCACGGGCTCGAGGTGATGTGCGGCTGCATGATCGAGTCGAACGCGTCGATCGCCGCGGCCGCGCAGCTCACGCCGCTCCTCGACTACGCCGACCTCGACGGGTCGCTGCTGCTCGCCGAGGACCCGTACGACGGCGTGGACCTGTCCGGCGGCGAGATCGGGCTCGGTGACCGCGACCGCGCGGGGACCGGGGCGCGGCTACGGACGGAGTAGCGGAGAAGGGGAGAGGCGGAAACGGGGCCGACCGCGCGCCGTCAGTTCCGCTGCTCGTCGGCGTCGACCTCGGACTCCTCGAGCTCCACGTCGACTTCCTCGTCGCCCTCGCTGTCGCCCTCGAGGTCGGCTTCGAGGTCGTCGCTGTCGATCTCGGACTCGATGTCGGCCAGCTCGTCGTCGATCTCCTCGTCGGAGCTCGCCTCGCCGTCGTCGCTCGCGGGCTCGCCCTTTCCGAGCTCGCCTTTCAGCGTCTCCAGCTCGGCGTCGACCTCGCTGTTCGTCGAGAGGCTCTCGAGCTCGCGGTCGATGCTGTCCTTGTCCGAGAGCGCGTCCTCGAAGGCGCCGGAGTCCTCCAGCTCGTCCATCGCCTCCGCGCGCGCCTCCATCTCCTCGGTGCGCTCCTCGGCGCGCTCGATCGAGCGGCTCACGTCCTCCATCTCGTCGCCGACGCCCGTCATGGCCTCCGAGACGCGCGAGGACGCCTCGGCCGCCTCGTAGCGGGCCTTCATCGTCTCCTTCTTCGTGCGGAACTCCTCGATGCGGTTCTGGAGCTTGTTCTTCTTCTCGACCAGCTGCTCTTGGGTGTCGTTCAGCTTCGCTATCTGGCCCTCCAGCTCCTCGATCTGGGCCATCTTCGACTTCTTCTTCTCGAGGGCCTTGCGGGCGAGGTCGTCGCGGTCCTGTTGGACCGCCTCGCGGGCCTGCCGGTTGTGCTTCTCGACGTTCTCCTCGAGCTTGCGCTTTTGAATCTCCAGCCGCTTCTTCTGGGTCGTCAGGTCGGCGATCCCCTGCTTCACGTCCTGGAGCTCGTCGCGCATCTGTTCGTACGAGTAGTCGAGCGACTCCGTCGGATCCTCCGCCCGGTTGAGGAGGGCGTTCACCTTCGACCGGATGACGTAGGAGGCGCGCGAGAGGATTCCCATACAGGGCATACGCGCTCCACCCGTTAAAACCTCATGTGGTTCGCGACCCGGAGCGGCGGCCGTGACGGCGCGAGCAGCCGGGCTCCGTCCGTCGCGGGCTGCCCGCAACCGGGGCCCCCCGCCGACGGGGTGACGCTTCCTGAAGATTTATTCGGGGTGTTGTACTATCTTCGTACATGGACATTGGTGTACTAACCGTTCCCTTGGGCGGTGAATCGATCGACGACGCGGTCGCGTACCTCGACGAGATCGGCGTCGACGCGGTCGAGCTCGGCGTCGGCGGGTGGCCCGGCGAGGCGCACGTCGACCGCGAGGCGACCCTCGGCGACGACGCGGCGCAGGCGGAGCTCGAAGCGCTGCTCGACGAGCACGGGCTCCGGATCTCCGCGCTCGCGACCCACAACAATCCCCTGCACCCGGACGAGGAGCGGGCCGCGGAGGCCGACCGCGAGCTCCGCGAGGCGATCGAGCTGGCCGACCAGTTGGACGTCGGCACGGTCACCTGCTTCTCCGGGCTCCCCGGCGGCGCGCCCGGCGACTCCACGCCGAACTGGATCACGGCGCCGTGGCCGACCGAACACGCCGACGCGCTCGACTACCAGTGGGACGAGGTCGCGGTCCCGTACTGGACGGACCTGGCGGACCACGCCGAGGCCCACGGCGTCGACGTCGCCATCGAGATGCACCCGAACATGCTCGTGTACGAGCCGACCGGGCTGCTCGCGCTGCGGGAGGCGACGAACGATCGGATCGGCGCCAACTTCGACCCCTCGCACCTCTACTGGCAGGGGATCGACGTGACGGAGGCGATCCGCTTTTTGGGCGACCGCGACGCGATCCACCACTTCCACGCGAAGGACACGAAGGTGTACGACGCGAACGCGCGCGTGAAGGGCGTGCTCGACACGACGGGCTACACCGAGGAGGCCGACCGCTCGTGGCTGTTCCGCTCGATCGGCTACGGCCACGACGAGGGCCACTGGAAGGACGTGGTCTCGACGCTCCGGATGGTCGGATACGAGGGCGCGCTCTCGATCGAACACGAGGACTCGCTCACCTCCTCGCGGGAGGGGTTAGAGAAGGCGGTCGACGTGCTCGACCGCGCAGTCTTCGAGACGCGACCGGGCGACGCCTACTGGGCGGAGTAAGACGGAGGGCAACCCAATGACACAGGAACCACTCGAAATCGGCGTGCTTGGGTATCGATTCATGGGCAAGGCGCACGCGAACGCGCTCGCACGGCTCCCGATGTTCTTCCCGGACGCGCCCGAGATCGAGCGCCACACGCTCGTCGGGCGCGACGAGGCGGCGCTCGCGGACGCCGCGGAGCGGTTCGGGTTCGCGCACACCGCGACCGACTGGGCGGACGCCCTCGGCCAGGTGGACGTCTTCTACAACCTCGGACCGAACCACGTCCACGCGGAGCCGTCGATCGCCGCCCTCGAAGCGGGCGTCCCCGTCCTCTGTGAGAAGCCGCTCGCGCCGACCCTCGACGAGGCCGAAGCGATGCGCGACGCGGCGGCCGCCGCAGACGTACCGGCGGGCACCGCGTTCAACTACCGGTTCGTCCCCGCGATCCGGTACGCGAAGGGGCTCATCGAGGACGGCGAACTCGGCGAGATCCGACAGGTCCGCGGGCGGTACCTCCAGGACTGGCTCGTCGACCCCGAGGCGCCGTGGGCGTGGCGGATGGACGCCGACATGGCGGGATCCGGGGCGCTCGGCGACCTCGGCGCGCACACACTCGACCTCGCGGACTTCCTCGTCGGCGACGCGGTCGGCGGGGTCGACCGCGTGTCCGGTCACTTACAGACGTTCGTCGACGAGCGGCCCGTCTACGACGACGAGGGCGGCGTCGCGGAGCACCGGGACGTGACCGTCGACGACGCCTACACCGCGCAGGTCGCCTACGAGTCGGGCGCGATGGGGAGCTTCGAGGCGACGCGGTTCGCGGAGGGCCACAAGAACGACCACGCGATCGAGGTGCACGGCTCGAAGGGGAGCCTGAGGTTCTCCTTGGAGCGGCTCAACGAGCTGGAGGTGCTCCGCGAGGGCGACCGCGGGTACCAGACGGTGCTCGTCACCGACGAGACCGACCCGTACGTCGACCACTGGTGGCCGCCGGGCCACGTCATCGGCTGGGAGCACACCTTCGTCCACGAGAACTACGAGTTCCTCTCCGCGGTCGCCGAGGGCGGCGCGTTCGAGCCGTCGTTCGAGCAGGGGTACGCGGTGCAGAAGACCCTCGACGCGATCGTCCGCGCCGACGAGCGGAGCGAGTGGGTCTCGGTCGAGTAGCCCGAAGGGAGTTTCAGATATCGCTCGCGCCGAGCGGGTCCGGACCGGCGCTGCCTTCGATCGCCGAGTCCTCGCCGTTGTAGGTGCCGAGCGTCTCGTGCGTGTCGAAGGCGACGGGCTCCCAGACGACCTCGAGGTTCTCGTTCCCGGTCGCGTTGGGGACCGTCACTCGGTCGCCCGGCCGCACGACGCCGTCGCCGGGCCACGCGCCGAACTGGACCTCCTCGTCCGGGTCCTCGCCGCGGACGTACAGCTCCTCCGCCGGGACCGGTTCGGGGCCGGCCGCGACGATCACGAGGTCGGTTCCTTCCTTCTCGACCTCGAACTCCGCGTCCGGCGGCGCAACGCCGTCGATCAGCCCGAACACTGCGGCGCCGACGAGCGCCAACAGCACGACGACGATGCCGACGAGCATCCCCGAGCCGGCTATCGGGGTGAACCCCCGCTCGTCGCTTCGGAACGCGCGCATTCGCGTTTCACTCTTCGAGGGGCGGTATAAGCCTTTACGCGCCGGCTATCAGACGAGATAACGGTGCGCGCTCTCGGGACCGCCCCGCGGGCCGACGCGAACCGGAACCCCGTTATTCCACCCGCCCGAAGGGCGCACGTGACATCGTGGATCGAGGACCCGGAGGGCGGGCGAGCGCGGGGTCCCCGCGCGCTCGCTCGGGCGTGGGTCGAGGCGCTCATCCGGCCGCGACGCCTCTTCGCGAACGGCGTGGGGCCCGGCGACCAGGCCCCAGCGCTGACGTTCGCCGTCGCCGTCGCGGCCGTCTACACGCTCGGATGGATCGCTGCTGACCCGGCGGCCGTCCCCGGGATCGTCGTCTCCGTGCCCGTCTCGGCGGCGATCCTGTTCCTGGTGGTGGTCGTGTTGGCCGCGCCGGTGGGGCTTCACCTGACCGCGGCGGTCGCGACGTTGTCGGTGATCCTCGCCAGCGTCGAGTTCGACGGCGGCCTCACGCTGCGCGACCGCGGCGGCGTGAGCGAGACGGTGCAGGTGGTCGCGTACGCCAGTTCGCCGATGGCGCTCGCCGGCCCGCCGATACCGTTCCTCCGCGTCGTCTGCGGCGCGTACGCGGCGGTGCTGCTGTTGATCGGCTTCCGCACCGTCCACGGCATGACCCCGCTTCGCACGCTCGTCGCCGGGGTCCCGCCCGCGCTTATCGGGTACGGCGTCGGCTACCGGGTCGTCGCCGCGGCCCGAACGCTGATCGGCTGACGCTCTGTGGGGTGGCGCCGTGGGCGATCACCGGCGGCGCCGGAGCGGTCCCCACCTGTACCGCCGGGACGCCCGCATTCGGCCGTTCGCTCCCGCGAGGCTTTCGACAACCGTTTTAAGCCCGAGACTCTCGTTGTACTCAAATGGGATCCTGTATCATTTGTGGCGTCGACGTCGACGGTGGCGGTCGCATCTGTGACCCACACCAAGAGGACGTCGTGTTCGACTTCCGAGGCAATTCCCCGAAGCAGCTCGTTCCGAACAGATTCTACCGGGGCGTCGTCGACGGCTACGCCGAATTCGGCGTGTTCGTCGACCTCGCGCCGGGCGTGACCGGACTCCTCCACCGGTCCGAGCTCGACCGTCGGCTCGACTCCCTCGACTGGGAGCCGGGCGACGAGGTGTTCGTGCAGGTGAAAGGCGTCCGCGACAACGGGAACATCGACCTCGCGTGGTCGATCCGGCAGGCAGACCGCGAGTTCCGCGGCGTGCTCGTGCAGGACGGCGACACCGAATTCCTCCCCGATGAGGACGGCGAGGAAGCCGACGAAGCGCCGGACGCGGAAGCCGACGCGGAGCGGGACGACTCCGACACGGGCGACGACTCAGACGCGATCGACGACGAACTGGCAACGGAGAGCGACGACGAACTGGCAACGGAGAGCGACGACGAACAGGCGGGCGTGGGAGACGATATCGTTTCCGAGGAGCCGACCGAGGCCGGCGACGCGGACGAGGCCGTCTCGGCCGATGCCGAGGTTGATGCCGACGACGCCGCTGTCGACGACGTCGATGCCGACAACGGTGACGAAACCGCCGATGCCGACGACGCAGACGACGAGACCGCCGAAGACGACCTCGCCGACGACCGCGAGCGCGTCGGGATCGGCACCCTCTCAGACGCCGTCGGCGACGCGGTTCGGATCGACGGCGAGGTCGTGAGCGTCCGGCAGACCGGCGGCCCGACCGTCTTCGAGGTCCGCGACGAGACGGGCGTCGTCGACGTGGCCGCGTTCGTCGAGCCGGGCGTCCGCGCGCACCCGGACGTCGAGGTCGGCGACGCGGTGCGGATCGACGGCGAGGTCGAGAGCCACCGGGGCGACGTGCAGGTCGAGTCCGAGGCGCTCGTGCTCCTGGCGGGCGAGGAGGGCAAGGCCGTCCGCCGTCGGCTCGCCGAGGCCCTCACCGCCGAGGCCCGCCCCGAGGGGCTCCAGCCGCTCGCTGGCGACGAGGCGGTCGCGGAGCTCGCCGACGGCCTCCTCGACGCCGCCGAGGCGGTCCGCCGCGCGGTCCTCGAATCGCGCCCGATCGTCGTGCGCCACCCGGCCACCGCCGACGGCTACGTCGCCGGCGCCGCGGTCGAGCGCGCGGTCCTCCCGCTGATCCGCGAGGAGCACGCGAAAAGCGACGCCGAGTACCACTACTTCACTCGTCGTCCGCTCGACGACCCCGTCTACGGGATGGACGCGGCGACGAACGACGCGACCCGCATGCTGCAGGACCGCGACCGCCACGACGAGCAGCTCCCGCTGTTCCTGCTCGTCGGCACCGGCTCCACGGTCGAGTCCGCAGACGGGATCGACCTGCTCTCCGTCTACGGCGTCGACGCGGTCGTCGTCGACGCCGAGGTCGCCGACCCCGAGACGCGCGAGGCCGTCGACACCCTCGTCTCGCCGCAGATCGACGGCGTCGACGCCGACCTCTCGACGGGGGCGCTCGTCGCCTCGCTGGCGTCCGCGGTCAACGACGAGGTCCGCGACGACCTCCGTCACCTGCCGGCGGTGAGCTACTGGGCGGAGACCCCCGAGCGCTACGTCGAGCTCGCCCGCGACGCCGGCTACGACGCCGAGCGCGTCGCGGAGCTCCGCGAGGCGGTCGCCCTGGAGGCGTACTACCAGTCGTACCAGGACAAGCGCGAGCTCGTCGCCGACCTCCTCTTCGAGGACAGCGGTAACCTCGCGGCTCACGTCTCCGAGCAGTTCCGCGAGAAGCTGGAGACGGAGGTCAAGACCGCGACCGAGAACGTCGTCACCGAGGCGGTCGACGGCGTCGAGTTCGCCGTGCTCGACACCGACGGCTACACCCACCGGTACGACTTCCCGCCGACGCCGCTCCTGCTCGACGACCTCCACCGCCGGAACGCGAACGGGGAGGCGTACGCGACGGTCGGGATCGGCACCGACGAGCTGCACATCCGAACGACGGCGGACGTGTCCGTCCGCGGCGTGGCCGAGCGCGCGGCCGAACTGGCGCCGAACGCCGACGTCTCCACGGCCGGCCTCCGCGAGGGCAAAATCGAGTTCCTCTCCGGCGAGCGCGACGCGGTCGAGGACGCGGTCGTCGCGGCCGTCGCCGAATCGTTCTGAAGCCGGTCTGAGGGTTTTTTCGCGAGTCGGACCGCTCCCGGGAGTCACCGCCGCGTGAACGGTCCCGGCGGAAGGATGAGGTCGTCGAGTTCGGGAAGTTGCTTGACGTTGAACACGATTTTCAGCTCGTCGCTGACCGGATACCCGTTACACGAGAGCCGGAACCCTCGCTCCGCCAGGTCCTCGGGCATGATGTGGTCGGTCGGCTGCGAGAGCTCTCCCTCCACGAGGAAGACGGCGCAGTTCGCGCACGCCCCGCCGCGACAGGAGAACGGCCAGGTGAACCCGCGGTTCTCCGCCCCCTCGAGCAGGCTCTCGTCGGGCTGGACCAGCAGCCGGCCGTGCGCCGACTCGTCGAGGTCGGCGTGCGACGCCTTCCGGAACAGGTCGTCGTCGTCGAGGGACCAGCCGTAGTCGTCGATCGCCTCGTAGTCGAGGAACTCGACGCGGACCGGCTGCGGCGCGTCGGCCGCGCCGTCCTCGTCGGTGAGGTCGATGTCGGCGGGGTCGGTCTCGTCGTCGGCGTCGCCGTTCCGCTCCCGCTCGTCGAGTTCGCGGTAGGCGCGCCTGACGAGCTGGAACTCCTCGAGGGTCCCGCCCTGGTCCGGGTGAGCCTCCTTCACGCGGGCGCGATAGGCGCGCTCGATGGTCGCCTCGTCGGCGTCCTCATCGACGTCCAACACATCGAACGGCGAGACCATTCAGTGTCGATTGGTAGTCGACTCAGACACATAAACGCTCCACAAGCCGGCAGGCGGGGCCGTCCGGTGGCCAGCGGAGGCCGCTTCCGGGGTACAGCGAATCGCCGCGGGAACCGGCCGCAGCGTCGCTGTCGAATCGATCTTTTAAGACCCGCGGCACCGACGGATCGGTGATGGGAAACGCGGACCTGCGCGATCTCGCGGCGATCCGCGACGTCGCCTTCACAGAGATTGAGGGAAGCGTCGTCGCGGTCGACGCGCACAACTGGCTGTACCGGTACCTCACGACGACGGTAAAGTGGACGAGCGACGAGGCGTACACCACCGCGGACGGCGTCGAGGTGGCCAACCTGATCGGGGTGGTACAGGGGCTCCCGAAGTTCTTCGAGCACGACCTGATCCCCGTGATGGTGTTCGACGGGGCGGTGACCGATTTAAAAGCCGATGAGGTCGCCGACCGCCGCGAGAAGCGCGAGGCGGCCGAAGAGCGCCGGGCGGCCGCCGAGGAGCGCGGCGACGCCGTCGAGGCCGCGCGGCTGGAGGCCCGCACGCAGCGGCTCACCGACGCGATCCAGGAGACGACCCGCGAGCTGCTCCGGCTGCTCGACGTGCCGATCGTCGAGGCGCCGGCGGAAGGGGAGGCGCAGTGCGCGCACATGGCGGCGACCGGAAGCGTCGACCACGCCGGCAGCGAGGACTACGACACGCTGCTGTTCGGCGCGCCGACGACCCTCCGCCAGCTCACCAGCAAGGGCGACCCGGAGCTGATGGACCTGGCGGCGACGCTCGACGACCTCGGCTTCGACCGGCAGGGGCTCGTCGACGCCGCGATGCTCTGCGGCACCGACTTCAACGAGGGCGTCCGCGGCATCGGGCCGAAGACGGCGGTGAAGGCGGTTCGGGAACACGGCGACCTGTGGGGCGTGCTCGACGCGCGCGGCGCCGAGATCCCGAACGCCGAGGCGATCCGCGAGCTGTTCATGGACCCGCCGGCGACGGACGTCGACGTCGACACCGCGGTGAACCCAGACGTGGACGCCGCCCGCGAGTACGTCGTCGACGAGTGGGGCGTCGCCGCCGACGAGGTGGAGCGCGGGTTCGAGCGCATCGCGGAGTCGCAGGTCCAGACCGGGCTCGACCGGTGGACGTGAGGCCCCGGAGGACCGCCGCGAACATACCTTTTATCTCCTCGTCGTCAGAAAGGTCACGCACGCGTGTCGCGGATCCCGTTTCGACCCCGAACGCCGGCCGTGACCGACCGATCGGTCGGATCTCCCGCCGGCCGCGCGCTCGTGCGCTCGGGCCGGAGGCGGGCCGCGGCGACACCTGACCAATGAGCTTCGACGTACCCGACGACAGGCGGTACCTGGAATCGCACGAGTGGGCGACGACCGGCGGAGACACCGTTCGAATCGGCGTCTCGGACTTCGCGCAGGACGAACTGGGCGACGTGGTGTTCGTCGAACTCCCCGAGGCCGGCGACGAGATCGCCGCCGGCGAGGCGTTCGGCGTGGTCGAGTCGATAAAGGCGGTCTCGGACCTGTACGCGCCGGTCTCCGGCGAGGTCGCCGCCGTCAACGAGGAGCTGTTCGACCGCCCGGAGCTCGTCAACGAGGACCCGTACGGAGACGGGTGGATGCTCGAAGTGAGCCCCACTGAGGGCGGCGACGCCGAGGAGCTGCTCGACGCCGGCGAGTACGACGACCAGATCGCGTAGCGAATCCCACGACCCGAACCCCGGAGCGGGACCCACAGCGGACACACCATCATGAACACCCCACCTTTCGACCCCACGCCACCCTTCGACGGACGACCCGCGATCGGACGACAGAACGACCACGGACGGGGCGAGACACACCGATGAGCGGCACCGACGGGACGCCGTACGCGCCCCACACCGAGGCCGAGACCACGGCGATGCTCTCGGCGATCGGTGCAGAAGATGAAGCGGCGCTGTTCGACATTCCCGAGGCCGTCGCGTTCGACGGCGAGTTCGGGATCGAACAGCGCACGGAGCGCGAGATCCGCGCGGAGTGTTCCCGGATCTTCGCGCGCAACGACGACCTCGTCGAGTTCCTCGGGCGGGGCCACTACGGCCACTACGTGCCGAGCGTCGTCGACCACCTCGCGGATCGCGCGGAGTTCCTCACGAGCTACACGCAGTACCAGCCCGAGATATCGCAGGGGTTCCTGCAGGCGCTGTTCGAGTACCAGTCGATGCTCGTGGAGCTCACCGGGCTCCCGGTCGCGAACTGCTCGATGTACGACGCCGCCACCGCGCTCGGCGAGGCGGCGACGCTCGCGGACCGCGTCCGGTCGACCTCGGGCGACGTGGTCCTCGTGCCCGAACACCTCAGAGAGGGCA
This sequence comes from Halorubrum kocurii JCM 14978, assembly GCF_000337355.1. Taxonomy (GTDB): domain Archaea; phylum Halobacteriota; class Halobacteria; order Halobacteriales; family Haloferacaceae; genus Halorubrum; species Halorubrum kocurii. Next base: position 49,693 of record NZ_AOJH01000057.1, on the reverse strand, counting down.
AGCGCGCCGTGCTGGACAACTACTGCGCCGGCGCCGGCCTGGCCGTCGAACCGTACCCGATGGCCGACGGGAACGCCGACATCGACGCGCTCGCCGACCGCGTCGGCGACGACGTGGTCATGGTGTTCGCCGAGAACCCCACCGTTCGCGGCTGCGTCGAAGAGGGGCTCGCGGCGATCGGCGACCTCGCGGCCGAGGCCGACGCGCTGTTCACGCTCGGGTCGGACCCGGTGTCGCTGTCGGTGCTGCAGGAGCCGGCGAGCGTCGGCGCCGACGTGGTCGTGGGCGAGGCCGGCGCGCTCGGGCTCCCCACCGCCTACGGGATGGGACTCGGCCTGTTTGCCTGTAGCGACGAGTTCCTCCGGCAGGTGCCGGGGCGGCTCGTCGGCGCCGGCGAGGACGCCGCGGGCGACCGTGCGTTCACGCTGACGCTCCAGACGCGCGAACAGCACATCCGGAAGGAGCGGGCGACCTCGAACATCTGCACGAACCAGGCGTGGGTCGCCCTCCGCGCGGCGATCCACGCGGCGACGCTCGGCCCCGACGGGCTCGTCGAGCTCGCGAACGACTGCGTGCGGGAGGCGGAGGCGCTCGCCGCCCGGATCGACGAGCTCAGCGGCGTGGCCGCACCGGTCCACGACCGCCACCACGTCCGGGAGTTCGCCGTGCGCGTCGACCAACCCGCGGCGGCGATCGCCGAGGACCTCGAGACCGCCGGGTTCGCGGTCCACGCGATCGACGAACACCTCCTGCAGGTGTGCGTCACCGACCTGAACGCGGGGCGGACCGACGGCCTCGTCGCTGCCTTCGAGGAGGTGATCTGAGTGATCCACAATCAGGCCGACTACGCCCGCGAGGACGACGAGGTACACGAGCCGCTGCTCTCGGAGAAGGACGAGACGACCGTCGACGTGCGCGAGGCGTCGCCGCTCCCGGACGACCTGACGCGCGACGAACTCACGCTCCCCGCGCCCTCGGAGCCGGAGATCGCCCGCCACTACACCCGGCTCTCGCAGATGAACTGGGCGATCGACTCCGGGCCGTACCCGCTCGGGAGCTGCACGATGAAGTACAACCCGAAGTTCACCGAGGACGTCGCGGCCGACCCGAACGCGGCGATCCACCCGGACCGCTCGGCGCGGTCCGCGCAGGGGAACCTCGAACTGCAGTACCGGTTACAGGAGTACCTGGGCGACATCGGGGGGATGGACGCGGTCACGCTCCAGCCGCCCGCGGGCGCCGCCGGCGAGTTCACCGGCATCGCCGTCGCGAAGGCGTACCACGAACACCACGGCAACGACCGGTCCGAGGTCGTGATCCCGGCGTCCGCGCACGGGACGAACTTCGCGACCGCCGCGATGGCGGGCTACGACGTGGTCGAGCTCCCCTCGGGCGACGACGGACGGGTCGACGTCGAGGCGCTGGAGGCGGCCGTCGGCGACGACACCGCCGCGCTCATGTTGACCAACCCGAACACGGTCGGGCTCTTCGAGCGCGACATCACGGAGATCGCCGAGATCGTCCATGATGCCGGCGGGCTGCTCTACTACGACGGCGCGAACCTCAACGCCCTGCTCGGCCGCGGCCGCCCCGGAGACATGGGGTTCGACGTGATGCACTACAACGTCCACAAGACGTTCGCGACCCCGCACGGCGGCGGCGGTCCGGGCGCCGGTCCGGTGGGCGTCGTCGACGAGCTCGCCGAGTTCCTCCCCGCTCCGCGGATCCGGGAGGCGGAGGAAGGGAGCGGCTACGAGCCCTTCGAGCCGGCGAACACCATCGGGAAGGTCCACGGGTTCGGCGGGAACTGGCTCGTGCTCGTCAAGACGTACGCGTACATCGCTCGCCTCGGCGACGAGGGGCTCGCGGACGCGGCCGCGAAGGCGGTGCTCAACGCGAACTACCTCGCCGAGCGGATCGACCTCGACGTGCCGTACGGCCCCTTCCACCACGAGTTCGCGGCGACCGCGGGCGACCGCGACGCCGCCGACGTGGCGAAGCGCATGCTCGACTTCGGCGTCCACCCGCCGACGACGAAGTGGCCGGAGATGGTGCCCGAAGCGATGCTGACTGAGCCGACCGAGATCGAGGGCCAGTCGTCGCTGGACGACCTCGCAGAGGCCTTTAACCTCGCGTATGCCGACACAGAGGAGGCGCTCGACGCGGCCCCGAACCGCACCGCCGCCAGCCGGATCGACCAGGTGAGCGCCGCGCGAGACCCGCGCCTCTCGTGGCAGGCGCTCGACGGAGAGTAGCGGGCCCGCGACTCGGCGGTCCCTCGCCTACGATAAACGACCGGCGTCGCCGAGCGCCGCTGGCCTCGACCGATGCCGTCAGGTTAGGATCCGCACTCATCCGGCGCCGTCTGGTCGGAAACCGCACTCGGCTGACGGGGAGTACAGCGCAGAGAAGTCCGCGCGCCTTTTTAAACAACGAACGCCGTCACGGGCCCGGGGCGGCCGCCTCGGCCGACTCCGCTCGGTCGCGCTCGCGGTCCGGATCGGCCTCGTCGCCGATCGCTCGCTCTCCGTCGAGTGCTTGCACGGGGTCGTCGCCAGCGCACTCGCCCGCCACGAAGCGGCGTAACACCTGGCCTTCGGCGCGGTGGAGGGTCTCGCTGCACGTCGACTTCGCGAGGCCGCGCGCCTCGGCGAGCTCCGTGAGCGTGCACTCCCGCGGGGTGTCGTAGTAACCGGCCGCGACGGCGGCGAGGACGAGTTCGCGCTGCGCGTCGGTGAGGACCGGTTCCGCGTCGGCGTCGCTCGCCTTTATCGCCACGGTGATACCCTCCGCCGTGAGCCGCCGGCCGAAGGCGGTGAGCCGCGACCGCTCTCCGACGGCGTCGAGCGACGCGCGCCCGTCCGTCACCGAGACTGGCGCCTCGATCGGAAGGCCGACCTCTCGCGCGGCCGCGACGTGCGGCGGCGGCGCGTCCGAGACGAGCCGCACTCGCGTCGCAGGACCCTCTTTATCGACGACATCGACTCGGTCCACGCGGTCGTGCTCGCGCAGCGCCGCCACCGTCGTCGCCCGGTCGGCGCCGGCGACGAAGAGCGACNCCCTCGACGGCGGCGATCGTCTCGGTCGCGCGGAGGGTCGCGTCGGGGTGCGCCCGCGACACGTCGCCGAACCACGAGCCGCTCGGGAAGTCGAGCCGCAGCGTCAGTCTGGACATGCTCGGGGAGAAGAGCCGCCCGTCCCTCTCGCTGCCCCTTCATACGTTTCAGGTTTAAATAGGGGTCGCGGCGGAACCCCCGGACCCGGAACGCACCCCCGGGACCGGTGGAGCAAAGGCGCGCGTGTGCGATCGCGACCCATGGAAACGACGGACGCGTTCGTCGGCCTCTCGTGTGTCGACTGCGACGGGACGTTCGACCCGGCCACCGCGACCCACCGGTGTCCCGACTGCGGCGGGGTCCTCGACCCGGCGTACGACCTCGATCGGATCGACCTCGCTCCCGACGACCTCGCGGAGCGCCCGTACGAGTCGATGTGGCGGTACGCGGAGCTGCTCCCGTTCCCGGCCGAGGCCGCGGTGTCGCTGGGCGAGGGCGCCACGCCGCTGGTCGACTGTCCGGCGCTCGCGGACGCGATTGGCGTGGGGCGGGTCCTCCTGAAAGACGAGGGATCGAACCCGACGGGGACGTTCAAAGACCGCGGACAATCGCTGGCGATGACGGCCGCGCGCCAGCACGGCGCCGCCGACGTGGCGCTGAACAGCGCCGGCAACGCGGGACAGGCGGCCGCCGCGTACGCCGCGCGGGCGGACCTCGACGCGCACGTGTTCCTCCCGTCGCGGGCGGGGTTCACCCAGACGGCGATGACCGAGGTCCACGGCGCGGACCTGACCGTGACCGACCCGATCGACGGCGACTCGCAGATCGGCGACGCCGGGCGCGCGTACGCGGCGGCGATGGAGGACCACCCCGACTGGTACTCGACGAAGACGTTCGTCACCCCATACCGTCACGAGGGGAAGAAGACCATGGCCTTCGAGCTCCTCGAACGGCTCGACTGGGAAACGCCCGACGCGGTCGTCTACCCCACCGGCGGCGGCGTCGGGCTCGTGGGGATGCACAAGGCCGCCCGCGAGCTCCGCGAGCTGGGGTGGACCGACGAGCTCGTCCCGATGTACGCCGCGCAGGCGGCGGGCTGTTCGCCCGTCGTCGACGCGTACGAGGCGGGCGCCGACCGCCACGAGCCGGTCCCGGACGACGAGATCGACACGGCCTGCAACGGGATCGCGATCCCGGACCCAGGCGCGAGCCCACTTATTCTCGACGCGATCCGGGAGTCGAACGGGGGCGCGGTGGCGACGACGGACCGCGAGATCCTCGACGCCGCGATCGAGGTCGCTCGGGCCGAGGGGCTGGAGGTGGGCGCGACCTGTGCGGCCGCCGCCTCGGGGGCGTTCGCGCTGGCGGCGGCGGGCGAGTTCGGCCCCGACGACACGGTCGTGCTGTTGAACACCGGTGCGGGCAACAAGGACGTCGACGCGCTGCGGGCGCACCTCGGGGAGCGCGAGGTAGACGAAGCGGCGGCGAAGACGGACGGGGCAGGGGGGACGACCGAAACGGCGGGCGAGTGAGCTCGGGGCCGGACCGTCCGACTCGGGGCCGGACCGTCCGATTCGGGGTCTGCGCCGCTGTCCGAACCGGAACCACTACGGCGAGCGGTCGCCACCCCTCGCCCATGGAACTCGGCGTCATCGGACTCGGACGGATGGGGCAGATCGTGGTGAATCGCTCGTTCGACGCGGGCCACGACGTGGTCGCGTTCGACCTCTCGGCGGAAGCGACGGCGACCGCGGCGGAGGCGGGCGCGGAGCCCGCGGACTCGGTCGCGGACCTGTGCGACCGGCTCGACGAGTCGGGCGAGGGCGACGGCAAGCGCATCTGGCTCATGGTCCCCGCGGGCGACGCGGTCGACGCCACGCTCGCGGACCTGGAGCCCCACCTCGACGCCGACGACGTGGTCGTCGACGGCGGGAACTCGCAGTTTCAGGCGTCGGTCCGGCGCGCCGAGGAGACGGACGCCGCGTACCTCGACTGCGGCACGTCGGGCGGCCCGGCCAGCGCCGAGGAGGGCTTCTCGCTGATGGTCGGCGGTCCCGAGTGGGCCTACGAGGCGCTCGTCCCGGTGTTCGACGCGGTCGCGACCGGGCCTGACGGCCACGACCGGATGGGCGCGTCGGGGTCGGGCCACTACGTGAAGATGGTCCACAACGGCGTGGAGTACGCGCTGATGCAGGCGTACGGCGAGGGGTTCGAGCTGCTCACCGAGGGGCGCTACGACCTCGACATGGAGTCGGTCGCGCGCACGTGGAACAACGGCGCCGTGATCCGGTCGTGGCTCCTGGAGCTGTGCGAGGAGGCGTTCCGCGAGGAGGGGTCCGACCTGGGCGACGTGGCCGACCACGTCGCGGGCGGGTCGACGGGAACGTGGACCGTCGAGGAGGCGCTCGAACAGGAGGTCCCCGTTCCGATCATCTATCAGGCGCTCGCGGAGCGGTTCGACTCCCGGAACGAAGGGCGGTTCTCGCGACGGCTCGCGAACCGGCTGCGGTACGGGTTCGGGCGCCACGAGGTCGCGCGGCGCGACGACGCGTAACCCGCCCGAGCGCCGACGGCGTCGGTGCGGTCGCGCCCGTGTGCGGCAAGACCCCTTCGCTTAGCAACACGTATTACTGACGGCAGTCACACGGTTACACCCGTGCTCGACCTCGCCTTCGCCCGTCGGCAGTACCTCGTCCGGCTCTCAGACGGTCCGGCACGGATCCGGGATCTCGTCGAAGAGTTCGAGCACTCCAGGTCGACGGTCAATCGCGCGATCCGGGCCCTCGAAGAGGACCGACTCGTCGAGCGCGGGGCGGACGGCTACAAGACGACGTTCGCCGGTCGGATCCTCTTAGACACCGTCGACGAGGCAACCGCGGTCGCGGAGGCGGTCGAGTCGGCGAACGACGTCCTCAACGAGCTCCCGTCGTCGTTGCGGAACCACCGGTTCCTCGCGGACGCCGAGGTGGTGACGATACCCGATACGTCGCCGGCGGCAGTGCTGTCCCGGCTCCACCGCGTCGCCGAGACGGCCGACCGGTTGCGGGGGGCGTCGATCGCAGCCAACGACGAGCAGTTCGTTTCGTCGCTGTATCGCCGCACCGTCGTCGAGGAGTCGCTGGAGCTGTCGTACGTCGTGACGGAGTCGGTCGCGGACTACCTGGCAGTGGAGAGCCCCGAGCGAGCGCGTTCCGTCGTCGACGCCGGGGTGGACATGAGCGTCGTCGCCGACCTCCCGTTCGCGTGGTACCTGAGCACCGTCGACGATCGGACGACGGCGTACCTCGCGATCCACAGCGACAAGGGCACGCTCCTCGGGTACGCGGCTAACGACGACCCGGGCGCCGTGGAGTGGCTCGCCGAACTGTTCGACGCCCAGCGCGACCGCGGCACGTCGCTGGCGGCGTACTACCGCTCGAACGACGGCGACGCGATCGAACTGTGACGGCCGCCGCGGCCGAATCTCAGGGCGCGTGAGCCGCGGGAAACCCTTATATACTGTCGTGGTAGAGGATATCACGCATAGAATGTTCGAGCGATTCTCAAGCGGTTACTACCTGGGGGAACTGTACGTGGAACCCCATGGCGGCGATCGCGCCGTCATCCAGCGGGCGGACCACGAACACGTCAACGAGCAACTGTACGCGGACGGCGAGGGGGTCGAGCGACTCGACGCCCCGCTCGTGATGAAGGTCGACGGCGGCCACATCCCGGTCGGCGGCGACGACGACGTGCCGAGCGGCACGCTCGCGATTCCTCAGGAACTCGCCGACGAGACGCTCCCGGACCGGCGGAACGTGCTGCTGGCGGACGCGGACCGGGCGGAGACGCTGCTGCGATGGGAAGGGTGGGAACCGTTCGTGAACGCGTGATACGAGGAAAGCCACTCCGTTTTTCTCGTCGATTGTGGCCGCTACTTATAAATGGGCAGTTGGGTACAGATTGAGCGTGCTCCCGAACCCCCAGCCGCTCGCTTATAAGTGACTGATAGCGGATCAGCGGCGAACACCTCCAAAGCCCCAGCCGGGAGGACTCGCACGACTCGCTGCGCGCTTCACTCGGTCGCTCACTACGTTCGCTCCCTCGTTCCAGTGCTTACGTCGTCGGGCGTCGCCCTCCCGGCTGCCCCTTTGAGTCCCACCCCGCACGACACCGCACAGCACCTCACCCCTCCCCAGCCTCGCCGCTCACGCCCTCCGGGCGTTCGCGGCGTCCCTCGCGAGTGCGGTTCGCGGCCTGTCGGCCGCTCACCGGCACGCGCCACCGCACAGCACTCATTTATAAGCGGGATTGATAACGTCGTCGCCGCCACAGACGCACCTTTTAGGTCGCAGGGAGTCGCGGATTCGGTATGATCGACAGGCTGCTCGGGCGCGCCGAGCTGAAAGAGCGGATCGAGGAGTTGGAGGAGGAGAAGCGCCACCTCGAACGCCGCGCCGAGGCCGAGGAGGAGCGCCGGTCGGACGCGGTCGCCGACCGCCAGCGCGCCGAGGAGCGCGTCAACGAGCTCGAACACCGGATCGAGTCGCTGGAGGAGCGCCTCGACCGCACCGCGGGCGAGGAGGCGTCGGTCGAGTACCGCCGCGTCAGCGACGCCCGCGGCCCGCGGCTCGCGGACGCGCTCGGTCGCTTCCGGGCGGTCGAGAGCGACGACCCCGAGGGGCTCCTCACCGCCTTCGTCCCGGACGACGACGCCGTGCCGTCGAGCGTCGCGGAGTGGTTCGGCGACCGGACGCGGCTCGTCAGGCGGGCGGCCCCCGCGGTCGTCCTCGCAGACGACACCGGCGCCGTGAGCGCGGCGCTGACGCCCCCGATCGAGCCGGCGCCGTTCGACCGGTGGAGCGACCGGTTCCGACTCGACGAGTCGTGGTTCCGCCCGACGGGGCGGTTCGCCTTCGCGCTCCTCCGGTCCGACACCTTCGCGCTCGGCGTCTACGAGGGCGCCGAGCGGGTCGAGTTCGAGGGGTTCACCTCCGATGTGAAGGAGGCCCACTCGAAGGGAGGCTTCTCGCAGGGCCGCTTCGAGCGCCGGCGCGAGGGACAGATCGCCGACCATCTTAAAAAGGCGACCGCGTCGCTGGCGGACCTCGCCGACCGCGGAGTCGGCGACGGCCCCGCCGCCCCGATCGACCGGACGATCGTCGTCGGCGAGCGCAGCGTGCTCGGGGAGGTCCGCGAGCGCGCCGACGTCACCGACGTCTCCGACGCGACCGGGAAGCCGAAGGCGGCGCTCGACGACGCGTTCCGCGACTTCTGGACCACGCGTATCCGGGCGATCTGAGGTCCCCGACGACGCCCCACAAGGACCGCATAACTATCCCCGCTCCTCGACACTGACCACTCGGAGGGACCTGTCACACGCTCCCTCCCCCCTCCCCATTCTCGAACCGCTCGGCGTCGCGCCGCGATCCCGGCGCGACGACCGAGTCGTGTCAACGCGCCCACGGACAGTCCTAAACCCGGCGCGTCCGGTACGGCACACATGGATCGGGCCGAGTCGTCCCCCGGCGTCCGAGTCGCCGTCGCCGCGCTCGCGACCCTCGCGCTGCTGGCGGTCGCGCTGACGGTCGCGGGGGGCGCTCCGGCCGCCGTCGCCGCGGACCACGCGGGACCAGTCGAGTCGAGCCACGCCGCCGAGTCGTTCTCGGGGAGCGCCGGCGCGGGTCCGGCGCCGCAGACCGACGACGACGCCGACGTGATCCGGCTGCGCAGCGAGCTGACGCAGACCGACGAGCGCGGGAGCGTCGGCGTCACGACCCGGGCGACGGTCCCCGACCGCGTCACGGAGCTCGAACTGACGCTGCTCAGCGCCCGGGAGGACCCCGACGTCGAGGCCGACGGGTTCACTCGGGTCGACGACGCCGGGAGCGAGGAGTCGGTGTGGGAGTGGGACGGCGAGACCGCCGACCCCTCGCTCACCTACGCGATCGATGCGAACGACACGGTCGAGGAGGCGGGACCGCTCGCCGCCGGCGGCGCCTACCGCTTCGTCGACGCGGGCGAGTGGGCGCTCGTTCGGACGCCCCGCGTCTCCGCCGCGTGGTCGTACACCGGCCAGTACGAGGCACAGGTCCGTCTGCAGCGCGAGACGGTCGTCGCGGGCGAGGGCGTCGCCTCGCAGTCGATGGCGTTCCTCGGGCCGCACGAGGAGCGCGTCCGCGAGGCCGCGGGCCAGCGCTACCGGCTGATCGTCCCCGACGCCGCGGACCCGGTCGCGTCGCCCGACGAGGTGTTCGGGGTCTTCGCGGACGCCTCGACCGCGCTGCAGGTCGGCGCTCGCGACGACGAGGTGGTCGCGTTCACCGCCCCCACCGACGAGGTGTCCTGGGCCGTTCGCGGGCTGCAGACCGGCGACGCGGACCTGTGGGTCCGGGACGGCGAGCCCGCGGGCACGGCCGCGGACGTCTGGACCCACGAGTACGTGCACACCCGGCAGGCGTACCGGGCCGAGGCGAGCGGCCGGTGGATCACGGAGGCGAGCGCGACCTACTACGCCGCGCTGTTCGCGCTCGACCGCGGCGCGGCGGACTTCGCCGACTTCGAGCGCACGCTGGCCCGCGGCGAGCGCGACCCCGCCGCGTCGGCGGTGCTCTCCGACCCGACGACGTGGGAGGGGAATCCGGACTACACGAAGGGCGCGCTCGTCGCCGGAGAGCTCGACCGCCGACTCCGCACCGAGACCGACGGCGCCGCGTCGCTCGCGACGGTCCTCCGCGACCTCAACGAGGCCGACGGGCGGATCACCAACGAGGACATCCTCGACGCCGTGGCGACGGCCGCCGCCGAGGGGGCCGACGACGCGACCGCGGCAGAGCTCCGCGACGAGGCGGAGGCGCTCACGACGACGCGGACGACCGCCGAGACGTGGGACCGAGACGCGCACGCGGCGGCGTTCGGCGAGACCCCCGCGCAGGTCGGATACGGCCTCGCGGACGAGGGCGTCCGCGTCGACGGCGAGTACCGGAACCGGACCGTCGCCCGCGACCCGGTCGAACTCGTCGTCGGCGAGTCGCTCGACGTGGCGGTCGTCGCGTCCAACACCGGCGGCGCGGTCGGGAGCTACGACCTGTCGCTCACGGTGGACGGCGAGCCGGTCGCGAACCGGTCGGGGACGCTCGACGCGGGCGAGGAGACCGTCGAACGCTTCGGGCACCGCTTCGACGCCGCGGGGGAGTACGAGGTCCGGATCGGCAGCGAGCGGCTGACCGTCTCNCGTCTCGGTCACCGAGCCCGCCAGGCCCCTCGTTCGGGGCGTCTCGACCGACCGGGACCGGGTCGCGGCGGGCGAGTCGGTCGTCGCGACCGCGACCGTCGGCAACGACGCCGGCGTCCCCGCCGGGGGCGACATCGAGTTCCGCGCGGACGGCGAGACGGTCGCGACCGCACCCGTTCGGTTGGACGCGGGGGAGGAAGCGACGGTCGACCGCGAGATCCGGCTCGACGGCGACGGGGGAGGGCTCGGCGTCGGCGGCTCCGAGAACGCGACCGTGCGCGTCGTCGGGCCGGTCGACGAGGCGTCGACGACGGTGGCCGTCGAGGGCGACGGTCCGATCCCGACCGACGCCGTCCCCGGGTTCGGGCCGGCGGTAGCCCTCGTCTCGCTGGTCGTCGCCGGCGCGACCCTCGCTCGGCGGGGTCGGCGGGGAGAGTAGCCGGCGAGCGCGCTATCGATTAAAAGGGCGCCTCCGGTCCCTCGTCGGCGGTCTCACCCGGGGCCGTCCCGTCGTCGGCCTCCTCGGTCGGCGTCCGGACCAACGCGCCCGGTCCGCGCTCCCACGCCTCGATGCCGCCGTGGAGGCTCTCGACGCGCGCGTCCTGCGTCCCCGCGTAGCTCCCGATCAGTTGGGCCGCCTGTCGGCTGGAGATCCCGTGCGGACAGACGGTGACAACTCGGTCCGCGCCCTCCAGCTCCGTGATTCGAGTCGTCAGCTCTGGGAAGGGGATACACTCGCTGCCGGGGATGTGACCGCGGTCGTAGGCGCGACGGTTGCGGATGTCGACGACGCGAAGCGCGTCGTCCGCCGGCCGTTCGGCGTCCGGGCCGGCCTCGGCGCCGTCGAGCAGTGCCGCCAGCCCGTCGGGGTCGATCTCGCCGTCCATCAGGGGAGCGGACAGAGGCTCGCCGTGATGACGGCACGCTCGTCGGTGTCGTTCCGCGCGCCGTGGACGGTTCCGCGCTCGTTCAAGACGACGGCGGGCGCCGCGAGCGTCTCCTCGTCGTCCCCGCGGATCAGGGTCGGCTCCCCCTCGAGGACGTGGAACACGTTGGTGGCGTCGCCGTGCTCGTGCGGCTCGACGACCGCGCCCGGTCCGAGCGCGAACGCCTTGACGAGCACGTCGTCGGTGACCGCTAACTCCGCCGTCTCGACCTCGCCGGCGTCGGGCGCGAGCCCGCCGACGGCATCCGCGTATCGATCGATCGTCATACCGTGTGGTCGCCGTCGTCGATATAAAAGGCGTTTGGCGGGCTACTCCCGCGCGCCCGGCGGCAGCGGGTCCGCGTGGTCGGCGATCGCCTCGGCGACGCGGTGCGGCTCCTCGTGTATGACCCAGTGGGTCGCCGTGTCGAGGGTGAGGAGCCGGCCGTCGGTACAGCGGTCGACGCTCTGACCGGCCAGCCGCGTCGAGAGGAAGCGGTCTTTCGCGCCCCAGATCACGAGCGTCGGGACCTCCACGGTCTCCGTCTCCGGGGTGGGGCGGTCGCGGACGATCGCCCGGTACCAGTTCACCATCGCCTCGAACGCGCCGTCGCGGTTCCACGCCCGGCGGTAGCGCCTGATGTCCTCGTCGCCGAACGTCCCCGGGTCGCTGGAGTCCCGGAGCCCGCGAACGGCGAGGCGCCAGTTCCCGGCGCTGGCGACCGCCTCCGGGAGCTTCGGCAGCTGGAACGCGAGCACGTACCAGCTCTTGAGCCGCTGGTCCCACGAGGTCCGGAGGGCTCGCTCGAACACGGTCGGGTGCGGCACGTTGACCGCGACGAACTCCGAGACGCGGTCGGCGTGGTGGAGGGCGAGCCACCACCCCACCGCGGCTCCCCAGTCGTGACCGGCCACGGCGGCGGTCTCGCGGTCGTACGCGTCGATCAGCCCGACCACGTCCCACGCCAGCGCGTCGATCCGGTAGTCGCTCACGGCGGGCGGTTTCTCCGAGCAGTTGTAGCCGCGCTGGTCGGGGACGACGACGCGGTAGCCGTCGTTGACGAGCGGCGCGATCGCCTCGTGCCAGCCGTACCAGAACTCCGGGAACCCGTGGAGCAGGACCAACAGCTTCCCGTCCTCGGGCCCGGCCTCGACGACGTGGAGCCGGACCTCCCCGACGTCGACCGCCCGCGACTCCCCCGGCACTCCCTCGGGTATCTCGTCCGGCGGCACGGGCTCGTCGAGCGCCTCGACTCCGAGGCGTCGGGGCGCGGCCGGCTCTCCCTCGCTTGCTTCGGTCGGCGCGTCGCTCATACGTCACCCTCGGGCCGCGAGCGTCAAATAGCTACGTTCGGTCGGAACGGGTCTCTCGGCCGTCGCCTCCGGAACCGAAATCCTCAAGCCGCTGGCAATCCGCTGTCGGGTATACTAGTGATCCTGACGTTCGGCCCGGCGAGCCGGTGGGCCCCTACCGGCCTCTCGGCTCGGCGGACGCCCGCGTCCAGTTTCGTTCGGACGGGGGGACCAGCGCGACCGGTCGGGCCGAGCCGCGGTTCGGCGACGTCAGACCCAGCTTTCGCATAATATGGTATCGGACACGTCGACCTCGGACACAACCGCATCGACCTCGTCGTCAGATTCGGCCGGATCGGATTCGACGGCGTCGAACGAGACGGACTCGTCGAACGAGACGGACTCGTCGAACGAGACGGATTCGCCAGCGTCGTCGGACGGAACGGTGTCGAACGTCCTCCTCGTCACGATCGACTCGCTCCGAGCGGACGCCATCGCCCCGTACGACGAGGATCGGCACTCGCCGGTGCTCTCGGATCTGGCCGCCGACGGGACGGTATTCGACCGGTCGTTCGCGACCGGCAACTGGACTCCCTTCTCGTTCCCCTCGATCCTCGCCTCCGAGCCCGTCTTCTCACGGAACGGCGACATCGGCGTGAAGGGCGCTCGGACGCTCGCCTCGGTGCTCTCCGAGGCCGGCATCGCGACCGGTGGGTTCAACGCCGCCAACGGCTTTCTCACCTCCCACTGGGGGTATCCCGACGGGTTCGACGAGTTCGAGCCGTTCGTCACCAGCGTGGGGTCGAGCCGCTACAGCCGCTACCTCGCGGCCCATCCGACGGTCGAGGCGTGGATCCAGCTCGCTACGTCGCCGTTCCGCCGTCTGGGGTCCAAGATCCGGGGCACGGGCGACGATCGGCCCTTCCTCGACGCCTCGCGGATGTTCGACGTCGAGGACGCCGCCACCGACTTCGTCGACGACACGGACGACCCGTTCTTCCTGTGGGTCCACTACATGGACACCCACACCCCGTACGTCCCGGCGCCGCGGTACATCCGCGAGGTCTCCGACGGGCTGGTCGGCACCCACCGGATGCTCCACGCCCACACCCGCACGAGCCTCGGCTGGGAGGTCGGCGAGCGGACCCTCAACGAGCTCCGGACGCTGTATCAGGCGACGGTGCGACAGGTAGACGCCAGCGTCGGGCGACTGCTCGACACGCTCGAGGCGGCCGGGATCGCCGACGAGACCGCGATCGTCGTCGCCGGCGACCACGGCGAGGAGTTCCAAGAGCACGGCCACCTCGCGCACTACCCGAAGCTGTACGACGAGCTGATCCGAGTGCCGCTCATCGTGAACGTCCCCGGCGAGGACGGTGGCCGCCGCGTCTCCGAACACGTCGGGCTCGACGCGATCCCGCCGACCGTCGCCGACCTGCTCGGCGTCGACTCGCCGCCGGAGTGGCACGGCGAGTCGCTCGTGTCGACGGTCAGCGACGGCGAGTCGCCGGACCAGGACCCGGTCGTCTCCGTCACCGTTCGAGGCGAGGAGGTGACCGACCAGCCGATCCCGCGGTCGCTCTCCGACGGCGACCTCCTCGTGAGCGTCCGCGACGACGAGTGGACGTACATCGAGAACGCGGACGCGGGGGAGACGGAGCTGTACCACCGGCCGTCGGACCCGACCCAGCAGGAGGACCTGTCCGCGGACCCGTCGGACGAGGCGCTCGCGGTCGTCGAGCGGTTCGCGCCGATCGCCGCGGCCCACGTCGCGGAGCTCCGCGACCGACAGGCGGAGGCGGAGTCGGCCGGTGACGGGGCGGACGAGGAGGTCGACGAAGACCTCGAAGCCCGCCTCGAAGCGCTCGGCTACCGGTGATGATACGGGCCGTTCTCAGAGACCTCAAGAGCGGGCCGATCGCTGTCCAGTTGCGTCGGTTCGTCGTCGTCGGCGCGATAACCGCCGGCATACAGATGGCCCTGCTGTGGCTGTTCGTCGATCGGGCCGGGGTGAACTACCTGATCGGCGCGACGGTCGCGATCGAGATCACGATCATCCTATCGTACGTGTTCAACAACGCGTGGACGTTTCAGGCGAGTCAGAACACGGGCACCGCGGAGTACCTCGGCGGACTGCTCAGGACGAACCTCGTCCGCGGGACCGCGATCCCGATCCAGATCGGCGTCCTGTACGCGCTGGTGGAGTGGGCGAGCGTTATGTACCTCGTCGCCAACGCGGTGGCCATCTTCCTCAGCGGGGTCTACCGATTCGTTCTCGACCACCAGTGGACGTGGGGTTGAGTCGGTAGCGGTCCCGGCCGGCGCCTCGACGGACGGGATTTAAAAGGGGAGCCGCGGCTCGATGCGGGCGACGAGGTCCCTGACGGTCTCCTGTTTGTAGTAGCCGACGACCGACGCGAGGACGACGAGGAGGATGATCACGAGGCCGGAGAGGAACCGCCCGCTCGCCAGCTCGCCGCCGGCGTAGACGGTGAACACGTACGCGGGGAGCCGGCCGACGCTGATCACGGCGATGAACGTCGGGAGCTTCCACTTCGTGAGCCCACTTAAAAAGCAGATGGCGTCGTCGGGAAGTCCCGGGATGATCACGAACGCGAACAGCCCCGGAATGCCGACCGTGTCGACGAACCCGTCGAACCGCGCGATCACGTCCTCGTGGATCACGTCCTCGACGAACGAGCGGCCGTACCGTTTCGCGAGCGAGAACGCGATCGCGCTCCCGATGAGGACGCCCGTGAGGCTGTAGACGGTGCCCCAGAACGGGCCGAAGAGGTAGCCCGCGACGAGCGCGACGACCTGTCCGGGGATCGGGGCGACGACGACTTGGAGGGCCTGAATGGCGATGAACACGAGGGGGGCGAGGACGCCGAACTGCCGGAGCCACGTCCGCAGCGCCTCGACGTCCATGATGAACGCCGCGTACTCCCGGACGAAGAGGTAGAGCCCGGCGAACGCGACCGCGACGGCGACGATCGCGAGGATGCCTCGCCGTCGGTCTGCCGCCGAGGCGAAGAGTCTCATTCGTGTTACACCCGGCAAGCGGTGGACTTGAACCTTGCCAAAATCGCAGTCGGAGCGATCGGTCTCGTCGTCCTCTTCGGTCGTTGCCGTCGGGCTGTTTCGAGGACGGTGACACCGCGGACGCGCCTCCCGCGGTCCCTGACGCGGCCGTTAATAGCCGCATACTAATACTCTACTCGGCGGTATCATATCTAAGTGAATTACAAATCCGTAGAGGATATGAACGCCGACACCCGTCGTCTCACGAAGCGCCTCCCGCGCGACATCGATCTGGTGGCCGGCATTCCGCGAAGCGGACTCCTGGCCGCGAATCTCCTGTGTCTCCACCTCGACGTCCCGATGGTCGACATCGACGGGCTCTGCGAGGGGCGACTGTTCGACACCGGCTCCAGGTTCGACCACCGGGACTCGCTCGACGAGTTCGATTCCGTGCTCGTCGTCGACGACTCCGTGTTGACGGGCGGACAGATGACCGAGACTCGCGCCCGGCTCGCGAACCACGACTTCCCGTTCGACGTCACGTATGCCGCCGTGTACGTCTCCCCGGAAGGGCACCAACACGTCGACTACTGGGAAGAAGTCGTCCCCGCGCCGCGCATCTTCGAGTGGAACATCCTCCATCACACGAAGCTGTCGGACTTCTGTGTGGACATCGACGGCGTGCTCTGTCGCGACCCGACGCCGGAGGAGAACGATGACGGGGACAACTACCGCGAGTTCCTCGCGGCAGTCGAGCCGAACTTCGTTCCGAAGCGACGAATCGGCTGTCTGGTGACGTCGAGATTGGAGCGATACCGCCCCGAGACGGAGCGCTGGTTAGCCGACCACGGTATCGAGTACGACAGGCTCGTCATGATGGACGTGCCGGACATGGAGACCCGCCGGAAACAGGGCAAGTACGGCGAGTACAAGGCCGACGTGTACGACTCGACCGATGCGGACCTGTTCATCGAAAGCGATCCGAAACAGGCGGCAGAGATCCGTCGTCGAACGAACCGGCCGGTGTACTGCTACGAGACGAACGAGATGCTGAACCCGGGGTTCCTCGGGCGGTCGCGCCGGCGCGTTACCGAGGGCGCGTCTGCTTTCAAGTCGGAGCCCCTGTTGGCCCCGGCACGAGCCGCGTTCACCTTCTCTCTCCGGAGTTACCACCGACTGTGGCGATCGCGGCGAACGAAGAACCGCTGAGGGCCGGACGGGCGGTCGCGAGACACCCCCGAACCGAGCACCCTCGTCCTGCAACACGCCGATTCGCGTGTGTACGGGCCCGACGAGCCGCGAGCAAGGGCTGAGTGCGGTCGCACACCTCAACGTCGAGCGCCCTACCCGCCGAGCTACCCGTCCTCGTCGGACGGCGGTCGCCTCGAGAGGCGATCGAACCGGTCCTGTGCCGCCTCCGCTCGGGTCGTCGTCTCTTCGGGCTCGTACGACGCGGCCTCGATGCGCCCGCCGCTGAGCGTCACCGCGAGAACGGCGTCGGCGTGCCGCGCGTCCGACGGGAGCCGGGCGGCCTCCAGGACCGCGTTCCCGACCTCCTCGCCGTCGCGCTCGAAGAACACGGTCGCGAGCCCGTCTTCGACGCCGTCGACGACCGCGGTGTACTCGCCGTCCGGGAGTCCGATATCGCTCATTCGTAGCTCACCTCGAGGACGCGTTCACCGTCATCCGCCGTGAGTATCACCGTGTCGCCGTCGTTGTTCCAGACCGGCGAGCCCGACCCCCAGTACAGCTCGGTGGCGGTGTCGGTGCCGCTTCCGGTTCGGAGCGTCACCGTCGCGCCCGCCTCGAGCGTGAACCCCTCCGGGAACTCGTAGCTCCGGCCCGCCTCGTCTTCGACCGTCCATCCCGAGAGGTCGACCGCGTCGTCGCCGGCGTTCTCGAAGACGACGTACTCGTCGATGAGGTTCTCGCGGTCGTCGCCCTCGGCGTCCGCGTTGATCGTCGCGACCTCCAGCGCCGCGCCGGGGTCGGTCGCCGTCGTTTCGTTCTCGTCGGCGGCATCGTCCGCCTCGCCGTCCGTCCCGTCGTCGGCGTCGGTGTCGCCCTCGGCCGGACCGTCGCCGAGCCGCGTACGCTCGACGACGTCGCCGCTCGTGCCCGGCTCGATCGGCTCGCCGTCGCGGATCGCGCGCGGGTCGGTGGGCGCGTCGCGTTGGGTCTGCACGGAGACGCCGCTGCCGTCGCTCACGAGGACGACGTCGCCGTGCGTCGCGGTCCAATACGCCGGGATCGACCGATCCGACAGCCGCTGGAGGACCTCCTCGTGCGGGTGCCCGTACTGCGAGTCGTACCCGCTCGAGACGACGATCGCCCGCGGCTGCACCGCGTCGAGGAACGGCTCGCTCGACGAGCTCGACGAACCGTGGTGGCCGGCCTTCAGCACGGTCGACCGGAGCTCCGCGCCGTACGCGTCGATCAGGTACGCCTCCTGATCGTCCTCGGCGTCGCCGGAGAGGAGGAAGCTCGTCCCGCCGTGCGTGAGCTTCAGGACGATGCTGTTCTCGTTGCGGGCCTCGTCTTCGAGGTACGGCTCCGGCGGTCCGAGCACGTCGACGTCGACGTCTCCGAACGAGAGGGCGTCTCCCTCGCGGGTCTCGTACAGCGTCACGTCGTGCTCCTCGACGGCGTCGAGGTACTCGCCGTACGTCTGCGTGCTCGCCGCGATCCCCGGATCGTAGATCGCACCGATCCCGTCCGCCTCGGTCTCGTAGTACTCGATGACCGCCGCGTTGCCGCCGATGTGGTCCGCGTCGTTGTGCGAGGTGACGAGGTGGTCGATGCGAGTGATGTCGTGTCGTCGGAGGTACTCCAACACGTACTCGCCGTCGTCGTTGTAGTGCCCCGTGTCGATGAGCATCGTCTCCCCCTCGGGACCGACGACGAGCGTGCTGACCGACTGGCCGACGTTGATATAGTGGACTTCGACGGTTCCGTTCGCCGCTTCGACCGTCGAATTGCCGTTCGCGTCCGAGTCCGCCAACCCCTGATCGCCGGGGACGGCGCCCGCACAGCCAGCGAGCAGAATGATCCCCACGGTCAGGAGGATCTGTAGCTTTCCCCCAGGTCGTTTCATATTGTGTTAAAATCTTACACTGATAAAGAGATGTGGGCCCGTTACCGTTTCACAGCGGCCTATCTCGCACCCGGTTCGGTTCTGAGGTGCCTTCGAAACGGTCGCTGAATGTTGCTACCCGTCCGTAGGGGTCGAAAACGAATGCGGGAGAAGTGGGCCGGCACGAATATTGAATCACGGTCGCAAATCAGAGATTTGCTCCCTGATTCAAATTCGCCCGTCGGCAGCTTCACCCCACTACGGACTCCTCGCTAGCGCTCGTCGTTGCGAAGTGGGGTGAAAATGGGCCGGCACGACGGCGACTTAGGGCTTTGAGCAGCCCGCTCGGTAGTGTCTATTTCTCGATTCATCTTACTGGGTGTTGAAATCAAGTTCATCGTCTAAGTCGAGTTTCTGGAGGTGATCGCGACGGCTGTTCATCTGGTCGTGGTAGCGCGACCACCGCTGGGACTCGGTCGCCCAGTCGTAGTGATCGCGGATAGTCTGGACCGAAGCGTTGACGCGCTGCGCGACGACCTCGGGCGGAATCCCCGCGTTCAGCATCCACGTCACCGCGCCCGTTCGAATCCGGTGCGGAGATCGGGACGACGGGCACTTGCTCGCGTGCTTGAACTCGGTGTACTCGCAGCTGGTCCGCTGCTTTCCGTGCGGGCAGTCCGAGTGAAGACACGGGAGGGTCGCGACGTACGACCAGGTGCGTATCGTGTTCTCGGTCGGGCGCCCGTATCGGCTCGCGAGGTAGGGCTGCCGATCGTGTTCGTCGCGAACGTCGTAGCGGTTCCCGAGGAACTCGCGCAGAACGCTCGCGGTTTCATCAGGGACCGCGACCGCACGTTCCCCGTGCTGTTTGTTCTTGAGCGGGGTACTCGTCTCCGGGCGGTGATGGAACTCGACGTACCCCTCGCTGGGGTACACGTCGTGAACGTCGAGCGCGCGGAGGCCCCCCTGCCGCGCGCCGGTGTGCCACGCGAGTTCGAGGAAGGTGTGCTGTCGGGTCGCTCGGTGGAGTTCGGAGTCCCGGTAGTAGTTGAGCAGCGAGAGCGCCGCCTCGGTCGATAGACTCTCCGAGTTCGCGCGTTCAGACGCGTCAATGTCGGGGACCCGCACCGAATCGGAGAGGTCGTCGACGGCGCCGATCTGTTCCAGGTACTCGGTGAACTTCTGGAGCGTCCACATCTCCCCTTCGAGGGTCGCCGGTGCGACCGCGCCGCTGCGCAGCTCGTAATACTCGTCGAGGTCGTAGCCGCGGAGGTCTCCGATCCGGTCGACGCCGATTCCTTGGCACCACTCGACGAACAGCTTCAGCCGGTACTTCCACGATTTGACGCTGGCGTCGGTCGAGTCGGAGCGCCGTCGACGGAGGTAGCGAGTAACTGCCTCCCGGGGATGGAGATCGCCGGGGTCGCGCGAGCGGTCCCGGCTCACAGGTAGCCCTCCGGAGCGTCGAGGATCGGGTGATCCGGGTGCGCCTCGGCGAAGTGGTCGAGGTAGCCGGCCACCTGTCGCGCGTACCGGGTGAACCCATCCGGCGGATCGGGTTCAATGGAGGCTCCACATACCTCACATCTGGAGAGATCGCGGGCGTCGGTCGCCGCGATCAGTCGAGGATTATCTCTCATCACGACCTGCTATTCTGATCCTACCAAAATATAGTTTGTCCCTGTAGCGAACGTTTCTTATCTCGGATTATATAATATCGCGCCCTCGATAGCGGGTATGCGAAAATCCGGGAAGTGGATGGTTCTCCTCGACGAGCGGATTCTAGAGCTGTTCGTCGAGTCTGACGAGGATTACATGTCCGTCTCCGAGATCGCGGAGCATCCCCGGATTCCGTACAGTTCACAGTACGTAGGCCAGCGAAGCAGAAAACTCGCGAATCACGGACTACTGTACGCGGTCGGGAACGGGATGTACACGCTGACCGACGAGGGAGAGGCGTATCTCAAGGGGGAGTACAATGCGGCAGAGAACGGGAACGCGGAAGTATCGACAAGTGAAGGCGCTGGTGAGACGCAGGACGAGGCATAAATGACACAGATGCGTCGGATGGGTAGGTGGATGTACACCGTCGATGAGCGAATCCTAGAGCATCTGTCTGAAGAAGCGTGGGCTTCTCCTTCAACGATGGAAGCTGAGTCTGAATTTCAACAACTCGGAGCCGATTCAGAGTATATTGAGCAACGTTGTGGGCAGTTGGTTGAGAGAGAACTGGTCGCTCCAATTATTAACGGGGGAAGAATGTACGAAATAACAAGATGGGGACTGGCATACCTGCGTGGGGACCTAGACGCGAGCCACTTACAGAAGTGGGGTAGGTACTAATATGGAATCAAAAGAAGATGAATTTAAATTAGATAGTGAGACAGCGTCAAACATCGTTGCTTCTCAATTGACTGCGTATCATGAACTACAAAATAGGGCGAAAAGTATCGTCAGAATAACTCTAGCTGCAATCTCTGTCGTAATTGCTGCCATTGGTTCTGGTGTTCTAGAACTCTCCAGAGTAGGTATTCCAGAACCACAGCAATTTGAGGGCCCATTTACTGTGAGTACCGACCTAATTTCTAATACTATTGCCGTTTCCTTACTAATTTCCTTTTTACTAATTGTACTTGGCACCTACACCATTGCGTATGCCTATGCTGATCTCCTGAGATTGCTCAAACCGCGAACATTGAAGCCAATATTCTCATCAGGATCGGAACCATATGAAGTAACCACGTCAACCTCTCAGAACCATCTTACGGAGATACTTAATAACAACAATAGAATATTAAACAAGATGCAGAGCGACATCTCAACAGCGTACAATTCCTTCTTAATCACTTTTGTAATTGGAATGTTTATATTCTTAGTGGCTGTTTCGTTAACTACTGGCGACATCACATCAATAGTACTAGTTCTCATCTTTTTATTCTGGACCACGGTCGCGATCCTCAGTATCTCGATTGGCGGGATTTTGGTGAGGGTAGGCGGAGACCTGCTCGCATACATCTCTAATATTGACAAGTATGCGAAGCTAGGACACCTTTCAGTCGCAGTCTCTTACATTCTCAGAAATATTAAAACGTTTATCAAGAGAAATTACAAAAAAGCAAATGATTTGACAGTGAATAATGGTGTTATTGGAATAGGTGGCTTCATATTACTAATCTTGTCACCTGCTGTAGGGATATTATCCTGGACTTGGACTGTCGAATTTGTGAGAAATATTATATTGCCGCTTACATAGCTTCTCGCGCGACCCCCCGCAAGGAGGGGTCGCGCAGGCTCCCGCCCACTGAAATGGGTGGGTGGGTTGGTGGGTCGATCACTGTGTTTCGACGGGATTATCACTTGTGTTCAATAAGCAGATAGCTTTATTTTCCATGTATCTGAGCGGGATGTATGAAGTTGAATGAGTACCTGATTGACAAGGAGAGTGCGTCGGTGGAAGTCGGCGCGTCTCGGAGCGCAGAACAGGTCAGGAGCGGCGGAAGCGGCACGTTGGCCTGTACACCGTATCGGCTCGTGTATGTCGACGGGAACGACGTGACGGACATCTCTCTGAAAGGAGTAAATTCGATTCAGTACAGAGGGATGGAGTATCCGAAAAGCTACCTCGTTTCTGGAGTGGGAGCGACGATCTTCGGATTATTTGTGGCGCTGGTCATGCGGGGAGCATCAGGTGTTGAGCCGATACCAGAGGGTGCCGTTTGGGGCGTAGCAGCACTTTCTATCGCTGCTGGAATACTCACACTAGTCTGGGGCCTATTCATTAGAAGAGCTAGTTTGAAGGTTCACACACCAAACAAGACGTACAGATTCTTCTCGACAGATAGCAGTCTGAAGGAGATCGGCCACGCGGTGCGCGGCCACGAGATGAAAAATTGAGAGGAGTTGCTGACTGGACCAGGTGACCAGCCTAACCAGAGTTTCGAACGCAGCCTACCAGCAGCAACATCACTCGGTCGGACCACGATCGCGGAGTTCCTCCAGCAGCTCGGGCCAGTCGAGGTCGAGCGCGAATAAGTCGGGTTCGAGGTCCCACCTCCACGGCGCCGCGTCGTCCGGATCCGGTTCCGCGGTCGCGGGTTCGAGGTTTTCGACGGTCCCGCCGAACAGCTGGTTCGTCGGCTTGTCAGCGTCAGCCGGCCAGTCAGCGAAGAAATCAACTTCCTTCTTTGAGTGTTTGAAGTACGCGGTCGTGAACAGCCGCTTCAGCTCCGGGTGGCAGTCCTTGCCCGTGTGGAACACCGTTCCGAAGACGTCGACGTTGATCTTCGCCATCCGCTTCGCCAGCGGAGAGAACTGCGCCGCGACCTCGTAGGAGTTGGTCCGCGCGTCGAAGTGAGTCGAGCCCTCGTCGATGAACACGAACTTCGGCCGGTCGCGATGCTCGATGCACGTCACGGCGAGGTCGTGCGCGCTGGTGACCACGAGGTCGGTCCGGGGCCACGTCCGCGAGTTAGAGATCACGAGGAGATCGTCGACGGTCGCCGAGCGGAGTTCAGCCAGCAGCGCCATTAGGTTCGTCTTCCCCGTATTCGGATTCCCGGCACCGCCGATGAACGCCGTCGCGTCGTTATTGGTCATCACGTCGTCGAGCCGCAGCGGGAGTCGGAGCGCGGAGCCGTCTAGGTCCTGCTCGGTCACGCCGACCAGATGCGAGAGCATCAGCGAGTTGCCCGAGCGGATCGCTTCGGACGCCTTCCGCGACTGCTGGGTCCGGTCGACGAGGTCGAGCAGCTGCGAGCCCTGGACAAGCTCCGGGTCGAGGTCGTTGAGGAACACCGACGCCGACACGTCGTCCGGGTCGATCGCACCCGCTCGGGGGTCGAGGTCCCGATGCGTCTCGATGCGGCCGGAGAGCTGTTCCGCGAGCTTGGCCGCGGTCAGCATCCCCTCGTCGGAGTTACCCATTCGGACTCACCTCGGCGGTTTCCGCGTGGCCGTTCCGGTCGGCGTCCGGGTCCTCCGGCGTCGAGAAGTCGAATCCCGACTTGTGATCCATCTCGTCGATCGCGTCGTCGTCGACGAGGTCGGAGAGGTCGGAGTCCGAGGCGTCGTCGAGGCCGAAGTCTTTCAGCTCCTGGTCAACGGCGCGCTCGATCCCTTCGCCGGAGTCCGGCAGGGAACCGTCTTCGAACAGCTCAACAATACGCTCGACCGTGTTCCGGGTTGCGCGCCGGACCACCACGAACGCGGAGCTTTCGAGGATGAATCCTCGCTGCGCGTCGTCTTGGAGCTGGCCGCGACACTCGTGCACGGCACGGAGCGCGCGGGTCAGCTCCCGATCGTCGAGTGTGCCGCGCCAGGTGCCGACGACGGTCATGTCTTCGAGGTCGACCTGTTTCCCGACGTAGAGGTTCGGCGACAGCTGCGTGAGGTCATACGTCGAGTTGACGAACTCGTCGTCGTCGAGGATTTCGAGCTCTCGGAAATCTTCGAGCGGGAGCCGGTAGATCCCGCCGTCGAGAACGCGAGCGTCGAGGTCGATCAGGTAGACCCACGCGGGATTGTAGAGCCACGAGACGACCTTGTTGCCGACGAGGAACCCGAGCGGGGAGAGGCCGACCGCGGCGACGCCGAACACGTACCAGAAGCGCGGTACTTCGAGGTCGAAACCGACGATCGCGGACAGGCCGACGAGCGCGATCACGCCGACGACCAGCTCGGGCGCGTGGCCGTGGAGCCAGTCGAGTACCTTCACGTGGCGGGGCGGCTCGGGTCGGGGTTCTGGTGCGTCTCTCATGCTAACCTCTCAGGTTCCTCGCTGCGTCCGTAGACGACCTTTGCCACGAGGAAGATGGTCACAACGGCGACACCGGCACCGCCGCCGAGTCCGGCGGCCTGGGCGTCGCTGGCGGTGAACGGACCGGCGACTATCGTCGAGGTCGTTTCGAGCGGGACGCCGTAGAGCGTGGTCCCGTCATCGATCGTCACTCCGGCGCGTCCGTTCGACGGTTGAACGGGCATCCGAATCTCGGTCTTCCCGTCGACGATGAACGAATCCCGGCGCAGCTCACGCGACTCGGTCAGCGCGACGGCCTCGGTCACCGTCACCCGGTCGCGGGTGTCGGAGTCGAGCAGTAGGACGGCCTCGCCGTCGACGTACTCTGCGGAGCAGAGGCGGAGCGTTGAGGTGATCTCCTCGGAACAGGTGTTGACCTGTTCACCAGCGGTCGAGTTCTCAGCGGTCGCGTTCGGTGCGTCCTGTGCGGCGACGGCGCCGGACAGAGAGGCCACTACCACGACCGCGATGAGGAAAAATCGGGGAAGCATGGTCGTCAGTTGTTCAGGACGCCGAGCGCGACGAGCGCGGCGACGCCGACAGCGACCATTTCGCCGGGGATACCGAACATGTCGAACTGACCGAGGTCGATACCACCACCGGACTGCGAGTTCTCGTACTTCTCGATCAGCTCTTGGTTCTGCTCTTCGAGGTCTTCCCACTCCTCCTGCGTGATGTAGTTCGAGTCGTCCTGTGGTTCGGAGTTATCGAACGTCGTCGAGGTCACTTCCTCGCCGGACTGCGTGTTCATCAGCTTGTCGACGGTGAACGAGCCGTCCAGTTGGAGCGTCTCGTACTGCGTCTCCGTCGCAGTCGAGACGAAGCGCGCAGAGTCGACTTCGGTAATGTTGGTTTCGAGGTCGCCCGAGGCGTCGTACGTCCACTCCGTGGCGCCGTCGACCGCAGACCAGTCACCGGCAGGGACCGAGACGGTTCCACCGGCAGTCGTCGTCACCTCGATTGCGGTCCCTTCGTACGGCTCGGCGGTGATGGTGATGGTGCCGCCATCAACACTCGTGTTGATCGCGGACCAGTCGCCCTCGACGAGACTCATGTCGGTCGTGAAGTACACGTCGCCGGTGAACGTCGACGGGTCGTACGTCGTGCCCGACTCGATCGGGCCGTCCGACGAGTCGGTCAGCGCGAACGTCCCCGGCAGCGTTGCGCCGGTGTCCTCGATGGTGATCGTCGCCTCGCGTTCGGCGTCGACAGGAACGTTCAGCGCGATGAGGTCGGCAATCGCTTGGCTCATGCCTTCCTCCTCGGCCATCATCGAGGCACGTTCGCGCGGCGTCACGAGGTCGTCGATCTCGATGTCGCCGCTCTGAACGTCGCCGTAGACGCTCGTCACCCACGTCGAGATGCCGTCGCGGACGTTTTGGAACGTGGTTTTCAGCTCATCCCAGACAGGCTGCCACTTGTCAAGCGGCACGGAGCGGATATGATCCCTGTCATCGATTTCCCACCGGTATTCAGCGGGCTTCCATTCAGAGGAACCACGATCACCGATCGCCTCACGTCCGAGCGGGGACCATCGGGCGTCGTAGGTGCTTCCATCAGTGGTGCCGGTCCACACCATTTCAGCCTGCTTTAGGGTGAAAGAACTTCCATCAGGGAGGGAATATGACTTGTCAGCAGCGACCAACTCAGGCCAAATCACCCCATCGTTGAAGTCATCCTCTCGGACGATATTCCTAAGGTCGAGGTCAGAGTGAGCTTTGACGGTATCCACCAGAGAAACCGTCTCCAAGACCGACTCATTCCACGATTTGAGCAAGTTCTTTTCGACGGTTGTCTGATACGTGTCGATAGCAGCGGTTGCGGCATCAAGCACAGCAGATTCAGAGGAACCGGCGTTCAGTTCCTCGATAGCAGCAACCTTGGCATCCGTATAGGCGGTGTGGTTCACGCCGTCGAGGATGTTCTGGTTGTCGATGATGGTGCTTGCGTTGGTGGACTTGCGGGTCGTGGCCGTTTGGTAGACCTGCTGTTTCAGCACGTCAGGAGTCAGCCCCTCGGCAGGGGCATCAGAACCGACGACCTCGAACTCGCGGAGCGCCCAGCCGACGCCGACAGAGCCAGCGATGAGGCCAGCGCCGATGAGCGGCGCGATCGCCTCAGCGTCCTGTGCGAAGCCGTCGTCGACGGAGAGGCCGACCGTAGCAGCGCCAGCAGCGCCGAGGCCCTTCACGAAGGTCCGGCGGCCCAGACGAGCATCGCGGTCGGTATCAGAACCGTCAGCGCCCACAGTAGGCCCATCAGGAGGGCGGTTCGAAGCGGTACGGCTAGTCGGGTCGTCATGGTTAGAACTCATAAGTTGAGGTCGGGGGTGGTTACCGGACAGCGACGCCCCAGGCGACGACCGTCGCGAAGAACGCGAGGATCGGACCGAGGTTGCTGCTCGTGTTGATGATGTCAGCGATCTGTGGAACGTACTGGTAGCCGATGATGACGAGCGGCCCAGCTGCGATCGCGACCTTCTCCCAGTCTTCGTAGCTCTCGAACTGCTTCGTCTCGCTGCTCGCGAAGGCGATCGCGTACGCACCGAGCGCGATGAACGTCGCGTGTTCAGAGGTCAGCGTGTAGTCGAGCCACGTCAGCATGACCTCGGAAATCCCGCCGAACTGGTAGAGCCCGGCGAGTACGAACACGACCGACAGCAGCGCGGGAAGCGTCCGCAGGTGGGTGTAGTCCGAGAGCGTGTCAGACATCGTCCGCGAGTACGACGACGCCATCAGGAACCACCCGGGAACGCGCAGTTCGTCGGATGGTAGTCGTGCGTCGAGCCGTCGTCGCGTTCCAAGGTCACCTCGTCGGTGGCCATCGCGACCCAGATCTGCTCGCCCACCTCGATGCGGTCCTGCGCAGCTGCGCGCTTGACCTCGTCCTTCGCGAAGTACCGCACGACTCCGCGGCTTTCGTCCTTGATCTTCAGGCGGTACCAGGGGCCGTACTCTCCCTCTCCTTCGGTCAGGTCGAGTACAAGACCCTCCAGCACATCACCCGGGCCGAGTTCCACGGTGGGAACATCGGACTCCGGCGATTCTCCTTCGAACCGTTCGTAACCGTCAGGCGGCGTCGGGTTTTCAGTCGACATCTCCAGCTGATTATTCAAAAAAGAACAATAAATAGTGCCAGAGATAGCAGAGTGAAAGTAGTCAAATAATATTCAAACAGGAACTGACTCGACGATCCTGACTTAATGACGTATGAATCAAATATATCGAGCAATAATAAGGAAAAATGACCAAAGAAGGCCAATAGCAAATGTATATCTATTAAGGCCGAACGCAACAGGAATTGTCAGGAAGTATAATACAATGCCAAAAACGGGGACCACGTCTGTTCTATTCATAACTGAACCCAAAACGTCATTCTATTTCTATTTAATTATATTGGATGTGTATTTTCCATTAGTTATTTTATGATTCCTAGTGAGGTACCCAGTATGGCTGGAATAAATACATACGAAGCAATTGTGTACGGAGTCAAACATATGGCGTATTTGTCTATCGTATATATTCTCGGTGGGGTAATATTTTTATTCGGATTGGTTGGTATCGTTGAAGGAGAGCCAGCTGGGATTGTTCCTTCTTTATTGGGATTACTACTGATCGCCGCAGGCCTACACGGGGCAATATACAAAATGGCAGGCGATGCAACCGCGAAAGTAATCCAAGAATCTAATCAGCAAGAATCCAGAATAGCTCGAAAAATTCCTGCGGATTCAGGCGAGAAGGCTGAGAGCGTTGACGGGGCTGAATCTGATAGTCGGTCGCGATAGAAGTATCCAAATTAAATAATCCTGAGAGCCACGGTGACACCAATTACTACAGCTATTATCAGTGACACCAGCAGCCAGATTGTTAGAATAATTGACCGCTTTGTTTCTCCCATTTTGTAGAGCTCTATTATCGATCGTGCTGAGGTAGGAGTATAAACTAAGGAATAGACAATCGCTCTGATAGTGTGATCCCTAACCCCGAGATCATCCTCTTCATTTTCTAAAGAGGAACCAAACGTAGCTCCACAATGAACACAAGACTCTGCTGAGTCACTTACTTTGTTTCCACACTCTGAACATATTACTTCTTGTCCAGACTGGTCTACGGTCATAAGTAAACAATTTATACATCACTTATAATGGTTACTAAACCATCAATAATATTCATCTAACAGACCCTGTTGAAGTGTTTACCATGTGATGCGTGTTGGTCGGTTCTGATCAATATAACGGAACTAGGACTCGGGGTCACTTACTATTCGGATGAACCATACAAGATCGTCGTTCATCTCGATCCATTGTTGGATTAGACACGTGGTAGTCCTCGACAATTAGAAGTCGGTCGACAACTGTTGGATCTGTGATCCCATCCCTAACGAACCCGTTCGCGATAGTTATTGGGTCGTGGCTTGCTACCTCGGTCCGGGCGTCACGAAAAACTTCACCCTGAACAAGATCGTTACTAAGCCGAGTTTTCTGGATAATATTCTTTATCGGGAGTTCTAGTGACACCATGTCGACACCGCCACCGCCGGGCTGGTGTTCGTTACCGTCGGCGTCGACGATCGCTTTCAGTTCGTAGCCGAACGCGGTTTCCGTCGAGCGACGGTCGAACGCCTCGGAGTCAGGTTCCGTTTCACCATCCAGTATCTCACCGACGAACTCCTTGTGAGCCGGGTCGATGTTCAGATGCGCGAGCATCGAGGGTAGAGAGACGTTTCGGCCGTGTACATCGAGGTAGTCTTGAACACGCTCGCGAATCAGGCTCTTTCGCGGGGATTCTCCGTAGGCCCATGCGCTGTCGGCACTCGGCCACCGTTCGGCAAGTGACCGATCCGGGTCCGGTTCCGGTGCCGGAGCAGCTGCGTCAGCGGCCCAACGGAGATCGTCGTCGAGGGCAGGTTCGGTCTCGGGCAGGCCGTCGAGCTGGTCCTGGTCAACCGTCCACGGGGAACCGCAGGAGGAGCAGACGACATCGGCGCCGCGGCCGTCGTCCCAACGGATGCGCTCGCCGTGCGCGTCGACCTGTCCGGACTCTTCATTCTCGGCACGCTGTTCGCACCGATCAGCGCGGATGGCCTGATTGACGGTCTGCGAGCGGGTAGTCCGCTGGCGGGCGGCCGACCAGTAGACCGCGCCCCACGCGATGTACTCAATCGGCTTGTCCAGCAGGTCCTCGGTGTAGCCACCCATGTAGGCGGCGAGGTAGGAACCGAGGTTACCGACGTCTGCGTTCATCGAGATACAGCCGTCATCCTCCTGGAGGTAGTCGTCGATCGCATCGTAGTCGTGAGCCGACCAACCGGCTGGGTCACAGACCTCTAGGTGCTTGTCGATCACCCGCTCGAACTCGGAGGCGACCGGACGGAGGTCACCGAATCCGGCTCCGTCGAAGTAGACGCCGACGTGAATATGAGTGTAGCAGGCATTGAGACCGGCGTCTTTCTCGGGGTCCGCGGCGGTACCCATTCCGTGCGGTTCGGCTTGAAGCCAGTAGCCCCACTGCTCCGAGTCGAGGTCGAGGTGATACTCCATCACGTTGCGGAGGGTGTCGCGGACGCCGCCGTAGCTGAACGCGTCGTGAATCGCGTCCATCTGTTCGACAGGCGGGAGTCGGTCGCCGTCAGGGACCGACGAGGCGGTCAGCGTGAGCATCACGGTCACCGGGTCGTCCCACGCGGGTTCCGCTTCGCCACCGGACGGGCGTTTGCCGCCAGACATCTGTCGCTGGAGTGCGCGAGCGCGAGCGTACTGCTTCTTGCTGTACTCTTTCCCCCACGCGTCGGCAAGCGGTACGTCGAACTCGTCGCCCGACTCCCGGTCCTCGAACCGGGCCATCATACCCTCATACTCGTAATGTGCGCGGAGGAAGGCGTGAACAGCGTCGAGCCATGTTCCGGCGGAGCGAGATCGAAGCGATTCGACGGCGAAGGTGTCCTCGAACGGCTGATCGGGGTCGACGAACTCCTGTTCCCACTCAGCTTCCGTGACGATACGCCGAAGCTTCCGCCCGTGCGTCTCAGAGAGCGGTTGATCGGCCAGCTGTGGGTACTCAGTCGCGAACTCGCTCACGCGTTCGACGACGGGATCGGCGTCTTCCTCTAATCCGGTGAGAGAAGCCGTTACAGAGTTAGTCTCCTTGGAAGGCCAAGACGCAGCCGGCTCGTCGGGCGCGCTCATCGCTCACCTCCGAGCGTGCGCGACCGCTCCACGACGGCACCGCCGCTCGTTTGGCGACCTTCGGTCGCCTGTGCGCGGTTGGCGCCGTTCGGTCCGCGTCCGGCGGACCTCACGGACCACAAGGTCGCCAACCGCTTGGAGAGACTGACGGGGCTCGCCTCGAGGGAGCGAGCGAGATTGTGCCGGAGCCGTGGAGAGGTGAACCGGCGCGCGGCTGGCCAGCTCACCGTTCGGGAGTAGCGAGGTCGTCAGGGCGCCGGGGGCAGTCGAGCGCGTGCCCGTATTCGAGCTGGCTCGACGAATTCCGAGTACACCGGCAGCCGCAGGATGGACACCAGAACTCTCCGGGTCCGTCCGTAGTCAGGGCTGGCCCTGTAGAGCCGTCGGATAGGCTCACAGAGACCACCCCGTAGAGACGCTAAGACCTGTCAGTAGAGGCTGGAAAAAGTATAAGAGGGTAGTGGGCCGGCACGAATTTGAATCGTGGTTACGGCCACCCGAAGGCCGAAGGATACCAAGCTACCCCACCGGCCCGCATTTTCAGGAAGGCCGCTCGTTCTTTTAACCTTTCCGAAAATCGGGGGCGGTCGGTGGTGGTCCGTGACGGACCGCCCGAGTCGGCGGCCTCACGCCTCGAAGTACCGGTCGCGGTGCGCCCGACAGCCCGGGTTGAACGCGGCGTCACACCGCGGGCAGGCGTCGTCGGGCTTCGCCCGACTGTCACCGGGCGAAGCCCGGTTGCCAGAGGGACTCTGTCCCTCGCTACCGGAGGCGCGTTGCGCCTCTCCGTCGCCGTCGAGGTACTCGCGGGCGGTCAGGGTCGCCCCGCAGACGCCGCAGAGCACCGCCGGCTCGTCGAACCGGTCGCGGGGCCACGGCGCGGCCTCGTGGTCGGTCGCGGCGTCGTGACAGGCGGCGCACGGGTAGTACGCCTCACAGCAGTCGAACCGGAGCGCGACCACGTCGACGGCGCTGTCCCAGTGGGCACAGCGCGTCTCGGGGTCGACGGCGACGCCCCGGAGCGGGACCGCGAACCGGTCGTCGGTCGCGGGCGCGGTCGTCGTGCGCCGGTCGTCAGTAGGACGCGTAGCCATCGGTGTCGAGCCAGTTGTGGACGACGGAGACGGTGTGGTCGGCGTGGAGGCGCTTCGGCCCGACCCGCACGCGGCGTTCCGCGCGGTCCGCGAGCAGGTCGCGCTCGGCCGGGGCGAAGTCGTTGTGATCGGAGAGCACGAACACAGGGTCGCTGGGGGGCGCGGCCTCCACGAGGGGAGCGCCGTCCTCGTGCAGTTGGACGAGCGTCGGGCCGGCGTCGGCGGGCGCGCCGGCGGCGCCGGAACCCTCAAGCAGCCGATCGAGGGTCGCCTCGAGCCCCATCCGGCGAAGTTCGACGCCGGGCGACACGTCGGCGGGCATGTGTCCGATCGCCTCGTCCCGCGCGTCGAGCGCGTCCCGGATCCGCGCGGCGACGTTGCGCTCGTCGGGATGGAGGTGTCGGAGGCTGTCCGCGTCGAAACTGATCGTGAACTCGTCGGCGGCGACAGCGAGGCGCTCCGCGCCTCTGGCAGTCGGGCGAAGCCCGACGACGAGGTGGACCCGGACCGCCTCGCGGATCCCGTGCGAGAGGAAGACGCCGGCGGAGACACACCGACAGAGGAGGTCGAGCCGACCCGCGCCGGGGATGTCCGACAGCGAGACGGCGTCCGGATCGGTGGGGGCGTCGTGCCCGATGACGACGAACTGGCGCATACGCGGGGGTCGCCCCCGACACTCATAAGCGACCCGACCGGAGAGGGGGTATGAGCGTCACCGGGCTCTGTCAGATCTGCGAGGCAGCGCCGGCGCGACACGGCTGTCCGCGGTGCGGTCGCGCAGTCTGCGATGACCACTGGAGCGAGGCCGTCGGGGCCTGCACGGCGTGCGCGCAGGGGCGCCAGCAGTGAGCCCGATCCGCGTCCGACCCTGACGGCGGCGACGCCCTACCGGTACCGATTCAGCCGTTTTTTCAGGCGCTTCGCGGCGTCGCCGGCGGCGCCGAAGTAGGTCGCCTCGTCGCCCGGGCGGCTCGACTCCTCGCCGGCGAAGATGATTCCGCGCGAGGAGTTGACGAGGCCGGCGCCGACGTCGGCGTCCGGGTGATCCGCAAGCCCGTGCTCGACCGCGGCCTCCGCGTCGCCGCCCTGCGCGCCGACGCCGGGGACGAGGAAGGGGATCTCGGGGACGATCTCGCGGACTGCGGCCAGCTCCTCGGGCGCGGTCGCGCCCACGACGAGGCCGACGTTGCCGTTGCCGTTCCACACGTCGGCGAGCGCCGCGACGCGCTCGTAGAGCGGTTCGCCGGAGGCGAGCTCGAGGTCCTGGAGGTCGCTCCCGCCCGGGTTCGAGGTGCGACAGAGGACGAACACCCCCTTCCCCTCGCGGTCGAGGAACGGCTGGAGGGAGTCGCGGCCGAGGTACGGGTTCACCGTGATCGCGTCGGCGCGGTCGAGCGCCGCGGCGTACTGCCGCGTCGTGTTACCGATGTCGGCGCGCTTGGCGTCGAGGAGGACCGGCACGTCCTTGCCGTGGGCGTAGGCGATCGTCTCCGCCAGCGCGCGCCAGCCGTCGGCGTCCTCGTAGAAGGCCGCGTTCGGCTTGTAGCAGGCGGCGTGCTCGTGGGTCGCGTCGATGATCCGGCGGTTGAACGCCCACCGCGGCAGGTCGGCGTCGGCGACGAACTCGGGGAGCCGACTCGGGTCCGGGTCGAGGCCGACCGAGACGACGCTGTCCGTCGACTCGATCCGGGCCCCGAGCGTCTCGAAGAAGCTCATGCCCACCACTGCGTCCGGGGGCGCGCTAAACGTTGCGTTCCGCCTCGCACCGCGGCCGTCGTCCCGGCTCACTCCGGGCGGTGACCCGCGCGTCCGTGCCCGGCGCACATCGTGACCGTCCCGAACAGGAACCGCTCTTCCGTCGCGGTCGCGGCGTTGTCGGCGATCGCCCGCCCCGCGGCGGCCGTCCGCGCGTCGAGTTGGCCGAGCGGATCGCCTCCAGCCGCGTCGAACAGCCGACCGTTCAGCCGGGCGAACGCGGAGAGGGCGGCGTTCGCGGGGCGGCTCCCCCGCGGCGCGAACGAGGCGACGACGACGCTGTCGGCCAGGTCACACCAGTCGCTCACGACCGCGTACGGGTCCGCGAACAGCGAGGTGACGAACGTCGCGAGGACCGCGTCGGCCGAACGGACCGGCGGGTCGGTCGCGTCGCCCCGCACGAGTTCGACGTTCTCCCACCCCCGCCGCTCGGCCAGCGCCCGCGCCCGGTCGAGCATCGCGCCGGTGACGTCGACGCCGACGACGCGGCCGGTCGGCCCCACGGCCTCGCGCAGCGCGGGGGCGTTGACGCCGGGCCCGCAACCGAACTCGACGACCGTGTCGCCCGGCTCGAGGTCCAACGCTCGCACGCAGCCCGCCCGCACGCCCCCGACCGAGGCGGTCGCCCGCGCGAACCAGTCGTAGGCTCGCGCCCACGCGGCGTACCCCCGCTGGATCCGGCGCACCGCGGGTTCGTCGGCGGTCGCCGACGGGCCCTCGTCGTCCGAGCGCGGTCGCGACGGCTCCGACCGCGGTCGCCGACGGTCCCGGGTCACGAGCGAGCGCGGATCTCGTCGGGTGCGGTCTTCGGCCACCACAGCTCGGGGCCGTCGCGCGCGACGGTGGAGTAACACTGCTCGCTCTCGTCGCAGTCCCGCGGCCGCTGATAGTCGATCCCCCGCTCCGCGAGGTACGTCACGTACCCGTCGTCCACGCGGTCGAGCTTCTCGTGACACACCCACTTCTCGCCGTATATCCGGGCGCCCGCGCCGCGGTACGGGCAGGTGAACGTCGTCCGCTCGGCGCCGCCCTCGGTGGCGGTGTCGTCGATGTCGACGCCGACCGACCGGTACGCCAGTCGGAGCCGGCGAACCACTCGCGCGGGCGACGACGCCCCGAGGAACAGGCCGTGCGCGAGGGCGTAGCCGAAGCCGTGGAGCAGGCGCTCGAGGCGGGTCAGGTCGTCGGGGTCGTCGTCCACCATCGACCGCAGCGTCGCGTACCAGCCGGCGACCTCGGTCACCGCCGCCCCCGTTTCGTCGGCCTCGAAGAGCGCCCGTCGCTTCTCCGGGAGGGGAGCCGCGCCGTCGGAGAGCCGGAACGAGGGCACCGCCTCGACGTGTTCGAGCACGTCCTCGCGGAGGATGTCGCCGTCGCGGTACGCCTCGGTGACGGTCTCGAGCTCCGGGTACCAGTCGCGCCTCAGCCTCCCGTAGGTCCCGTCGAGGAGGTCGTCGACGCGGTCGGCGGCCTCGACATCGGCCGCCTCGGGGAACGCGTCGACGACCCGCCGCAGTTCGGCGGGGTCCGGTCCTGCCATGGTCTCACGTGGCGGGCGACGGTCTTGAATCCGCAGGTCGGGAGGAGTCAGGGAACCTCGACGCTCGCGGAGCCGGCCGTCCACCGCGCCGGATCGGTGGTTACCGACGGCGGAACCGGCGTTTCACCCGCCGAACGCCGCGGCTCGCACGCCGTCCGAGCGAGAGGGCCGCGAACGCGCCGCGAACGAACCAGTCGGTCGGGATCCGGTCCGGGAAGCCGAGGGGACCGACGCGCGAGACGCCGATCGTCCGCGACTCGACGTACCGGCGGATCCCCTCGGGGCCGTGCCGGCGGCCCAGCCCGGAGTCGCCGAAGCCGCCCATCGGCGCGTCGGCGGCGCCCCACGTCGCGAGGAAGGCGTCGTTGACGTTGACGGTGCCGCAGTCGATCTCGCGGGCGACCTCGACGCCCCGGTCGCGGCCTCCCGTCCACACGCTCGCGTTGAGCCCGTACGGGGAGTCGTTGGCGGCCGCGACGGCCGCGTCGGCGTCAGACACTGACGTCACGGCGGCCACCGGCCCGAACGTCTCCTCGCACGCGAGCGTCGCGTCCGGCTCCACGTCGACAAGGACCGTCGGCTCGTAGCAGTACGGCGCCACGTCGGGGCGAGCGCGGCCGCCCGTCAAGGCGGTCGCGCCGCGCTCCCGCGCGTCGTCGACGTGGCTCTGGACGCGGTCGAGCTGGGCGGCGTCGATGAGCGAGCCGACCGCCGCGTCGTAGTCGTACCCGGTCCCGAGGGTGAGCCGCTCCGTCTCCCGGACGAATGCGTCGAGAAACGCGTCGTAGACGGGCTCTTCGACGTAGATCCGCTCGGCCGAGAGACAGAGCTGCCCGGCGTTCGAGAAGCAGGCCTGCACCGCGCCGCGAGCCGCCTCGTCGACGTCGGCGTCGTCGAGAACGACGAGGGGGTTGTTGCCGCCGAGCTCCAGCGAGCAGTCGATGAGGTTCCGCCCCGCGCGCTCGGCCACGACCCGACCGGTCTCGGTGCTGCCGGTGAACGCGACGTAGTCGACCGCGTCGACGAGCGCGGGCCCGACCGTCGCCCCCTCGCCCGTGACGACCTGAAACAGGTCGTCCGGGAGGCCGGCGACCTCGAGCAGCTCGCCGAGCGCGAGCGCGCCGTACGGCGTCTTCTCGTCGGGTTTGAGTACGACCGCGTTGCCAGCGGCGAGCGCGGGGAGCGCGTCCGCCATCGACAGGGTCAGCGGGTAGTTCCACGGGGAGATCACGCCGACGACGCCGACCGGGTCGTAGGTGACGGTCGCGGTCGTGACGCCCGGCGCCACGCCCGAGCGCCGCTCGTCGGCGAGGACGCCGGGCGCCTCGTTCGCGAGGTAGCCGCACCCCGTCGGCACGTCGAACAGCTCTTCGACCGCGGTCCGGCGCGACTTCCCGGTCTCCGCTTGGAGGAGGTCGAGCAGCTCCTCGCGGCGGTCGACCACGAGGTCGCCGAACCGGTCGATCACGGTCGCGCGCTCGCTCGCGGGGGTCTCGGCCCACTCCGCCTGGGCCTCGCGGGCGCGGGCGACCGCGGCATCAACGTCGCTCGCCTCGCAGGCGGGCACCGAGCCGATCCGCTCGGCGGTGGCCGGGGCGAACACGTCGAGCGCGTCTCTCGCGGCGTCAGCCGAACCCGAGCGCGGCACGCGCTCGGAGAGGTCGGCGAGCCGCCGCGCCGCGAGGGCCGGGGCGTCGCCGAGCGCGGCGGGGGGATCAGTCGAGGGCATTGAACACGGAGTGAACGGTCGGGCGAGGGAAAGCCGTGCCGGTGGGGTCGGTGAAGAAGGTGGACCCGGCGAGGAAGGTGGACCCAGAGCGGGAGCGCCGCCGGCGCTCACTCCGTCGAGTCGCCGGCGGCGCCGACGCGACCCGGCGCGGTGTCGCCCTCGGCGAACATGTCGATCACTTCGAGCAGCAGCGACACGAGAAGCGGGCCGACGATGAGGCCGATCGCCCCGAGCGTGAGTATCCCGCCGACGAACCCGACGAAGTACAGCCCCGGAGAGATCCTGCCGGTCCAGTCGGCGAGCTGCGTTCGGATCACCGCGTCGGGAACGAAGGAGACGACGACGAGCCCGAGCGCCAACACGGCGATCGCCCGCGTGGTCTCGCCGAGGAGGAGGTCTCCCGCGGACAGCGCGACGACGAGCACGCTCGGGCCGATGACGGGGACGAACTGGAGGACGGCCGCGATGACGGCCAGCAGGGCCGGGGAGCCGTAGCCGAGGGCCCAAAACACCACGAGCGCGAGCCCGAACGTCGCCGTCGCCGTCGCCGCCTGCAGGACGTAAATCGAGTACAGCGTCTCCCGCGTGCGCTCGTGGAGCCGCGTCGGGATGTCGTGGTACTCGGGCGGAACGACGCCGTAGACGGCGGCCCCGACCGCCGTCGGTCGGCGGAGGATCCCGTAGACGAGAAAGGTGAACACGACGAGCTCGAGGACGAGCCGCGGCGCCGCGGCCGCGACCGCGAGCGCGACCTGCCGAACCCACACCTCGGCGGCCGCCACGTACGGCGCCATGTCGATGACCAGCTCGAACCCGCTCACGCTGAGGGGGACGACGTCGGGGATCTGCCCGAGGATCTCGATCAGCTCCGACCGGCGGCGATACAGCACGTAGAGCAGCGGCACCACGAGGAGCACGGCGGCGAAGAAGGCGACAACGGTGGTGGCGACGCACGCGAACCGAACGGACGTCCCCCGGCCGACGAGGCGCTGCCGGACCGGATACAGGACGTACGCGACGGTGACCGCGAAGACGACGGTCCGCAGCACTTCCGCCAACACGACCGCCGTGAGCGCGGCCACCGCGACGAGCAGCGCCGTCAGCAGTCGCCGCCGGTTGCGTAACATGGTATCGAATCTCAATCGCAGCAAAAAGCCGTTGCGGTGGCGCCGCCCCGGACTGGTTCGACCGCCGTCGGCGGCCGTCCGCGGTGCGCGTCGCTCCCGAGACAGCGCGAGAGACCGTAGCACCTAACCTCGCTCCACTCCCACTTCCGGTATGCGCATCGACCCGTTCGGCCTCGAACGCTGGTTCGCGGAGTACGAGCACGAGGCCGACATCATGTTGGCCGAGAGCGGGATCCGCTCGCTGGACGCGAGCCGGTTCGACCTCGATCCCGGTCGGCTCGACTACGTCATCCCGACGAACGGCGACCCCGGCTTCCGGTCGGCGGTCGGCGAGCGGTACGGCCGGAGCGCCGACGAGGTGCTGTTCACC
Organism: Halorubrum kocurii JCM 14978; assembly: GCF_000337355.1. Classification (GTDB taxonomy): domain Archaea; phylum Halobacteriota; class Halobacteria; order Halobacteriales; family Haloferacaceae; genus Halorubrum; species Halorubrum kocurii. The sequence continues at coordinate 11,519 of NZ_AOJH01000057.1, read as the reverse complement.
TGCGGGACGCAGGAGGCGAACTTCCTCGCGTTCCTCTCGCTGCTCGGAGACGAGAACGCCGTGGGCGGCGAGGGGTCGACGGTCGGCTCCGGCGCCCACGCGGTCGTCGTCACCCCGACGTATCAGGCCCTCCACGCGGTCCCGGAGGCGTTCGGCGAGGTGACTCGCGTCGAGCTGGAGCCGCCGGAGTGGGAGCTCGACCCCGACGCGATCGCGGACGCCGCCCGCGAGGACACTGCCGTGATCGTCGTGAACAACCCGAACAACCCCACCGGTCGGTACCACGACGAGGCGGCGATGCGGGCGGTCTACGACGTGGCCGTCGACCGCGACGCGTACCTCCTCTCCGACGAGGTGTACCGCCTGCTGACCGAGGAGCCGCAGCCGCCGGTCGCGAGCTTCGGGTCCCACGGGATATCGACGACGAGCCTCACGAAGGCGTACGGGCTCGCCGGACTCCGGTTCGGCTGGATCGCCGGCCCCGAGGCGGTCGTCGAGCGCGCGTGGCAGTGGAAGGACTACACCACCATCTCGCCGAGCCTGTTCGGTCAGCACCTGTCTCTTATACACATCTCTGATGGCGCGNCCTCGCGCCATCAGAGATGTGTATAAGAGACAGGGCTCGACCGCCACGGGCTCGACTGGTACGACCCGGTGGCGGTCAACGGGTTCGTCAGCGTCCCCGACGGCTTCGACGACGGGGAGTCGTTCTGTCGGACCGTCGTCGAGGAGGAGAGCGTCGTGCTCGCGCCCGGCGGGCTGTTCGGCTTCCCGGACCGCTTCCGGATCGGGTTCGGACTCCCGACCGAGGAGCTTGAGGAGGGGCTCGACCGCGTGAGCCGCGTCATCGAGGAGACCGGAGGTGCCTGAGATGGGATTCTTCGGCGACCTCAAGGAGGACGTGGTCGGGTTCGTCCGCGACCCCACCGACGAGCAGAAGGCGCTGTTCGTCGCGGTCGTCGTGATGTTGATCGCCGACCGCGCGCTCTGGTGGGTCGACTTCCCGTTCGTCGTTCGGACGACCGCCGCGGTCGGCGTCGGCTTCATCGGGCTCTTCGTGGCCAGCTACATCCTCACCGGGCAGTTCGTCCCCCCGGACGGCGACGCCGACGAGGACGAGCCAGAGGAGTACGTCGACGAGATGGACCCCTGATCGGCTCGCCGGCTGACCCGCCGGTCGGGCCGGTTCCCGCCCACCGATCTCTGCCTCCCGATCGCCCGCAACGCCGTTCCAAACCGTTTATACCCGCGCCGGGGAAAGTAGCGCTCATGCCGCGAGAGCAGAAGCAGGTTCGCGAACTGCAGGAGGGGAGCTATGTGATGATGGACAGCTCGCCCTGCAAGATCAATCACTACAGCACAGCCAAACCCGGGAAACACGGGAGCGCGAAGGCGCGCGTCGAGGGGAAGGGCGTCTTCGACGACAAGAAGCGCTCGCTCTCGCAGCCGGTCGACGCGAAGGTCTGGGTCCCGATCATCCAGCGGAAGCAGGGCCAGGTCGTCTCCGTCTCCGGGAACGACGCGCAGGTCATGGATCTGGACACCTACGAGACGTTCACCATGCGCATCCCCGAGGGCGAGGACTTCGCCTCCGACGACAACATCGAGTACCTCGAGTACGAGGGCCAGCGCAAGGTCGTCGGGTAGTCAAGCCGATGTTCCCGGGAGCGACGGCGGACCGCGACGCTGCTTCGTACGTGGTCGTCGGTGCTCCCCTCGACGCCACGACCACTTTTCAGCCGGGCACCCGGTTCGGACCGGACCGGATCCGGCGTTTCGCCGAGACCTACGACGACTACGACCGCAGAACGGAGAGCCGCTTCTCCGCGCTCGACGTCGCAGACGCCGGCGACGTGCGACCGTGGGACGACACGGAGGAGTACCTCGACCACCTCGCCGCCGAACTGCGGAGCGTCACGTACGACGGCGCCGTCCCCCTGACTCTCGGCGGCGAACACACCGTCACGCACGCCGGCGTCGAGGCGGTCGATCCGGACGCCCTCGTCGTCTGCGACGCCCACCTCGACCTGCGCGACGCCTACGACGGGAACCCGCTGAGCCACGCCTGCGTCACTCGGCGCGTCCTCGACGACCTCGGCGTCGACCGCGCCGTGATCGTCGGCGCGCGCACCGGCTCCGAGGCCGAGTGGGACCGCGCCGCCGACGCCGACGTGACCGTCGTCCCCCCCGAGGACGCCCGGACGTGGATCGACGGGACCGACGCGGACGCATTTACAAACGAGTCGGTGTACTGCTCGGTCGACGTCGACGGGCTCGACCCCGGCTTCGCGCCGGGAACCGGGACGAAGGAGCCGTTCGGGCTCGACCCGCGAGAGGTCCGCGACCTCGTTCGCGCGGTCGCGCCCGCGACCGACGGGTTCGACGTCGTCGAGGTGAACGACCGCGACGACGGGCAGGCCGCGGCGCTGGCGGGCAAGCTCCTCCGGGAGTTCGTGCGGTCGCACGCGACGGCGCGGACCGAGTGAGCCGCGGTCAGGACAGCTCCGAGAGCCGACGGCGGACCGCGGTCACCGCTTCCACGGCGTCGATCCACTCGCGCGGGTCCGTACACCAGATGCGGTCGCCCTCGACGCTGACGCAGAACACGGACTCGCTGGAGGGCGAGAGGGTGACTCGGTCGACGTCGGAGCGGTCGCCGAGGTAGGAGTCGATCAGTCGTCGAGCCGTCTCCGCCTCCGAACGGAGGCGACTGCCGGCGGCGTATTCGATGGCGATCTCTGCCATGCCCCAGTGTAGAACCTACACGATTAATAACTAACGTTTTCTGGCAGCGCTTGCGTCGTTTCCGCACGGCCCACGAGAGCCGCCGTCACCGTCCGTCGTACACGACCTCGCCGTCGACGACCGTCATCGCCACGCCGATATCCCGGATCGCCTCGGGCTCGTCCCACGGCGACGAGTCGAGGACGGCGAAGTCGGCGCGCTTGCCGGGCTCGACCGTGCCGAGCCGGTCCTCGTCGAACCCCGCGTACGCCGCCCCGAGGGTGTACGCGCGCAGGGCCTCGGTCACCGTGAGCCGCTGCGCCTCGGCGGGGGCGTTGACGGCGTGGTGGACCCCGAGTAAGGGGTCCATCGGCATCCCGTCGGAGCCGAACGCGAGGCGGACGCCCGCGTCGAGCATGTCGCGGTAGCGGTTCGTCTCGGTCCGGCGGTCGCCGAGCCGGGCGTCGTAGAGCCCGTCGTCGCCCGCCCACTTGAGGAAGTTCGGCTGGACGCTGGCCACGACGCCCGTCTCCGCGAGCCGCTCGATCGCCGCGTCGTCGGCGAGCTCGACGTGTTCGATCCGGTGGCGCGCCTCGCCGGGGTCGGTCCGGGAGTCCGCCTCGTAGGCGTCGAGGACGGCGTCGACCGCCTCGTCGCCGATGGCGTGGGCGGTGAACTGGTAGCCCGCCGCGGTCGCCTCCGCGACCGTCGCCGCCAGTTCGTCCGGGTCGACGACCCACTGGCCGGTCTCCTCGGGGGCGTCCGCGTACGGCTCGGAGAGCCGCGCGGTCCGGCCGCCGAAGCTCCCGTCGGTGTACGACTTGATCGCGCCCGTCTGGACCATGTCGCTCCCGGCGTTCGTGGACAGGCCGACCTCCCGCAGCGCGTCGAGGTGGTCGCTCCAGTAGTTGACCCGGACGCGCGCGGTCAGTTCGCCGGCGTCGTCGAGGTCGCGGTAGACGCGCGGGGCGCGGGAGCCGCGCACCATGTCGTGAAAGCCGGTGATCCCCTTCGCGGCGCAGTCGTCGAGCGCGGCCGTGACGGCCTCGCGGGTCCCCGCCGGCCCCGGCTCGACCGCCTCGTAGATCGGGTCGATCGCGCTCTCGAAGAGGACGCCCGTCGGCTCGCCGGCCTCGTCGCTCGGCACCGTCTCCTCGGGGACGCCGGCCAGCTCGTCCGCGAACCGGTCCAGGACGACGCCGTTGACCGCGGCGACGTGCATGTCCTCGCGGAACGCCGCGACCGGCCGCTCGGTCGAGACGGCGTCGAGGTCGCCCCGAGTCAGGTAGCGCTCCTCGTCCCACGCCGACTCGTCGTAGCCGTAGCCGAGCACCCAGTCGGTCGCGGACCCCGAGGACCGGGCCTCGACCGCCGCCGCCCGCTCCGCCAGCAGCCCGACCGCCTCACCGGGCGAGTCCGCCGACGAGAGGTCGGCGTGGACGAGGTAGCGACCGACCGTCGTCAGGTGGGTGTGCGCGTCGACGAAGCCGGGGAGGAGCACGCGCCCGTCGAGGTCGATCACCTCGGTGTCGACCCCTTCGAGGAACCGGACCTCGCGGCTCCGGCCGAGGCGGACCACTTCGCCGTCTCGCACGGCGACGGCCTCGTGGATCTCGTCGGGGACGCCGTCGGGTCCGTCCGTCGCGCCGTGCCCCCCCTCGAGGCTCGCGAGCGTGTGTACGTCCCCGTTCACGAACAGCCGGTCCGCGGCGTCGGTCATGCGCCAGTCCGGGGGTGGAAGCGTGTTAACCGTTCGGGAAACGGCGACCGATTTATTCGGTGACGGAGCGAACTGTCAACTATGTACGACCGAGTACTCCTCCCCACCGACGGCAGCGAGGGCGTCGACCGCGCGATCGACCACGCGATCGACGCCGCCGACCGCTACGACGCGACCCTGCACGTGCTGTACATCGTCGACAGCGACATCGTCAACGCGTACTCCGGCGACGAGTTCGTCGACGGCTCGGAGGGCGCCTCCGAGACGCTGGAGGACCGCGGCCGCGCGGCGCTCGACGAGGTGGCGTCGCACGCCGCGGACGCCGGCGTCGACACGGTGACGGACCTGGTGTACGGCGTTCCCCACGAAGAGATCCTCGCGTACATCGATAACGAGGACATCGACCTGACGGTGATGGGGTCGAAGACCCGGTCGGGCGATTACCGCCGGATGCTCGGCTCCGTCACCGAGCGCGTCTCGCGGCGGTCGACCGCGCCCGTGAGCATCGTGAAGACGACCGTCTCGGAGTGAGCGACCGCGGCGATCGTTTATAAAAGCGACCGCGGCGGCGTCCGTCAGACCGCGCCGAGCGACCGGACGAACGGCACCCCGACCGCGTCGGTGACGCCCGCGAACGGGAGCACCGCCAGCACGAGCACGGCCGACGCCCAGGCGATGAACCCGATGATCCCCGCGTGTACCCACGAGGCCCCGTAGCGCGCCCGGATGACCCAGATCCACGCGAGGAGCGGGATGAAGTCGCCGATCAGCGGGACCCACGAGAGAAAGAAGGCGGCGAGCCCCCAGACGACCGCGCCGACGAGCGCCGTGAACACGGCGTGGCTGTAGTCGCGCGTGCCGGTGACGACCGTGGCGGCGATGAAGATGGCCAGTCCGCCGACGAGGAGCCCGACGACGAACGTGACCGCCGATCCGATGAGACTCATGGCGCTCCTTTAGGAGCGAGCCACTTGGGGGCGTCGCCGTCGCGGCGTCGGCGACGGCCACTCGCTGCGCTCAGAGGCGCTCCCGCACGTCGCGAGCGACCGCCGACAGCGCCGCCTCCGCGGCGGCGACGCGGTCGGAGAGGCTACAGAACCCGTGCGCCATCGCCGGGTAGTGGCGGTGCTCGACCGGGGTCCCCTCGCCCTCGAACCGCTCCGCGAGGGCGACGCCGTCGTCACGGAGGGGATCGAAGCCCGCGGTGACGACCGTCGCGGGCGGGAGGTCGCCCAGGTCGGCGGCGCGGAGCGGCACGGCGAACGGGTTGCGCGCGTCGACCGGGCTCCGGAGGTACCGCTCGAAGAACCACCGCATGTCGGCGCGGGTGAGGAGGGGACCGTCGGCGTTCTCGCGGTACGAGTCGGTCTCGAAGTCGTTGCCCGCGATCGGGTAGAGGAGGAACTGGCCCGCCGGCTCCGCGGACTCCTCGAACTCCCGCGCGTGCAGCGCCGCCGCGAGCGCGAGCGTCGCGCCCGCGCTGGTCCCCGAAACCCCGAGCCTGTCCGGGTCGGCGCCGAACGCCGCCGCGCTGTCCGCGACCCACGCCACGGCCGCGGCCGCCTCGTCGACCGCCACGGGGAAGGGGTGTTCGGGGGCGAGCCGGTAGTCGACGGAGACGACGACGGCGTCCGCGCGGGTCGCGAGCTCCCGACACGGGCCGTCGATCGAGTCGAGCGTGCCGAGCGTCCACCCGCCGCCGTGGAAGTGGACGAGGGTGCGGGCGGGAGCGGTGTCGCCGCCGCCGACCGAGGCGTCGACCGCCGCGTCGGGCCGGTACACCCGTACCGGCACCTCGCCGTGCGGCCCGTCGAACGCGAGGTCGCGGACGTCCGCGACGGGCGGCTCGGGGGCGCCGGAGAACACCTCGTCCTCGACGCGCCTCGCCGCCTCGACCGAGAGCTCGTGCCACTCGGGGAGCCCGAGCGCCCCGATCTCGTCGACGACGGCGGCCATCTCGGGGTCGAGTTCGTCCGCGCGCATGGCGGACGGAGGCGGTGGCCCTTTGTAAGTCGGTCGGCAACGTCCGGCGATGGACGTCCGGCTGACCTACGAGGACGGGACGATTCGGGTCGTCCCCCGCGGGAACGGTGCCGGCGGCGACGCGGACCGCGAGCCCGACCCGCTCGCGCCGCTCCCGCCGCTCCCCGGCGTCGAGAGCGATCCGCGGTCGGGGACGGGCCGGGCGCCGGCCTACCGCTACGCCGCGATCCGGCGCGCCTTGGAGGTCGCCGGCGCGAGCGTCGAGGACCGCGTGCTGGACGCGAGCGACCGTGCGGGGGCGGAGGGCGGGCTCGACGAGGGCCTCTCGACCGACTACGACCTCCGGGAGTACCAGCGCGAGGCGCTCGACGCGTGGCGCGACGCCGGCGACCGCGGCGTGCTCGAGCTCCCGACCGGGGCCGGCAAGACCGTGATCGCGATCCGAGCGATGGTCGAACTGGGCGTGCCCACGCTCGTCGTGGTGCCCACGGTCGACCTGCTCGACCAGTGGCAGCGGGAGCTGGAGGCGGAGTTCGACGTCCCGATCGGTCGGTTCGGCGGCGGCGAGCAGCGCCGGGAGGCGGTCACGGTGTCGACGTACGACTCCGCGTATTTGAAGGCGGCGGACGTCGGCGACGCCTTCGAGTTCGTCGTCTTCGACGAGGTCCACCACCTCGGCGGCGAGGGGTACCGAGACGTGGCGCGGCTGCTCGCGGCGCCCGCGCGGCTCGGCCTGACGGCGACCTTCGAGCGCCCCGACGGCGCGCACGAGACCGTCGCGGAGCTGATCGGCGACCGGGTGTACGCCCTCGACGTCGACGACCTCGCGGGCGACCACCTCGCGCCCTACGACATCCGGCGGATCGAGGTGGAGCTGACGCCCGACGAGCGCGAGCGCTACGACGAGCGGCAGGGTACCTTCGTCGAGTACGTCCGGGACGCGGGGATCACGTTCACGAGCGGGAGCGACTACCGGGAGCTCGTCAAGCGCTCGGGCAACGACCCGGCCGCGCGGGAGGCCCTCCTCGCGAAGCAGGACGCCCGGGAGATAATGATGAACGCGCGCCGGAAGGTCGACCGCCTCGAGTCGATCCTCGACCGCCACCGCGAGGACCGGGTGATCGTCTTCACCGCCCACACCGACCTCGTCTACCGACTCTCCGAGCGGTTCCTGCTGCCCGCGATCACCGCCGAAACGGGGGCGAAGGAGCGCCGCGAGATCCTGGAACGCTTCCGCGAGGGGACCTACGGCCGGGTCGTCGCCGCCAACGTCCTCGACGAGGGCGTCGACGTGCCCGACGCGAACGTCGCCGTCGTGCTCTCCGGGTCGGGCAGCGAGCGCGAGTTCACCCAGCGGCTCGGGCGGGTGCTCCGCCCAAAGGAGGACGGCGGCCGGGCGATTCTCTACGAGGTCGTCAGCGCGGAGACCGCGGAAGAGCGGGTGGCGAGTCGGCGGCGGTAGGGGCGGAGCTACTCCGCTCCCCGTCGACGGCGGAGCTCCCGAAGCCCCCACAGCACGTATAGCGCGCCGACGGACCGGAGGACGCGATCGAACCCGGCGTTCCATTCGACCGCGTCCGGGTCGTCGTAGACGAACCGCGCCGCGACCTCGCGGTACAGCCGCGGGAACGCGAGCAGGAGGGCACCGAAGGCGCCGGAGACGTACATCGTCCACGCGTAGGCGCGACCGCCGGTCAGGGCGATCGCGACGATGAACGCGCCTTCGGCTCGGAGCGTCGGGAGGAGCCTCGACCGCGGTTCGACTTCGTCCGGATTCGCGACGGCGACGCGCTCGAAGGCGTCGACGATCCGGTCCGGAACCACCGCCGTGAGCCCGCCGAGGACTCCGAGGATCGCTCGTATCATGGCCGGAGATACGCGAGCGGGGCAGTTAGTCGTACCTGCGATTCCACGTCTGCGGGAGCGGTGGCGTCGGTCGCCGCCGTCGGTATCAGTCGTCGCCGTCCATGTCGAGCGAGCGCTTCTCGCCGAGCTCCTCCTCCAGGCTCCCCCGCTCCCAGCTCCGGACGGCGTCGCCTTCGACCTCGGCGCGGAGCTTCTCCTCTAAGAGGTTCACGGCCACGCTGTTCGCCCCCTCGGGGATGATCACGTCGGCGTGCTTCTTCGAGGGCTCGATGAACTGCTCGTGCATCGGCTTCACCGTCGAGAGGTACTGGTCGATGACGCCCTCCAGGTCGCGGCCGCGGTCGATCACGTCACGTCGGATCCGGCGGAGGATCCGCACGTCGGCGTCCGTCTCGACGAACAGCCGGAGGTCCATCATGTCGTTTATCTCCTCGTCGTACAGCGCTAAGATCCCTTCGAGCACGATGACGTCGGTCGGTTCGACGTCGACTCGCTCCTCCTTCCGGTTGTGGATCTCGAAGTCGTACTGCGGCATCTGCACCGACTGCCCCTCGAGCAGGGCTTCGAGGTGCTCTCTGAGCAGTTCCCACTCGAACGCGGCGGGGTGGTCGTAGTTGACCGACTGCCGCTCTTCGAAGTCGAGGTGCGAGAGGTCCTCGTAGTAGTTGTCCAGCGGGATGCGGGTGACGCTGTCGCCGAGGTCGCGGGTGACGAGCCGGGAGACGGTCGTCTTCCCCGCGCCGGTCCCCCCCGCGATCCCGATCACGAACGAGGGTATGGTCATGCCCTCCGCTCGGACGCCGGAGGGTTTGAAGCCTCCTTTTCGTCGCCACCGCCCGCGCGCTCGCGACCGCGTTCGTCACGACGGGGTCCTCGCTTTACGACGGGGTCCTCGCTTTAGCCCGTCGTTTCTCGGCCGATCAGCAGTCTACGCCGGGAATACGTATAACGATACCGGGGGCACCTTTTACTCGTTCGCGGCGGATCCACGTCTCATGCGAACAGACACCACGGTTCGCGACGTGATGCACCGCGAGTTCCTCGGCGTGAGCGAGTCGGACCCGCTGCGCGACGCGGCGGCGCTGTTGGTCGACGAGGGGACGAACTGCCTCGTCGTCCTCCGCGGCGGCGAGCCGGTCGGCCGACTCGGCTGTCGAGACGCCCTCGGCGCGCTCCTCGACGGCGGCGTCGGAGCCGACGACGGTTCGTCGGCCGACGTGGGCGGCGACCGCACGGTCGGCTCGGTCATGAGCCCGCCGCTTCCCACGGTCGCGCCGGACGACGCGCTGGCCGCCGTCGAGGAGCGGCTCGTCGCGGAGGGGGTCGACCGCGTCGTCGCCGTCGAGGACGGCGAGGCGGTCGGCGTCGTCACCGCCGGTGACGCGCTCGCCGCGGGCGCGCCCCGGACCGGAGACGGCGCCCGCGACCCCATCGCGGACGAGGGGACGACCGGCGATCCGCGGCGCGGCGACGCGGCGACGCTGGGCGCCGACGGCGGCGTCGACCCCGCCGTGGAGGCGTCCTCCACCGACGCCTCCGGCTCGCCGACCCAAGGCGTCTGCGAGAGCTGCGGGGCGCTCGTCCCCGACCTCGTGACCGCGAACGGACAGGCGGTCTGCCCGGAGTGCCGCGACGTGTGAGGGCGCCGCGATCCGCGCTCCGCCGCCCCGTCGCGGACGCCCCGCCGCCCTCCCGGTCGGCGCCCCGCCGGTAGGCTCAAACGGCCGGCGCGCCGAAGCCCGAACGAATGGCCGACAGCGACCGCGCGCGCGTCACGCCCGCCACAGTCGACGACGTCGATCCCGTGACCGACCTGTGGATCGCGCTCGCCGAGAGCCAGCGGGCGTTCGGGTCGACGCTGCTCGCCGAGGGGAACCGCGGCGCGGTCCGAGAGTGGGTCGCGCGCTCGGTGGTCACCGGCGAGCTCCTCGTCGCGCGCGACGGCGACGGCGACCCGATCGGGTTCGTCGGGTTCGCGCTCGATCACGGCGGCTACGAGCGCGACCGGACCCGCGGCGTCGTGAGCAACCTGTTCGTCGTCCCCGAGCGCCGCGACGAGGGGATCGGCTCCGACCTGCTGGACGCCGCCGAGCGAGCCCTCCGCGAGACTGGCGCCGAGACCGTCGCGCTGGAGGCGCTCGCGGCCAACGAGCGCGCCCGCGAGTTCTACGCGGCGCACGGGTACGAGCCGCACCGCGTGGAGCTGAGGAAGTCGCTGGCGGCGGGTGGCGGAGAGAGAGGCGGCGATGGCGACGACAGGCGCGGAGAGAGAGGCGGCGATGGCGACGACGGGCGCGGAGAGGGAGGCGGCAATGGCGACGACAGGCGCGGAGAGAGAGGCGACGGCCCGATCGACTGACCGCGGTACCGTGCCGCCACCCGTCACCTTCGCGGAAAGCGACACGCACTCATAGGAGGACCGAGTACGACCGCCTGCGCCAGGGGAGCATGGGCGGTTCATGCACTCGACTTGTAATCGAGACTTCCGGGGTTCAAATCCCTGCCCTGGCTTTTCTTCCCCGCGTCGCTCCGTCGGAAGCGCCGCGGAGATCCGTTTATGTTCCTCCCCCGCCGAACCGGGGTATGGACCGGACCGACACGCTGCTCCTCGGCGTCTCCGGCGTCGTCGCCGCGCTCGTGTTCGCGGGCGCGCTGTCGGCCGGGGCGCTGTTCGGCTTCGATGAGTCCCCCGTTCGCCCGATCCGGCTGCTCGCCGCCGAACCGCTCGCGTGGATCGTCGTCGCCGCGCTGCTCGCCGCGGTCGTCGGGCACGCGTACCTCGATTGAGCGAGGGTTGCGACCGACCGAGAGGATGCGGACGGCCGGGGGTCGCGACCGACCGAGAGGATGCGGACGGTCGGGAGGGCGCTACCGACCGAGAGGATGCGGACGGCCGGGAGGGCGCTACCGATCCGAATCGCGGAGCGGCGGCGCGGTCGACTCACTCCCCGCCGCCGACCTCGCGGACCGCCCGGACGAGCGCCCCCAGCGCGGCGTCGACCGCCTTGCGCTTCACCGCCGCGCGGTCGCCGTCGAGGACGACTCGCTCCGCGCGGACGAACGACTCCTCGGTCCCCCACGGCGCGGCGTAGGCCACGCCGACGTACACGAGCCCCACCGGTTTCTCCGCCGTCCCGCCGTCCGGCCCGGCGATTCCGGTCGTGGCGACCGCCCACGTCGTCCCGGCGCGGTCGCGGGCGCCCGCCGCCATCTGCTCGGCGACCGA